>CAMWUN010000077.1 GCA_947177425.1 uncultured bacterium
TCACTTTCTTACGACCAGCGCAGTAAATGCGCAGGTCTGTGTGAACAGTAACTTTGTTATGCTTCAGAGATTTCCCTATTCAGAATTGCATTGAGTTTTTGATGCCGGTACATTATAATTTAGATAAGAAAATGACGGGAGATGCGGCGTATGGGTATTTATCTGAATCCGGGGAATAAAGGTTTCTGGGAGTCGGTCCGTTCTAAAATCTATGTGGATAAGACGGGGCTGATTGCATGTACGAATGAACTTATCGGTACAGAACAAAAATATATCTGTATCAGCAGGCCAAGGCGTTTCGGAAAGTCCATGGCCCTTAAAATGCTTGCCGCTTATTACAGCCGGGGCTGTGATTCGGCAGAGTTATTCAAAGGACTTTATATAGAAAATGATGGGACATTTCAGAACTGCCTGAATCAGTACGATGTTATTTTCCTGAATATGCAGCAGTTTCTGATAGAATCCGATTCAGGAAAAGTGACGGAATATCTGGAGCAGGAGGTATGTGAAGAACTTTTTGAGGAATATGGGGAAGTTTTGAAAAAGAAGGATATGGGGCTTGCAGCCACCCTGAGGAGAATCTATGCAAAAACAGATAAACAGTTTATTTTTCTTATAGATGAGTGGGACTGTGTGATGCGTGAAAGGCAGGAGTCAGAGGTTATACAGAAACAGTATCTTGACTTTTTGCGAAATCTTTTAAAAGACCAGCCTTATGTGGCTTTGGCTTATATGACTGGGATTCTTCCTGTAAAAAAATATGGGCAGCACTCTGCCCTTAATATGTTTTGGGAATATTCAATGACGAACCAGTATGCTTTTGAGGAATATACAGGTTTTACAGAGGATGAGGTAAAAGCGCTGTGCGGGCAGTTTCATATGGATTTTGACATAATCAGTAGCTGGTATGACGGATACAGATTCCGAAAATATAAGCATATATACAATCCAAAATCTGTTGTAGCGGCAATGACCTGTCAGGATTATTCAAATTACTGGACTTCCACGGAAACTTATGATGCACTGAAAACTTATATTGATATGGATTTTGACGGGCTCCGTGCAGATATTGTGAAGATGCTTGGGGGCGAATATGTGAAAGTCAATACACGCAGCTTCCAGAATGATATGCGCAATTTTCATGTTAAGGATGATGTGCTTACGTTATTAATCCATCTGGGTTATTTGGGATATGACTCGGGGACGGAAGAGGCTTTTATTCCCAATAAGGAAATCATTATGGAATTTGAAAATGCCATGAACACAGGTGGATGGTCAGAGATTATGCGTATATTAAAAGCATCAGAAAAACTTCTGGCAGATACTTTAAGTGGAGATGAAAAAAGTGTGGCAGAAGGGCTTGACAGGGCGCATACGGAAGTGGCGTCCATACTGACTTACAATGATGAAAATTCCCTTGGGTGCGCTATCGGACTGGCATATTACAGTGCAAGGAAGGATTACAGACTTATTAGGGAGATGCCTGCTGGGCACGGGTTTGCGGATGTTATCTTTTTGCCGTTGCCATGCTCGGGCAAACCTGCACTTGTTGTAGAACTGAAATATGACAAAACTGCATATACGGCCATACAACAGATAAAGGACAGACATTATATTCAGGCACTTGAGGGGTATACCGGACAAATTCTTCTGGCGGGAATAAACTATGACAGGAATAATAAAGATAGGCCTCATAGCTGTGTGATAGAAAAAATGGAATTGCCGTGCTTTCCTGCCTGAAAAGTGTTACTGTCCGCTCCGTGACCAGTAACATGCAAAAATCCATTGAAAATTGCCTTCGGCAATGGGATTTTTGCACTCTCGAATCATTTTCTTACGACCAGCGCAGTAAATGCGCAGGTCTGTGTGAACAGTAATGGAAAAATTACAAAATTGTAATTTGCCTTTGGCATGTTGTCCTGTATATAATAGTGATATAGGTGTGATAATTTTATCATGCCATATCACTATTTTTAAATTTTGAGAAAGGGTAGCAGACATGAGCAGGATATTGCTTCTGGAAGATGATTTGAGTCTGATCAATGGACTTTCCCTTGCTTTTAAGAAGCAGGGATTTGAACTGGATATTGCAAGGACAATGAAGGAAGCCGATGCAGTCTGGTCGGAAGGACGGTATGATTTACTGGTTCTGGATGTCTCTCTGCCTGACGGTTCCGGCTTTGAATTCTGCCAAAATGTGCGGAAAGCCTCCAAGGTACCTATTATTTTTCTTACCGCATCGGATGAGGAGATGAGCATCATTACAGGGCTGGACATAGGGGGCGATGACTATATTACCAAGCCCTTTAAGCTGGGGGTGCTTTTTTCAAGGATTCAGGCGCTGCTGCGCCGGGCAAAGGATTTCGGGGCGGCGGAAACGGAATTACAGTCCAATGGGATTTGTGTGCTTCTGTTAAAGGGGCAGGCATATAAAAACGGGGAACTCTTGGATTTGACAGCAGGGGAGTATAAACTGTTGTGTCTGCTGATGCAGAATCCCAACACCGTATTGTCCAAGGAAAAAATCCTGGATAAACTGTGGGACAGCGAGGGCAACTATATTGATAACAATACCCTCACCGTATATATCCGCAGACTGAGGATAAAAGTGGAAGATAACCCCAGCGAACCCCAGATGATTCTGACAATCCGGCGTATGGGATATAAATGGAATGTGGTAAGCTGACAATGTGATTAAGGTGAGTTATGAGAATATTTGCAGATAAAAATATAAAACAATCTTTCTTTGCCATAACTGTTACCGGTGTATGCTTCCTCCTTGTTTCACAGCTTATTGTACGGTTGTTTCATGTAGAAGGAAATTGCGCCTTATGGCTGCTGCTGGTTTCTGTGCTGGCAATAAGCAGCATATTGGCAGTCTGCATCAGGTATGTCCAAAGACAAGATAAGATTATGGAGGAAGCTGTCGCAAAAATCAATGCTTATCTCGACGGGGATACCGATGCACGTATTGACTGCGACAGTGACGGGGAGCTGTACAGGCTGTTTCAATCTATAAATACTCTGGCATCCGTATTGAGCGCCCATGCGGCAAAGGAGCAAAAAACAAAAGAATCTTTAAAAAATATAATTTCTGATATTTCCCATCAATTGAAAACCCCCCTTGCAGCCCTGAATATCTATAACAGCCTGTTACAGGAGGAGACCGGGGAACAGGAGACTGTCATGGAATGTGCCATGCTGTCCGAGCGGGAGCTGGACAGGATTGAGACACTGATACAGAACATGCTTAAGATTGCAAAACTGGACGCTGGTTTTATAATTTTTGACAGAAATAAAGAAAATGTTGCCGATATGATGAAAGATATTGAACTACATTTTGCATATCGGGCAAAACAGGAACAGAAGGAAATGGTTTTATCCGGCGCTGACGATATCACGTTTTTCTGTGATCGTGACTGGCTGGTTGAAGCCGTAAGCAATATTGTCAAAAATGCCTTTGAGCATACGAAGGAAGGAGACAGCATTTATATTGAATGGAAGACCTTTATATCTGTTGTCCAGATTACTGTGAGAGACAATGGATGCGGCATCCATCCGGAGGATCTGCACCATATTTTTAAAAGATTTTACCGCAGCCGTTTTTCTAAAGATACGCAGGGAACCGGGCTTGGGCTGCCTCTTGCGAAAGGGGTGGTGGAAGCCCATAACGGTACTATTGAGGTGGACAGCGTTTTGGGAAGCGGCACTGCCTTTGTAATAAATTTTTTGGAGTGATTTGTTATACTTTTCCTTACAAAATTGTAGCTTTGCTGTCACATTGCTGTAAGATTAGGATGGTATTCTTTTAATAGAATTCAGTTAAAGAAAGGTGGCAATTATATGAATTTATTAGAAGTGAAATCAATTTCCAAGACCTACGGCAGTGGGGAAACGGCTGTACATGCATTGAAGAATGTCAGTTTCTCCGTTCCCAAGGGCGAATTTGTTGCGGTGGTCGGGGAATCCGGTTCCGGTAAAAGTACCCTGCTTAATATGATAGGAGCGCTGGATGTGCCTACATCGGGAAAGGTGCTGATTGACGGCAGGGACACTTTTTCCATGAAAGAAAGAAGCCTTACCATTTTCCGCAGGAGGAATATCGGATTTATTTTTCAGGCATTTAATCTGATACCGGAACTGACGGTTGAGCAGAACATTATTTTCCCGGTGCTTCTCGATTATCAGAAGCCGGACAGAAAGTATCTGGATGATTTGCTTGGCGTGCTGAATTTAAAGGAACGGCGTAATCATCTGCCCAGCCAGTTGTCCGGCGGGCAGCAGCAGAGGGTGGCAATCGGGCGCGCGCTTATTACACGTCCTGCGCTGATTCTTGCAGATGAGCCGACAGGGAATCTGGATTCCCAGAACAGCAGCGAAGTAATTACCCTGCTTAAGGAAACATCCAAAAAATATGAGCAGACTATCATCATGATTACCCATAACCGCAGCATTGCCCAGACCGCAGACCGGGTATTACAGGTGGCGGACGGTGTGCTGACCGATTTGGGGAGGTGTTCGGAATGAAAACTGCCTGTATGAAAAGTTATCTTGACCTGATTCCCATTTCGGCAAAAGTACGCAGAAAGCAGAACCGTCTGACGCTGATCTGCATCATTCTTGCAGTATTTTTGGTGACCTCCATTTTTTCCATGGTGGAAATCTGGTCAAAGGCGGAAGAGGAAAGCAACATAAAACGTCATGGGAATTACCATATCATTTTAAGCGGCATATCAAAAGAGGAAGCGTCCAGAATTGCAGGGCAGAGCGATGTGGCTGTGACAGCGTGGTACCAGGCATTCGGAGAAGATACGGATAAAGGGTGGTATACGGCCAATGATAAAAGAATCATTTTGTATGGAGCGGAGCCGGCCTATGTGTATGATATCAGAAATTATGATACAGAAGGGGATTATCCCCGGAATGGAAATGAAATAATGCTTAGCATGGATGCAAAGGAAAAATTCGGGCTTCATGTAGGAGAATGTATTACCATAGACACCCCGGCAGGCAGTTTTGATTACATGATATCCGGGTTTTGCGGGGATGATTCGGTGTATAACAAGGATATCGACGGTATCTGCGGATATATGGATTTGAGTGCCCTTGCAGGCATCTGCGCGGTCAATGGGGAAGAAAGAAGTCCGGTGTATTATGTCCAGTTTGCTAAAGGAACGAAACTGAAAAAGGCGATTGCCGGTTTGAAGGAGCAGTACGGATTAGGGGATGGAAATGTAAAGGAAAATACCATAGTCCTGGGGCTGGCAGGGGCAAGCACCAGGCAGCAGATGACAAGCCTGTACCCCACGGCGGCGGTGGTTTTCCTCATGATACTGACCGCCGGCGTACTGATGATTTCAAGCTGTATGAACAGCAATGTTTCCCAGAGGACAAAGTTTTTTGGAATGATGCGCTGTATTGGCGCCAGCAGGAAACAGGTCATGCGTTTTGTCCGGCTGGAAGCTTTGAACTGGTGTAAGACAGCTATTCCCATTGGGTGTGGGCTGGGCACTGTATTTACCTGGATGGCATGTATACTCCTGAAAAAACTGGCAGGCGGTGAATTTGCTGAAATGTCTTTCCGCTTCAGCCCGCTTGGAATTGTATGCGGCGTTTTGATAGGTGTTGTCACCGTACTGCTTGCCGCCCATGCTCCTGCCAGGCGGGCAGCAGGGGTATCCCCCGTGGCAGCGGTAACAGGCAATGCAGAAACAGGGCAGAAGCTGTCCCATGGGGCAGATACCCGCCTGCTTAAGGTGGAAAGCGCGCTTGGCGTCCACCATGCGGTGTCAGCCAAAAAAAATCTGATTCTCATGTCTTTGTCATTTGCGTTTACAGTGACGTTGTTTATGGTCTTTTCGGCAGGGCTTGATTTTGTAAAGAAGCTGCTTCCTTCAGCAAGTGATTTTAACCCGGATATTTCTATCTCTGGTGTGGATAATACCCATTCCATTGGCCGGAAACTGAAGGATGAAATCAGTGGGCTTCCTGGTGTGGAAGCGGTTTTTGGCAACGGAATCTCTTATAATACGCCGGCTTATATTAATGGTACTTTGGGGGCCGTTGATTTAATTTCTTATGATGAATATATGTTCCGGTGGTCAGAAAAATCCGTAGTAAGCGGTAGTCTGTCAAAGGTTACCGGCAATTCAGGCTATGCCATGACCATTTATAACAGGAACAGTAATCTGAATGTTGGGGACAAAATAAAAATAGGAGATACAGAACTGGAAATAGCATGTGTGGTATCAGAAGGGCTGGGAAATGAAAATTGTCCTGCGGTGGTCTGCCCGGAAGAAGTATATATGCAGCTTACGGGAGAGGAAAATTATATATTGCTTAATGTGCAGTTTACAAAGGAAATTACAGAGGAAACCGTTGCTGAAATTCAGGCGCTGGCAGGTGAAAATGAATTTGCGGACCGCCGGGAGGAAAATCAGACTAATTATTCTTCCTTCTGGGTGTTTAGGATTGCAGCTTATGGATTCCTTACAATTATTTCTTTGATTACAGTTTTCAATATCATGAACAGTATTTCCATGAGTGTGTCGGCAAGAATGAAACAGTACGGCGCCATGCGGGCTGTGGGAATGAGTGTGGGTCAGGTGACGGGAATGGTTGCAGCGGAAGCCGTGACCTATGCGGTATGCGGACTGGCTATTGGGTGCACGGCAGGGCTTTACCTCCACCGGTTAATGACAGTGAAACTGATCATTGCTCACTTTGGCGGTGTGTGGAGAGTCCCGGTAGAGCCGCTGGCGGTAATTGCGCTGATTGTTGCATTATCATGCGCGGCGGCGGTGTATACCCCTGCAAAACGGATTCGGGAGATGTCAATTACAGATACAATTAATGAATTTCTATAAGAACAGAATGAAGCCCCGCCTGCTTGCAGCGGGGCTGTTGGCTGTGCCGCATGATAATTATATATATAAATGAATGGTCATTCAAAGTCGTGGAACAGAGTGAAGGCAAATAGATTCAGTCAAATGGGGTCTGTTGAATCTACATTGTATATTATTACCAAAAATAAGGCAGGGTTCTATGAAATTATGAAAGATTTTCTGTAAAGGAATTGCCATGCTTCTTTTTGTTAGGTATAATAAATGTGATGTTGTGTCTACAAGGCGGCGACTGTTTTGTGCAATATGACCATTTACCAACACCTTTTGCCCAGCATCATCAGCAGTAAAATATCATTTAATTACAGGAGAGGGATTATGGGAAACAGAGAGAGTATGATACCGGGGAAAAAGAGTCAGGCCGCGCAGCTTAAGAAACTGGTGAGACAGGCTCTGATATCGGTGGTGACAGGAGTTGTATTGCTGTTGGGGTTCATTTTGTTTAATATGACTATGTCAAGAGTACATAATGCGCAGCTTAATACGACGGCGGCCTTAAACCAGTACAGGATTGGTTCCAAGACATTGACCTATAATATACAGTCTTATGCCGTTACAGGGAATCAGGAATATTATGATGGTTATATGAAGGAACTGAATGAAGACCGGAACAGGGAGAATGCCATTGAAACTTTAAAAAGCTGTGATATCACGGACGATGAGTGGAGCAGCTTAAACCAGATTGCATCCATGTCGGAAAATCTTGTGCCGTTGGAGAAGGAGGCAATCGCTCATGTGCAGGAAGGAAGCCTGGAGGCGGCCCAGGCGTGTGTGTTTTCTACAGAATATGGAAATGCGGTTAATAAGATCAGCCGGCAGACCGATGAAACGATTCTTGAAATTTTAAACAGGAAAGGTAGGACGCAGGCGGTGCTGAAAGTCTTACAGGTTATTTTTGAAATTTTGTTTGCATTTTCTTTTCTGTATGTTGTAATGGAATTTGTCAGGACCATAAGGTTTTCAGAAAAGGAACTTTTAGAGCCGATTCAGAAAGTATCGGATCAGATGACTGTGCTGGCAGAAGGCAATTTCCACACGGAACTGGCAATGGAAGAGGATGAGAGCGAAGTCGGCAAAATGGTTGCCGCAATCAGATTTATGAAGAAAAATCTCCTTGGCATGGTGGAGGAAATAACCAAAACTTTGGAAGAGATGGGGAATGGGAATTACAAGATAGAGATAAAGCAGGAGTATGTGGGGGAATTTGTATCCATCAAGGAATCTTTCCAGCAGATTGGGGAGAAGATGCGCAAGACCCTTCTGACTATACGGAATGTTTCCGGACAGATTGACAGCGGTTCGGAGCAACTGGCATGTGCTGCGCAGGATTTGGCCGAAAACTGTACGGTGCAGGCCGGGCAGGTATCTGAACTTATGACCGCATTCGGGGGAATGACACGGAGCATAGAAGAAAATACCCGGGAGGCGGAAGACTCTGCCAGAATGGCTTCGGAAGCTGGTGTGACGCTTGCAAGGGGCAATGAAAAGATGCAGGAACTGAAAGAATCCATCCAGGAGATTGGCAGGTGTTCGGAGCAGATTGGCGCGATTATTGAAGCTATTGAGGAGATTGCCTCCCAGACAAATCTGCTTGCTTTAAACGCAGCCATTGAAGCGGCAAGAGCCGGAGATGCAGGAAAAGGTTTTGCGGTTGTGGCGGAGCAGGTAAAAAATCTTGCAAACGAGTCCGCAAAGGCCGCAGGAAGAACCACGGAACTGATTGAGACTACCGTTTCAGTAATGGACAGGAGTATTTCCATTGCAGACGAAACGGCGGAAAATATGAATCTGGTAATGACGGACGCAAAGGCGGCTACAGAAAAGATGGAACAGATTGCGCAGATGTTGAAGGAAAACGCATCACGCATGCATGATTTGAATGAAAATGCCATACAGGTTTCCGATGCTGTCGATAATAATTCGGCAACATCGCAGGAGACAGCCGCAGTCAGCGAAGAGCAGAAGGTTCAGGTAGAGACAATGGTAGAACTGATGTCACAGTTTGAGATATAGGGCTGTTTTCATACATGCCTGTTTTCATTTCTCCACTGCCTTGGGGAAGACCCGTAAACATTTTTAAATGCCCGTGAAAAATGCAGTTGGTTTGGATAGCCGACTGCATTTCCTATGTCTGCAATAGAAAAGTTTGTCAGCTTTAAAAGTTCCGCCGCTTTTGTCATCCGGTAGGAAATCAGGAAATCCTGGGGGGATTTCCCGGTATTTTCGTGGAAAATTTTCCCGAAGTAGCTGCGGTTTAAGCCGCATGATGCGGCAATGTCCTCCACGGAAATGTCATTCTGGAAGTTCTGTTCTATAAAAGAAAACGCTTCCTTAATATAGAAATCACGCAGGCTGTTGCCTTTGCTTATCTGGGCGGAAGTGGAGGAGCGCAGAAGACAGTCGATAAAAAGATAGAGATGTCCAATCAGGTGAAAGGGGGATTCCGTTTTGTGCTTTACAATGTACAGCATTTCTTCTTTCATGGTTTCCGCAATATCTTTGTAGCGCGCCTTGTAAATTGGCTGGTCAGGGCTAAGGCCCGCTAATTCTATGGTTTCTTTTACACGGAGACCGTCAAATTCTACCCATGTGTATTCCCATGGGATTTCCTTGTCCGCAATATAAGTGCAGATTTGGCCCGGGAAAAGTATAAACCCCTGTCCGCTTTTGATCTGATAAATGATGGACTCTCCTTTGGAATTGTCGGCATAGAGCGTTCCTGTGCCGGAAATGACATAATGGAACAGATAATGGTTTCTGGCGGCAGGGCCAAAAGAGTGGGAAGGGTCGCACTGCTCCCATCCAAACTGGTATAACCCCAAATCCACAAAACGCTCGCTTGGAAAAACAGAAAAAATCACTTCACTCATAAATCACCTCAAAATGTAATAATATATGTATTATATACCAAAATGCTAGATGACTTCAATTATATGGCGAAAAAATAGTATAAAGGTATAAAATAACTAAAATATAGCCATTTATTGATAGCATAATGGTATGTTATAATGTCACTATCAAAAAAAGAAGGAGAGAATTTTATGAAAGGGAAAAGGATTAAATGTCTTGGGTCAGCACTGTGCTGCGCGATGACGGCATTGACCCTCTGGGGATGCGGGACATCTGCTGACAACAATAAGGTTGAGATTGAGATTGTTCAATACAAACCGGAAGCGGCAGCTTATTTTGAAATGGTGGAAGAAGAGTTTAACGCCACCCATGATGATATCCACCTGAAAATCAGTTCTCCAAATGATGCAATGACGATTCTGAGAACAAGATTTATCAGGGAAGACTATCCTGATATTATAGGAATCGGCGGTGATATCAACTATTCCTATTTCGTGGATGCGGAAATATTGGCCGATATTTCAGACTACGAAGGACTTAAAAACATTAAACAGGCATATCTGGACATTGATGAGACGCTGAAATTTGTCCCTCAGGAAGGAGTTTTTGCAGTGCCGTATGTAGCCAATGCGGCAGGCATTCTTTATAATAAGGACATGTTTGCAGAGCATGGATGGGAGATTCCCGAAAGCTGGGAAGAATTGATGAGTCTGTGCGAAAGCATCAAGGCGGAGGGCGTACTTCCTTTTTACTTTGGTTTTAAGGATACATGGACCTGTCTGGCGCCCTGGAACTCCATGGCAGTGGACTTAGCGCCGGCAGACGCTGCAAAGCAGGTTAACAGGGGAGAAACCACATTTACCAAGGAATACAAAGAGGTGTCGGAGAAGTATTTAAAGCTGATACCTTACGGGCCTGACGACCCTTTTGCTTATGGGTACAATGATGCCTGTACAGCTTTTGCAAGGGGAGAATCCGCTATGTATCCTATCGGAAGCTACGCGATTCCCCAGATTTTGTCAGTAAATCCTGACTTGAATATAGATTCTTTTGTAATGCCGGCCAGCGATACGAAAGAAGGAAACACGCTGAATTCAGGTATCGACCTGCAGTTCTGCGTAATGGAGGGATGCAAGAATAAAGAGGCGGCTTATGAAGTGCTGGATTTCCTTATTGCCCAGGAGAATCTGCAGAAATATATTGATGCCCAGATTGCAATTCCCTGCAGAGAGGGAGACTTTGAACTGTCTGGTATGCTGGACGGGATGACAGCGTATATTGAGTCTGGAAACATGACAGATTATCAGGATCACTACTATCCTTCTGAGATGGCGGTTGACGCACAGATTCAGACGTTCCTTTTGAATAAGGATGTAGATGCATTTTTACAAAAATTTGACACAGACTGGCAAAGATATAACAGGGATATCATCAGGCTGGTACAGGAATATGAAAAAGAGCATGGAAATTGAGGATGAAGGAGAGGATATGCTATGAAAAATGAGAGAAAAAGAACATTTTTACTTATCACGATTCCGATACTGGCGTTGTTTGTCTGCTTTAATACAATTCCGCTGATTCGCGGCGTGATATACAGTTTTACGAATTTTAAAGGGTTTGGGAGTTATAGCTGGGTTGGATTTAGGAACTATATAGATTTGTTTTCAGATGCACGTGTAGGGAAATCATACTTATTCACGTTTAAGCTGGCGATTGTGACAACAGTGGTTGTAAATGTAATCTCGCTTATTCTGGCGCTGGCTTTAAACAGTAAGATACGGGCGAAAAGCTTTTTCAGAGGCACATATTTCCTGCCGAACATATTAGGAGCGCTGGTAGTAGGTTATATCTTCAACTATTTCTTCACCTATATCCTTCCGGCTCTGGCATCCATACTTGGATCTGAATCCCTGAGCACAAGCATTCTTTCCAATCCTGACTCCGCATGGTTCGGAATCATGGTGGTCTGCTCATGGCAGGCAATAGCAATGAACACTATTATTTATATTTCAGGTCTGCAGACGGTGCCCGAGGATGTGTATGAGGCAGGAGGACTTGATGGCGCTACAGGTTTTAAGCAGTTCCGCTATTTGACTTTCCCGCTGATTATTCCCTTCTTTTCCATTAACATGGTGCTTTGCGTAAAGAACTTCCTGATGGTATTTGACCAGATCATGGCTTTGACCAAGGGCGGCCCTGCACAGAGTACGGAATCTATTTCCTACCTGATTTACAACAACGGTATGTCAGGCGGACAATTCGGATTCCAGAGCGCCAATGCGGTAGTATTCTTTATTGTAATCGTGGCAGTTTCCGTGGCACAGATGAAGTTTTCCGGTAAGAAGGAGGAACAGTTATGATAGAAAGAAAAACGAACTGGCCGGCAATGATACTTTTGATACTTGGCCTTTCCACAATTATATTTCCCTTATATTTGACTGTTATAATTGCATTTAAACAGCCTTCTGAGATGACCAACAGCATCAGCGGCATTTTGTCCTTGCCAAAAGTCTGGAATTTTGATAACTTTAGAGAAGCAATGCGTGTCACAGATTTCTGGCACTCGTTGAGGAACAGCCTTCTCATTACATTAGTTGCAGTTGGATTGTCCCTTGCCGTTCATTCCCTGATGGGATATGCCCTTGGCAGAAATAAAGCGAAGAGCAAGTTTTACAGCTTTGTTTATCTGTTCATTGTAAGCGGTATGTTCGTGCCCTTTGCAATTCTGATGATGCCTCTGGCAAAACAGACAGCAGAACTGGGACTGGCAAACTGGGTGGGCGTTATCCTTCTGTATGTGGTATTCTACATGCCCATGAATGTGCTTCTTTATTCCGGGTATCTGGTTAATATACCGATGGCCCTTGAAGAGGCAGCAAAGGTGGACGGGGCGTCTACCTGGACCACATACTGGAAAATTATTTTCCCTATTATGCGGCCCATGCATGCAACTGTTGCAGTGCTTACGGCGCTGGCAGTCTGGAACGATGTAATGACACCGTTAGTTATTCTGGCAGGTTCAGACCAGAATACATTACCGCTGGCACAGCTTAATTTCCAGTCGCAGTTCGGAACGAACTATAACCTGGCGTTTGCATCCTATCTGCTTTCTCTGATACCGATACTGATATTCTATATCGTTTGTCAGAAACAGATATTGAACGGCGTGGTAAATGGCGCTGTCAAGTAAAAAAGGAACGAAGTTACTCTAAAGGCGGCGCAATACGCCGCCTAAGAGTAGCTATGTCATTTCCTGACAGGCAGAGGAGAGAGAAAGCGCTTAAGAGTAGCTGAATCGTTTCTAAGAAGGATTGCGGGGCGATTTTCTGCAAGCAGACAGGCAGCGGAGATGGAGAATTGCTGGGGGAGTTTTGCGGGCAGCGGTGTTGGGGTGAAGTTGTGAGGGAGAGAGGGCAGAGTTGTTGATGCGTAGAAATATATGAGGTATAAGGAGTGGTGTGAACTATGGCGGTTTATTATCAACAGGAAAATCAGATGTTTACATTGCAGACAGCCCATACGACCTACCAGATGAAGGTAGATGGTTTTGGGTTTCTTTTGCATTTATATTATGGAGGGAAGATTGCAGGCAGTGTAGATTATCTTCTGACGTATTATGACAGGGGATTTTCGGGGAATCCTTCGGATGCAGGGGAAGACAGGACGTATTCTATGGATGTTTTGCCGCAGGAGTATCCGGGAATAGGGACGGGGGATTACCGCAGCAGCGCACTGATTATCCGCAATGAGGACGATTCAGAGTGTTGTGACCTGCGTTATGTCAGCCATGAAATCACAAAGGGAAAGTATGGACTAAAAGGACTTCCGGCTGTATATGCTGGAGAAGAGGAAGCGGAAACTCTGGAAATCCTTATGGAGGACTCTGTAAGTAAGGTGCAGGTGCAGCTTTTGTACGGGGTTTTGGAAAAGGATGATATTATTACCAGAAGCGCAAGAATTGTCAATCAGGGAAAGAACAGGATCGTTGTGGAAAAAGCGGCCTCTGCCTGTCTGGACTTTGTGGCCGGAAAGTATGACATGATTAGCTTTTATGGAAGACATGCCATGGAGCGGAATTTCCAGCGCACGGAAATTGGACATGGGAATTATGTGATTGGAAGCCGCCGGGGAATTTCCAGCCATCAGTATAATCCGGCGGTTATTGTTGCCGGAAGGGATACCACGGAAGATGCCGGAAGTTGCTATGGCATGGTATTGGTTTACAGTGGGAATTTCCTTTGCGAGGCGGAAAAAGACCAGTATAACCAGACAAGGGTCATGATGGGGCTTCAAAGTGATTTCTTCCATTATCCGCTGGAGAAAGGGGAGGAACTGGTTATCCCGGAAACAATTCTCAGTTACTCTGGGGAAGGCTTTGGAAAACTCTCAAGGCAGTATCACAAATGCATCAGGGAACATGTGTGCAGGGGCAGATACCAGGACAGGACAAGACCTGTTCTGATTAATAGCTGGGAGGCGGCATATTTTGATTTTAGCGGAGAGACGATTTTAAATCTCGCCAAAGAGGCGGCTGGACTCGGCATTGATATGGTAGTCATGGATGACGGATGGTTTGGCAAAAGGGACGATGATAACAGCGGTTTAGGAGACTGGCAGGTTAATGAAGCGAAACTGGGCTGTTCCCTTGGGGAGCTGATTGGGAAGATTAATGACCTTGGGCTGAAATTCGGTATCTGGATGGAGCCGGAGATGATTTCCGAGGACAGTACTCTCTACCGGGAGCATCCCGACTGGGCTATTCAGATACCGGGAAGAAAGCCGGTGAGAGGAAGGAATCAGCTTGCCCTTGATTTTTCCAGGGCTGAGGTGAGAGATTATGTTTTTGACCAGATTTGCAGTGTGCTGAATCAGGGAAAGATAGAATATGTCAAGTGGGACATTAACAGAAGTCTTTCGGATATATATTCCCTTGAAAAGAATCAGGGAAAAGTAACCTACGATTATGTGCTTGGGGTGTATGAATTTCTAGAAAAACTGATACAAAAATATCCCGATATTCTGATAGAGGGCTGCTGCGGCGGAGGCGGAAGGTTTGACGCAGGCATGATGTATTATGCGCCCCAGATATGGTGCAGTGATAATACGGATGCGGTGGACAGGATACGTATCCAGTATGGGACTTCCTTCTTCTATCCGGTTTCCACAGTAGGCTCCCATGTGTCGGCAGTTCCGAATCATCAGACAGGCCGTAGTGTCAGCCTGCATACAAGAGGTGTTACCGCAATGGCAGGTACCTTTGGCTATGAACTTGATCCGCAGAAACTTTCTAAGGAGGAAAAGGAAGAGATTAAAGAGCAGGTCTGCCAGTACAAAAAACATGCAGAGTTAATCCGCAGGGGGGATTATTACCGTTTGTCCGACCCTTATAAGGAATCCTTTGCCGCATGGATGTTTGTAGCGGAAGACGGAAGCCAGGCTCTGGTAAATATAGTGATGCTGGAAGTTCATGGTAATGCACTGGTAGAGTACGTAAGGCTGAAAGGGCTTCTGGGAAACGAAATTTATGAAGATACGTCCACGGGAAAATGCTATTACGGCTCTGCTCTAATGGAAGCAGGTATCCCGCTTCCGGCCGAAATGGGCGAGTACCTTGCATACCAGATAGAATTTAAAATAAAAGACAGGAAATAAAATGCTGCCCATTTCGCAGGCAGGCTTATTAAGCAACGGATGTCAGGCTTCGCCAGACCTCCTTATGCTAATAGAAAACCGCAGGCTGGCTTAAACCAGACTGCGGTTTTTGTGGCATACTTCGTTTATTTTTTCTATAATGCGTTCCCTTGTAAGGTCTGCAATTTCTTTTGAATTCATTTCCTTATATTCCTCATAGAAAATTGGAGACAGGAAATGTACCTGAGTGGTTACAGGCTTTAGGGAATTCAGTTCAAAAGGCTTATAAGAATCTACCAAAGCCACCGGGATAATGGGTGTTTGCGATTTAATGGCGCACTTAAAAGCGCCGGGCAGGAAATCGTGCACCTCATTTCGGTTGTGGTAGTATCCCCCTTCCGGGAAAATGATAATCCGCCGTCCTTCCTTTACCTGCCGGATAACGTCAAGGATAGTTTTTACCTGTCCTTTCATATCTGTCTTGTCCAGCCGGATGCCTTTCAGAAGGGAAATGAACTGAGTGGTGATAATCTGGTGGGAACGCTTATCGTCAATCATAACAGTACAGGGCGCCTGATGTGCCGATATAATACCCAGAGCGTCATATTTTCCCTGGTGATTGGAATACATCACATAACCTCCATCATCAGGAAGATTTTCTGTGCCATAGGCATCCGTTCTTATAAAACCATTCCGCTGCAAAATGGAAATGGCGCGCCGTGCTATTTTGTAACGGTCCGCCTCCGTGTACTTAGCATCATGCTTTTCTATGTAGAGAGCTTTTCCCAGATAAAACAGGATAAAAGGCAATGAAATTAATATTACATAATAAAACCTTAACATAATACCGACCTCGCAATTTCCAGGAACGACACAGAAACAAATGAGCTTCTGGACAAATCCTAACATAGAAAAATATATCATATTCGAAGATTCTTTTCAAATCAAAGTGTGCAGAAAATGTGCAGCGGCTGGCTTCTGTAGGTATTAAGCGGTGAAAATCATTTTTGTGCTAAGGTGTATAATTTACTGATATCGGACTGGAGACTGTCAATAGTGGTATGGAGACCATCAATGGTGGTATGGAGACCATCGATGGTGGTATGGAGGCCGTCGATGGTGGAATTCAGGTCGTCAATGGTGGAATTCAGGCCGTCAATGGTGGTATTCAGGTCGTCGATGGTAGTGTTCTGTTTGTCGATAGTAGCGCGAAGTTCAATAATTTCCGCATCCCGCCTGGCAATGGCCCGTTCGTAATTGCGCAGATCCTGATGATATTCTATACGGTCACGGCACAGCTTGCGGATTTGTTCATCGGTATTAAATTGGAAGATGCTTTTGGATGCTTCCTGTATATATTCGTTTGTGTCTGCCATATTTTTGATTTCCTCCCATGTAGTGGCTTTAAATAATCTGGCCCAGGAGTCGATGTGGTATTCTTTATCCTCGTCGGTTGCCAGATCGATACGAGATAAGTTTACCACACTTAATACGAAATTGTCACTATAAACATAATGTTTTTTTATATTTATCAGTTTATAAACAGCATAGAATTCCGGATATTCATGGAAGAGAGTGTAATCAAGAAAGCCGATATGTATTGCTGGCTGGATGTCCAGATAGTCATAACCACGGTTAAGGTTATCAAAGGAACGGCTTAGATAAAGAAGAGAGCGGCTGGGCCAGTTCAGTTTGTTGGCAACCTGCATTTCAAGGTTGATAATGCTTTGGTTGTTTAGTTTGACATTGATATCTAAACGGATTTCTTTTTCAGTGATTGTTTCTCCCAGAATAATGGGATTTGTAATTTCAACAGAATAGACTTCTGATTCCTCCAGATGGAGCAGAGAGCATATCAGCCCCCGAAGAACTTTGTTGTTAGACTGCAGGACAGCGCGGAACATGTAGTCATTTGTCATGTTATAGGGAATCCTGCCGTGGGAGTTTTGTAGCATTTGGGATAATGGGCTGGTACGGGAACTGCTTTTTGCAGAATAACTGGAAATAGGTGATTTGCTTTTTGTCATAGAAATGTCTCCTTTTTGATTTGATATTAGAGTCTGGCGAATGCCTTGTGGAATCATAATGAAATGCGATGTATGAAAAGATTCCGTGGTTGTATTCTGCACCTTTTTGAGGGGCTTGTCAAGGGAAAAAATTGTACTGCAAACACTTAGATGTCAATAAGTGTTACTGTTCACACAGACCTGCGCATTCCGTGAGAACATGATTCAGGTGTGAGGGGCGATC
>CAMWUN010000078.1 GCA_947177425.1 uncultured bacterium
TTTGGGTGGAAAAAATAATGTGCTGTTGGTGGCGACCAGAATTCGCCGTTCAACAATAAATTCAAAATTATACATTATAATAACCCCATAAATCTTGAATGGCTTGGTGTAATGATGAAAGAAAACAGTAAAAATTTGCAAGGTGAAATAAGAAATCTGCCGCTTAAAGAGGGAAGAAATGAAACTTTGGCTCCTACTGTTGAGTTTATACCGAATGATGTTATAACAGAAGCATTGAAACTGGATAATGAACTGACGAAGCGGATTATGAGCGAAATATGAATGAAGAAGAGATGTCTGTTTCAGATAGCGAGGTCATCAAATCAGTTTATAAAATTTTTTCTGTAATGAATAATTTGCTCCCAAGCCGCAAGAACATGCTTGGGAAAAGGCAATGCTTGAAATTGATTATCATGCAATCAAGACTTTGGGACAAATGCTGCCTAATGAAAAACTGGTGCAGATAAGATTTTGAAAGATTACTTCTCATGGCTGAAATGGGTTTTCAGATATAGGTCAGGATTTACAACGGAAAAGAGCCGTTTTACGGCAAATCTCTTTTTCTCCCAAGATAAATGCCGAGATATTATTTGAGACAGCATTAATGTCGGCAAAATTGACTCAAGGAGGAGAAGAAGATGAAGATTAATGGAACGAGTGAAGTCTCCACGCAGGCGGGGCAGGTGGGCATGAATCAGGCTTCCGATTCTTACAGCAGGAATATCCAGAAGCAGATTGCAAATGCAAAGGAGCAGTTACAGCAGCTTTCGGCCAACAAGGATATGACTATGGAAGAAAAGATGAAGAAGCGCCAGGAAATCCAGCAGCAAATTAATGAGCTGAATAATCAGCTGAGGCAGCATCAGAATGAGCTTCGCAAGGAAAAACAGCAGGCAAAGGGTTCACCCATGGACGGCCTGCTTGGAGGCAGCAGGAAGGAAGAGGCGGGCAGGCAGAACACAGGTCTTTCACAGGCAAGTATGCAGGCAGTGATTTCCGCAGATGTTTCCATGAAGCAGGCAGAGGTGCAGGGCAGTGTTGCAAGAAAAATGGAAGGCCGCGCAGGAGTTTTAAAGGCCGAAATCAGGCAGGATACCAGTTTGGGGATAGACACAAGGGCGAAGGAAGAGGAACTTGCCGAAACGGAACAGTTGGCAGCCAGCGCAACAGCTTCCCAGGTAGGTATGCTGCAGAAAGCAAACGAGGAAATGAAGGACGCCGCCAAGGCGGATGATATGGCGGATAAGACATCAAAGACGTCAGAAGCCAAAGAGGATAAAGAGAAAAAGATATCTGGTAAAGGCGAAGATGGGCAGGAGACAAAACCGGAGCAGGGAAATGTGTCTGCAAAGGAAGCAGGCATCAGGGCACAGGAAAAGCCTGCCAATTACACGCCCATAGATATCTGCCTGTAGGAATGAAATACTGACAGGGGAGCAGAGCATGAAACTTGACAGGATGATTGGCATATTGTCAATTCTTTTACAAAAGGAAAAGGTTACAGCGCCGTATCTGGCGGAAAAATTCGAGGTTTCCCGGAGGACCATTAACCGGGATATTGAGGCATTGTGCATGGCGGGGATTCCGCTTGTGACGGAGCAGGGGCAAAACGGGGGCGTTTCCATCATGGAAGGGTACAAGATTGACCGTACCCTGCTGAGCACGTCGGATATGCAGGCAATTCTGGCAGGACTGCGGAGTCTGGACAGTGTAAGCGGAACCAACCGTTACGCACAGTTGATGGAAAAACTGTCGGCAGGGGCATCAAATCTTCTGGCAGGGGATTCCCATATTCTGATTGACCTTTCCTCCTGGCATAAGGCTTCCCTGTCTCCTAAAATTGAGCAGATACATGCTGCCATTCTTACTGGAAGAGTCCTTTCTTTTGTCTATTTTTCACCAAAAGGCGAATCCCAAAGAGTGATTGAGCCTTATAATTTGATTTTTCACTGGTCAAGCTGGTATGTCTGGGGATGGTGCATGGAAAGGGAGGACTTCCGTCTGTTTAAACTGAAGCGCATGACGGATTTACAGACAAAGAAAGTATTGTTTTATGGATTGCATCCTTTGGGGGAGGAGCGGAACTTTTGGAACCAGCGCAGTTCAGGGAGGATATGCTTGCCTTTGCAAATAAAATCCAAAAAACATATAGTGAAACATGACATACAGTTGTCCTTTTTGATTTGATAGAATACGGTTATCAAAAGGTAACAGCTTACTTTTCTAAACTGTTACCCTGAAAGAAAGGATGGTATGGACATGGATTATGAAATTGTTACTTTAGGGGAAAAAATTGTGGCGGGCGTATCTGCCCGGACAAATAATGGCGCCTCAGATATGGGCGCTGTTATCGGCGGCCTTTGGAACCGCTTTTACAATGAGGGCGTGTATGCATCTGTTCCCAATAAGGTGAACGAAAAGGCTCTCGGAATTTATACTGACTATGCCGGGGATGAGAAAGCAGATTATACAGCTATGGCGGCCTGTGAAGTATCACAGGAGCCGGGAGAGGGAGCATATGCCCTGTGCAGAATCCCATCTGGCAGATATGCAAAGTTTGTGGTTCATGGAGATATGGTACAGGCGGTTGCCGGGGCGTGGCAGGAAATCTGGCAGATGAATCTGCCACGGGCTTTCCAGTGCGATTTTGAGGAGTATCAGGATGGCAGTATGGATAATGCGGAGATACATATTTATATTGGGCTGAAAGAGGAATAAGTATCGGGGATGCGGGTCCCGGGTGGGTTTGTGAAATTATTCCTTATGCCATACTACGTCTGAAAAGGCTTCCATTTTGTGGAGGTCTTTTTTGCAAGTTACTGGTCACGGAGTGAACAGTAACGTTAAGTCCGTAAGAAAGTGATTCTGGAATGAGTAAATTATTTGTATTTTAAGATATGTGTTGTATAATAGTGAAAAGCAGACGGAAGCATGAAAAGTTTTGAAAAGGGCGTGGATGTTTTGAGGTATTATATTGCAGATTTACATTTCTATCATGAAGCTATCAATAACCGTATGGACTGTCGCGGGTTTGCCGATGCAGAGCAGATGAATGAGTATATGATTAAAAAGTGGAATGGCAAGGTCCGCAAGAAAGATGATGTGGTTATTATAGGTGATTTGTCCTGGGGAAATGTGCAGGAGACAAATACACTGCTGGAGCGGCTAAACGGGAGATTATATTTGATACGGGGCAACCATGACCGTTTTTTGTCAAAAAAAGATGCAAATTTAGACAGATTTAAATGGGTTAAGCCTTACGAGGAACTGTCTGACAATGGCCGGAAGGTGGTTTTGTGCCACTATCCGATTATGTGCTACAACGGACAGTACAGGCTGGACAAGAACGGGAAACCCAAAACTTATATGCTCTACGGGCATGTGCATGACACAAAGGATCAGAGGCTTTTAGAGCAGTTTCAGGAAATTACCAGACAAACAGCGGTTATGGATGCCATGGGGAATGAAAGGAATATCCCATGCAATATGATTAACTGTTTCTGCATGTATTCCGATTATGAACCGTTGTCGCTGGACGAGTGGATTGTATGTGATGAAAAAAGAAAATAAACATGATGTTATGTCCGGTTACTGTTCACACAGACCTGTGCGTTTAACGCTGGTCGTAAGAAAGTGATTCGAGAGTGCAAAAATCCCATTGCCGAAGGCAATTTTTGATGGATTTTTGCATGATACTGGTCACGGAGTGAACAGTATCATATGCCTGTCAGGTATAGAGTGATATACAATATATGTATTTGATAATATGCCGTTTGACATATATAATAAAAAAGGAAATATTTTTATTGAAAATGCAATTTTTATATAGGAAGGAGGAAGGCGTTGGAGCGGGCAGCCGTCCAAAGCCGAATGAAAAGATGGTTTATAAAGAGTTTCAGGATTTAAAATTATCAGCACTGGGTATGGGGGCTATGCGCCTGCCAGTGGTGGACGGCAATGATGGGGTTATTAATGAGGAGAAAGCAGCGGAAATGGTGGATTATGCCATGAAGAACGGTATTAATTATTTTGATACCGCATGGGGTTATCATGATGGGAATTCAGAACTTGTTATGGGAAGGGCGCTAGGCAGGTATCCCCGTGAGAATTTTTATCTTGCCACCAAATTTCCCGGTTATGACCTCTCCAATATGGATAAGGTGGAAGAAATATTTGAAAAACAGCTTGAGAAATGTGGTGTGGAATATTTTGATTTTTATTTATTCCATAATGTCTGTGAAATGAATATTGACGCTTATCTGGATGAAAAATATGGTATTTTTGATTATCTGATGAAGCAGAAGAAAAATGGACGTATCCGTCATCTGGGATTTTCCGCCCATGGAAGCTGTGAAGTTATGAAGCGGTTTTTGGATGCATATGGAGAGCATATGGAATTCTGCCAGATTCAGTTGAACTGGCTGGACTGGTCATTCCAGGATGCGAAAGGAAAGACAGAGCTTTTGAAGGAATACCAGTTACCTGTATGGGTCATGGAACCTCTCCGGGGAGGCAGGCTTGCCTCGCTTTCTAAGGAAGATGAGGAGACATTAAAGGGGCTGCGTCCGTCAGAAAAGACCCCGGCATGGGCTTTCCGCTTTTTGCAGACCATACCCAATGTAACGGTAGTCCTGTCGGGAATGGCGAATTTTGAACAGCTTAAGGAAAATATAGGTACATATGGGACAGAAGAACCTTTAAACCAGTCAGAGATGGACGCGCTGATGCATATAGCGGAAAAGATGCTGGAAAAGAAAGTACTTCCCTGTACAGGCTGTCACTACTGCGTCAGTCATTGCCCTAAAGGACTGGATATTCCGTCCCATTTGGAATTATATAATGAGCACTGCTTTACCGGAGGCGGATTTATTGCGCCTATGGCATTGATGGCGGTTCCGGAGGAAAAACTGCCCAGCGCCTGCATCGGGTGCAGAAGCTGTGAGGCAGTCTGTCCGCAGGGCATAAAGATATCAGAAGCAATGGCAGATTTTGCAAAGCAATTGGGCTGAGGAAAGGCGGCATATCAGTAAGATTCGGGAAATCTATATGGAAAACCAATATTTTAATGAAGCGCTTCAAAATTTTGTCCAGGACTTTGCCTATGGAGGAGCCATAAGACATTTGGCAGACTTAGGCTATGACACGGACAGGATTGTTAAAGAATATCATTACCCTCTTTCCAGAGAGGCAATTGATAAGATTGTTAAGAATCATCTTGAGAATGGGAAGAAGTCATAGACTGGAAGAAACGGAGCTTCGTGGAAAATACCAGCCCATAATAAACCGTTGGAAACTGGTATTTATGTGTTTTCCACGAAGCAATTCCGTCCTTATTCCCACGGGCGGCGGGGCAGGCGGATACGCCTGCGTAGATACATTTCGTTTACATGTTTAGCGGCGGGGCAGGGATTGCCTGACTGATTACAATAACCTGACAGGAATTCAGGGTAATTTGCCCGTCCTGTATAGCAGCCTGTGCCTGATTGTTCAGGAGAATAGCAGGTTTGCTTCTTTCTTTCAGCGACAGGGTTCTTTCTTGCCGGCCAAAGTTGGCAAGCACGGTAACTGTTTTACCGTCCAGTGTTCTTTCATAGGCGAAGATATCAGAATCTTCTTCAAAAAGAGGAACAAATTTTCCATAGGTGAAAAGTTCCCTGTATTCCGGTGATTTCCGCAGGGCCAGCAGTTTTTTGTAATAGGAGAGGATAGAATCTTCCTTTGCAAGCTGGTCTTTTACGTTAATGTCTTTATAATTAGGGTTTACCTTAAGCCATGGCGTATGGGAAGTGAACCCTGCGTTTGAACAGGAGTCCCACTGCATGGGGGTTCTTGCATTGTCGCGGCTGTTAAGGCAGCAGACTTTCAAGGCTTCTTCTCTGGTAAGCCCGGCTTCAAGAGCCACAAGGTACTCGTTCCGGGTGCTGATATCGTCATAGTCGTCAATGGAATCCATAGGGCAGTTCTGCATACCGATTTCCTGCCCCTGGTATAAAAAAGGGATACCCCTCAGCAGTATGCTGATGGTGCCCAGCATTTTAGTGCCGGAAGGATTTTGGGCATAATCCGGCAGATAGCGGTTCACTCCTCTTGGCTCGTCATGATTTTCAATGATATTTGCAAGGAAGCCCACATCCTGGCATTCCTGTTGGGAGTGGAACAGGGCTTTTTTGAAATCCTCAAATTTGATGGGCTGACTGTCATACCATCCGTGTTCCCCCATGGACAGGGAATGGGCGGAGAAGTCGAACATGGTGGAAAAGTGTCCGTTTTCGCCTATGAATTCAGCCAGTTCATCTTTTTTCATATTGAAGACTTCCGCTACCGTAAAAGCCTGATATTTTTCAAAGGTATTCTTTTTTAAGTCTTCCAGCAGTGCTCCTACGCCGTCAACGCTTTCCACCATACGCCATACGCTTGCAAGTCCGTCCGGGCCGTCAGGTTCAAGGTTTTGGAATGTAATGTCTTTTTTAATGTTAATGATGGCATCAATGCGGAACCCGGCGACGCCTTTTTCAAGCCACCAGTTAATCATGGTGTATAATTCGTTCAGCAGTTTAGGGTTTTCCCAATTTAAATCGGGCTGTTCTTTGGCGAACATATGCAGGTAATAGTAGTCGGTTCCTTCCACCTGTTCCCATGCACTTCCGCCAAAGTAGGAACGGTAGTTGCTGGGCGGATTGCCTTTTGTTCCCTTTCGGAAATAAAAATAATCGCCGTATTCTCCATCAGGATCTTTCAGGGCTTTCTGGAACCACTCATGTTTGTCGGAACAGTGATTGATTACCAGATCCATCAGGATGTACATATTTCTCTTTTTGGCTTCAGCAAGGAGTATGTCGAAATCTTCCATTGTGCCAAAGGACTCATCAATTTTGTAATAGTCGGAAATATCATATCCCTGGTCTATGAAAGGGGACTGGTAGATGGGGGAGAGCCATATGATGTCAATTCCCAAATCCTTTAAATAGTCAAGTTTGCTGATGATCCCTTTTAAATCACCGATACCGTCTTTGTTTGTGTCATAAAAACTTTTTGGATAAATCTGATATGCAATTTTGTCATGCCACCATTTTTTATTCATTGTGAAACCTCCTGATTTTAAAAATAATTTATTGTCCGTGCATTTATTTGTATGCCCTGCAGGTGCATAATTTTTGAATTGGTTACATTATATTATCTTAAAGGGAGGTTTTCTTGCTTATAATTCACTGATTTATTACACTATTTTGACTTTTTGAGTTTTTGCGGTATTCGGAGGGCGTAACGCCTTTTTCCATTTTAAATCTGTGGATAAAGTAACCGGTGTTTTCAAATCCTGCATCCTGGGCGATGGTGATGATTTTCGCGTTTGTCTCTGCTAAAGCTTCCGCCGCTTTTTCTATGCGGATTTCATTTATGTATTCGGTAACGGTTTTGCCTATGTTTTCTTTAAAGTAGCGGCAGAAATATTGGGCGTTTAAATTTACCAGCAGGGCAAGGTCATTTAAACGGATAGGAGAAGCGTAGTTCTCATTTATGTAGGAAATGACTTTTTTCAGATTTTCAATCTGATGTTCATTTTCGTTGTTGATATCTTTCACGTGTACAAGGCAGTTGTCCTGATAGAGGGCAGCCAGTATTTCAAATAAAATGGATTTAATCTGTAAATAGGCGGCATTTTTGATAATCTCATTTTCCCCATCACAGGTATTCATCTCTTTGATTTTCTGCTCTATCTTTTCATAACAGTTTCTTATGTGGGAGAACACCGGAACGGCAGGGCTGATGAGCAGGGGCAGACGCAGGCGTCCGTCCATAAGAGGGCGTATCAGTTTGGCCTGGATGGCGTCATAGTGCTCAAAGCTTAAGATATTCAGGTTGAAGACGACGGCGCTTTCGACACAGCCCGGAGTAAGCAGAAGGGAATGAAGCTCCCCGGCGTGAATACATGCAATGGCAGGGGCATGAATCACAAATTCCTTTGCGTTGAACCAGGCTGTAAAGGCGCCGTCTTTAAAATAAATAAACTCCATTTCGTCATGCCAGTGCAGGGAAACCTTCCAGTCGGCGGAGCCGCTCCATTCATATAGGGCAAGAGGAAAGCTGACGGTGCCGTGCCTGGCATTTTCCTTTAAAGAATGTATATCCATAATCATTAACTCCCATTAGTATTGCTTACTAATTTCCTTATTCCCATAGTATTGTGTTAACATCAGTATTAACGAACTACTCGCAAGTACTCCGTCAATAATTCCTGCTGGTAATAAAAACATCATTAAAGCCATTGTTATAATGCAATTGATTATAGAAAGCATAAATCCCCACATTTTGTTCTTGAATAATCCGATTGCACCAACAGTTCGCACTACACCGTAGATACCCCCCATGACAATCATCATATTTAGATTATCTTGAAAGTATGGGAGTTTAAATGAAAAATATTGCCCCACATCAAACTTATCAGTTCCAAAAAACATAGCAGGTATAAAGCAAAATGCACTGCCAATTTCCATAAATCCGCCATGAATTATCATGATTAGTGAAGCGATTTTATATCTTCGCATAATATATCAAACTCCTTTTTCTTCAAGCACAAATTTTTTAAGAACCCTATAAATATTTCACATAATTTCGCCTATTTCTTTATTTGTAAGAATGCAGTAATTCCGATTGTGCACAGGCAGGTAAATATATAATTTAAAACATATGTATTAAAACGAATGTATTAAATTATATTAAAATTTGTTCTTAATGTCAAGAGGATTCAAGTTTTAACTGGACAGTATTTGTGATTGTACGGGTTTCCTTTATTTTAATTCCCACGAGCATTGAGTCAAAGTAAGGTACGCCAGACATTGCTGCCGTAAGGGTGATGACAAGAAAGAGGTATAATATAAAATAAAAATGATTTTTATAAATGAAAATTAATGTTAAAAAACAATAGAAAAGATGATATATTAGTAACATGATATCATAAAATAAATTAACAAAGAGAGTGGAATGAACTATCTTCAAAAGTAGAAAGGATTGAGGTTATACTATTCACATGTGGTAGGAGAGTTAAGTAAAATTTTCATGTTGCCATGGCAGATAAAATCTATAAAGGGGAATTTGAACTGTTTGCCGTGTTTTTATTTCCTAACATTCCAAAACGATGAAGGAGGAGAAGGACTATGAACATTAACATCAACAACTATCAGTCATTCTGCGTAGGAACAGCACCAGTTAACTGGAAAGGGGATCCGGAGAACAAACTTGGCTTCCGTAAAGATACCATAGTTAAGTATGAATTCAATACGAAGGACAAAAAAGGAAATAAGGTGATGGATAAACTGACCCGTGAGGAAACGCAGGAGTTGGTGGATTCTATTATCCGTCAGTATGGGGATAATGTCATAGTCCAGTTTTCTGGTGATGCTCTGGATATAATGGATGTAAAAAAATATAAATCCGGCAATGAAGAACTGGACGAAATATTTGCCAGAGAATTGGAAGAAAGAAATGCCCGGTTTCAGGAAGCGCTTAAACCGGCCCAAAAGCTGCATCGCATTATTCCCAATATACAGACAGACGCCAAGCTCCGGGAAAGTCTTAAAGGCATGGGTGAGGAAATGATAGATGCGGCATACGCCATCATTGATACCGATTTTCTTCCTCATGATATTGGGAACATGACAGAGGAGGAAAGACAGGATCTGATATCATTGGGAATGGAAAAGGCGAAATATCTTGCAAAAGATATGGGGAGCCAGGGAGCGAAGTTTTTAGAGGCAATGGGAACCATTGCCCAATATGGAATGAATGGTAAGGCTGATGAGCATGGCAAGGTTACATATGATATAAAAGAAGGGCCAATGGCAGGGGCTCCAGACGGTCATATATGTGTATCAGAACTGATGAAGAGAATAGACCCGGAGGCGTATGAGAAGGGGATGAAAATGTGGATGGAAGCCCTAGAGAAAAAAGATATTGCACTTGAATTTAAATATTTTAGATTTCTGATGGATTGGACACAATGGGCATATAAGGAAAAGAAAGCTGAAATAAACGAGATAAAAGATGAATATATATCCTGGAAGAAAAACATGCAGGAAACGGAATTGAAAAAGACATATGATTCCAGTCTGACGGATATAGAAAGTTTTATGGACAGCATTATCGCGCAGAACAAGACAATAAATGATGCGTACCTGATTAAGAACCTGAAAGCATTCGGCGGGATTTTACAGGGAAAGAACGGAAAATAGGGTTATGTATATTTAAGGCTGCACAATGTGCAGCCTTAAATAATTTTCATTTATAGTACTGTTAAAATTTATTAATAAAATATTATGAAATAAGACTTTACATTATTTCATAATATATTTTATTGTTGAATATAGGTATACATAAAAAACGGCAGGTGGCTTATGTTTAAAATATTGATTGTAGAGGACGACAGTATTATATCGGAAAAAATCAGGAAACATTTGGAGAAATGGGGATATGAGGTGGAAAATGTAACTGATTTTACAGGGGTCATCCAGCATTTTGTCCGGTTTGAGCCCCAGCTTGTGCTGATTGACATTGGCCTGCCTTTTTATAACGGGTATTACTGGTGTGGAGAAATCAGGAAGATTTCCCAGGCGCCGATTATATTTATTTCGTCTGTTTCCGACAATATGAATATTGTGATGGCGGTGAATATGGGAGCCGATGATTTTCTTGTGAAGCCCTTTGATTTGGAGGTGCTGACTGCCAAGGTACAGGCCATTTTGCGCAGAACCTATTCTTTTCAGAATCCTGCCCCTGTTTTGGAGCATGGAAATGCCATCCTGCATCTGGGGGATATGTCCCTCCTTTACCAGGGCAGGAAACTCCAGCTTACCAAAAATGAATTCAGGATTATGCAGGTTCTGTTTGAAAGTCCGGGCAGTGTGTCCCCAAGGGAAAGCATTATGAAGCGGCTGTGGGATAATGAATGTTTTGTGGACGACAATACCCTGACCGTAAATATCAACCGCCTGCGGAAAAGGCTTGAAGAGATAGGGCTTAAAGACTTTATTCTGACGAAAAAGGGAGTGGGATATCAACTGCATGAATAAGCTTATCCAGAAAGCATATATAAAAGAGCATATTGGTTTTGCTGCCGTTTACGGGCTAGGTGCCATGATTCTGTTCGGGCTTGCCGGGCTGTATGGATATGACAATGCTGTCAGAAATATGTCTTACGGGCTGGTTCTTATTGTGTTCTTCGCAGGGACTTACGGCATATATGATTTTATCCGTTATAGAAAGAAGTGTCTGGAATTGGCGGATATTGCGTCTCAGACGGGGGAGCGTGATTATCACTTGCCGGATGCCGGATGTCTGATGGAGGGTATTTACCAGAAAATGGTGTATGAGGAAGCGCAGGAAAGGCGCCGGGTGATTTCGGAGTATGATGAAAAGAAAGGCGACATGGCAGATTATTACACCATGTGGATTCATCAGATCAAGACGCCTATTGCCGCCATGCGTCTGCTTCTGGCGGACAAAGCGGAAGGCGCAGGCTATCTGGAGGGGCAGCAGGCGGCGGAAGAGTTGTTTAAGATAGAGCAGTATGCGGAAATGGCCCTTCACTATGCAAGACTGGATAGTCTGTCCTCAGATTTGCTTTTTAAGAAATACAGCGTCTATGAAATTTTGAAACAGGCAGTGAAAAAGTACGCAGTCCTGTTTATCGGAAGCGGTCTTTCCTTTTCCATGGAGGAATTTGTCTGTCAGGCGGTTACAGACGAAAAATGGCTTGCCTTTGTGCTGGAGCAGATACTTTCCAATGCATTGAAGTATACAAAAAAAGGTGGCATTGTAATTTACGGGGCGGACAGTGCAAGAAACAGGCAGGATGGGAATGTGGCTTATGTAGTGGTAGAGGATTCGGGAATAGGAATCCGGCAGGAGGATTTGCCGCGGATTTTTGAGAGAGGATTTACAGGCTGTAACGGAAGGCTGGATAAGAGGTCTACGGGAATCGGTCTTTACCTCTGTCGTCAGATTGTGGACAGGCTTTCCCATACTCTCCGGGTGGAATCCCGGGTCGGAGAGGGAACGAAGGTAATCCTGGGGTTTGACCAGCAGAAGTACGACTAAATCATTTCGGGGCAGTTCCCAATGTGACAAAAATGTAAGATAGGAAAAAGAAATGTAAGTCAGATAAATGGCAGAGCATTTCTTTTTTGTTTACAATAATCATATAAACGGAACGGCAAAAGAGCCTTGCAGAGAAACAGCCGCAGGCAGACGTAGTGGAAGCCGTATGGATTATTTCTGGAATAGTGAGGAGAAAATTTATGGCGCTTTTGGAAGTAAAGAATGTAAAGAAGGTTTATACAGCCCGGTTTGGGGCGGTGAAGGTACAGGCACTTGGCAGTGTGAATTTTACCGTGGAGGATGGGGAGTATGTGGCGATTATGGGCGAGTCCGGTGCGGGCAAGACTACTTTGCTGAACATACTGGCATCTCTTGATAAACCTACCAGCGGTCAGGTGATTTTAAAGGGCCGAAATATGTCAGAGATAAAGCAGAGGGAGGTCTGTGCTTTCAGGAGGGAGCATCTGGGGTTTGTGTTTCAGGACTTTAATCTGCTGGACACCATGTCTTTGAAGGATAATATTGTACTGCCCCTTGTGCTTGCGGGGGAAAAGTATGGGGAGATGGAGACAAGGCTGATTCCGCTGGCAAAGAAATTATCCATCCTTGATATACTGGAAAAATATCCTTATGAGGTTTCAGGTGGCCAGCGGCAGAGAGCGGCGGTATGCCGGGCACTGATTACCCGGCCGGACATTATTCTGGCGGATGAGCCTACCGGGGCGCTGGACTCCAAGGCATCCGGGCGGCTGCTCCATCTTTTTGGGGAGATTAACAAAGAGGGACAGACGATTCTCATGGTAACACACAGTATACAGGCGGCAAGCCATGCGGGACGGATTTTGTTTATTAAGGACGGATGTGTATTCCATCAGATTTACAGAGGAGAAAAGGATAATGACGCCATGTATAGGCTGATTTCGGATACCCTTACGGTATTGCAGACAGAAAACGGGGATGGGAATCCCCCGGAGGATGGGAACACCCCGGGGGATAGCAAAACCCCGGGGGATAGGAAAACTCCGGGAGATACGAAAGCCCTGGGGGCCGACAGGGAAAAGGAGGAGACCTATGAGTAAGTGGAAAATACTGCCGCGGATGGCAGTAAAAGGAGTGATGCAGAATGGAACGGTATATTATCCTTATCTTATGGCTGGCGTTTTTTCCGTGTTTACCTATTTCATATTTGCCTCTATTTTGGGTAATGATCTGGTAGCCACGCTGCCTCACAGCGCCTACGCATGGATGATTCTTTTAATTGGAAAAGGGCTGCTGGGAATTATCCTGATACCATTTTTGTTTTATGCAAACAGTTTTCTAATTAAGCGCCGCACAAAGGAGTTTGGACTGTACAGTATATTAGGGCTGGAAAAAAGGCATATCGGCGTTCTTCTGTCCTGTGAGACGATTCTTATTTATCTGGTGGTTATATCCGGCGGGATTATACTGGGTACAGTGCTGTCAAAGCTGCTCTTTCTGCTGCTTCTTAAGCTGTCCGGCCTTCCGGTAGAAGCAGAGTTTCTTTTCACGTGGGAGGCATTTGTGGAAACCATTTTGTTTTTCGGCCTGGTGTTTGCCATTAACCTGGTCTATGGATTGATTCAGGTGGGAAAAGCAAAGCCTGTAGAACTGTTTTCCGGCAGCAGGAAAGGGGAAAAGGAACCGAAGCTTGTGTGGTTCTATGCAGTGCTGGGGGCGCTGGTTCTGGGGGCGGGTTATGCGGTTTCCATCCGTTCACAGTTGGACGAAATGATTTTTATAGATTTCTTTCTGGCAGTATTCCTGGTAGTTGTGGGCACATACCTGCTGTTTACCTCCGGCAGTGTGTTGGTTCTGCGGATGCTTAAGAGAAGTAAGAAATTTTATTACCAGAAGGAGAATTTTATTACAGTGTCGGGTATGCTTTACCGTATGAAAAAAAATGCCGCAGGGCTTGCCAATATCTGTATTTTTTCAACCATGGTTGTTATCACCCTGGTCTGCACCACGACTTTATATGGGGGGATCGAGGAGATTACCCATTACAATTATCCGTATGATATTGTGCTGGATTTTGCGTCAGGAAATCTGACGCGGGAACAGATTGAAGAAGAGGCCGGAGAAATTTTAGGCAGCCATGGAAAGCAGGCCGTGAGGATGGATATCTATGACTTCCGGAGCCTTGCATGCAGGATGGATGGAAACCATATCGGCCAGCCCGGAAGCGAATACCGGGATAATGATAATATCTATCTTCTTACCCTTGAGGATTATAACCAAATAGAAGGGGAAAACCACACACTTTCGGAAGGGCAGGTGCTCTTTTATTCCAACGGTGGGAACCTGGGATATGATACCCTGGACTTTTTTGGAGTTCCATTGGAAATCAAGGAAGAGCCGGAAGATATATTTCCTTACCCGAAAGCCGGGAGAAGTTCCTTTGGTTCGTTGTATGTGATGGTAGTGAAGGACAGAGAAGCCTTTGACCAGTTTGCAGGTGAGTATGCCAGAGCAAACGGTGTTACAGACATGGAAGGGTTTCTGGAAAGCGTTTACCAGAAAGCTGGAATTTTGCTGGAAGGGGAAGACTCCCAGAAGCAGGGGGCGGTGGAAGATCTGATTACATGGAGCAAAGAACAGCAGGGCTTTTTCGTAAGTTACAAGGATGGTCTGGAAGGGAGGAGCATACTGCGGACCATGTACGGGGGTCTGCTTTTTATCGGCATCTTGTTTGGGACTGTTTTCTTTATGTGCCTGCTTCTGATTATGTACTATAAACAGATTTCGGAAGGGTACGAAGACAGGGGAAATTTTGAAATTATGCAGAAAGTGGGAATGAGTGATTATGAAATCAGAAAAACTGTCCACAAGCAGATTCTTCTGGTGTTTTTCCTGCCGCTGGCTGGCTCGGTTATGCATACAATAGCGGGCATGTTTATGGTAGATAACCTTATGGCGGCGCTGCAAATGTTTGACAGCGGCTTGATAGTTACATGTACAGTGGGAGTACTGTTGGTGTTTGTGGTCATTTACTGCGTCAGTTATCTGAGAACGGCCAGAACCTATTATAAAATTGTAAGTTAATTATTGGGAATTGTGCAAAGATATAGTGAACGGCAAATTCTTTTGTCGTTCACTATAAGTTTACAGTCTGGTTTGTCTGGAGGCATAAATTTATCTGGCCCGGTTCCTTAATAATTTATAAACATTCCTAAAAGTTTCCTGCCTCCATTTCCTTTCACGACGGGGTCTGTTACAATAATTTATTATAATGATAAATGTATTTCCGGAGGATGAAGATGTATATTATTTTGCTGATATTAAGTGCGGTATGCCTTGGATATTTTCTGGGCATTGCTTTTTGGGTGGGCCATGGGACAAATTTTTATTTTATATGGTTGTTTCTCGGCCTTGCGGCAATGATAATGGCGGTTTTATTAAAAAAGGGAATCTGGGCGGCCTATGTGCCTGTCTGGTTCCGGCGGATTTTTGCAGGGCTGGTGTGTTTTTGCTGTGTGATATTCTTTGTTGTGGAGGGATGTATTATCAGCGGTTTTTCCCAGAAGGGGCCAGCAGGTCTTGACTATCTGGTGGTGCTGGGCGCCCAGATGAAAACAGGCGGCCCTTCAAAGGCTCTTCAGTACAGGCTGGATGAGGCGGTGCGTTATCTGGAAGAAAACCCGGATACCAGAGTCATTGTCTCCGGGGGACAGGGACCGGACGAGCATATATCAGAAGCCCGGGGGATGTATGAGTATCTGACTGGAAAAGGAATTGCACCGGACAGGATTATTATGGAGGATCAGTCGAAAAGCACATTCCAGAATCTGACCTTTTCTGCTGAATTTCTGGATAAGGAAAAGAACTCTGTGGGCGTGGTCAGCAATAATTTCCATGTGTTCCGCGCTGTTAAGATTGCCCGGAAGGCGGGATATGGAAACGTGTATGGAATTGCCGCCCGGGGAGAGCCTTTTTTACAGTACAATAATATGATGCGGGAATTTTTTGGTGTTGTGAAGGATTTTATGGTGGGGAATATGTGATAACCGTGGTTCAGTTAATAAAAGATTGGTATAAGCAGAATAAAATGATATAATTATATATAGCGTTTTGGAACAGGGGAAACAAAAGGAGGATGGCATGGAGCAGATTGAAAAGCTTAGGGAAATTGTAAACAACAGTGACAATATCGTGTTTTTTGGAGGGGCAGGGGTTTCCACGGAAAGCGGGATTCCCGATTTCAGAAGTGTGGACGGGCTGTATAACCAGAAGTATGACTACCCGCCGGAAACCATTTTGAGCCACACTTTTTACAGGCAGAAACCGGAAGAGTTTTTCCGTTTTTATAAGGACAAGATGCTTTGTCTGGGAGCAAAGCCAAATGCGGCCCATCTTAAGCTGGCCGGATGGGAACGGGAAGGGAAGCTTAAGGCAGTTATCACCCAGAACATAGACGGGCTCCATCAGGCGGCAGGAAGCAGCCGGGTGCTGGAACTCCACGGAAGCGTGCTCCGGAATTACTGTGAGCGGTGTGGGAATTTCTTTGATGCGGAGTATATGCTTCATGCCAGCGGGGTGCCAAGATGTGATGCGTGCGGGGGGCCGGTCAAGCCGGATGTGGTGCTGTATGAAGAAGGGCTGGATAACCAGACCCTTTCGGACGCAGTCCGGTACATCAGCGATGCGGATGTGCTGATTGTAGGCGGAACTTCCCTGGTGGTTTATCCGGCGGCAGGGCTGATTGACTACTATAAAGGTAATAAGCTGGTTCTGGTCAACAAGACGCCCACTGCAAGGGATGGCGCAGCGGATCTGGTGGTACAGGGCAGTATCGGAGAAATATTTGCCGCATTATAAGCAGGAAAGGATGGACATATGGATATTCAGGCAGGCGACAGACTTACATTAAAAAAACCGCACCCCTGTGGGAGCTTTGAATGGGAGGTGCTCCGCGTGGGGGCAGATTTCCGGTTGAAATGCGCAGGGTGCGGCCATCAGATTATGAGTCCCAGAAGCCAGATAGAAAAGAAAATCCGAAAGATTTCCCGGACAAACTCTTGAAAATCAAGGGAAAACGTGGTATTATATTACTCCGTGATATATATTAATAATTCGCGTACAGCGTGAATGACACATTCCTTGCTCCCGGAAATTGGGGGCCAGAGACCAAAAGGAGGTAACTTAAGCATGAACAAATATGAATTAGCCGTTGTTGTTAGTGCGAAAATCGAAGATGAGGAAAGAGCGGCCGTTGTTGACAAGTGCAAGGCTCTTATCGAAAGATTCGGCGGTACGATTACCAACGTTGACGACTGGGGAAAGAAAAGACTGGCTTATGAAGTTCAGAAGATGAAAGAAGCTTTCTATTATTTTATCCAGTTTGACGCTGAAAGCACCGCGCCTATCGAAATCGAAAACCGTGTTCGCATTATGGACAATGTTATCAGATTTTTATGCGTTAGACAGGACGAAGCATAA
>CAMWUN010000079.1 GCA_947177425.1 uncultured bacterium
GTTTGTTACAATAAGCTGACTCGCGGAACGTGGCAGCGTTTGTTACAATAAGCTGACTCGCGGAACGTGGCAGCGTTTGTTACAATAAGCTGTCTTGCGAAGCGTGGCAGCGTTTGTTTTGCTCATGAGTTAGGGAAAACTAACTCATGAGCAACAGAGATAACGGGAAACGACTGCAGCGTTTCTGTTATTATAAAAAAATATACAAGGAGGTCTTATCTTTGAAAAAAGAATCCAATCTGAAAAGGCTTCTGGATTATGCCGGAGGCTACAAGTACCTTACCATAGCGTCATGGATCTTAAGCGCACTAAGTGCTTTGGTGGCGCTGCTTCCATTTGTATATATCTGGAAGGTTATCAAAGAAGTCCTGGATGTGGCTCCGAATTATGGAGATGCACAGAATCTGGCACATAACGGTCAGTTGGCAGTGCTGTCTGCGGTGGCCGCGATTCTGGTCTATGTGGCGGCCCTGATGTGTTCCCATCTGGCGGCATTCCGGGTACAGGCGAATATCCGTATAAAGGCAATGCATCATATCATGACCCTTCCAATGGGTTTTATGGATGGCATCGGCAGTGGAAAAATTAGAAAAATAGTGTACGAATCCAGTGGTGCAACAGAAACCTATCTTGCCCACCAGCTTCCTGACAAGGCAAATGCACTTGCTACGCCTGTGGGACTTTTGCTCCTTTTGCTTGTCTTTGACTGGCGGCTGGGAATCTTAAGCCTTCTTCCGATTGCGGCGGCATTTGTTATTATGAGTCTCATGACGGGAAAACGCATGGCAAAGAAAATGGAAGAATACAATAATGCCCTGGGACAGATGGCAGGTGAGGCGGTGGAGTATGTGAGAGGAATATCGGTTGTGAAAACCTTCGGACAGTCAGTGTTTTCTTTTAAGCGTTTTAAGGAGTCTATTGACAATTATGAGAAGTGGGTCATTGCCTATACGAAAGACCTGCGCTTTCCGATGATGTGCTATACCACGCTGGTAAACGGGATTTTTGCCGTTCTGATTGCAGCGGCACTGGTGATGACCTCGGGCGGAGTGACAAACGAATTTTTGCTGAACCTGATGTACTATATCATTATTACACCAGTCATTACGCTGACGCTGACAAAAATCATGTATGCCAGTGAGAATAAGCTGATTGTGGCGGACGCTATGTCCCGCATCAACAATATTCTGGAAATGAAACCATTGCCGGAAACAAAAAATCCGAAGCGTCCAAAAGATAATTCTGTAGAACTTTCCGGGGTTTCTTTCCGGTATAAGAATGCAGAAAGAAATGCACTTAATAATATTTCACTTGCAATTAAACCGGGTGAACACGTTGCATTTGTAGGACCCTCAGGAGGAGGAAAGACCACCCTTGCGAGTATCGTGGCCAGGTTCTGGGATGCATCCAGCGGCAGTGTGAAAATCGGCGGTGTCAATGTAAAGGATATTTCCAAGGAAGAATTGATGAATACGGTTTCTTTCGTTTTTCAGGATTCCAGACTTTTAAAGGCTTCTATTCTGGAAAATGTGCGGATGGGAAAGCCGGACGCCTCACGCACGGAAGTTATGGAAGCTCTTCACAACGCACAGTGCGATGATATCCTTGAAAAGCTTCCAGAGGGTGTGGATACGGTTGTGGGTGCAAAGGGTGTGTTCCTGTCAGGCGGAGAACAGCAGCGTATTTCGATTGCAAGAGTTATGCTTAAAAGTTCACCGATTCTCATACTGGATGAAGCCACGGCATTTGCCGACCCTGACAATGAGGCAAAAGTACAGGCGGCATTTAATGTGCTGGCGAGGGGGAGAACCGTGTTGATGATTGCACACAGGCTCTCCACCGTTACCGGTGCAGACAGGATTGTTGTCATAAAGGATGGAAGCGTAGTGGACTGCGGTACACATGACCAGCTTAAAGAAAAGGACGGTCTGTATGCCGAAATGTGGAAGCAATATAACAAAGCGGCAAAGTGGAAGGTAGGTGTTACAAATGCATGAAAAATTAAAACACACGTTTGCCCTGTCTGACCAGGGCGCAAAGGATATGGTAAAGGCGTTTTTTGCCTGCGTCCTGCATAACCTTTCCCTGATGCTTCCGGTAGTATTACTGTATAACCTCATCAGCGATCTGCTGGACGGGGGTATCCCGGATGGTAAAAGCGTTTTTTACACAGCGGGGCTTGTTATTGCCCTTGGATTTATCATGCTGACCTGCTATATCCAGTATAATGCCACCTTTTTTGCCACCTACGTGGAAAGCGGCGTGCGCAGGATATCCCTTGCAGAGAAACTGAGAAAAATACCTCTGTCTTTTTTCGGGAAAAAGGATCTGGCCGACCTGACAAATGTCATCATGGCGGACTGCGCATCACTGGAGAGCGGATTATCCCACTGGGTTCCCGAACTGGTCGGCTCTGTGCTTTCTACCCTGCTGATTGCAGTGGGTATCTTTATTTTCAACTGGCGGATGGCGTTAGCTTCCCTCTGGGTACTGCCGGTTTCCTTCGGAATCTTGTTTTTGACATCAGGAATTATGAAAAGGTCGGAGCGGAAGGTGAATCAGGCTCAAGTTTCCTGTGCAGACGGGATACAGGAGTGCCTGGAGGTAGTGAGGGATTTAAAAGCAAATAATGCGGAAAACGGATACTTAAAAGGGCTGGATGCTAAAATTAAGACGGTTGAGGAACAGACCGTGTTCAGTGAACTGACCCATGCTGTGTGCAATACTTTTGCAAGGATGGTTTTAAAGCTGGGTATTGCCACCACAGTGCTTGCAGGCGGTATGCTGCTTGCAGATGGGCAGATTACATTGCTGACGCTGTTTGCTTTTCTGATACTGGTTTCCAGAGTGTACGATCCTCTCATCAGTGCTTTGGATAATCTGATGGCAGTGATGATGATGCTTAACATCCAGTGCAGGCGTATGGATGAAATCTTAAGCCATCCGGAACAGGTGGGGACGGAGGAACTGACGAACAAGGGCTGTGACATTACCTTTGAACATGTGGGATTTTCCTATAACAGCGGTGAAACCGTATTAAAGGATGTGTCCTTTACCGCAAAGCAGGGGGAAGTTACTGCGTTGGCAGGCCCTTCCGGCGGCGGAAAAACGACAGTTTCCCGTCTTGCCTCAAGATTCTGGGATATCCAGAAGGGGAAGATTACCATTGGCGGCATGGATATCTCTAAAATAGACCCGGAGGCATTGATGTCTCTGTACTCCATCGTATTCCAGGATGTCACGCTGTTTAACAATACAATCATGGAAAATATCCGCCTGGGGCGGAAGGATGCTGCCGACGAGGAGGTACTTGCGGCGGCAAGGCTTGCTAATGTAGATGAATTTGCGGAGAAGCTTCCCGGTAAATGGAATACACTGATTGGCGAGAACGGCTGTGAATTGTCGGGTGGGGAACGCCAGCGTATTTCCATTGCAAGGGCATTTCTGAAAAATGCCCCGATTATCCTGCTGGATGAAGCAACAGCGAGCCTTGACGTGGAGAACGAAACGCTGATTCAGGAATCATTATCAAGGCTGATTGAAAATAAGACGGTGCTGATTATTGCCCACCGTATGCGCACCGTAGCGGGAGCAGATAAAATCGTTGTCCTTTCTGACGGCACAGTGGCGGAGCAGGGAAATTCCGATACGCTTCTTAAAAAGAACGGTATTTATGCCCGTATGGTAAAGCTTCAGACGCAGAGCCAGAATTGGGCAATGGAATAAAAGGGAGACGCCTGTATTTTTCTGTAGCTTTTGGGACGAGGTGAAAAAATACACGCTTGTGGGGAAATCGGCAGTGTATTGGCGAAAGGCTTATATAACAGGCTGGCAGTTTACAAGTGGCAGAGAAGATAATAGTGAATCAGTGTATATTTTTACATAATTATTGAGAAGACAGAGCGGCTTGGGAAACCAGGCCGTTTTTTCCGTCCTGTGGATGTTCCACAATAATGTCTGGTGCTTGATAAAATGACATAGAAACAAAAGAATACTGACAGGCCTGCGGTTCATAAGATGCCGTAAGGCGGTTTTTTTATTTTACTCTCAAGTTTTCCCTTCTGTCATGGCATAGAAATGGGAGACTTTCTTAGAAGCAGGGGTAAAATACTTAAGCTTCCGCAGGAGGTGGTTCTTGTGACGGAAGAACAAAAACATACAATTAAAAAGTGCTGCAACAGCGGTTGGGGATATGGGACCATAGCAAAAGAAACCGGGTTGACAAAGGATACTGTCGTAGCGTTCTGCAGGGCAAAGAAAGAGAAGGGGATTACATGCCAGAGCCACAATTATACCGAGGAAAAACTCCAGGAGATATGCGCCGGGCTGATGGGGACGGAGGGTTTTGATGGGTCTGGGTTTAAAAAACAGATAAAGGAGATTGTGGCGCTGGAGGACGGGAGCCTTGCGTGCCATTTTTATGAAGGGAAGGTGAAAAAATGGCAAAGAACGTGACAACGATACCAGCTACCCGCAACCGTTTCACGGCTGACCTGGACAGCAGTCCAAAGAAGCGAAGGGTAGCAGGCTACGCCCGCGTTTCCACCGACATGGAGGATCAGCAGACCAGCTATGCGGCACAGTGCGATTACTACACCAGGTACATACAGAGTCGTGATGATTGGGAATTTGTCAAACTGTATTCAGATGAGGGTATCAGTGCAACCTCCACACGGCACCGCGGGGGTTTTAACCAGATGGTGGAGGATGCCCTTGCCGGACGCATCGACCTCATCATTACCAAGAGCGTGTCGAGGTTTGCGAGGAACACAGTTGACAGTCTTTCCACCATCCGGAAGCTGAAGGAGAACGGATGCGAGTGCTATTTCGAAAAGGAGAACATCTGGACCTTCGATTCAAAGGGCGAACTGCTCATCACTATTATGTCCTCACTGGCGCAGGAGGAGAGCCGGAGCATTTCGGAAAACTGCACCTGGGGCATGAGGAAGCGGTTTGCCGACGGCAAGGTCAGTGTACCCTTCGGCAGGTTCCTGGGTTACGACCGGGGAGAGGACGGAAATCTTGTCATAAACGATGAACAGGCGAAGATTGTCCGCAAAATTTACGGTTTTTTCCTGCAGGGACATTCGCCATATAAAATTGCAAAAATCTTGACAGAAGAGGGAATTCCGACTCCGGGCGGGAAGAAGGTGTGGGGCAAGGCGGTGGTGAAATCCATCCTTACCAATGAAAAATATAAAGGCGACGCCCTGCTCCAGAAGGTCTACACGGTGGATTTCCTTTCCAAGAAGAAAAAGGTCAATGAAGGTGAGGTGCCGCAGTATTATGTGGAGGGGAACCATCCGGCCATCATAGAGCCTGCCCTTTTTGACAGTGTCCAGGCGCTGATGAAGGCGAGGCGTACGGGGGAGAACCGGAATAGCAGTGTCAGTGTCTTTTCAGGAAAGATAAAGTGCGGGGACTGCGGGAGCTGGTACGGCTCCAAGGTGTGGCATTCCAACGATAAATACCGGAAGGTGATATGGCAGTGTAACCACAAATTTGACGGCAGGGAGAAATGCACCACACCCCATCTGAATGAGGAGGACATAAAGAAGCTGTTCGTCAGGGCGCTTAATGTTTTCTGTGGGGAAAGGGAGGAAATCACCGCAGCCTTTAAGGAGATAAAAGAGACGGCATTCGGGACGGACGAACTGGAGGACGGTATTGTGGCAAAGCAGGCACAGCGGGAGATGATGCAGAATCTGGTGGACACGCTGGAAGGGATGCCGGATGCTGTGGACTCCTTTGATGAAGGCGCATGGTATGCACTGGTGGACTATATGACAGTTTACAACAGGGATGATGTCAGGTTTACTTTTAAAAATGGAGTGGAGATAAAAGCATAAGGTGTATAGAGAACATGCCTATTCCCAATGAAACCATTTTACAAGCTGGCATTTCATAAATCCTTACACCTTGTATTGTGGTTGCTGCCCATTGCTGATGCGTTGCTGGGCATTGTAATGGATTTTTGCATGTTACTGGTCACGGAGTGAACAATAACAAATGTGCAGATGAAAATCTGCAAAGAGTTTTCAAGCCTATTGACAAAAATAATGCATTGGAGGTATACTTAGAATTAGGTTAGCGGCCGCTAACACAAAACGGCCGCTTTTATAAAAAATATAAGTTAGTTTTTGCTAACTTTCGCCAGCTTCTGGAGCAGCCGTTTACCGCCTGCGGCATTTCTATACGGTGCATGGGACGGGCACGGAGCATTGTATTTCCGTTTGTGGCTTTGTTTGCAGCATGGATATGTACATTGTTTTGAGGGGATTATGGATAGGAACGACAATAAAGGCTTTTGGGACAGGTGGGCAAAACGCTATGACAGGACAATATCAATAGAGAAGAATTTATACACGGATTCTGCACTGTATGAAAGAGAAACTGGACAGGGATATGTATGTATTGGAGCTTGCCAGTGGCACGGAAGTTTTGTCCGTACAGCTTACGGGGAAGGTAAAAATGCTGGAAGCAACGGACTTTTCAGAAAAGATGATAGAGCAGGCGAAACTGAGGCTATATTCCTCCAGACTGCATTTTTCAGTGCAGGATGCAACAGCGCTTCCCTATGTGCCCGAAATATTTGACGCAGTGATTATTTCAAATGCCCTGCATATTATGCCATTTCCGGAAAAGGCAAAGAGAGAAAGCGTAGGGTAAGGTATCATGATGATAAAGATACTGTATGTTGTTAAGACAGGCAGGAGGATAAGCTGATGGCAATGACAATACAGACAAAACGGGAAAGGGAAAAGGCGATAGTGTCAGAGATGATCGCCTTGTACTGCAGGAAACAGCACGGTGTAAGAGCTGGTCTTTGTGAGGACTGTGCAGCCCTGAATACATATGCGAGGGAACGCAGCGATAAATGTCCGTTCATGGAGACGAAAACTTTCTGCTCCAACTGCAAGGTACATTGTTATAAAGCGGACATGAGAGAGAAGATTCGTGAGGTTATGCGTTTTTCAGGCCCGCGGATGATATTCCACCATCCGGTGGCGGCAATGCGCCATGTCCTGGAAACAAAAAAGGAAAAAAGACGATTGGAGAATTGTAATGAAGCTTAAAAAGGTGTTGCTTGTGATAATTGGCTGTATTGGTGTGGGGTTTGGGGCTTTAGGGGTGGTTCTGCCGATTCTTCCCACAGTTCCGTTTTTGCTGCTTGCGGCATTCTGCTTTGCCAGAAGTTCGGAGCGTCTGAATAACTGGTTTACCGGGACAAAACTGTATAAGAACAATCTGGAAAGCTATGTAAAGGGAAAAGGCATGACCCGGAAAACCAAAATTAAGATCATGGTTACGGTAACTGTGCTGATGACGATTGGGTTTATTATGATGGATCAGGTTCTGATGGGGAGGATTGTCCTTGCCTGCGTATGGGTGTTCCATATCCTTTATTTTGTGTTCGGCGTTAAGACGATTAAAGCAGGGCAGGAGAATATGCAAATATGAAAAATGCACATTTTGAGACAGAAACGGATGGTTTTTGCGGAGCCTGTTGGAAATGCAAAAACAAAAGTGATGCAGCGATGATCCTGATGCTTGGAGATGATTCTTGCAGGAAAAATCGGCAGTGTATTAGAGAAGGACTTAAATAACAGGCTGGCAGTTTATAAGTGGCAGGGAAGGTAATTCGTGTATTTAAAATGTGGGAGGCAAAATGACAGAAATCAGAAGGGAAATCTTCGGTAAAATGAAGTGGGGGAAGCCGGGTAATGTTTTGAGGTCAGTCCTGAATAAAGGTTTATATGGCGGTTTGGTTTTCCAAACCGTCTTATTTTGTGCTTTTTCGGCATGAAAGCAGATTTTTAGCAACGCTTTCTGTTCCGTGTACACCCTCGGAGGCAAAGTTAAAAAGTATGGGGGCGAAATTAAATTGTATCAAAGACGGCTGTTACATAGACTTGGGAAAAACCGGAACAAATTTTGAAAGGGAAGGTTTTGGCAGGCTGATGAGAGATATCCGCCAGCACAAAATCAACTGTGTAATTGTAAAGGATTTTTCCAGATTTGGACGTAATTATATAGAGACAGGAAACTATATGGAGAAAATATTCCCATTTTTTAATGTGAGATTTATTTCAGTGTCCGAAGACTATGACAGTCATCGGATGCAGGGGGAAAACGACATTCTTGCCGTCAATCTGAAGAATGTAGTGAATGAACTGTACGCACGGGATTGTGCCCGGAAAGTCAGGGAAGTAAAAAAATCAAAGCTGAAACAGGGATGCTTTGTGGGAGGAATTCCTTCTTACGGTTACTATGCAAAATGGATTGACGGAAAAAAGGTGCTTTTTCCAGAAGAAGGTACAAGTGATGTTGTCAGGAAAATATATGAATTGTTTGACGGTGGAAACAGTATCGGTAAAATTATTACTTATCTATATGAGAAGCATATTCACAGACCGAAGGAATACCAAAGTACCAGACATGTGTATTGTGAAGAAGGGGAGATATTAAAACAATGGTCTGACCAGACGGTAAGGACGATTCTTACAAACCATGTGTATATAGGCACATTAGTGCAGATTACATCAGATGGAAAGGGATACCGGAGCAGAGGAAGATGCGATATCGAACAGGATGAAGTGATTATGGTAGAGCATACCCATGAGCCAATTGTAGGAGAAGATTTATTTTACCGCACTTCTTCCAGAATAGAGGAAAAAAGGAAGAAAGGATTGACGGAAGACAGCCGGCAGGAGGATATCTATAAGAACTTAATTTATTGTGGGGAATGTGGTAAAAAGCTGAAAAGAATATGCACATCAAATCCTAAGTCCTATGGGGTGTCAGTGAGGACATATTCTTATGGATGCCCTGATACACGGAGAATTGACAGTCTGAAATGCGATAATCATTTTGTGTCGCTGAATACAATCAATAAGATAGTACTGGAAACATTGAAAAAAGAATTTGGACTGTCAGGAATCAGAATAAAAACACTGGTAGATTTTAACCGGAAACAGGAAGAACTGAAAGAAATGCAATTTGAGAAAAAGATAAGAGAGACAAAGAGCTTTATCCAGGAAGCGGATATTGAAATGAGCGCCCTGTACCTTCAGTACAGGGCAGGCAGATTTGGCAGAGAGAAATTCCTTAATCTGAAGGAAAACAAAGAACTGGAAAAAAGCAATTTAATAAAGGAACTGTCCATGCAGGAAGCGGATATGCATTGTATGAAGCAGGAGGCGGATGAAATGAACCATTTTATCCGTTGTCTGTGGAAAGGAAAAGAAAATGCAGTATTGGATGGACAGGTAGTGCAGTGCCTGGTCAAAAGGATAATAGTCTATAAGGATAAGCGTGTGAAGATTATATTTAACTTCCGTAAGGAACAATTTGACAAAAATTAGAAGGAGGTTTTCGGAAGATGGAATATCCGATAGTAATTGCAATTTATATGAGGCTGTCCCAGGACGATGGTGATTTTGACACAGAAAGCAACAGCATTGTAAACCAAAGACATTTACTTCACGCTTATATTGCAGAACATTTTGAAGATTACGAACTGCTGGAATTTCAGGATGATGGATACACAGGAACTAATTTTAACAGACCAGGAGTATCAGAGCTTTTAGATAAAGTAAGGGAGGGAAGGATTGACTGCATTGTTGTAAAAGATTTATCAAGGTTTTCAAGAGATTACATAGAGACTGGTTCGTATCTGGAACATATATTTCCCTTTGCCGGGGTAAGATTCATTGCAATTAACGATGGATATGACAGCGGCAATCATAAGGGAAGCGTTGCGGGAATGGATACATCTTTTATAAATCTTATGAACGATCTTTATTGTAAAGATATCTCTGTAAAGGTCAAATCAGCATTGAAAGCAAAAAAGAAAAAAGGACTTTGGGCAAACGGAAGCTGTACATTTGGCTATTGCAAAGATGCAAAAGACAGACATAAGCTGCTGGTTGTTGAGGAGGAAGCTGCCATTGTGAGGAGAATATTTCGAATGACTTTGGATGGCGTTTCATCACAAAAAATTGCAAAGCAGTTTAACGCAGAGGGCGTAAAAACTCCGATGGAGTGTAAGATGGAGCGGGGAGTTGCCACCATGACACCGAAAGGAGGGCATTTCGAGTGGGACACTTCGACTATTTGCCATATGCTTAGAAATGCTACATATGCCGGGGATTTGGTGTATGATAAATATGAAACGCCGGAGGTTGGCGGTAAATCCAGAATAAAACCGCAAAGCGAGTGGAAGGTTTTAAAAAACCACCATGAAGCTATTATTGACAGGGACACATTTGAGCGTATCCAGCAGAGCCGGGGAATTAAAAATGCTGTTAAATATGAAAGGCATCCCCTAATCGGCAAAATGGAATGTGGGTGCTGCCATAAGTCTTTAAGGATTGCCCGTGGGAAAAATCCTTATTTCTTTTGCGGGAACAGATACGTGACGCGGTACAAAGGGTGCGTATATCAGGTCAATGTGCAGTTTCTGGAACAGTATCTGCTGTTCCGGCTGCAGGAGGAATCAGACAAACAGGCAGATATGCAGTGTGCCCTTGCAAAAGCAAAGTTTGAGGCACAGCAGAAATTAGCAGAAGTATCTGAGAGAAGGAACCGGAACAATGAAAAATTGAAAGGCTTACAGACAGCGGAAACCAGAATATATGAGGCTTACGCATTGGGATTGAAAGGCCGGAATGATTATATAAAGGAAAAGCAGGAGATACAGGAACAAATAAAGCTATGTATGGATATGCAGCAGGAATTGGACGGGCATATACGGATAATAAAGGGTAAGATAAATGGTGAAAAATCTGATATTTACAGGGATGTGCAAAACCATAATTTAAATGAGCTTACGCAGGAACTTGCAGACAGGTTTATTAAAAAAATTGTGGTTTATGATGAAAGAAATATAGAGGTGGAGTGGAATTTCCCAGAAAAGCTGCCGGAGGAACTGCTTCAACATCATTTTGCAGTTATGTAACGCCAGATGAATAAGATACATGGCGATTATATAACACATGCAGGCTGAAAATAGGGGATTTTCTATAGAAACAATATATTTTGCGGTAAAAGAGGGAAAAAATTTTTTGCAGATATTTAACTTTAGAGGGGATCGTGCAGGGCAATGATGTATTTTTGTATGGGGAGAAGGTGAAGGCATATTTGCGAAGAGGAGCGAAGCCGGTCCGGGGAGAAAATGTGTATCCTAATGAGAGAGTGGGGTATGGGGCGCTTTGTGTGGAGGATAGTCTGCCAGGGTAAAGTTGAGTAGGTTTTTGGGATAATAAGCACTTTATTTTATGGTGTATGGTGTCGGATAAAGTGCTTTTATGATATATTTTTGTCATTCTGATTTATGCTCTTGGTTCTTTTAGAGTGTTATAAATATTTAGGCATAAAGTGCCAACTAAATGTGTGCAATATCATAAAGAAAATTGATTTACTTTCTCATAAAAAAATCAGATTCTACTTGTAAATAACAGAATAATGATTATAATAATTGTTAGATTTAGAATATAATTTGAATTGGTTGGAGGATATTTTATGTTCGTAGAAAACAAGACAACTGAATTCAAGCGAGAATATGTGGAAGATATTAAAAACACGATTGTTGCCTTTGCAAACTGTGATGGCGGTACACTTTATATCGGAGTGAACGACGATGGAACAGCTTGCGGTGTCGATAATGTTGATGATACTATGTTACGTGTAACCAATGCAGTTAGGGATGCTGTGCGGCAAGATATTACTATGTTTGTAGAATGCTGTGATGATGTCATGGACGAAAAGTCCATTGTATGTGTAACTGTCCAGCGCGGTACGGCAAGACCGTATTATCTGCAAGGAAAAGGAATTCGCCCGGAGGGTGTTTATGTTCGTCAAGGAGCATCGACAGTTCCGGCAACAGATACCGTCATCCTGAATATGATTAAGGATACCAGTGGTGACAGTTATGAGGCGGCTCGCTCTCTCGATCAGCATCTTACTTTTAATAAAGCTACCGATTTCTTTAGTAAACGGAAGGTAGAGTTTGGAAGAACTCAGATGCGTTCACTTCACCTGATTGGAGAAGATGGTATGTACACGAATCTGGCATTTTTGCTGTCTGAACAGTGTACACATATGATCAAACTGGCTGTTTTTGAGGGGAGTAAGAAATCTATATTCAGGGATCGACAGGAATTGTCGGGTTCCCTTTTAAATCAGATGGAGGAAGCTTTCAATTATATTGATCGTTACAATCGTACCCGCGCAGAATTCTCAGGACTGGATCGGTTAGACATGAGAGATTATCCCACGGAGGCAATTCGTGAGGCACTACTGAATGCAATCGTCCATCGGGACTATTCTTTTAGCGGTGCTACGCTTATCAGTATTTTTGAGGACCGAGTTGAATTCGTAACCATTGGTGGTTTGGTGAAAGGTATTGCATTGGATGACGTGATGCTGGGGGTGTCCGCGTTGCGCAATCAGCATTTAGCGAATATTTTCTATCGTCTGAGACTGATTGAAGCATATGGCACAGGGATTCTTAAGATCAATGAATGTTACGATAATTATGTTGTGAAACCTGTGATCGAAACAACAAGTAATGCTTTTAAGATTACGCTTCCCAATACCAACTTCCATGCAGAAGAACAAAAAGCTCAGAATATTCTTAGAACGGGTGGAACTACCAGTGCGACAAAAAAGAAAGAACGAATTAATACTGTTTTGGAACTGTGTCGCAGTAAAGATTTTATTGTTCGTAGTGATGTAGAAATGGAACTTGGTGTGTCCCAATCTACGGCAATCCTGCTTTTGCGAGAGCTAACTGACGAGGGCGTGCTGATTAAAAAAGGAAAGACTAAAAACCTGCGATACTACGAGAATAAATAAAGGAGCGGTTGAAACTATGCCATTCAAATATGAGCGTGAAATTAACCAGTTTCGCATCAAAAATACTTAGGTAAAGATGGAGGCGAGGATATGCCTACGTTAAGTGAGATATTTGATAAACGGAAAATTCTCCTTTATCAGAACGAAAGTCTAGATCTGGATCACTATTATCAGGAACCTTATCAGGATGAAAACGACGAAATCAAAGAAATGGGCAAACCATTTGAGACCGATGAGTCGAAGAAAATTCGTTCTCTTGATTTGATAAGCGAAGATCGAACATATTCTGGTTTTAGCTATTTTATGGATGGTTCTCGTCGTACATATAAAATTGGAGATATGGTTTTAGAGGGTAAGAAGATATATCCTGTTGTTGTGGCGCAGGTTCGGGCGGGATGTACAGAGCGAGACCAACACAAAAAGTTGCATACTCATGGATTAGTTCAAAGAAAAAGTCTTCTCCTTCTAAGCGATAAGATGAATGAAGTTGATTTTCAAGAAATACGTCAGCGTATCCTCAAAACACAGATGGCAAAGGATATTTACTTAGATATAGTGAAATATCACTTTGATTCTGCAAAGGACAATGTTCCGGTTAATGCAGCTATTGCCAAGGCAAATTCCATGATGCACGATATGGAAATTGGTATTCTGGGACAAATGGTTCATTCGGGTACGCTGGAACCTGATCATATGCTACCGGTGTTTTTGAAGGAGAACAGTAAGCATCGTAAGTACTAATTTCACAATATTTGGAAAGATAAAGAAAAAATATCATCTTGAATGTGAAAGTAGCCTGCTGGATGGGCGTATGACAATCCGGTTATTCGAGTACGATGCCCAGATAGCATTGGATGAGGGTGAGGTCATTAATGAGACATTGACTGTATCATTTCCGAATACAGCAGTGTTGTATCTTAGAACATATAAGAAGACACCTGACAAAATGCGGTATGTGATAAAAACGCCAGGTGGTACTGTGGAGTATGATGTGCCAATCATGAAGACACAGGGATATTCTCTGGAGGATATCTTTTCAAAAGGCTTATTACTGTTAATTCCGTTTTATATTTTTTCACATGAAAAGAATTTTAAGGTGTATAATAGTAATGAGCAGAAGCTGGAGGAACTAAAGGCGGAGTATCGGGATATTTTGAGAAGACTTGATAAACTGGAACAGGAAGAGGTCATTGGGGCGTTTGACAAACGTACAATTATAGAACTATCTGGTGATGTGATAAAAGAAATCGCGCAGAAGTATGAGAATGTGCAGAAAGGTATAGGTGGAATGATGAGCGGAGCATTACTTGAGACAGAAGCGAGGACAATTTTGAATAGAGGAAGGGATGAAGCGAAGAAAGAGACAGCACTTAGAATGCTGAAGGATGGGGAATTGCCGATTGATAAGATCGCAAAATATTCAGGACTTGATATTGCAGAGATAAAGCTACTTGCGGGGCTTCAGACAGTGTAAAAAGATATGTAGATATTTTCATTAGAATTATGAATCAGGGAAATGGTTTATTTTAAAAGCATTTCCCTGATTTTGTTAGTTGATAAATTTCTCTTATTTATATTTTGATGGTGAATGAGTTTATTAACTGAAAGTTGGATTATTAGTTGCATTGAAAAAGAGTATGTATGTTCTTATGTAATAGTCGGCTATTCCAGATTTATGAAGCATGGCACTGAAAATTATATCGGAAAATCTGAAGTATTATTTTGAAGGGCTGTGGGATAGTATTCCTGAAGAACTAAAAGATCGCCTGGTGATAAAGGTGGAGAGGGTGAAGACTGTAGAATTGGTGAAACGGGCGATGGAACTTACCGATGCAGAATCGCAGTATCGTATTCCATGAATTGTTTTCGATAGGGCTTAGGTAAAGGATTTTGATGAGATTATAAAGTTGGTAGAGAAAAATGATATTAATGCCGGATGGTCTAATCCATGTTTTGAAATCTGGATGTATGCTTATTTTGGCGAAATGCCTGCAATTAGGGAATCTTATACATGCTGTAATCGGTTTGCGGAGAAGTTTTAAGAAATGTTCCAGAACAATATTTTGTCGAGGAGAATAATAGGACAAGAACTGTGCTCAATGATTTTGGAGATAATGCTTTTTTGACAGCAATTGTGGGGAGCAAGGCACAAAGAGTGGTGAAAAATATCGTTGAAGGAATCAACAAGAATGCAGAACTGGTTAGTCCGGTCTTTGAAGCGGATAAGTTAATTACAGTACATTTGCATTCAAACGATGAAACTCTGTGGGACAGTGATTATACTGAAATTAGTGAGAAGTACATGAGTCGAGAAGCTGTAGAGAGTAGTGATGATAGTCGTAACAGTGTTTGTAAGCCTAAGAAGCACAGGTGAAATCTGCATCGTCTGCGGCTACTGACATGAGGTGCTCCATCGACGGTCTGTGCAGGATTGTGCAGGAGAAACTTCACATGGATCCCCGCCGCAGTGCCCTGTATCTTTTCTGCGGCAGGCGCTGTGACAGGATCAAGGCTCTCGTATGGGAGGGCGACGGTTTCCAGCTCCTTTATAAGAGAATTATGGTTGATTTAGTCCTATTTCTTATTACAAAATAATGTAAAAAAGTTCGACGGAAAGAAACTATTGATTTTTATCTTCTGAATCGCTATACTATGCTTAATAGCAAAAATGACTGGAGAGAGAATGTCCTGTCACATAGCAGGTGAATATTTGAGGGAAGATTAATATAAGTCCGATGGGCTTATATATTCTTTCCTTTTGCTTTTTTTAGGATAGGACAAAATGAGACTTAAATCGGAAACTCCGGGGGAGCAGTCATGTTTCTGAAAAAAGTAAACACGTTACCTCCGGTTCCGGGGAAAATGTTTTTTATTTCCCTCAGCTTTTTTGTGCTTTTGATGGTGCTGATGTACATGCATGACAATTATGAAATAAAACATCAGTGGTATATATGGATGACGTGGGAATATAATATTGTGACGATAACAATAAGGATAACGGTGTCGGAGCCCCAAATATCGAGCCGGGCTTAGGCCTTACGCACATGAAAGAACGATTGGACATGCTTGGCGGGAAGATACACGTTGACGGAAGTGAGGGTTTTTGCCTGGTGGCGGAAATTCCGATAAGGGGGGAAGGAAAATGATTAAAATACTAATTGCAGACGATCAGGAACTGATAAGGGACAGCCTTCGCATTGTGCTGTCCGGCAATCCGGATTTTTCGGTAAATACTGCGGCAAATGGCATTGAGGTGGTCAGGGCCGTCAGGCGGGATAAGCCGGATGTTATTTTAATGGATATCAGAATGCCGGAAATGGATGGCGTGCAGTGTACCCAAATCATCAAAGAAAACTATCCTGAAATAAAAATTATTATTCTGACAACCTTTGATGATGACGAATACATTTTCAGCGCTTTAAAGCATGGGGCCAGCGGTTATCTTTTGAAAGGTATTTCCGCGGACAGGCTGATCGAGGCGATACATAAAGTTTATCATGGAAATGCCATGATCAATGAGGATATAGCCGGGAAGGTTGTGAAAATGTTTTCACAGATGGCAAGGGAAAATGCGGCAGTCATTACGGTGGATGAGGATTATATAGAGGAAATTACAGAGTCGGAGTGGAAGGTGATAGGGCTTGTGTCAAAAGGGCTGTCCAATAAGGAGATAGCGGCAGAACTTTTCCTCACGGAAGGATCTGTAAGAAACTATTTAAGCTCCGTCTTAAAGAAGCTTGACCTGCGTGATAGAACACAATTAGCTATCTGGGCTGTACAGTGGAGGAAAAGTTGATTTTGATGAAAAAGTTGGGCTTTTTTACCGGCAGCGCATGGGATGTTCTGATGAAACTGGATGAGTATATTATAAGGATGCGGATTATGATAAATCCAGATATTATAATGTATCCTTTGAATTTGGAAATATTTCCGGCAGTCAGTACGGGATTCCTTTCGAGAGTGTGATAGAAAAACAAGTCAGAAGTTTCCTGAACGAATAGATATTTTAAACGGTTTGTATATGACAAAAATGTCGATGACATTTGTCATATACAAACCGTTTTTTTATTTGATGAATGTCACTATAAAAGATATGACATCCGGCAATAGGAAAA
>CAMWUN010000080.1 GCA_947177425.1 uncultured bacterium
TTTTTTTATTTGATGAATGTCACTATAAAAGATATGACATCCGGCAATAGGAAAACCACGGCAATTTTTCTATAATAAAAACAGTTAAGGATTGCGAAAGCAAAACGAATATTACAGGGAGGGGAGGTAATGGGTTAGATGAGTGACGGTTATATTTTGCAGATGAATAACATCACCAAAACATTTCCGGGAGTTAAGGCACTTTCTGATGTGACGTTACAAGTTTCAGAGGCTTCCATACATGCAATATGCGGTGAAAATGGCGCGGGGAAATCCACCTTGATGAAGGTTTTGTCAGGAGTTTATCCATATGGCAGTTATGACGGCGAGATTGTTTTTCAGGGTAAAAAAATGACATTCAAAAACATCAAGGATTCTGAACGCGCGGGAATCGTTATCATTCATCAGGAACTTACGATGATTCCTGAGTTGTCCGTTACGGAAAATATTTTCATGGGCAATGAAATTGTGGAAAAGGGACTCATAAACTGGGACAAAGAAAGAAAAATAACAAGAGAGTTGTTGGAAAAAGTCGGATTACATATTGATCCAAATACAATCATCAAAAATCTGGGCGTCGGACAGCAGCAGCTTGTTGAAATCGCGAAGGCACTGTCCAAAAATGTTAAGGTGCTTATTCTGGATGAACCGACATCGTCGTTAAATGAATCGGATTCGGAAAATCTGCTGCATTTGATGCTTGGACTGAAAAAGCAGGGAATTACCTGCATTATGATTTCCCACAAGCTGAATGAGATAGCGGCAGTATCCGATTACGTGACAGTCATCAGGGACGGGAAAACCGTGGATGGCTATGCCGTGGAGGCAGGCAAGGTTGACGAGAACAAAATTATCAGGGCCATGGTGGGACGTGAAATTGAAAACAGGTATCCTGAACATACGCCTAAAATCGGGGAAGTTATTCTTGAGGTTTCGGGATGGAGTGTTGAGGATGCGAAAGTTCCCGGAAAAATGCTCTGTAAAGATTCCGCATTTTATGTCAGAGCCGGAGAAGTTGTTGGGTTTGCCGGTCTTATGGGGGCGGGCAGGACAGAATTAATGAGATCTCTGTTTGGAAAAAATATGGGGATTTTTAAAGGCGGAACAATGAAAATAGGAGGCCGGGAAGTCCGGATAAATTCTGTCCGGGAGGCTATTAAAAATAAGATTGCTTATGTGCCGGAGGACAGAAAGGGACTGGGATTAAATCTTCTTGACTCGATTAGAAAAACCATTGTCTCTGCAAATCTTGATGTGATTAAAACGAAAGGTCTTCTGGACTTTGACAAGGAGAGGGCAGCCTCGGAAAAATATAAAGATTCCCTGAGGATCAAGTGCCGCGATGTGGGTGTTGGTGTGAATACTTTATCAGGTGGAAACCAGCAGAAAGTCGTCCTTTCAAAGTGGATGTTTACGGAGCCGGATATTCTCATTCTGGATGAGCCGACAAGGGGTATTGATGTGGGCGCAAAGTATGAGATTTATAAACTGATCCATGAGCTTGCGGATCAGGGAAAAGCAATTATTCTGGTGTCTTCCGAACTTCCGGAACTTCTTGGAATGGCAGATCGCATTTATACGATTTTTGAAGGAAGGATCACAGGTGAGATTCCGGCGGAAGAGGCAAATCAGGAAATGTTAATGAAGAAGATGACCATAACGGCTTAAGAGGAGACGATAATGAAATATATTAAAAAGGTGCTGGGCGAAGATCTTCGTCAATATACGATGGTAGTTGCCCTGGCAGCGCTCATTATAATTTTTAATATTGCATCGGGAGGTAAGATGGTTACTTCCTCGAATTTTCAAAATTTAATATCGGGAAATGCTTATGTATTGGTTTTGGCTTTAGGAATGCTCATGGTAATTGTAATCGGACAGATTGACTTGTCTGTGGGTTCGGTTGCAGGATTTTCTTCCATGGTAATGGCGATAACCGCCCGCCAGTTTAACCTGCCGTGGTATATTGCAATTCTGATCGCGCTGGTAATCGGCATGATAGCCGGGGCATGGCAGGGATTTTTCCTATCGAGGCTTGGCATTCCGGGATTTATCACAACGCTTGGCGGTATGATGATATTCAGAGGCGGTGTTATTTGGATATCAAACTCAATTTCAGTTCCTGTTCCCTCAGAGCTGAAATGGTTTGGTGCCGGTTATCTTCCTGAATGGGGACCTGCTTTTACAGGGATGAACAATTCGACTCTATTGCTTGGAATCATTGCAATAGCTGTGTATGCGATTTCTCAGATGAGAAAGTATACCCATTCGGGGGATGTTACCGGTAAGAAAGAGGAGTTCTGGCCGTTTGCAGTCCGCATCGGGATTGTGACAGTTGTGATTGGATATGCCACATGGCTTTTTGGAAGCGGAAGGCCGGGCACAAGTTTTCCGATTCCCGGACTGATTCTTGTGATACTGATTATCCTGTATTATCTGATTACGGAAAGAACATCCTTCGGACGTCACGTCTATGCGGTAGGAGGAAATAAGTCAGCGGCAGAACTTTCCGGTGTAAATGTGAAAAGGACGTATTTTCTCACAATGCTTAATATGTCAGTTTTGGCAGCCGTGGCAGGCATATTGTTTGTTGGGCGTTCGACAGCGGCAGGGCCGGCGGACGGAACTTCATGGGAGATGGATGCCATTGCATCCGTATTCATCGGTGGTGCGGCTGTATCAGGCGGTGTTGGAACCGTCATTGCAACGATGGTCGGCGGCCTGGTGATGGCGGTTTTGAACAACGGGCTTATGCTTATGGGTGTCGGAGCAGACAAAACACAGGTTATAAAGGGCTTTGTGCTCTTAGCGGCTGTAGCCTTTGATGTATATAACAAGAAAAACAGGGGGTAAAATCCTGAAAAAAGGAGGAAAAGAATTATGAAAGTAAAAAAAGCATTATCACTTTTGACGACAGCAGCTCTTGTGGCAACCATGCTGACAGGCTGCGGCGGAGGCAGGGGGACGGAGGAGCCCGCGCAGAAGGCTGACACACCTGCAGCTGTGGAGGAGACTGCTGAAGCCGAAAGCACGGAGGGTGCAGAACCTGAAGAGGCAGCCGGGACTTCGTCCGCAGGCGGCGGTATCGTTGGTGTGGCTTTGCCGTGGCTTGGAACACAGAACTGGGCAGAGGCGGAAGTGATGTTTAAGGAGCAACTTGAGGCTGCAGGTTATGAAGCAATTATTCAGGCCGCTGACCAGAAAGTTCCGCAGCAGCAGCAACAGATCGAGTCCATGATTGAGAACGGCGCACAGGTTATCGTTGTCGGCCCTGTTGACGGTTCACAGCTTGGCTCAGTGTTAGAGAAAGCAAAAGATGCGGGCGTATACGTAATCGGATATGACAGACTGCTGGAAAATACTTCAGGCGTTGACGGCGTAGTACAGTTTGGCAGTGTGAAAACAGGGGAATTACAGGCACAGGCGCTCCTGCAGGGGTTAGAGGAACTGAAGGGTGAGGCTCCATACAACATTGAACTTTTTGGCGGCGGCCCGGCTGACCCGAACGCACCGAATTTCTTCACAGGCGCAATGTCAGTACTTCAGCCGCTCATTGATGACGGAACTCTGGTTGTTGTATCAGGGCAGACAGATTTCACACAGTGTGCAACAGTTGACTGGGATAACTCTAAAGCGCAGTCACGTATGGATGCCATTCTTGCGGGCAACTATTCAGACATTGAGATTGACGGTGTTCTTTCACCAAACGATGGTATTGCCCGTGCTATCATTACATCCTGTGAGAATGCCGGACAGCCGATTCCTGTAGTGTCGGGACTGGATGCGGAAAATGAATCTGTTGAGTGGGTATGGTCTGGCAGACAGTATTCCACAGTTGCAAAGCCGACCAATGCGCTTGTTGCGGAGACAGTTTCTATTATTGACAGCCTGTTAAGCGGCAACGGGATGCCGGCAACCGATGTGACGGCAAATAATGGCGTAATTGATGTTCCTGTTTACGAACTGCCCCCTGTCGTTGTGACAAAGGATAATGCAAAAGAAGTATTTGCGGATGATCCTGACAGGCTGGCTTTGCTGAAAGATTAACATTACTTTTGATTCACTATATACTAAACTGTACCGGGCCTGGTTTTCCAGGCCCGGTACAAAATCATATATAAAAAGAGCCGGGGTTATAAAGTGAGAGATGACATTCATTGCAAATTGATTTGTATTGATATTGACGGAACACTTTTAAATGATGCAAAAGAAGTTTTGCCCGAGGTGAAAGAAGCAGTGAAAAGACAGCATGAAGGGGGCAGAAAAATTGCACTTGTTTCCGGGAGAATGCCCTGGGCAGTGTCGCAGGTCGAAAAACAGCTTGAGACAGACTGTATAAAAGTATGCAACGCCGGAACCTTTATCATTGTAGATGGGTTATGCGTAAAGGAAGAGGTTATGTCAACTCATAGTATGAGACAGTTGTATACAGATATTGCCAGGAAGCATCATGTTCCATTGTGGGTTTTTCAGGGATATAAATGGTATGTAACCCAAACGGACAGTTTTGTGGAAAAGGAAACTGATATCATAAAATATCAACCAGATGTTGTGAATTTGTATGACTTGGCTGAAAACTGGGACAAAGCCGGGATAAAGCCCAACAAATTTTTGATAGCTGCGGAGGAGAAGAAAACAGGCGAAATACAGAGAGAGTTAGAACGGTGGAAAAACAGAACATTTGATGTTGCAAGATCGAGCGGAAATTATCTCGAAATATTTCCGAAAAATGTTGATAAAGGAAAAGCTGTTGCATCTTTATGCGCCTTTTTAAATATTAGCACAGAAAATGTAGTTGCAATAGGGGATCATGAGCTGGATATTCCCATGATTGAAACGGCAGGTATTGGAATCGCAATGGGAAATGCAATACAGGCGCTGAAAGAAAAAGCTGATTTTGTCACTTTGGCAAATAATGAAGCCGGAGTGGCTTATGCATTAAATGACTATTGCGGCTTCTGATTAATAGCTGCAAAATGGAACAAACTATTATTCTGCGGAGAAATCGCAGATGGAAACAGATTTGGCAGAAGATCATAAGGGCTGACAAAAAATCCCCTGCATATTTTTGAAGTACCAATAAAATACAAAAATCATCCCGCCGTACCTGGCTCTTTCCGGGTGCGGCTTTTTGTTTGCGCGCCATGGGCGCGCTTTAACGGGTGAAAGTCTGGTAGCGCTTCATATCCACTTGCCATCAACACATCCTTAAAACACAAATGGCAAAGGGGCTTGGCCTAATTATCCTGGTCAGTGTCGGATGCGACGGAGCGCAGCTTGTTAGGGAAATTGCGGAGAAAGACATCCCAGAACAGGAATTGAAAAATGTGGTTGAGAAAGCCGGTTATGATGTTGTATCGGTAAGCAGTGCGCCTTACGAGAAGAAGGGACTGCTTTCCGCATTCAGGGGATGAAACCTCATACAGGCACAGTCACACAGGAGGAATTGTCCCGTCGCTTCGATATCCCATTGACACCTCTTAATAACTGCTTTAAATCTGTTTTTGGGGCGAGTATTGGAAAGTATCTTCTGGAGTACCGGATGAATCAGGCGGCGGTTTTTTTAAGGACGGAACGGGGGATGAGCGTGGCGGAAATTGCAGGGCGCGTGGTATGCGACAGCCCAAGCAAGTTTGCGGCGGCATTCCGTAGGAAGATGGGAATGGCGCCGATGGATTACCGGTATGCCTTGGTTTTAAGGAAATGGATTCAACTTGCTCGTAGTTGTTAGGCTTTTATGAACAATTTCTTGCACAAAATGACAAAATCTCTGTATCGCATATTTCTGGTCAGCCTTGGTTAGTGATAGAAAGTTAGATGCATCGAATGGTATAGATAAAATCGGTCTGTTAGTATATCGGTGGATAAATTGAGGTGATAAATTAAACGTAGTGGATTTGAAAAAATCCAAATTATACTTTGAATGTAGTTGTGTATACGATATGAAAATGATATGATTTAATGAAACATTCTAAATCCCCCAGCAGAGCTGGGGAGACTAGTACAGCATTGCGTAATTAACGGTGAATTCTGCACCTGCTATTTCTACCAGCACTGTGTTGTCGTCAATCAACGATGCCACCGCATCGCTTCTTTCCTCCGCCTTGTCCTGACAAAAATATCAGGCACATATATTCACCATTATATACGTAATGCTGTACTAGTACAACGAATATTAAGTAACTGATACCTTGACTTGCCTGATTGTTCATCTGCGGCGTTGTCGTCAATCGCCGTAGCCACCGCTACGACTCATTCCTCCGCCTTGCATATGAAGCAATCATTCTGCGTCAATGTATCAGAAACTTAATTTTCGTTGTACTAGCAGACGCAAGTGGCGATAAACAGAGTACCAGAATATCCCCCCGTTATATAATAGGTGCAGGTCTGGCAAACCGCACAAAACACAACGGAGGTATATCCATGGACAATCAAAGTTTATCACATAGTCGCTATAATTGTACGTACCACATACTTTTATCAGAGAGTACAATTAATGTTATTTAGGATAATAGTTAGTTATTCGACAAAATAAATGATAGGGGAGGGAATGCTATGACCATAGAAGAGGTTTTGGCATTTGAGGAAATGCAGATATTTGATCGGAAGAGTGTTAATATTGATCCGAAAGTGTTGGCAATACCAATCATAGCATTTGCAAATGCTGATGGTGGAACAGTTGCTATTGGAATATCCGATAAAACGCGTAGAATTGAGGGAGTAGATTATAACATTCGGAAATTAAACGAGCTTCTCCGAGTACCGTTTGATTTTTGCGTTCCGACTGTAAAAGCTGAAATTGAAAAAATACAGTGTGTAGATTTTGAAGGCAGAAAGAATCACGTGCTATTGATGCATATAGAGCCAAGCATGGAAGTGCATGCAAATCAGGCAGATGAAGTTTTCATGCGTGTGGGAGATAAGTCCAAGAAACTTACGTTTGAAGAACGGATGCAGTTGATGTATGACAAAGGAGAAAGATTTTTTGAGGATAAACCTGTCCCTGAAGCAGATATAGAAGACATTGATTTAGGCTTTGTGAAAAATTACATTGATCAAATCGGCTATTCCAAGACACCGATGGAATATTTGAAGGAAAATAAGGGATTTGTAAAAGAAAAGAATGGGATGATGCAGATAAGTTCAGCTGCGATATTATTGTTTGGGAAAAATCCGCAATTATATTTTCCGAGAGCTCGCGTTCGCTTTATCCGCTATGAAGGTACGGAGGAACATGTTGGTGCAGAGATGAATGTTATTAAGGATGTTATTTTTGAAGGAACTATATTGAAAATGATAACGGATGCTGTTGCATATTTGGATACTCAAATTAAAGAGAAAACATATTTAGGGAAAGAAGGACGATTTGTAACGGAAGAGGAATATCCGAAGTTTGTCCGTCAGGAAATTATTGTAAATGCTGTTACACATCGTGATTACAGCATTCGCGGAACGGATATTCAAATAAAGATGTTTGACGGAAGGATTGTTGTAGAAAGCCCTGGAAAATTGCCAGGGCTTGTGAAGACAAACAATATCCGGCATACACATTTTTCAAGAAATCCTAAGATTGCGGAATTTTTGAAAGCGTATAGTTTTGTAAAGGAATATGGTGAGGGTGTTGACCGGATGTGGAAAGAACTTGAAGCAATTGGTTTGCAGGGACCGGAATATAAAATAAATGCTTTTATGTTGCAGGCAATAATTAGAAATAGTGCTTTACCTGAAAGAAAACCACGGTTTGAGAAAGATAATCACGGTTTGGTTATTGACAAAACATTGATTGTAGGAGAAAATCACGGTTTGGTTGATGAAAAACCACGATTCGAATCTAAAGAATCACTGTTTCAGATTATTGATAATGCAGTATGTAGTAAAGAATTGACCCCCACTATTGCAGGGAATGTAAAAAGAATTGTAGAAGTATTTGATTTGAATCAGATTTTTGGTCGAAAGGAAATAAAAAATGAATTAGGATATGGAGATTATAAAGCGGGGAAGGCAATTGAGGTAATGCAGCTGCTAAATATTATAGTTCCTGTAGAAGGAAAGGGTAAAGGGAAATATGTTTTAAAAGAAATGTAGTCGATAACTTCATCTGTAGGACTTGCCATGGTGGCTGTTTCAGGTATTCCAACTTGACACTAATTCACCGTTAATTTTGCCCCAATTTGGCACTAAAGTAGGTTTTTGGGGTAATAAGTACTTTAACAGTTCCGGCAACAGATGCCGCCATCCTGACTATGATCAAGGATACCAGTGGTGACAGTTATGAGGCGGCTCGCCCTCTCGAGCAGCATCTTACTTTTAATAAAGCTACCGACTTCTGGCTGTTTTTGAGGGCAGCAAGAAATCTGTATTCAACGAGAATATATAAAGGAGTGGATAAGGATGCTATATATAGCGGTATGTGAAGATGAAGTTTCCCAGCTTGCAGTTATAAGGGATAAGGTGCAGACATATTTCAAAGGTAATAATATTTTAGCGGAGCTGGAAACATATAACAGCAGTAGCCTTTTAAAATATGATCTTCAGGAGGGAAAATATTTTGATATCATATTGAGTGATATTGAGATGCCTGATACAGACGGAATGAAACTGGCGAAAGAAATAAGAGGTTGTTTGCCGGATGCCATTCTTATTTTTGTGACTGCACACTTAAAATATGCAATTGATGCGTATGAACTGGAAGTACTCCGGTATATACCTAAAAGCAATCTGGATGAAAAGCTGCCTGATGCGTTGGGGATCGCTGTAAAACGGATACAATCCCAATCAGATAAAAGCTATCTGATACAGACTGCCACAAGAATAGAGAAGATTCCGTTAAAGCAGATTGTGTATATCCAGAAGGATGGTAAAAACGCTTTGCTTATCTGTACGGACGGCAGTGTGAAAAGCGTGAGGAAGAGTTTGACTGACGTGCATAAAGAACTTGGCTCGAAAGATTTTGTTTTCGTGGAACGGGGCAGCATTGTGAATATTGCGCAGATCAAAAGCATTCAAAAGGAAGAGGTCTTGCTGAGCAATGGGGTACGTATTCATGCGAGCCGCCCAAGGCTGGAAGAGGTGAAAGAACGGATGGCGATATATTGGAGTGAGTGTGTATGATATTCTTGTCCGAGTTGATTGAATGGACCGCCTGCCTGACAGAAGTCGGGATTTTTTACTGGATGGCCGGGAAAGCTTTTAAGGATGAGCGGAGAAATGTAAGGATATACTGGGACTGGATCTTTACAGCCTGTCTTGCAACTGTGATATTGGTTATCAATAATATTGTCCTTTATTCCACATTTACATTGCTGATATGGATGCTTTTGGGCAGCATATCAGCGGCGGCGCTTTATCGGGTCAGCTACATAAAACTTTTGTCGCTTGCATTGTTTTATACAGTTTGCTTTTGCTCCACAGATATGTTGGCGAGCAATTTGTACCTGTCTCTTGGGAAATTTTTAAATATAAACGGTAATACGATTATGACATTTTCCTTACAGAGAATAGGGTTGTTGATTTTTGCAAAGCTTTTAATGGTTGTTTTTATAGTTTCTTTGAGGAAATTATTCATTCCGCTTTTCCGGAGTGAGTATGAAAAAAGGATACTGCTGGTATCATTGATTGCATTTCTGTTCGTTTTATATTACAGGAAACCGGCGCAGAGTAGTTTTTCGGTGGAAGTGTCCAGTATATTCGGACTGCTGGTGGTTCTTTGCAGTCTGGGAGTATATGTAGGCTTTAAATATCTGGAGAATCAAAATGAAAAAATGCAGAACAGGGCAGCGAAAATACAAAACGAACTATTGCGGGAAAACTACCAGGCAGTAAGCGCTCTGTATGAGAGCAATGCAAAGCTGTATCATGACCTGAACAATCATTTGGACATCCTTTATCAGATGCTTGCCGCCAAGCGCCTGGATGAGGCAAAAGAGTATATCAGCCAAATCAGCGAACCCATGAAGGAAATGGTAAAAAAAAGATATACGGGAAATGATATTATAGATGTAATCCTCAGCAGTAAAAAGCAAAAAGCAGAGCAGCTTGGAATCAAAACAGAGATTGACGCAGAATTTCCGGTAAATACAGGTATACAGCCCAATGATATATGTACAGTCTTAGGGAATCTGATGGACAATGCAATTGAGGGAAGCAAAGATACGGATAATGCAAGAATCTGTTTGAAGATACACCGTGTACATCAGTTTATTTTAATCCAGATTTCAAACACAACTTCCAAACAGCCGAAAATAGAAAAAGAAACCGGCAGATGGATTACGGACAAAGCTGACCGGACAAGGCATGGATGGGGAATGGAGAGCGTAAAAAGTACTCTGAAAAAGTATAATGGAACAATGCAATTTCAGTTTCAGGAAGAAGAACTGAGAATAACGGTATTACTGTTTTTCTAATGAGATATACAGAATGAAAGAAGCCGCCTGTCTGGGAGCGGCTTTTTTGCTGGCATAAGAATGAACGGCGAAGAGAGGCGTTTGTTGTTTGCGGACACAAAATCAGAGGTTCACGGACAAAACGGACAAATCTGCACGGCATTATTATATAATTTCCAGAAAAAATACAAAAGGAGACTTAGTATTATGAAAGTAAGGAAAAACATGATTGCTATTATGGCACTGCTGTGTATGGGATGTGTTGGATGTACAAAGGGACAGCCGAAAACTGACGCTGGAATTGAATCAGGATTGGAGGATACCGGAAATACTGAAAATGAAATAGAGTCGGAGGATACGAAAAGCGCTGCAGACAAACAGGATTTCCCGGATAAATTCCAGGAAACCATAAACGGTGTGACCTTTGATACTAAGATACAGATTTCAGAAGAAGCAGAACTTGGAAATCTGCATCAGGCAACGGCAACGCTTCAGCGGCCGGACATCGAAAAGATAAAAGCAGTGTTCGCAGCAGGGAGGACGGCCGTTGAGGAGAGGAATGAAACTGGTTCGGGAGAGGATGGGATGGAATATCCCTGCTATACCGCTTACTATGAAGATGGCGCCTTTTTGCATACGAGTATGGTTTTGAATTACAGTACCCCGGTATTTGAGAAAATATATGGGGCGTTCCGATTCCGTCCGGACTTTGAGTATAATGCCGTCCAGTATTCAAAGGATACCGTTCTGGAAATAGGCGACCCGGAAAAGATATTTGATTCTGTACTGAAAAACATTAATGGGGCGGGATATCAGTTGGATAGCGCTGCGTATGATTATTATGCATTAGACCATGAAACCATGGAAAAGGAATATAAGATGCTTGATAAATCGGGTGAAGAATTAAGCGTGGATAATATATCGTGGGGAGCGGGAGATGACTGTTACTTCTACATGGCAGTTCAGCAGCATGAGGGACTTCCGGTATACTTCGGGAGTTCGGACTTCCCGGAAGATGAAGAAAGCAACAGACCGGTTCAGGTGTTATATTCTGCAAACGGGATAGAAAGACTGGAAGTTTCACAGTTGTATTCTTTTTCCGAACCCGGGGAGCCTGTAAGCCTGTTGGATTTTGGCAGGATCGCGGAAACCGTATCGAAAAAATACGGTGATGTCATAGGAACTTCTTATATGGTTACGAGGGCAGAATTGTACAAGATGCCGGTAAAATTGGCGGACAGTACTTATGATTTAAAGATCGTCTGGTTATTTGAGGTCATAGAATCGGGGACAGACAGCGATACAGGCAGGGACTACGAATATACACAATATATGTTTGTAGATGCCACAGATGGTACGGAGGTGTTTTCTGATTTTAGATGAACCGATGAACGGACTTGATAAAGAAGGAGTTGCGGAAATGAGAAAATTTTTCTTTCCTTTTTATACATCTGCGCTACGGAAAGTCCTTATATAAAAATGTCACAGGTCAGCATCATCCCGACGTTTGTGATTCATAAACGAGTTTCAGGAGGATTGTAAAAGCGAAAATGATGAAAAACAGATATTTGAATATAAAATCGTAAGAATCAGTGAAAGGCAGATATAATCATATTTGTAAAGAACATAAAACAGATAAAAATGAGGTGATTTGTATGAAATTGAAAAGTTTTTTTAAGGTATGTCTTTCAGCATCAATTTGTCTGGCTCTGTTAGCTGGCTGCGGTAATTCTACGTCATCTGTATCAGCAGATATGTCCTGCACACAAGCTGACATTGGAACGATTCCAATATCTTCAGACGTACAGGTAGTCGGGCTGGGAGAAGCAAGCCATGGTGTAGCGCAATATCATCAAATGAAAGCTGATGTGTTTAAAGTATTAGTGGAAAACAATGGCTGCCATACTTTTATCATAGAAGGAGATTTTGGTGGTGCGCTAAAAGTAGACCAATATATTAACGGCGGTAATGGTACTGCAGAAGAAGCAGTTGCAGAAATAGGCTTTTCCATTTATCGTACGCAGGAAATGGCGGATTTAGTAGATTGGATGCGCTCATACAACGAAAACGTTTCGCAGGAGGATGCATTGCATTTCTACGGTATGGATGTACAGCGGTTTGATAACAACAAAGAATATCTGTTTTCCATTATCAGCCAAACACATCCGGAATTAAGTACGGAATATACAGAAGTATTTTCACAACTTACAGATGAGAACAGGAATTCTTTAGATGAAGCCACATTGCACAGTGCAAAAGAAAGCGTTTCAGAATTTATACTTAAACTGGACGCTGTTGAAACCGACATTGCAGAGAGTTCAGGACAGTCCGCTTTTGATTTTGCAAAAGAATGTGCAAATACCATTTATGCGTATTGTGAGGTGCAGTTGAGTGACAACTACAATGCCACGCGCGACCGATATATGTATGAAAAGGTAGAGTGGTTCCTGCAGCATGGCGATGGCAGTGTTCTGTTTATCAATGGGCATAATGGGCACATTGGAAAAACATCTGTGGCGGGCTACACTTGTTTAGGCGAATTGCTGTCGAAAAATCTTGGCGGCAGTTACTATTCGATTGGGACGGATGCACAAAAAACACAATTTAACTCCCAGAAAGACAACGGAGATTTCGAGGTTCTTGAAGTCAGCAATGCAAATGATTTAAACAATCAATTTACTCATGCCGATAGCGGCCGGTTTTTTATTGACTTTACAAGTCCTGCCTTAGATGAAACATGGAAACAGATTTTGAGCAGTGAACAGACAATTACAACGCTTAATGTGGGTTTGCCCAGTGCGCTGAAAATGTTAAAATCTGCATATACAATTACGGTTGTTCCACAAGATACCTTTGACGGTATGATTGTTTTCCAAGCTGTTACACCGTCAACAATACTTACACATTTATGATACCTGCCCCCGACTGTGTTTACCCCTTTTTGGCTCAAAATAGTGTGGTGCTGGGCACTTTCAGAGTTCTTTCATCATACGTGTGGACACCAGGCAGGTTTCCCCGTTGGTAAAATAGATGATTCGGTTTTTAGCGTCTACTTCTTTTATGCTATTTTTGTTTACCAGAAATGACCGGTGGCAACGTACAAAGTTACCGTCTAATGTGTTTGTTAGTTCTTTCATGGTGCTGGAAAATTCAATTTGACGGTCTTTCGCATGGAGAATGACTTTATGGATATTACTGGAAGTTTCAAAAAAGAAAATATCCTCATAATCTATGCTGATTTTTCGTCCGCCGGCTTCAATAGTATAGACCTTATGTGTCTTGTTAGTCTGGAGCGTATAGCGTTCCATTGCATTTAACAGGCATTCCCGGATCTTCACTTTCGTTTCAGCAGGGTTGTCTTTTAATACAAAATCCATTGCCTCCACCCGATACTGAAAGGTCATGTAACTTAGTTCAGAATGTGCGGTTATGAATATGATAAAACCACGGGGGTCAAACAATCTGATTTGTTGCGCCAGTTTCATTCCGTTCATACTGCTGTTTAAGTCAATATCAAGGAAATAAATACCTGTATTCTGACTGGTCTTGACCTTTTCCAGCAGCACATAGGGGTCTCCAGCATCTAAAACAAGCTGCATATCCAGTTCTTCTATCAGCACGGTATTTTGAATGATTTGTACGATAGTCCGCCGCTGTGCGGCATTATCCTCGCACACAAAGATGTTCAGCATATTATGTCACTCCTTTCTGGCAGCAAGTTCCATATGCTGTGTGAAACAACCGCATTGCATTGTTGTTTCCAGCAGCACATTGTCATAAGAACTGATGATTTTCTGAGCGTTGGAAAGCCCGATTCCCTGATGTCCAATCTTTGTACTAAAGCCTTTTTGCTTTAACCTTTGCAGTACCACGCCGTTATCCTGAAAGCGGTTGCTTATGATGATTGAAACACCAGCCTTATGCTGAATGATATTTAAGCCCATTTGCGGTTGTTTTGCCGTAAGTGCAGCTTCAATCGCATTGTCCAAAAAGATTCCCAGTATTCTGGCAAGGTCTACGGTGTCTATCAGAAAACTGTCCACTCTGTCGGGAATATCAATCGTGACATCGATCCCTGACTCATGAGCGTAAATCATTTTTGCGGAGAGCAGGCTTTTGATTTCCAACACACCGATGTTACTAAGCTGATTCAGCTTGTAATCACCCTGGTCAATCAGGTTCTTCGTTGGGAAGATTTTGTTATCAAAAAAATTCTTTAGTTCGTCCATATCACAATTTTCAATATAGCCAGATATGGAGAGTAAAATGTTAACGTAATCATGCTTAAAGGAGCGCAGACTGTTATACATGACTTCTAAATTATGTGTGTAGTCCTGTAAATCCTGCAAGGCTTTCTGCTTTGCCTCTGTCTGTATTTGTTCCAGATAGGAACGGCGCATGGCCAGTAGCAAAAAAATCATAACGAGCAGATACCCTGAAATATGTAAGGCATTATTATATATCATTTTGCCGATAGAGCCGTTTTGTCCCGGAATCAGGTTATCGAACAGATAAATGGTTATAAGGAGCAGTAATGTTGCATCGATCAAATACCACGTCTGCTGAAGGCGTAAAACACCTTTGCCTGACAGCAGCAATTTTCTAAACAGCCTGCCACAAAGCAACGTAATAAAATAAAACAGCAAAATACGGATCAGCCAGACGCCGAAAGAAAAATACCACTTATTTGATAAAGGCAGGGAAACCAGCACATTCAGAAGAATTGTCAGCAAATTATCTGTTACGATGGTAAGCACAAATCCAATCATGCCCATACAAACATTCTGTGATGAGGTATCCCGGCAGGTAATCAATCCATAAATGCAAGCTGCCACCAGAATACCGAACAGACCGTATGGTATACAGGATAAGAGAGTTACAGGCATTCCGGCAAGCAACAGCAGCATATAAAGCGCTATAAACGCTTTTAGGCTCATGCGCTGAGGCCACACATTACGAATGGCAAGGGAAAGCTGAAAAAAAGACAGAAGCATTTCAATATATTTCTCCTTTCCAGGTTTACTTCACTGATTATACTGTATGTGATTCTTTGTATCAAGCGTTGCTTTGCGAAAATGATGAATAAATGGCGTGTTTTGCAGGGAAAAAACGCACTTATTTACGGAATGAAGCATTTTGTGACGGTTTTGAGAGAATTATTGTTTTCCATGGTATATTATCCTGTGATAAATATATATTGGTTTTGGAAGGAGATAGGAAATGATGAAGCATTTTTTAAAAGGAGCTGCTGCAGTAGTGATAACAATGATTGTTAATATAATAGTCAATGTGATCTGCAATATGCGTGGCATTGATTTGAATTCGACAGTGACAACCATAGTATCGACGATTTGTGCTCTCCTGATTTATCAGGGACTGACCAGGAATGAAAAATAAAGAATAACAGAAGCATAGTGTCTGTTCACACAGACCTGCGCATTTACTGCGCTGGTCGTAAGAAAGTGATTTGAGAGTGCAAAAATCCCATTGCCGAAGGCAATTTTCGATGGATTTTTGCATGTTACTGGTCACGGAGTGAACAGTAACGAAGCATAGGGGTTGTTGACTGTAGAACCAAAAGCCCATTGCATCAAAGCTGACATTATAATATATTTATATGGGAGAGTATTGTTATCAAAAGTTCTCCCTAAACTAAAAATAGGAGGTTATAAAATTGAAACAACGAGTTCTTTCAGTTGCTTTAGCGTTGTGCTTATGTGTTTCTTCCCATTCAGTGGCATACGCATCTCAGGAAGGCTCTTCACAGCAAAAGGATGTTCTTACGGAAGAATCCACAGAGGGTTCGGATATCAGCGGCGATGTGACCACTGCCCCGCCGGAAGACTCTTCGCCGGAAGAGGATATACATCCAAAAGCAACCCCGGACGGATCAGACACCAGCGGCGATGTGACCACTAACCCACAGGAAACCCCTTCGCAGGCGGAGGATGTACATCCAAAAGCAACCCCGGACGGATCAGATGCAGATGACGATGAGATTCCGGCCCCACCGGAAGACCCTTCGCAGGAAGAGGATGCACTTCCAAAAGCAAC
>CAMWUN010000081.1 GCA_947177425.1 uncultured bacterium
TGCCGAAGGCAATTTTCGATGGATTTTTGCATGTTACTGGTCACCGAGTGAACAGCTTTGGCAGATATACAGCACACGGAAGCGGGCATTGCAAAAATCTGCATTTGTATGTACTTCCCCATTATTCTTTTCCATTCAATAAATATTACGCAAATAAGATTTGTTAGCCAGATACTTTATTGAAATTTTCTGATATAAAAACCGGATAAACATGAATAAAAGCTTCCGGCCACGCCAAATGTACCGGAAGCTTTTATATATTTCTTTTCTGCTTTTTGTAACAAAATCCATTATGCCGTCTGCTGGCCGGACGTATGGTCCTTAATGTACTCCTGTAGGATATCGGATGCTTCATCCACATTAAGTCCCGATTCCTCCAAAAGCCTGTTTAAGCCTTCCAAGTCCCTGTCCCGCTTTTCCCTGTAAAGACTATCCAGTTCACTTTGTTCAGATTTAAGCCTTGTCCGCAGTGCCTGGATAAGTTCTTCTTTTTCTGAAATTTTTTCTTCAATTGTCTTCCTCTGTCCTCTTGCCATCATTTACCTCCTACAAATCATAGTTACTATAGTATATGGACAAGACAGGGAAAATATTCCATAATAGGGAAATTTCAGTACCGCTTTTACCGGTGTTCCATTATATAGTCAAGAAGCCGGGTGGCTACCTTTTCTTTGCTCATGATGGGAAGATGCAGGGTGTTGTTTTTGGACATCAGCGTGACAATGTTAGTATCTGTACCGAACCCTGCGCCTGTCTGTTTTAAATTGTTTGCCACAATCAGATCCAGATTCTTTTTAATCAGCTTCTGGTGGGAATTTGCCTCCATGTTCTCTGTCTCCATGGAAAATCCGCATAAAAACTGGCCTGCTTTTTTATGGCTGCCCAGAAACTCCAGAATATCCTCTGTCCGTTCCAGTTCTATAGCCATATCGGAATCCTTCTTTTTCATTTTTTCATCAGAAGTGTACCTGGGACGGTAATCTGCTACTGCAGCCGCCTTGATAATAATATCCTGTTCCTCTGCCCGAACCTTTACCTCCCGTGCCATATCGGCAGCAGATATGATTTCCACTGTACATACCCCGACAGGAGGTGTGAGTTCAGTTTTCCCTGTTACCAGAGTTACTTCCGCCCCCCGCATCGCTGCCGCCCTGGCTATGGCGTACCCCATCTTTCCAGTGGAATGATTGCTGATATAACGCACCGGGTCTATTTTTTCCCTGGTAGGCCCCGCTGTCACCAGCACTTTCAGCCCCTGCATATCCTTAGGCTGTAAGCTTTTGATGATGTATTCCAGCAGCAGTTCCGGTTCAGGCATTTTCCCTTCTCCCACATCTCCGCAGGCCAGATGTCCGCAGGCAGGAGCAACCACTTCCATTCCATAGTTTTGCAAAATACGTATGTTGTCCTGTACAATGGGGTTCTGGTACATCCGCGTATTCATGGCGGGAGATATGATCTTCGGACACTGGCAGGCAAGCAGCGTGGTGGTTAGCATGTCGTCAGCAATGCCATGGGCCGCCTTTGCAATTACATTGGCAGACGCCGGGGCAATAACCAAAACCTGCGCTCTCTTAGCCAGCGACACATGTTCCACTGTATGCTGGAAATTCCGGTCGAAAGTGTCTGTCAGGCACTTGTTTCCGGTCAGTTCTTCAAATGTAATGGGATTGATAAAGTTAGCGGCATTCTTCGTCATAATTACCGTAACGTCCGCTCCCTGTTTCTTTAACATACTGGCAAGTGAAGCCGCCTTGTAGGCCGCAATGCTGCCTGTTACGCCAAGTACAATCTGTTTTCCCTGTATCATTCCCTCTCCTTTCCCTTCACGCTGGTGTTTCCATGTTTTTCCGGTAAATAATTCCCAGCCCTTTCAATGTCAGTTCATTATCATAGACAATCTCATGCCTGCAATAGGGCACAATGCACCCTGCAAGCCCTCCTGTTGCCACAGCCTGCGCATGATACCCCAGTTCATCCCACACCCGTTCTACCATACCGTCCATGGAAGCCGCCTGCCCCATGATAATGCCGCTTTTCATACAGTCTATAGTGTTTTTCCCAATAATTTTTCTGGGAGCTTCCAGACTGATTTTCGGAAGCTGGGATGTCCGGTTAACAAGCGAGTCCAGTGAGACCTTGACACCCGGGAGAATCATGCCACCGATATAGTTCCTTTTGTCATCCACCACACTGATGGTAGTAGCCGTTCCCATATCAATTATGATGAGAGGCGCGCCATAATATTTCAGTCCTGCCACCGCATTGACAATCAGATCCGAACCAACCTGGGCCGGATTATCCATCAGAATATTCAGCCCTGTCTTGAGGCCGGGGCCTACAATCATCGGTGAAATCCGCAGAAGCTTTTCCATGGAAGCCTTGACGATATTGACAAGGGGCGGCACCACTGAGGCAATGATACAGCCTGTGATTTCCTTCACCTTAATCTGATACAGTTCAAGAAGTGTCTTAAACTCCACCACATACTCCAGTTCGGTTTTGGATATATTGGTGGATATCCTCTCCACAAAATATATTTTTTCCTGTTCAATACATCCGATTACTATGTTCGTGTTTCCAATATCTATTGCTAAAATCATTGGTTTTCCTTTCCTGCCATCTTCTAGTACTTCGTACTCAAAATTTCTGTGTAAATTTCTGAGGATATTTTTTCGAGGGTACAGGTCAAAAAACGGAGGCGTAGCGGGCTACGTTGAGTATTTTTGACCTGTGCTATCGGGAAAATAGACCAGAATATTTACACAAGAAATTTGAGTACGGAGTACTAGTATCAGTCCTTTAATCCCCTTACCGGCTTTATCTGCGCCAGTGCTATACCGATTCCGGCCGTCAGAATCGCCGCCACCACTGCTTCCACAATGCCGTTGAAACTGATAACCCCCATAATCACATCAATCACCGCATCCCCTGCTATGCCGAGAGCCTGTGCATAGGCATCCTTATATAAAATAAAAATTCCGCTCATGACAAAAAGTGTATTGGTAAACGCCCCGGCCAGTCCTGCATATGCAAATGCCACATTTGCGGAAGCTTTCTTCTGTCCCATGACAGTCAGCCCAAGAAACAGGCCAATTCCAAGAATAAGCCCTGCCGCTGTTCCGGCCAGCGTGCCTGCACTGTCTTTGAGCAGATTATTTACAAACGCCCTGACGGAAATCAAAAAGATAACAGATACAGCCCCGTTAATCACAAAACGCCAGAGCGCCTGCCTGCTCTTTAACAGATTCCTTATCAGGATATAAACAAAATAAGGTATTACTCCCACCAGGATTCTTGGTACAAAACAGATATACATACTCTTAAATACACCTGAAATGCCAATTACATCAGCGGCAAGAACCGGCGAAAAGACAAACGCCGATGCTGTAACAGCCTTAAAAGTATTGTTGATAAAGCTTGTCAGTCCAAATACAAATCCTAAAAATGCACCTTTTTTTGGTCCTAAAAATAGTGCTCCAAGGATTACTGGGATATGTATGACCGTTGCATTGATTACAACTAAAGGGATATATCCCAGCGGCGTGAATGCCATTATAACTATAATGGCCGTGAACAGGGCCGTCAGCACAAGTTCATAAGTTTTTTCATTTTTCATGGTACACTTCCTCCTGTTATTATTCTCTATAGAGATTACTCTCCTGTGAGATACAATACGGTGTAATCATACCACATTGATAAATTATTGACAATAAAAAATTTTTTATCCTATCTTATCCTATCTGAGTTCCCTGCGGCTTGCAATTCCCAGCTTTTCAAATATGTTTGATACATGTTTTTTCACGGTGGCCTCGGATATGCAGAGTTCTTCTCCTATTTCCCTGTTGGTCATCCCTTGCTTTATCAGTTCTGCCACCTGCCTTTCCTGTCTGGTCAGTCTGGAAAGTTCCAGGGTGTTTTCCCTGCCCTTTTCCCTGGACAACTCCCTGGCTTTTGCCGGAACTTCCTTTTCCAGGGTTTCCCCATCCAGAGAATTATTTTCCGCTGGCTTATTTTCCTCCGGCTCCTTTTTCCCCGTTTCCTCCCCGATAACCATATGAAACACAAACCCGTAGAACAATGGACGAAGGTTAAGGGCAAATTCAGACCAGAGTCCTCCCTGTTCCAGCCTGTTCTGATTCATGCTGACAAACATAAGCATGAAAGTTTCCAGATATCCCGCAAGAATTGCATTTCTCTTAAAAATCTCCCTGCCTTCCTTCCAGTTCATTTTTCTATCAAAATAAGGAAGGCAGAGGATTATGCACCCTAAAAGAAACATACCGATATGTCGGGGACTAAATAGTAAGATGGCATCGGTTTTTAGCAGCGAGCACAAAAGCAGCAGATACACCACCACCGCCCCAAGGCTTTTTACTGTTCTTTTCATAGGCCGCACATTATTCCTTTTCCATGGTATATTCCTGTATTTTTATATTCAGCCTTGCCTGCAGGGGCAGTAGGACAACCGCCACACCCAGCCCGTAGACCAGAGAAAGCAGCATAACACCAAGGTTGGGGCCAAGTGCAGCAGGATCGTCAGTCATAAATAATACCAGTATGCCCCCAACCACACAGATGAACGCCGACACAGCCACCAAAACTTTAATTGCCAGCCCTACCGCTTCTCTGGCACGGACTAATTCCATGAAATCTGAGGGCTTCTTTTTGCCTATCACCAGACGGAATGAATTGTTGAAATCTTTCAGCAGGCCGCCGGATATCATCAGGGGGATCACCGACAGAATTAAAAAGAACAGTGTGTAAGAGTCGAAAAAAATTGCCAGATATTCTCCACTCACACCATTTGAAAACACATACATCACCACTGTTAGAACAATAACAGTTACAATTGACAGTAAATACATAATCATTTCCTCCTTCTCTTTCTCCCTGTGGGATATCTGATTTCATTTTATCTGCCGGTTTCCTGAAAGAAAATACTGCTTTCCGGCTAAAAAGTAGTATTTTTCGTAGTAGTTACCATAAATAATCCCCACTTTCCTTCCATATTACACCCTGGACGGGGCTTTCTGCGCAGACACAGAAAGCATACCCTGCTATTTTACGCTGTTCTTCAAAATAAGCGGCTACATTGCCCTCCTCCAGCACCCGGCCCCTGTTCCAGTCAATTTCAAAACCGGAAAGGCCGCCGGAAAGACCTTTTCCTGTCAGTTTTACATAGGATTCCTTTATGCTCCACATACGGAAAAAAAGTTCTTTCTTCTCCCTGCCTCTGCACAAATCCAGCCTACGGTTATCCTCCATTGTAAAAAAACGCCCGGCAATTCCCTTCCGGAACTCTGTTACCTTCTGGATATCCACTCCCACAGGAATATCCCCCAGGGCACAGCACACATATTCCCCGGAATGGGACAGGCTGTAATGGATATCTGGATATTCTGTTAAATATGGCTTTCCTCCCTGCCCGTATGCCACGGAAAAAGGCCCGGTTTTCCCCACAGGAACACCCAGCCGCTCACAGAGTACATAGTAAAGCAGACTACCTGCCATAAGGCTGTGCATCCTGCTTTTTTCATCTTTCATGCCTGCAATTCTTTTTTGGCGTTCTTTCTCTACTCTCTCCAGATGTGTAAAAAAGGCGCCTTCCTCCAGAGAGGGAGACACCTTTGTATAATATACTGTAATCATATGCATCCTTACTTCAGTGGATTTTTATAAAATTCCTGAAACTGGGTATAGCCCTCTTTGGAAAGCTGTTCCTTCTGGAATTTCTTATTCTTATTCATCCTTACTACCAGCACCTGCTTCCCTTCCTTACGTTCTTCCTGTGCCCTGGCAATTACTTTGCACAGTTCCTCACCAGGAAGCCCCTTTTCCAGAAGATATGCCACCTTTTCAGGCTGGCTGGGTACCTTAAAGCCGCTCTCTGTAAGCAGCAGTATAATCCGTTCAAAGCCGATGGAAAAACCGCAGGCAGGCACATCATTTCCGGTAAATTTGCCTACCATCTTGTCATATCTTCCGCCGCCCCCGCAGCTTCCGCCAAACTCTGGCATGGCAATCTCAAAAATTGTGCCTGTATAATAAGACATACCGCGCACCAGAGCGGGATCAAATACCAGTTCAAAGTCAGAGCATTTGGTAGCCCGCACGCTCTCGATAATTTCCTGAAGGCTGGTCCTTACCTCCTCTTCCAGAAAATCTCCCAATTCACCCGCCAGATAGGCAAGAGCATCTTCCGCTTCTTCTATTCCCTTAAAAAGCGCAAGGTATTTATCCACACATTCTTTTGCAAAGCCGTTTCCCAGAAGCTCCGCCTCTACCCCTTCAAAACCAATCTTGTCCATCTTATCAAGGGTAATAAATACGCTGTCATAGGATTCCTCGTCAAATCCGCTGTAGGCCGCCATTGCTTTTAAGATTCTTCTCTCATTAATCCTGATCTGGAAGTTCCTGAATCCCAGCCTGCCAAGGGTGGTGGTGGTGGCAAGTATCAATTCGATCTCCGCCAGATTGGAAGGTTCCCCCAAAATGTCTATGTCACACTGCATGAACTGGCGGTACCGCCCTCTCTGGGGCCTGTCCGCCCTCCATACATTTCCCATCTGGAGCGCTTTAAAAGGGCTGGGCAGTTCATTTGCATGGTTGGAATAAAAGCGTACCAGCGGAACCGTCAAGTCATAACGAAGCCCTCCGTCTACCAGGTCCTTCTCGCTTTCCGCCGTTTCCAGATTCAGCTTTTCCCCTCTTTTCAATATTTTAAAAATAAGCTTCTCATTCTCACCGCCCTGCTTATTGCTTAAGTTTGCAATATTCTCCACACAGGGCGTTTCAATGGAAGTAAATCCGAACTCTCCATAGGTTTCCTTGATCACGCCTATCACATAATCACGAATCTGCATCTCTTCCGGCAGAATATCCTTCATACCAGTAACCGGCTTCTTACTAAGTGCCATAATCCCTACTCCTATCTTTATCACAAGTTATTGTTTTGTAAATTTTACACTTTTTCATCTTATATTGCAAGCGTAATCGTGACGGCAAGACCGCAGGCTGCCACTTCTAAATTTAACGACATTGGTTTAGAATCCAGGCGGTGTCAACATTTTTCTTGCGCTTCCCATTTCCTTATATTATAATGTACAAGGCCGCAGTGCCAAAATGAAAAGGCTTCAACAGCATGACTGCTCTGCCTTATAGAGGAGGAATATTATGTCTTTTAAATTTATAAAACTACTGCCTACCCCGGACGAAATCAGAGCGCAGTTTCCCGTTCCTGATGAACTTGTCCGGATAAAAGAGGAAAGGGATAGGGAAATCCGCGATGTAATTACAGGGAAAAGTAATAAATTCCTTGTAATCATCGGCCCATGTTCTGCGGACAATGAGGATGCCGTTTGTGATTATGTACACCGTCTATCGGAATTAAACGAGAAGGTAAAAGACAAACTTATTTTAATTCCCCGAATTTATACCAATAAGCCCAGGACAACCGGGGAAGGCTATAAGGGTATTGTCCACCAGCCTGACCCAGAGCAAAAATCCGATTTTCTTGCAGGACTGATTGCCATGAGGAAAATGCATATCCGCGCTATTGCGGAGTCCGGCCTTACCGCTGCCGACGAAATGCTTTATCCTGAAAACTGGGGCTATGTATCTGATATTTTATCCTATGTGGCAATCGGCGCACGATCCGTGGAAGACCAGCAGCACAGAATTGTTGTCAGCGGTTTTGACGTCCCGGCGGGTATGAAAAATCCTACCAGCGGCAATCTGACAGTCATGCTTAACTCGGTATACGCCTCCCAGCATCCCCACTCCTTTATCTACAGAGGATATGAAGTGGAGACAAACGGCAACGACCTTGCCCACACTGTACTTAGAGGCGCTACAAACAAACACGGCGGAAACCTTCCCAATTACCACTACGAAGATTTAAATCTTCTCCTTACCCTGTACAATGAGCGGGATCTGAAAAATCCTGCCACAATCATAGACACCAACCACAGCAATTCCAACAAGCAGTTTGAGCAGCAGGTGCGGATAGTCAAGGAGGTTATGCACAGCCGTAAATTAAGCCCTGACATCCACAGGCTGGTAAAAGGCGTCATGATTGAAAGCTATATTGAAGAAGGATGCCAGAAGATTGGCGGCGGCGTATACGGAAAATCCATCACAGACCCCTGTCTCGGCTGGGAAGCCTCCAGACAGTTGATATTTGACATTGCAGAATACGAATAATTTTGAAAGATAGGTTTAAAATTTTACAGTTCAAAATGACCTGCCGTTAAAACATGGCAGGTCATCTGTATGTTTAATTCCTGGGATGAGCCTTGGCATAAACTTCCCGCAGTCTGCTGCGGCCCATATTGGCATATACCTGTGTAGTGGAGATATCGGAGTGTCCCATCATTTCCTGCACACATCTCAAATCCGCCCCATTTTCCACCAGATGGGCGGCAAAAGAATGCCGAAGAGTATGGGGCGTGATGTCCGCCACAATCCCTGCTTTTTTTGCATAATTTTTAATCAGTTTCCAAAATCCCTGCCGGCTCATGGGCTGGCCAGCGCAATTGACAAAAAGATAATCGGAATCCTGGTCTAAAATCATAGTCTCCCGGGTTCCTTCCAGATAACGGCCCAAGGCGGCTTTTGCCTCATTACCAAAGGGGATAATCCTCTCTTTTCCTGAATCCCTGCACACAAGATAGCCCAACTGTAAATTGATATCCTGCTGCTTAAGCGTAATCAGTTCTGTGACCCTTATGCCCGTGGCATACAAAAGTTCCAGCATTGCTTTATCCCGGATTTCCTTGGGTGTCTCTCCACAAGGCTGCTCTAAAAGCTTAACAACCTCCCCCATTGAAAGAATCTCCGGAATTTTCTTTTCTATCTTTGGTGCATGAAGAAATTCCGATATATCCTCACTTACCATACCTTCCCTGTACATATAATGGTAAAAGGCTTTAAGAGAGGCAATGCTCCTGGATATGGTGGCTGCAGAAAACTTATTTTTTTCCAGATATAAGACATACGAATTTAAATTTGTAGAGGTAATTTTCCTGACATCTTCTATTCCCTGTTCCCTAAAAAATGTCTGGGCTTTTATTAAATCCCTGCGATAAGACACCACTGTATTTTCAGATGTTTTCCTAACATCATGTAAATAAATGATAAATGCATTGATTTCCGTTTCCATATCTGAAATACTTCTCCCTCAATTTTCCTTTCTGCGTAAATAATGTTTATACAGACAATATTGATGCAAAATACGTACAAACCATATTATAATCAGAAAAAGTAAGAAAATCAAATACATTTTTCTCCGCAATTATGAAGTTTTTTGTAAACCTTACATGAAACTACAAGATATCGCAAAGGCTGAATTCTGCCAACACTAAATCTTGTTAAAATATTTAAAATAATTTTACAAGATCAAAAACAAGAATAGGATTTACATAGCTTTCCAGTATACATCCGATAATAACAACTGCTCCAATCCATACGAGCAGTATTCCCTGCCGCACCAACTGCTGCTTCTTACTGCCCACGCATGACTGCATATACCGTCCGGAAAAATGTATCTTCCTACTGTTTTCGTAGCACCAGCCAAGCAACATAATCTGGGCAGGAACCAAAAGCAGTTGATGAGGAAACATTCCGCCTAAAATCAGCAGAAGTCCCTTTATACCGTAACGCATGACTGCCGCTGTAATGGTCATTCCGGCCAGCAGCCCCTGCCATACAATGCAGGCATATACAGAAATGATCCCTATTCCGGTTGTGGAGAGCAGAATCAACACAATGCCTTCTCCCACTCTGTTTTTAAGTACATATTTTAAAAACCTTCCGCTGTCAATCTCGATATATTTCAGTCTGTTTACAGATGCCGCACTGAAAATGCCGTCCTGGGAAAGCCAGAAACCATTCCCCATATTCATAATAAATACACCCAGAAAAAAGCTGCCCAAAAACAAATAAAACCAAAACATGTAAATACTGTTTTTTCCTGTCCTGAACATTTGCCCACCATCCTTTTATTACAATAAGCTGGCTCGAAAAGCGTTGCAGTGTTTGTTTCTTTCTAAATATATGAAAAACAGGCAGTACATATGCACTGCCTGTTCTTAAACTAATCTGGCTTGTTTATTCCTGCGGCAACAAGTCAAAGCCAGGACTGCCTGACCCTGACCACTGCCAGGGGGGCTGATACCCCGCCTGCCTACAGCGGGATTACTTCATATATTTATCTTTGTATGCAAGAATAGCCGCAACGGTCTTTGAGTCCTGAATCTCTCCCGCATAAATCTTTTCTGTCAGCTCATCCACTGTATAGGCGCCTGTTCGTATATATTCGTCCTCATCCAGATGCTGTTTCCCCGGAATCAGACCGGTAGCCAGATAAATGTCAATTTTTTCATTGCAAAAAGCAACAGTTGTCCGGATGGTAATCAGCAGTTCTATATGCTCTGCCGTAAAACCTGTTTCCTCAGTCAACTCCCGTGCCGCCGCGTCCTTTGTAGGCTCATTGTCGTTCAGCCCTCCTGCCGGAATCTCCAAAGTGTAGCGGTCCAGTGCATTGCGGTACTGCCTTACCAGAATGAGACGTCCCTTATCGTCCACAGGCACTACCGCCGCCGCACCTTTATGCTGGATATAGTCCCATTTCACCACATTCCCGTTAGGAACCTGTATGGTATCCTGGTAATAATCAATGATTGCACCGTGGGCAACCAAATCTCTTGACAATCTTTTAAATTCTTCCATAAATTCAACCCCCGGATTTATACTCAGATTATTTATCCTGAAGCAGTTTTTCCACACTGACCAGCTTTACGCAAAGCACGAATAAATCCGCTGCCATGGAAAGTTCTTCCTCAGAAGGAAATGTTGGAGCAATACGGATATTGCTGTCTTTGGGGTCTTTCTTGTAGGGATAAGTAGCGCCTGCCCCTGTAAGAACCACGCCTGCCTCCCTGCACTTATCCACAATAGACTTGGCACAGCCTTCCATTGCATCAAAGGATAAAAAGTATCCTCCGTTGGGCTTCGTCCACTCACCAATCCCAAGTCCGCCAAGTTCCTTCTCCAGCACCTTTTCCACGGCCTCAAATTTAGGACGGATGATAGCTGCATGTTTCATCATATGTGCTTTCATACCCTCAATATCCTTGAAATATCTCACATGACGCAACTGGTTCAGTTTATCCGGCCCAATAGTCTGTATGGTCATAGTCTTTCTGATAGAGTCCAGATTTGCTTTGGAAGATGCCAGCGCTGAAATACCTGAACCAGGGAATGTTACCTTGGAGGTGGATCCAAACTCATAGACCATGTCAGGATTCCCTGCCTTTTCGCATTCGCTTAAGATTTCCAGCAGGTCATCGCTTTTATCCTCATACAAATCATGGATTGCATAAGCATTATCCCAGAAAATTCTGAAATCCTCCGCAGCAGGCTTTAAAGCTGCAAATCTCTTTACGGTTTCATCTGAATAAGTATATCCCTGGGGATTGGAATATTTGGGAACGCACCAGATTCCCTTTACCGCCGGGTCTTCATTAACATATTTTTCAACCAGCTCCATGTCCGGCCCCTCTGTCGTCATGGGGACATTAATCATTTCAATGCCAAACTGCTCTGTAATTGCAAAATGCCTGTCATATCCGGGAACCGGACACAAGAATTTCACCTTGTCCAGTTTACACCATGGCGTACTGTCAATCACACCGAAAATCATTGCCCGTGCAATGGTATCATACATAATATTAAGACTGGAATTACCAAATACAATGACCATATCGTCTGATACATTCAGCATATCCGCCATAAGCTTCTTTACCTCCGGGATACCATCCAAAAGCCCGTAATTCCTGCAATCAACTCCTGATTCTGTTTTCAGATCGGAATCTGAGTTTATCACATCCATAAAGTCTCTTTCCATATCAAGCTGTGAAGCCGATGGCTTTCCTCTGGACATATCAAGTTTCAGTCCCTTTGCCTTTGCTTCCTCATACTGTCCGCTTAAATTTTCTCTCAATGCAAGCAATTCTTCTTTATCAAGTTCCTTATATGCCTTCATAGTGCATATCCTCCCGTTTATATCCTAATAGTATGATTGAATAATTGTATACAATCTGATGCTCATACTATTCTACTATAATATTTATAACCAAACAAGATATTTTTTCCCAATTTTGTATTTTTTTATGTACATAGGCACAATAAGAGAGTTTGCGTTTTATAAAAAAACCTGTCCCTGTCGCGCTTATCGAGCCAGTGTTGTAAAGAAAACAGCAGAATTCATTTTCATGAACTCTGCTGTCAATTAGTCCGTAAATTAAGTAAAATTATTTAGCATAATCAATTACTCTGGATTCCCTGATAACATTTACTTTAATCTGTCCGGGATATTCCAGTTCAGCTTCAATCTGCTTGGAAATATCTCTGGCCAGAAGTACCATATCAGCATCAGTAATCTGATCCGGAACTACCATTACACGAATCTCTCTACCTGCCTGAATTGCAAAAGATTTATCTACACCTTTAAAATTGTTTGTGATATCTTCTAACTGTTTTAACCTGCTTGTATATGTTTCAAGCGTTTCTCTTCTTGCTCCCGGTCTTGCCGCAGATATTGTATCAGAAGCCTGTACAATACATGCAATCAATGACTGCGGCTCTACATCACCATGATGGGATTCTACAGCATTGATGACTGTAGGGGATTCTCTATATTTTCTGCATAGTTCCACACCCAGTTGAATATGTGAGCCTTCCATTTCATGATCTACTGCCTTACCAATATCATGTAAGAGTCCCGCTCTTTTTGCCATCCTTACATCAAGACCGAGTTCAGCCGCCAGCAGGCCGGAAAGCTGCGCTACTTCAATTGAATGTTTCAGCGCATTCTGTCCATAGCTTGTTCTAAACTTCATCTTACCCAGCAGTCTTACAAGTTCGGGATGAATGCCGTGTACGCCTACCTCCAGGGTAGCAGCCTCACCTTCCTCTTTAATCATGATTTCGACTTCTTTCTGCGCCTTTTCCACCATCTCTTCGATTCTTGCCGGATGGATACGTCCATCTACAATCAGTTTCTCAAGCGCAATCCTTGCCACTTCTCTGCGAATTGGGTCAAAGCCTGACAAAATAACGGCTTCCGGCGTATCATCTATAATAAGATCCACACCTGTCAGCGTTTCGAGAGTTCTGATATTCCTTCCCTCCCGTCCAATGATTCTTCCTTTCATTTCATCATTTGGAAGCTGGACAACCGATATTGTCGTCTCGGATACATGGTCTGCAGCGCACTTCTGGATTGCCGTAACCACATATTCCTTGGCTTTTTTGTCTGCTTCTTCCTTGGCGCGGCTTTCGATTTCCTTAATCATCACAGCCGCTTCGTGTTTTACTTCATCTTCAACAATTTTTAATAAATATTCTTTTGCCTGCTCGGAGGTTAAACCTGAGATTCGTTCCAGTTCCTGTAACCTTTGTTCATTCAGTTTTGAAACTTCAACCCGCTGTTTTGCCAGTTCGTCTTCCCTGGCTGCCAGACTGGCTTCTTTCTTCTCAATCGCATCTGATTTCTTATCAATGTTCTCTTCCTTCTGCTGAACCCTGCGTTCATAACGCTGTGCTTCGGCGCGGCGTTCTTTGATTTCCTTGTCCAGTTCGTTTTTCGTGCGGATGGACTCTTCCTTCACTTCCAGCAAAGACTCGCGCTTTTTGGTCTCAGCAGTTTTCAAAGCTTCATCGATAATCTCACGCGCTTTCTCCTCAGCATTTCCGATTTTGGCTTCCGAAACTTTCTTGTAATATCCTGTAGCCAAAAACCATGCAATAGGAACTGTCACTACCAGCGTAACGATGATTGCAATCAAAACCTGCATCATTTACAGGAGCACCTCCTTATTTAGTTTTCATTGTACCTTATCTATATAGAATGTATGTGATAACCTCTGTCACGAATGGAATGCATGATTATTGCAACAAGACATTCTAAAAGCAATCTACAACACTTAAATTTTAAACTCAAATAGATGTTATGTCAAGTGAAAGTACATTTCTTATGGTATCAATTGAAAATCCTTTCCGAAAAAGGAAGGCTGTCATCTTGTGTTTCTCCTGTAAAGAGGCTGTCTGCGGAGTAAAATGTTTCTTTTCCATCCAGCGGATAATCTGCGCTTTTTCTAATTCATTACTGTCGGCGCCATCCGCATTTTCCATGGCTTCCCGGATTACAGCTTCGGGAATGCCCTTTTTGCGCAAATCCATAAACATCCTGTTTCTGCTCTTTTTTTCTTTATTGTACTCAATAAAATCGGCAGCATATTGGGCGTCATTGATATAGCCGAAGGATTCCACGTATGAAAGTGCTTCCAAAATAATCTGTCTGGGATATCCTCCCATCGTAAGTTTTTCCTCTAATTGAAAAGAAGTATAAGAACGGCTCTTTAGCAGATTCAGCGCACGCATTTTGGCCCTTTTGGGAAGAATCTGTGTGAGGATTGTCTGATAGTCTTCCTCACTTATCTCCTGTCCTTCTTTTATTCCGTAAGTACGCAGTTCGCCTTTATATAATACAAAGGCATATTCCCCGTCTATCTCCACTTTCACCCTTGATTTGGTTATTTCCTTTATTTCTGTTACTGTCATATGCCCGTTATGCCTTTCCAGAATTCAAATTATATATAAACCGGTTTTATGTCAGTTTATTCCACATGAAATGAGTCAAAGTCAGATTCGTCTGACCTTGACAACTGCCACCGGGCCCAGATCCCCCGCTGCCATGCAGCGTTGCAAGATGGATGCCATGCAGCAGGGTTGTTGACTTACGTGGCTGCTGTCCTGCTTTTTGCATCCGTGCTCTTTTCCTTAGCAGATGCTTTCTCTTTACTGGAACCTTTTTCTTTAACAGCAGTCTCTTTCGCAGGTGCATCTTCCTTCGGCAAAGCAGACTCTGCACCTCCAATTCCATAGTGATTGCGCACCTTTTGGAATACTTCTTCGTATGTTTCCGGATTGTCTTTCAGATACTGCTTGGCATTTTCGCGTCCCTGGCCAATCTTGGTGCCCTCATATGCATACCATGCACCGCTTTTATTTACAATGTTGACATTTGCCGCTAAATCAAGGACATCTCCCACTACTGAAATCCCTTCTCCAAAAATAATGTCAAACTCAGCTTCCTTAAAAGGAGGGGCAATCTTATTCTTAACTACCTTGACCTTAGTCCTGTTTCCGATATTCTCACCGCTCTGCTTGAGTGTCTCTGTCCTTCTGACATCCAGTCTGACGGAAGAGTAGAATTTCAGCGCACGTCCGCCTGTGGTAGTCTCGGGATTGCCGAACATTATCCCTACTTTCTCACGGAGCTGGTTTATAAAAATTACCGTACAGTTAGACTTACTGATAACTGCAGTAAGCTTGCGGAGCGCCTGGGACATAAGCCTGGCCTGTAAACCCACATGGGAGTCCCCCATATCGCCTTCTATTTCCGCTTTGGGAACAAGAGCGGCAACTGAGTCCACTACAATAATATCAATAGCCCCTGACCGCACCATTGTTTCTGTAATCTCAAGAGCCTGCTCACCGTTATCCGGCTGGGAAATATAGAGATTATCCACATCCACGCCTATATTTTTGGCATAAACGGGATCCAGCGCATGTTCCGCGTCAATAAATCCTGCAATGCCGCCCCGCTTCTGGGCTTCCGCAATCATATGTAAAGTAACGGTAGTCTTACCGCTGGATTCCGGTCCATATATCTCAACAATTCTTCCCTTGGGAATTCCGCCAAGCCCAAGGGCAATATCCAGGCTTAAAGAGCCTGTGGGTATGGTTTCCACATTCATGCGGGCGGAGGAGTCCCCCAGCTTCATGACAGCCCCTTTTCCGAACTGCTTCTCAATCTGTCCAAGCGCGGCATCCAATGCTTTTAATTTGTCATCCTTTTCCATAAATTGATTCTCCTTATTTGTTCAATATCAGTACCCACTCCAGGGCCAGTACATGCATGAACATTTGTTCTTAATAACTATAAAACAAACGTTCGCATTTGTCAATAAATGAATTTCATTTCGTTTCTAAAATCTATTATACAGAACTATATGTCCAATAAAACTCCCTCAATGGCATTTCCTCCTTCCTTTTTATATTTTTGCTCTGGATGCTGGGCAGAAAATGCCGGATATGCAAAGCAGATATCTGCCGCCCTTAAGACTGGCAGACGGTTGATTCTATATAAATTTACCACACTCTCATCATTCCTGCAACCCGGAATTGTATTCCGCCACGGAAGGCAATTTTCATTGGATTTTTGCATGTTACTGGTCACGGAGTGTAACAATGTCATTGAGAGTATACAGTAACGATTTCTGGTTACTGTTCACACAGACCTGCGCATTTACTGCGCTGGTCGTAAGAAAGTGATT
>CAMWUN010000082.1 GCA_947177425.1 uncultured bacterium
ATTGCCGAAGGCAATTTTCAATGGATTTTTGCATGTTACTGGTCACGGAGTGAACAGTAACTAGTTATGGAATCGGCCATAGTGCGGGTAAAGCTGGAGAGATTGTGCGCCCAGTTATTTCATTTGGATGACTGAGGTGATATAATATGGGGAAAGTCTGGCATTGTGCTGCCGCGAAAGCGCGGCATGGAGGTTGAAATGGCCTGTAAAATTATGGTTATTGAGGATGAAACAATTATCAGAAGAGAGTTAAAACTCCTTCTTGAAAATGCCCTGTATGAGGTGGCTGCGCCGGAGGATTTGCAGGATGTGGCGGAACTGGTGGTGCGTTTGAAACCGGATTTAGTACTTCTGGATGTAAATCTTCCCGGATGCTGCGGCTTCGATGTGTGTACACAAATCCGGGAGCAGTCGCAGATTCCGGTGATTTTTCTGACCAGCCGCACAGATTCTATGGATGAGCTGACAGGGATGTTAAAGGGCGGAGACGACTATATCATGAAGCCTTACCAGCCGCCGGTTCTTCTGGCGAGAATTGCGGCGGTGCTGAAAAGGACTAAGGGAGTATCTTTAAAAGAGACACTTCTGCTCAGCCACAAGGGAGTGGAACTGGATCTTTCCAGGTGCATCCTGCAGGTTGGAGGGAAAAGCGAGGAGCTTACCAAAAATGAGATGAAAATTCTGCACCGGCTGTTTCAGCAGCCAGGACAATATGTGCCCCGTATGGAACTGATTGAGTATTTGTGGGAAAATGAGGTTTTTATTGACGATAATACATTAAGTGTCCATATAACAAGAATCCGGGAGAAGCTGCGTGCCATGGGAGTGACGGATTATATCGGCACAAAAAGAGGAGTAGGTTACAGGATATGAAACCGGGGCTGTTTGTAAAGGATAAATTGCTGTTGATTTTACTGCATGTGGTGTGCATGGGGCTTTTATCTTGCTTCCTTCGCCTGACAGGGTACGGGGACGATAAGGTGATATTGATTTTGTTCTTCTGGCTGTTGGTTCTTACGGCCTGGCTGGTTCTAACTTATGTACAGCGGAAGAAATATTTTGACGAGACTGGTGCGATTCTGGCAGGGATGGAGCAGAAATATCTTTTAGGAGAACTTTTGCCCGTATCCTTCCGGCTGGAAGATAAGCTGTACCAGCAGATGCTGCACTGTTCCAATAAGTCTGTGATTGAGCGTATCCGGAAGCTGGAGGATGAGAAGAGGGAATATAAGGAATTTATTGAGAGCTGGGTTCATGAGATCAAGGCTCCCATCACAGGCGTGGCTTTACTGTGTGAGAACGGGCGGAAGGCCCATGATCCGGCTCCGGCAGGAACAATCCTGCGGGATATCAGTCTGGAAAACCAGAAGATTGAAAACCTTGTGGAACAGGTGCTTTATTATGCCCGGATGGAGAAGGTTTATCAGGATTTTTTCATAAAAGAAACGTATTTACAGAATGTTGTGCAGGAGGTTCTGCAAAAGAATCATCTTCTGCTGATTGGAAAACAGGTCAGGGCGGAGGTTGTGTGCCCCCACAGAGTATACACTGACGGCAAATGGATTGCCTTTATCTTGAACCAGATGCTGCTTAACAGTGTGAAATACTGCAGCAGTTCGCCAAAGTTTCTGATTACTACAGAGCCTTCCACAAAAGGAGTGTTTCTTATTTTTCAGGATAATGGGACGGGCATACCCAAGGAGGATCTGCCCCGGATTTTTGAAAAGGGCTTTACAGGCAGCAACGGACGGGCCAGGGAGGGAGCTACTGGAATGGGACTCTACCTTTGCCGCAGACTTTGCGAAAAGCTGGGAGTGGGGCTTTTTGCAGAATCTGTTCCGGGTCATGGGACAAAGATGGTTATGGAATTTCCGGTGAGCAGTTATATTACAGTGAAAGCCCCAAACAGCGGCCGGGCAGATGGCGTTCATGTGCATTGAAGTGTGTTGGTGAAATAAATTGCAGTAATCTTACATTTTCTTAAGATTACTGTAATTTATTTTTATACCACAAAATTTCATACCTGCTAAGATAGAATGGGAAGTGACATATCAGTAAAATCACAGGGAGGAAACCATATGACGGATTATCTGAGAGTGGATGACATAGAAAAATACTATGGAAACGGATCAAACGTGACCAAAGCCATAGACCGGGTCAGCTTCCGGGTGGAAAAGGGAGAATTTGTGGGCGTCATGGGCGCTTCCGGTTCAGGGAAAACCACTCTCCTTAACCTGCTGGCCACCATAGACCAGGTGACAGCCGGGCATATTTATTATGAAACCACGGACATCACAGAACTTTCCGAGGAGGCTCTGTCAGAATTTCGCAAAACCAGTCTGGGTTTTGTTTTTCAGGAGTACAATCTTCTGGATACACTGACTATTGAGGAAAATATCCTGCTGGCTCTCACTTTGCAGGGAGGAGGGAAAAAGAAGATTGAAAAGGAATGCGCAGATATGATGAAACTTCTTAAGCTGGAAGAAGTCAGGGATAAATTCCCCTATCAGGTATCCGGGGGACAGAAGCAGCGGTGCGCCTGTGCAAGGGCGCTGGTTCACCACCCAAAGCTTCTTCTTGCGGACGAACCCACAGGGGCGCTGGATTCCCGTTCAGCCCAGACACTTCTGGAGACGTTTTCGGGTCTGAATAAATCCATGGGGGCAACTATTCTGATGGTTACTCACGATGCATTTTCTGCCAGTTATTGCAGCCGGATTCTGTTTTTAAAGGACGGAAAAATTTTTTACGAGCTGCTTCGGGGTGAAAAAAAGAGGGGGAGATTTTTGCAGGAAATTCTGGATGTGCTTTCTTTGACAGGAGGTGAACTTTCCGATGCTGACTAAACTAAGCTTCCGCAACATGAAGCGCTCTCTCCGGGACTATCTGATTTATGTGCTGACCATGACGGTGGTGACAGCGCTGATGTACGCTTTCAATAGTCTGATTTTTCAGAATGGTCTGACCGGTTACTATGAACTGGAAGGACTGATGGAGATTATGATTGGCCTGGCAACCTTTTTTATTGTGCTGATTGTAGCATGGCTGATTAATTACATGGTTCGTTTCATGTTGGAAAAGCGCAGTACGGAATTTGGCATTTACCTGCTTCTGGGTATGAAAAAGAAGGCTATTGCCAGACTGTACATGCGGGAAAACATGCTCCTTGGGGGCGTTGCCCATCTGGCGGGGATGGTTCTGGGAGTATTTTTGCAGCAGGTGCTGACAGCGGTAATGTATTCCATGGTCCGAATGGAATATCATCTTAACATAAGCTTTCACCCGGGAACCATAGGAATGACTGCCCTGTGCTATGGAGGCTGTTATTTTCTTGCCCTGCTTCGCAGCAAAAGAAGATTCCGGAAGATGAATATCCAGGGACTGATGAACTATAGGCGCCAGAACGAAGAAATAAAGGAAAAACATGAGGAGGCCAGAAGGATTCTTTTGCCTGCGGCGCTGGTTTTTCTGCTGTTGTTCTGGACATGGTTCGGGAGACTTTCCAGCACCGGGGAGACGGTGGTCTTTCTGATTGGGCTTGTGCTCACTATTTATCTGTTTTATGTGGGAATCTCAGCATGGATTATCTGCTATGTACGGCGCAGGGGAAGGGGCATTTACCAGGGACAGAATTTGTTTTTACTTCGGCAGTTTGCGTCTAAAATCCGTACCATGCAGTTTACCATGGGAACTTTGACCAGCCTGTTTACCCTGGCCCTTATGGGAGCCTCCATTGCTTTGATGTTCAGCGAATATGAAAATACAATGCTGGAGCGGAAATTCCCCTTTGACATGCAGTTGTTCAGTGATGATATAACGGCGGATTTTGCCCGGGAAAAAAAACTGGCAGAGGAAAGTGTCCAGATTAAGGAGTGGTATCAGTACCATATTTATACCGACAGGGACAATCAGGTGAATACCTGGATGCTGACTAATCTGGACTGCTGGGGGACTATGTACCAGCGGGAAGACGGGGAGCCGGATGAAGAAAAGATAAGGCAGATGCTGGAAAATGAAAATATCTACTATCTTTATGATACTTATATGGGGCTTTCCGACTACAACTATCTGCGCGCCATGCTGGGCTATGGGCAGGTGAGTCTTTCTGAGGATGAATATCTGGTGCAGGTGAAGGAACGGCTTGCCGGAGAGGTGGAAGGAATTGGAGAGAAACTTCAGATAAAGGGAGCGCCAGGAAAATATGCAGCGCAGGAAGGGACATCACAGAAAAGCGCGGGGCAGGAGGGTACAACGGAACTGTTACGCTGTGGAGGGATTCTTTCAGATCCATTCTCCCAGGACGGCCACAACGGGGCGGATTTGATTGTAGTGGTTCCCGATGAGGTGCTTGAAAGAATGGAGCCCTATTATACAGAACTTGTGGCACAGTTTATGGGAGAACCAGCGCCGGATTTGCAGGTACGGATGGAGCAGTTAAACAGGCAGGATGGGCGGTTCCTTACAGACGATTACTTTGGCGGCCTTTGCTGCGGTTCGGACAATATCATTGTTTTTGCGGAACTGTGCCTTGTAAGGGATAATCTGATTCCCCAGGTGAAATATATGCTGGCAGCCCTGATTGTGCCGCTGTTTTATATGGGGCTGGTATTTGTGTGTGTGGCGGTGACGGTTCTCAGCGTACAGCTATTAAGTGATTCCGCAAAATACAGGTTCCGTTATGATGTTCTTGGAAAACTGGGACTTGGCAGGGAACAGCTTGGACACCTGATTCAGAAGCAGCTTGCCGCCTGGTATCTGTGCCCGGCTCTTCTGGCTGTACTGATTAGCGGAAAGATGATTCTGTTTGCCAGTGAAAGGTTTGTTCTCATGACAGGAGTGCCTGTCCCTAAGGGTGCGTTTTTTCTGAAAAGCATCCTGCTGTTTCTGGGGATCTATCTTGTGTACTTTGCGGTGACGGATATTACTTTTAAGAGGAATATTGAGCAAAAACAGGTTTCGTGAGGGAATATGTTTTCTGTGTGGACAGTAAGGCATACGTTACTATTCATGCTCAGGAATGCGCACGGGCTGCGCATTCCGTGAGAACATGATTCAGGTGAGAGGGGGATTATCGCCCCGAATCGTTGCTATGAGCGGTCTTTAGACCGTGAATAGTAACAGGCATACCGGATATAGAAGTCCGCTATGCCTTATTTTTGATTGTAGTTTTATTCATTTTATGATAACATTGAAAAAGCAGTATAATTTTCAGGTTTATATGGAGTAAAAAAGTGACGATTACTGATTTTAAGAAATTTACGGAAAACAGGTTAGTTTATTTGGACGGGGCGACCGGATCCAATCTTATGAAGCGCGGGATGCCGGCTGGCGTCTGCCCGGAAAAATGGATTTTGGAGAACCCGGATATTTTTATTGGGCTGCAGAGGGAATTTGTGGAGGCTGGAAGCGATATCATTTATGCGCCTACTTTTACGGCAAACCGCATTAAACTGAAGGAATATGGACTGGAAGGGCAGATTGCGGATATCAATCACCGGCTTGTGGCATTGTCCCGGATGGCGGCAGATGGACAAACTGTTGCCAGCGGGAAATTTTCTGACAGTCAGAATGCTGACGGGCATAATACAGGCAGGAAGATTCTGGTAGCCGGAGACATTACCATGACAGGGCGGCAGCTCATCCCTATGGGTGACATGGATTTTGAAAATCTGATTACGGTATATAAGGAACAGATTAAGCTTCTGTGTGAGGCAGGGGTAGATTTGCTGGTGGTGGAGACTATGATGAGTCTCCAGGAAACCAGGGCCGCGGTTATTGCCGCCAAAGAAGTGTGCAATCTGCCTGTGATGGCTACCCTCACTTTTGAGCCGGATGGAAGAACCCTTTACGGCACTGACAGCATCACGGCTGCTGTCACCTTAGAAAAGCTGGGGGTATGTGCCGTAGGAGCCAACTGTTCTACGGGACCTGACAGGATGGCGAAGCTGATTTCGGATATAGCCGGCGCAGTTTCCATTCCGGTGATTGCCAAACCCAATGCAGGGATGCCGGGCCTTAATGGGGAAGGGGAAACAGTCTACGACATGGATGCCCGTACCTTCGGCATGCATATGAAGGAACTTGCGGATGCAGGAGCCTGTATTCTGGGGGGCTGCTGCGGGACTACGCCGGAATACATAAAGGAACTGACTGGCCAGACAAAGGATATGATTCCGGCAGGGAGACAGGAACAGGGCCTGCGGTATCTTTCCAGCGAGAGACAGACAATTGCTTTTAACCTGGATTCCCCATTTATGATTGTGGGGGAACGCATTAATCCCACAGGAAAAAAGAAATTGCAGGCCCAGCTCAGGGAGGGAAGCCTTGATATGGTAGTTTCCTTTGCCGAGGAACAGGAGATGAGCGGTGCGGCGCTTCTGGATATTAACGTGGGAATGAGCGGCATTGATGAGAAGGAAATGATGCTGAAAGCGTTGGGAGAAGTGACTACAGCGGTCAATCTCCCCCTGGCCATTGATTCCAGCCATGTGGATGTGATGGAGGCGGCTCTGCGCAGATATCCCGGAAGGGCGCTGATTAACTCCATATCGGGGGAAAAGGAGAAATTAAGTAAACTTCTTCCCCTTGCAAAAAAATATGGCGCTATGTTCATTTTGCTTCCTCTTTCAGATAAAGGACTTCCGGAAAGTCTTGAAGAAAAGATTGGCATTATCGACCAGATAAGCCAGATGGCGCTTGAGATGGGCATGACAAAGGAAGATATTGTGGTGGACGGCCTGGTGGCTACAGTAGGCGCAAATCCAAAAGCGGCAAAGGAAGTGCTGGAAACCATCCGTTACTGTAAAAAGAAGGGGTTTGCAACCATCTGCGGCCTTTCCAACATTTCTTTCGGACTGCCGGAGAGAAGCTTTGTCAATGCGGCCTTTCTCACCATGGCAATTCAGGAAGGACTTACCATGGCTATTGCAAATCCTTCCCAGGATCTTCTGGTGAATACAGCTTTTGCCGCAGACCTGCTGATGAATAAAGAAAGTTCCGATATCAGATACATAGACAGGATTACATCATACAAAGAAAAGATAACGGCAATGCAAAATCTGCCCTTGCCGGCTTCCGGCGTGGCAGCCGCAGGTTCAGGCGGCCAGATGACAGGAGCCGTACAAGCGGCTGACGGTAAGTCCGCAGCTTTAGCTGTGCAGGTTCCGGGAGAGATGCAGGCTTTATCAGACTCACAGAAAGCAGGCGTGCAGAATCATCTGCAGGACAATCAGATATATCAGGATGTGATGAAGGGCAACCGGAAGCATATTAAGGAGCACACAAAGGCCATGGTGGAAAGCGGACAGGAAGCCGCCCATATTTTAAATGATATGCTGCTTCCAGCCATTAATCAGGTAGGGGAACTTTTTGATAAAGGGAAATACTTCCTGCCCCAGCTTATTGCCAGTGCAGAGGCCATGAAGCTTTCCATTGAATATTTAGAGCCCTTTCTTGCCATGGATGCAGGTTCGGGAGAAATGCCTGTAGTGGTTATTGCTACTGTGGCAGGGGATATTCACGATATTGGAAAAAATCTGGTTGCCCTTATGCTGAAAAACTATGGGTTTCAGATTGTTGACCTTGGCAAGGATGTGCCAAGGGAAGTGATTGCTGAAGCAGCCATAAAAAATCATGCCAGAATTATTGCCCTGTCTGCCCTGATGACCACCACCATGCAGGAGATGAAGCGGGTGGTAGATTATGTAAGGGAAAGGCAGATTGATGTGAAAATTATGATAGGGGGAGCGGTCATCACCCCGGAATATGCGAAGGAGATTGGAGCCGACGGCTATTCCAAAGACGCTGCGGAAGCCGTGAAAACGGCGAAACGTCTTCTTGGGATGGAGGATGTGCCTGTATAAGAGAGACTAAAATATCAAGGGAGTTTGTGTGTACAGGTATGTCTGTCCGGCCAGACGCCCACAGGTATAATCTTATAAATATTTATAGCATTGATAAATGAAGGAATGGAAGGATAAGAAGATGATAGGAGCAGACGCAATTGTAAAATGTTTGGAAGCAGAGGGCGTGGAATATGTATTTGGTTATCCGGGAGTGGCTATCTGCCCTTTTTATAACAGTATTCTAGGTTCGCCTATTCAGACGATTCTCATTAGGACAGAACAAAATGCCGCCCACGCGGCAAGCGGACTGACAAGAGTTTCAGGTAAGCCGGGTGTCTGTGCCGTCACCTCGGGGCCGGGGGCTACCAACGTGATTACCGGGATAGCCACCGCTTTTGCAGACAGTATCCCGTTAGTCTGTATTACCGGGCAGGTAAATTCCGAACTGATTGGAAGCGATGTTTTTCAGGAGGCAGACATTACAGGGGCTGTGGAATCCTTTGTAAAATACAGCTATCTTGTACGGGATGTTAACGATATTCCCCGGATATTTAAGGAAGCTTTCCACATTGCAAACACAGGGAGAAAAGGGCCTGTTCTAATCGATGTGCCCATTGATATCCAGAATTCGGAGATAAGGAAGTTTGCCTATCCGGAATCTGTTTCCATGCGTACCTACAAGCCTACCGTCAAGGGGAATATGGTGCAGATTAAAAAGGTGGCGGCTGAACTGGAGCGGGCGAAGCGCCCCATTATCTGTGCCGGGGGCGGCATTCTTTTATCTGACGGGGAAAAGGAACTCCGCACTTTTGCAGAAAAGCACCAGATCCCGGTAGTTTCCACCATGATGGGAATCGGGGTGATGCCCACAAGGCATCCGCTGTTTTTCGGCATGGTGGGAAATAACGGCAAGCCCTATGCAAACCGGGCCATGAATGAATCGGATCTTCTGATTATGGTGGGTGCAAGAGTGGCTGACCGGGCTGTAAGCCAGCCGGATTTAATTACCAATAATAAGGTACTGATTCATATCGACGTGGATCCTGCGGAAATCGGCAAGAATGTAGGCCCTACGATTCCGCTGGTTGGGGATGCCAGACATATTTTTGAAGATTTGCTTTTGCAGGAATTTGCCTGTGAGCATGGAAAATGGCTGGACACCTTAAATGAATACAAAAAACAGATGGAGCCCAAGCGGAAACCTGACCCGGCCTACGTGGATCCTGCCAGATTCATTACTATGCTTTCAGAGAAAATGGAGGAGGACGGCATTTATGTTGCCGATGTGGGACAGAACCAGATATGGTCCTGCGGCTACCATATTGTGAAGGCTGGAAGATTCTTAACTTCTGGCGGCATGGGAACCATGGGGTATTCCATCCCGGCAGCCATGGGCGCAAAACTGGCGGACAAGGGGAAACAGGTCATTGCTGTCTGCGGGGACGGTTCCTTCCAGATGTCTATGATGGAACTTGCCACCATGCGCCAGCATCATATTCCGGTGAAAATTGTCGTGCTGAAAAACAATTATCTGGGCATGGTCCGGGAATTCCAGCATTATACCTATAAGGACAACTATTCCGTGGTGGATCTCTCGGGAAGTCCCGACCTGTTAAAGCTTTCATCGGCCTATGACATGAAATTCCTGCGCCTTGAGAATATGGATAAGGCGGATGAGATTTTAGATGAATTCTTAAAAGATGATGAATCCGTACTGCTGGAATGTATCATTAATCCCATGGATTTGGTAAGGTAAGGGGGAGAGAACATGAAAAGAATTTATTCTGTATTAGTGGAAAACCGTTCAGGCGTGCTCTGCAAGGTGGCAGGACTTTTTTCAAGACGCTGTTTTAATATAGATTCGCTGGCAGTGGGGGAAACTGACGACAGGGAAGTTTCACGCATGACCATTGTCAGCAGCGGGGACGAGCGCACCATAGAGCAGATTGAAAAGCAACTGAACAAAAAGCTGGACGTCATCAAGGTCAAAACTTTTGACGAGATAAGCAGTATCAGCCGGGAACTGCTCCTTATGAAAGTGAAATACAACAAAAGCAACCGCAGGGACATCATGGAAAACTGTGAGATTATGAATGCGCAGATTGTGGATATGTCCAAACATACCATGCTGATTCAGATGTGCGATACCCCGGAGCGGATACAACTCCTTATCAGCATGTTCAAATCCGTCAGCATCGTGGAAGTTGCCCGCACAGGAACCCTGGCTCTTCCCAAATGCAGTGAGACAGATTGAGTTCTGGCTGGTTACTGTTCACACAGACCTGCGTATTTACTGCGCTGGTCGTAGAAAATGATTCGAGAGTGCAAAATGTAAGTTGACTTTTGACCTGCATGTTGATAAAATTATTTCCAAATGTTAAGGAGGATGAAAAGTTGCGTAAGAAAGTCTTTCAGCTTTTAGTAGATAATACTTCCGGTGTTTTAAGCCGGATCTCAGGTCTTTTTTCAAGAAGAGGCTATAATATCGAGAGTATTACCGCAGGCCTTACGGCGGATCCCCGTTTTACGCGAATCACGATTGTGGCTTCCGGCGATGACGAGATTCTGGATCAGATTGAGAAGCAGGTGGCCAAACTGGTGGATGTGCGGGATATCAAGGAACTGGTGCCGGAGAACAGCGTTTACCGGGAACTGGCCCTTATTAAGGTCAGGACGGGCAGCGAGCAGCGGCAGGGAGTAATATCGGTAGTTGATATTTTCAGGGCGAAAATCATTGATGTGGCTCCCGACAGCCTTATTGTGGAACTTACAGGGGATCAGGCGAAAATTGATGCATTCATCAATCTGCTGGATGGCTACGAAATTTTAGAACTTGCAAGAACAGGGATTGCAGGGCTTGGAAGAGGCACGGAAAACGTTACTTATCTGTAAAAGCAGTGGGTATAAATTTATTTAACAAAGGATAATGATACTTTACGCATCATAGGAAAGGAGTCAGAAAATGGCAAATATTTATTATCAGGAAGACTGCAACCTGTCTTTGCTGGAAGGCAGGACAATTGCAGTAATCGGTTACGGCAGTCAGGGACATGCACATGCTTTAAACGCAAAGGAATCAGGATGTCATGTGATTATCGGCCTTTATGAAGGATCAAAATCCTGGGCGAAAGCGCAGGCCCAGGGATTTGAAGTATATACAGCGGCAGAAGCTGCAAAGAAAGCCGATATTATCATGATTCTGATTAATGATGAATTACAGGCTGCCATGTATAAGAAAGATATTGAACCCAATCTGGAAGAAGGCAATATGCTGATGTTTGCCCACGGTTTCAATATCCATTTCGGACAGATTGTCCCGCCCAGGAATGTCGATGTTACCATGATTGCACCCAAAGGCCCCGGCCACACCGTAAGAAGCGAATACCAGGAAGGCAAAGGCGTTCCCTGTCTGGTTGCCGTTCATCAGGACGCAACCGGAAAGGCGCTTGACAAAGCCCTTGCCTATGCACTGGCAATCGGTGGCGCAAGGGCAGGCGTTCTGGAAACCACATTCAGGACAGAGACAGAGACGGATCTTTTTGGTGAGCAGGCGGTTCTGTGCGGCGGCGTCTGTGCACTGATGCAGGCAGGCTTTGAGACCCTTACAGAAGCAGGCTATGATCCCAGAAATGCATATTTCGAATGTATCCATGAAATGAAGCTGATTGTAGACTTAATTTACCAGTCAGGTTTCGAGGGAATGAGATATTCTATCTCCAATACGGCGGAATACGGTGATTATATTACCGGGCCCAAGATTATTACAGAAGAGACGAAGAAAACAATGAAGAAAATCCTCAGGGACATCCAGGATGGCAGTTTTGCAAAAGACTTCCTGCTTGACATGTCACCGGCAGGGGGACAGGCTCATTTCAAGGCTATGAGGAAACTGGCTGCTGAACATCCTGCTGAGCAGGTAGGAAAGGAAATCCGCAAGCTTTACAGTTGGAACAACGAGGACGATAAGCTGATTAATAACTAAACTTGAAAAGAAGGTTGCTGACTATAGACCGCCGGAGTCAATTCGGCGGTCTTTTTAGAAAAACAAAAATATTTTTGCAGGAGGTAAAAATCATGGGAATGACAATGTCTCAGAAAATACTGGCAGCCCATGCCGGACTTGACAGGGTGGAAGCCGGGCAGTTGATTGAAGCGGACTTGGATCTTGTGCTTGGCAACGATATTACAAGTCCGGTTGCTATTAAAGAGATGGAAAAGATGAACGTGGAGGGCGTATTTGATAAAGATAAAATTGCGCTGGTTCCCGATCATTTTGTGCCCAATAAAGATATTAAATCCGCCGAGCATTGCAAGTGTGTAAGGGAATTTGCATACCGCAATGAAATTACAAATTATTTTGAGGTAGGGGAAATGGGGATTGAACATGCCCTCCTTCCCGAAAAAGGACTGACAGTGGCAGGGGATGTGATTATCGGGGCGGATTCCCACACCTGTACCTACGGTGCGCTGGGGGCTTTTTCCACAGGCGTGGGGAGCACAGACATGGCGGCCGGCATGGCTACAGGCAAGGCATGGTTCAAGGTGCCTTCGGCCATTAAATTCAATCTCATTGGAAAACCTTCCAAATGGGTTAGCGGCAAGGATGTGATTCTGCACATTATCGGCATGATTGGGGTTGACGGGGCTTTGTATAAGTCCATGGAATTTGTGGGAGAGGGAATGAAGAATCTGACTATGGACGACCGCTTTACCATTGCAAACATGGCAATCGAAGCAGGTGGAAAAAACGGTATTTTCCCGGTTGACGAGCTGGCAGTTTCCTATATGAAAGAACATTCCAGTAAAACTTATACTATTTATGAAGCAGATGCAGATGCCCTTTACGACGAAGAATATACCATTGATTTAAGTCTTCTTCGTCCCACCATTGCTTTCCCCCATCTTCCTGAAAACACCAGAACCATTGATGAGATTAAAGAGGATATTCTGATAGACCAGGTGGTAATCGGTTCCTGTACCAACGGCCGTATTGATGATATGCGTATTGCGGCAGAAGTGCTGAAAGGAAGGCATGTTGCAAAAGGGATGCGCTGTATTGTGATTCCTGCCACCCAGTCGGTTTATATGCAGGCCATGGAGGAAGGGCTTCTAAAAATCTTCATTGAAGCCGGAGCCATTGTCAGCACACCGACCTGCGGACCCTGCCTTGGGGGTTACATGGGTATTCTGGCGGAAGGTGAGAGATGTGTATCCACTACAAACCGGAACTTTGTGGGGCGCATGGGACATGTAAATTCTGAAATTTTTCTTGCAAGTCCCGCTGTAGCGGCTGCAAGCGCCGTCATGGGAAAGATTTCCTGCCCGTGCAGACTTTAAGATGCAGCTTTAAGCAGGCTTTAAGGCGATTATTAAGAGAGAATGGAGAATGTATATGAAAGCAGCAAAAGGAATTGTTTTTAAATATGGCGACAATGTAGATACCGATGTGATTATTCCCGCCAGATACTTGAATTCATCGGATCCGGCGGAACTGGCAGCCCATTGTATGGAGGACATTGATAAGGAATTCATAAAAAATGTGAAGAAAGGGGATATTATTGTAGCAGATAAAAATTTCGGCTGCGGTTCCTCAAGGGAACATGCCCCCATTGCCATCAAAGCGGCCGGGGTAAGCTGTGTCATCGCAGAAACCTTTGCAAGGATTTTTTACCGGAATGCCATCAATATCGGCCTGCCCATCATAGAATGTCCTGAAGCCTCTAAGGGCATTGAGGCCGGAGATGAGGTGGAAGTTGATTTTGATTCCGGCATCATTAAGAATCTTTCAAAAGGCACACAGTTTAAGGGGCAGGCTTTCCCCGAATTTATGCAGAAAATTATTGCAGCGGAAGGGCTTGTCAATTACATTAACCAGAAAGCATAGTTTATTCACAGGATAAACACAATTTACTGATATGATGGCCTTGTGAGTTGTAAAAGGAATGTAAAACAGTAAAAATATGAGGAGGCACTTTACAAATGGCTAAGAAAAACACGCCTGAAGTAAAAAATGATCAGAAAATCGTAACGAAATATGACCGGAAGGTAGAAGCCAGAAAGCAGCAGAAAATAAAAGATGCGCGGCAGGAAAAAATTACCAAAACCATTGCCGCTGTCATTGGCATTCTGCTGGCGGCATCCATTATCATTTCGGCAGGAGTTTCCATTGTCAGCAAAAGTACGGCTCTGAAGGGAACTTACATCAAAATAGGAGATAAGGAATTGACGCAGCTTGAATATGATTATTATTATAATTCGGCTGTAAACAGTTATCTCACAACTTATTCATCCATCCTTCCTTACATGGGGCTTGACACTTCCGTGGATTTTGATAAACAGCAGTACACCGACCAGCTTACGTGGAAGGACATGTTCGACGAGATGACGGTTGAGCAGATTAAACAGACAAAGGCAATGGCGGACGATGCCGCTAAGAACGGATTTGAGTATGATGTGGAGGCAGATTACGAAAGTTTTACAGCAAATCTTGAAACCGCTGCCAGTTCCGCAGGTGCAGGCGTTGGAACTTATTACAAACAAAACTTCGGCAAATATGCCACAGCATCCAATATGGAACCTTTTATAAAGGAAAATCTTCTGGCAGGCGCGTACTATGAAAAGCTGCTTACAGACAATGCACCTTCTGACGAGGAAATAAAAGCTTATTATGAAGAAAATAAGCAAAGCTACGATAAGGTTGATTATAGAAGCTTTACCTTTACCGCTGACATTGACGCAGAAGCTGACGAGGATGCAGTGGCTAAGGCTATGGATGAACTGAAAACCAAAGCAGAGGCCATGATGAAAGCCCGCCAGGATGGGGAAGATTTTGAAGAACTCTGTCTTGAAAACGCTTCTGAAGACGCTAAGGCAAATTATGAAGATGCTGACAGCGAGTACAGCTTAAGCGAGGGCCGGACATATGCGGGAATTCCTTCTGTCATGGCGCAGTGGCTTTATGAGGACGGGCGCAAAGAAGGCGATATCGCCGTACTTGCTGATGAAACCAGCAGCCAGTATTATGTAGTGGAATTTATAGAAAAGTATTATGACGAAGCTGATGACGCCAATATTTCAAGCATCATTGCAAGTCAGAGAGTGACAGAATATACCGCGTCCCTTGTGGAAAATTATGAAGTGACAGACGTAAAGGGAAATCTGAAATACTTAACCGCCGCTCCGGCGCAGGAAACCGAAGAGGAATCACCAGACGCCGGTGAAGAAACACCAGCGGCCGAAGAGCAGGAGCAGACATCGGACGCCGAAGGGCAGGAATAGCATATATTTTGGCTGAAAATCAGCAGCTTTACCTTATACACAGGCAGGCTGCTGGTTTTGTATTACAATAAGCTGCCCCGCGAAACGTGGCAGCGTTTGTTTAACATAAGGACAGTTCGCAAAACGTGCTGTCCGTTGTTATCCGTGAAAAACATCCGCAAAGGAACCTGCTTTTGACAGAGGAATTCCCTTGTCAAGAAGATGATGGACGTCGCCCATGGATTGTACCCTGAAATAAGCTTCATTGCTCCAGCGTTCCTCGCTTGAAAGAATTGTAAGGGACGTGGTGGGAAGAAAGAAGCCATGAACCATAAGCGGAAATGGGATATTCAGTAAATGGGAAACAGCCAGGCAGGTGATTCCCAGATGGCAGAAAATGACGATGACAGGTTCTTTGGATGATGCAGGTTCCCTTTCCCCATTCATGGATTTTTTGTCCCCAGGTTCCACTGTACGCTGGATAAACCGTTCTTCCGCGTCCGGCATCCGGTAAAAGCATCCTTCCCTTACATAGCCATAGGACGCCAGGAGAGCATCAAGATTTTCGCATACATTCCTATAGCCGGTGGGTATCTGGGGATTAGCCTGCATAACCTCTGCCTCTACCCAGCGGTCAATATCCTTCATAAGCGGGTCGCCGCTCCAGAAAGAGGGAACGAAATCCCATGGAACGCCGTGCCTTCCTGTCACCGGGTCATCAATAAAGTAGGAAAACTCCCGCATCCATTCCAAAGTTTTAGCGGTACGGTTCATTTTCTCCAGAGTACAGGAAGCAGTATCTTTGGCACGTCCAAGGGGAGAACAATAAAAATCCGTTACATCCCATTTACAGATGCGGTCAGCCAAAGCCTGCGCCTCAAGCCATCCTTTTTCCGTTAAAGTGTCGTTTGCATAGTCAGGTTCCCCATGACGGACAAATATTATCTTCATAATCGTTCCTTTCTTTAGAGCGTGTTTGAAAAATGTTTTCATTACTATTCACGGTCTAAAGACCGCTCATGGTAACGATTCAGGGCGATAATACCCCTCACACCTGAATCATGTTCTCACGGAATGCGCAGCCCGTGCGCCTTCCTGCGCCGTGAATAGTAACATGTTTTCGTTACTGTTCACTCCGTGACCAGTAACATGCAAAAATCCATCGAAAATTGC
>CAMWUN010000083.1 GCA_947177425.1 uncultured bacterium
CTTATTGTAACAAACGCTGCCACGCTGTCGCGAGCCAGCTTATTGTAACAAACGCCGCCACGCTTCGGTGGGCGTTTATTGAATAAAAATCAGGAGGTTTGAAATGAAAGCAAAAGTGTATTTTTCAAGAACAATCACACCGGAGAAAGTATTGGAACTTTATAAGAAGGTGGAAAAGCCCTTGTCCGGGAAAATTGCAGTTAAGATTCATTCAGGGGAAACTGGCAATCAGAACTTCCTAAAGCCGGAATTCTGGAAGCCTGTCATTGATTATGTGGGAGGTACGGTGGCGGAGTGCAATACCGCCTATGAGGGAGGCCGGGACACCACGGAGAAACACCTGAAAACATTAAAAGAGCATGGATGGAGTGAATACTTTGATGTGGATTTACTGGATGCCGAAGGGCCGGACATGGAACTTCCCATCCCCAATGGAAAGAAGATAAAGAAAAATTTTGTAGGAAAAAATCTTTCCAGATATGACTCCATGCTGGTGCTGTCTCACTTTAAAGGACATCCCATGGGAGGCTATGGCGGGGCAATCAAGCAGTTGTCTATCGGAATTGCATCTTCCTATGGAAAAGGTTATATCCACGGCGTGGGGGATATGGAAGCTTTCTGGAAATCTGATCACGATTCGTTTCTGGAATCTATGGCGGACGCCGCTTCGTCAGTAGTAGACTATTTCCATGGGAATATCGTTTACATCAATGTAATGAAAAATATGTCGGTGGATTGTGACTGCTGTGCAGTTGCAGAAGATCCCTGCATGAAAGATATCGGTATATTGGCGTCTCTGGATCCGGTTGCCATTGACCAGGCATGTCTGGATCTGGTATACGCAGCAGACGACCCCGGACGGGATCATCTGCTTGAACGTATTGAATCACTCAATGGCGCCCATACCATTAACGCCGCCGCAGAACTTGGGTTTGGCGTGAAAGAATATGAATTAATTGAGACAGACTGATTTTATTTTCCAGTCTTTTTCCCGCCAAAGGCAAACCAGCCAATCAGTGCCAGAAATGCCGTGGCAACAAGCATCCACCCTATCAGCAGCATTGGATTTCCTTCTGATGCTGCCTGGGGTGCGAACATATCCCAATATCCTTTTAGGTAAATCACGATAATAAGGACAGGAATTACGTAAGTCATATATCCACGAACAAACAACGGAAATTTCGTTCCCTTTCCTGCATTTGCCTCTTCAATGAAACGTTCCCATCCCCATCCTCTTTTATGAGTACAGAACATTAAATACACCAGAGAGCCGAGTGGAAGAAGATTGCTGGAAACCAGAAAATCTTCCAGATCCATGATACCTGTGCCTGCTCCTAAAGGCTGGATTCCTGATAGGACATTAAAGCCCAGCACTGCCGGCATGGACAAAGCAATTATCAGCACAATGTTTATGGCGACAGCCTTTGGCCTTGAAATGCCGAACAAATCAATGGCAAAGGAAATGATATTCTCAAATACTGCAATGACAGTGGAGAGTGCTGCAAAGGATAAAAATAAAAAGAACAGCGTTCCCCAAATCCGCCCCCCTGCCATCTTGTTAAATATCTGGGGCAGTGTAATAAAAATAAGGGAAGGGCCTGCATCAGGTTCAATCCCATAGGAAAAGCAGGCAGGAATGATAATCATGCCGGCCATTAAAGCCACAAAAGTGTCAAGTATTCCGATACTTATTGCTTCGCCGCTTAAAGAGCGGTCTTTTGACAGGTAGCTTCCGAAGATGGCCATTGCGCCGATACCAAGGCTCAAGGTGAAAAATGCCTGTGACATAGCGCCGAAAACTACATCTCCGATTCCAATTTCCTTCATTTTCTGAAAATCAGGTATAAGATAAAACTTTACGCCTTCCATGGCGCCGGGAAGCCTTACAGAGTGAATCGCAAGCACAACAATCAGTGCAAGAAGGGCAATCATCAGGATTTTGGTAATCCGTTCCACACCCTTTTGGACACCCAGGGCACAGATGCTGAAAGCCAGCACCACTGCCAGAACCATCCAAAAAGTCAGTGTCTCCGGGGAAGAGAGCATGTCGCTGAATCTGCCTGCAACGGCTCCTGCATCCATGGAATCCTGACTGAAATCGCCCCGTCCGCATCGGAAACAGTAATACATCATCCATCCGGCTACCATGGTATAAAACATCATGAGCAGGTAATTGCCTGCCATGCCGAACCAGCCATAGTGATGCCATTTCGTCCCCTCCGGTTCAAGAAGCCGGAAAGATGTGGCACAGCTTTTCTGACTTCCGCGTCCTACCGAAAATTCACACACCATAATCGGCCAGCCCATCAATACCAGAAAGGCAAGGTAAATAACAATAAAAGCAGCGCCGCCGTATTTTCCGGTCATGTATGGAAATTTCCACACATTTCCTATTCCAATGGCGCAGCCTGCTGAAACAAGTATGAAACCCAGACGGCTTCCGAACTTTTCTCTTTCTTTCATTTGTAATCTCCCTTCGCTTTTTGCAGCAAATCCATTATACAGACTTTTACATAGACTGTCAATTTTCTAAATGCCCGGATTACAGCAATACCCCGGCCGTGATTACTGGTCACACAGACCTGCGTATTCCGTGAGAATATGATTCAGGTGTGAGGGGCGATCTTTGCGCAGCAAAACTTTAATTATCGCCCTGGGACATATTAGTCCCCTTCCACCATGCGGTATCCGATGCCGATTTCTGTAAAGACATATTCCGGGGCGGCTGGGTTGTTTTCGATTTTACGCCGTATATTTGCCATATTTACGCGCAGAATCTGGTTGTTATTATCCGTGTAAGGCCCCCATATTTTTTCCATGATGGAGGTATAGGTCAGCACTTTGCCGGAATTTCTGGCCAGAAGAGTTAGGAGTTTGTATTCAATCTGTGTCAGATGAATGATATTGCCCTTTAATGTCACCACGTGGTCTTCAAAGTTGATGGTCAGGTTATTGTGGTGGTAAGGCTTGGGATGGATGGAGGACATGTCCTGCATCTGGGAACTGTGCCGCAGGGAGGTTCGGATTCGGGCAAGCAGTTCCACGGTGCCAAAGGGTTTAGTGATATAGTCATCCGCGCCAAGGTCAAGGGCATGGGCCTTTTCGTGTTCGTTGGTGCGTGCGGAAATTACAAGAATAGGGATGGCCGTCCATTCCCGGAGCTTTTTGATAACTTCCATGCCGTCCATATCGGGAAGGCCCAGATCCAGCAGGATAATGTCAGGACAGATGGAAGCTGCCAGATGCATGCCTTCACGGCCTGTAGAAGCGGCAGTAAATTTATATTCCTGGTTTTTTAAGGTTGTGGCAATAAAGGTGCGAATATTTTCCTCGTCCTCTATTAGTAAAATATTTGCTTTGGTGACAGGTTTATTCATAATAGTCCTCCATGGGAAGTGTAAAGGTGAACTGGCATCCGTTTTCGTGGTTGGCGGCAGTGATGGCACCGTTGTGGGCGGTAATGATTGTCTTGCAGATGGAAAGCCCGATTCCCATTCCCTTGTGACCATCGGAACTGCTTGCCGGGCTGTAACTGGAACCGTCAAATATCGTGGCAAGTTTTCGGGGGTCGATACCTACGCCGTAATCTTTTATGCAAAAGGCCGCCTGATGATTCTGGCAGGTGACAGTCAGTTCCATGGGCAGGCGGCTGCCTGAATGGATGACAGAATTTTCAAGCAGGTTGATGATAACCTGCTCAATCAGCATGGCATCCATGGGAATCATTAAGAACTCTTCCGGAACCTGTATGTTGACCTGGGCGTTGGGAAACCGCTTGTGAAACCGTAGAACTGCTTCCGATACCACCTCTTCCACGGACTCCATGGAAGTGGCTATTTTCATGGAATTCTGACTGATTCTTGTGACCGACAAAAGGTTTTCTACCATATTAAGGAGCCAGTTGGAATCTTCCCGGATATGACTGACAAGTTCAATCTTTTCTTTTTCAGTAAGGGAATTCTGGTTGTCAATATAAGTGGAGCTGTTGCCGATGATACCGGTAAGAGGAGTGCGCAGGTCATGGGATACAGACCGGAGCAGATTGGCCCGCATTTTTTCCTTTTCTGCGTCCATAAGAAGCTTTTCACGTTCCACCAGTGCATCCGCCTGTTCCTTAATCCTTGAAGTCATGGTACTGACCACAAGGGAGATTACCAGCGTAAAAATAAATGTCACCGGATAACCGGTGAGGGTAAAATTTACCTGAAAATAGGGATAAGTAAAAAGGTAATTAATGCCAATTACGCTGACCAGGGAGGCAGCAATGCCATAGAGATAGCCGTTGGTAAAGCGTGCCGTGAGCACTAAGGCGGTAATATAGACCAGGGCAATATTGGTTGGATTTTCCGGCACCGTGTAAAAGAACCAGAAAGCGCTTACAGTGGCTATCATCAGAAACAACGCTGTAAGAAGCAAATCCTTTAAGACATCGGCTGTTGTGCGCCTGGGCTTTCGAGGGGCAGCCGGATTTTGGGTATTGGGGGTAACATACATAATTTATATCCTCTTTCTGCATCTTATTATACCCATTTGAAGGCGGCAGGGCAATTCGGAGGCATATGTAAAGACGTTAAGATAGCGTTAAGAATGGAATTGTACAGTTGTTTTCTTTATATTCAGGGCTGGCAAAAGCTATCTGTTAAACCTCTCAAAACAGGATTTGTCCAGTTCATATAAAAAGGTGCTAATCAAAATGGGGTTTCCGGATTTATCATTTTTGTAGGACTGGTTATCAAGCCGTTGTATACGCCGAAATCCCAGCCTTTCTAAAAGCTTCCATGAGGATATATTCTGGATGTCGCAATCACCATAAACACTGTTGATTCCTATTGTTTCAAACATATAGCAAAGCAGAGCCTGGCCTGCTTCTGTTGCATAGCCCGTTTTGCTGTAGTCTGGATTAAAATCATAATCAATGCAGTGATGGCCTTCATCATCTGTCCAATAGCCTATACTTCCTATAACAGTCCGGGCTGACTTCAGTTCAGCCACAAGGCGGTTGTCCATATCCTTCCAGTCATGAATAATCCTTTTAATCTGTTCATCTGTCATTGGATAGAAGTCTTCATACCGGCTGACCTCTTCGTTGGCAAAATATTTTTTTATATCCTCAAAGTCCGATGTTCTGTAATTTCTTAAAACAAGTCTTGCTGTTTCTATATGTATCATATCTAATATCCTCTTTATGCAGTCTTTGGCATCGGCTGTGCCTGCGTGCTGCCAGTTCTGAAAAATTATTTCACGGGTTGAAATTTGATTTGCTTTACTATTTGGAAAAATTATTTTATCATAGAAGCAGGCATTTTGTAAATTCAGTTACTTTCGAAAAATTTAGGAGTGCAAAAATTGTGTTACTGTTTACTACGTGACCAGTAACATGCAAAAATCCATTGAAAATTGCCTTCGGCAATGGGATTTTTACACTCTCGAATCACTTTCTTACGACCAGCGCAGTAAATGCGCAGGTCTGTGTGAACAGTAACAAAAATGTGTTTGCTTTATAATGTGAGTATTAGAGCATAAACGCAGGGATTTTAGGACGGTAGAATAATGGGAAGATACAATAAGAAAAAGGGATACAGGGGGAATAGCAACGAGAGCAGGTTTGGGGCAGTCCTGGCAGGCGCCGGGCTTCTGATTGTGATAATACTTGCTGTGGCGTTTGGGTTATTTGTTAAAAACAGCAGGAGCCGGAGGGAAGAGGTGGAGGCTGAAATAGCCGCCTGGGAGGAATTGGAATCCCCGCAGGAAGCCGGGGGTGCAGGCAGTCCGGATAGCTTCCATAATGAGCAGGACACATCCTTAAAAGAGAAGCAAAAGGCTCCGCAGGAAGCAGGAAAGGACGAACCGGAGGAAGGGGTAAAAGAAGAACAGGCAGAGCAGGAAGCCGGGCAGGAAACAGGCATATCCGCCGGGGTAGGCGCTTTGGATGACGCACAGGATCCCCAGAGTTCCGGCGCGGCAGGGAACGAGCAGGCAGGCGCCGCTGTCACGGTATCGGGCATTAACAGTGATGAGACGGACAGCCTTTCCATGGGCATTGACGTGTCCAAATATCAGGGAACCATTGACTGGTCGAAAGTAGCGCAGTCGGGAGTGGAATTTGCCATGATCCGTGTGGGATACAGGGCAAAGTCAACCGGCGAGATTCTCGAAGATCCCACGGCAAGATATAATATGCAGGAAGCCCAGGCGGCAGGAATCAAAGTCGGCGCCTATTTCTTTTCTTCTGCGGTTTCCAGAGAAGAGGCAAAGGAGGAAGCTGCTTTTACGAAGGATATTATTGCAAAATACAGAATCACTTATCCGGTGGCCTATAATTGTGAGGATTTCCAGTCGCCGGACAGCAGACAGTATGGGCTGGATGCCGCCGCCCGGACCGATCTTGCCTGTGCGTTTCTGGACGAAATTGCGGCGGCAGGTTATACGCCCATGTTTTATGCGTCCAAAAGTGAACTTGAGGGTAATGCCCAGTGGAATACGGATGTGCTTGCCGGAAAATATAAAATGTGGGTGGCACAGTATCCGGATCAGCCTTATCCCCAGACTTCAGTCTCCAGTTATTCGGGAACTCATGACATGTGGCAGTATACCAGCCAGGGTACGGTGGAAGGTATTTCTAAAAAGACGGATGTAAATATTGCTTATTTCGGATATACCAAAGAAGCACAGGCCAAGGACGACAGACCTGCGGAGACGGTAGAAGCAAATCCGGAAGTGGGAATTATTTTTACAGAGGTAAATGAAACGGTGACGGCCAAACAGGAGACAAACCTGCGCTCCGAGCCGAGCACTTTAAATGATGAAACGGTTGTTGGCAAACTGGTGCACGGGGATACGGCAACCCGGACGGGAATAGGACATAACGGCTGGTCAAGAATCATCTACAATGGCCAGACCCTGTATGCAGTGACCAACTATCTGACTACGGACATGAATGACACTGGCCAGCAGGCGCCGCCTCAGGGGCCGGTTTATACGCCTGTCAACGAACAGGTGACGGCGAAAATGGAGACGAACCTAAGATCCCAGCCTGGTACGGCCAGTGACGATACGATCGTGGGGCTTTTGCATAACGGGGAAGTACTTACAAGGACGGCTATCGGCGATAACGGCTGGTCACAGCTTGACTATAACGGCCAGACAGTATACGCAGTCACCAGTTACCTTACACCGGCACAATGAACGGTTTGAAAAGAAATTTAATGTTTTTAATAGAATATATTTAACTGGATATATTCTGATTCATATTATCAGCAGGAGGTAAGAGTGGAAGATTTTTCAAATTATTCACTCACAAGTTTGTGTCTGCGCTGCAACCACAAACTTGAAATGTGTGAAAAGCAGCGCAGAAATGGGAAAATTTATGCAGATACGGAATGATTTTAATTCTTATTCGGGAACGGAATACCGTCAGTCACACACCCATCATATTACCAAATGTCTGCACGAAGAGGAGACTAAAAAGCCGGACGGCGGAGGGACAGGCGTGAAGATGGACGTCCTTTCTTCAAACAGTGCGCAGGAAAAGGGCAGACAGGTTTCCACGCATCTTTACGGGGAAGAAGCGCCAAAGCCCAAAACCAGGGTGAAAAAGGGGCTGAAATTTGTCAAAGATATGTGGGATGCCATGGGCGATGAAAAGGAGACAGACGGGAAAGAGGCCCTCATGACGGACGGGCGGGAACCATTAGAGGGAACTGATGCGGCATCTTCGACAGTCAGGCAGGGGCTTCCCCATTATATTGTGAATAAATGGGAGCAGGTCAGGGAAAAGGTTAAAACTGCCTTAAGCGCGGCACTGAAACGATTTGGAAAAGGGAGCGGCGCTTTTGGCGCACTGACTGACCCAGGTAATGGAAAAGAAAGAAACAGGGAACCCTTTACGGAGAAGGACAAAAAGGGAACCAGAAAAAGCAGCCAGGTAACGATTACGGCGGCTTATGAGGATTCCCACCTTATGGATTCTTACAGTAAAAACGGGAAATACTGCCGTCTGGGGGAGAACCTTACTTATCAGAGAAATACCCCTGAAAAGAAGCCTGGAAATGGTGAATAAATGCTTGATAAACCCTTCTGAAAAAGGTATACTTATAGCAGAGCATATCAGTGTACAGATTGAGGAAATATTTTTCAAATACATCCGGGTATGTTCTAAAAATCCAGACAAATCCGGGAGAAACCATTATGGGCTATGCAGCGATACCTTATGACAGGAGAATTAAGGAAAATATCAGAAATTACACGTTATTCAATCTTTATGATATGGATATCATAAAGAAATATTTAAATAATCTGGCGGAGATTCTTGAACTGAATCTTCTTCTGACTGACCGCCATGGGGAAAAGGAAATCGTGGTGGGCGACAGTTTTGTGGGTTTTCATCCGGACGTGGCCAATGAGCCGGGAAGAAAGCTCCGCATCCAGAATTATACAATAGGGCATCTGTATGTGAAACGGCTTTCAGAAAGCAGGGATGAACGTCTGCTGGATGAAATGGTGGACGGTACCATAAAGCTTTTGGCCCGTCTGGGGGAGGAAGCCTATCTTCACAGGGAGAGCAGCATTTATCTGGAAGAACTGGAAAAGCAGCTTGAGGACAAGAAGCACAAGATTGCCCAGAATGAGCGGGAGGATATCCTTACAGGGGTGTTCAATAAGATATTTTTTGAAAACAGGATGAAGACGATTGACAGGTCAGAAGTGGTGCCTGTGGCGGTCATCAATGTGAATATCAATGACTGGAAGTTTGCCAATGACCATTTCGGAGACGAAGAAAGCGACCGTCTTATACGGATTGTTGCGGATATCTTAAAGGAAGAGGCAAAGCAGTATTTCATACTGGGCAGAGTGGACGGGGATGCATTCGGAGTGCTGATTCCCATGGCTGAGGACGGGGAAGCAGAGGACTATGCGGCAAGGGTCCAGGAAAGATGCAACACCTATGAAGACCCGGTTCTGGCGCCTTCCGTGGCAGTAGGTATCGTATATAAGACTAATATAGAAGAGACCCTGGAGGAACGGCTTTCGGACGCAGAGTACGAAATGTTCAACAACAAATTTGAAGTTAAAAATGCCCCGGGCTATAAGGAGCGGCTGGCAAAGGGCGTACATAATTAAATACGGCGGATATATGGAATAATAAGGGACAGGATGCAGAATCCTGTCTTTTTATAATTCTAAACTATTTATTAAATCCAATTTTTATGATAAAAATGAGATAATAAGAGAAAAAAAAAGAAAAAGTGAGTATAATAGAGTATATATGCATAAATAACGTTTAACATCGTTTGCAAAGGAAAGCATATAAAATTAATATAGGGTTTAGCAATTAGCACTCGATATTATTGAGTGCTAACAAAGACAAAACAAAGGTAAACAAATGAACTAAAATAAAGGAGGCAATTAAAATGAAGTTAGTACCATTAGCAGACAGAGTTGTATTAAAGCAGTTAGTAGCAGAAGAAACTACCAAATCAGGCATTGTCCTTCCGGGACAGAATAAAGAAAAACCCCAGCAGGCAGAAGTAGTTGCTGTAGGACCTGGCGGTGTGGTAGACGGCAAGGAAGTAAAGATGGAGGTAAAGACAGGGGATCAGGTTATTTACTCCAAATACGCAGGGACAGATGTAAAAATTGATGAAGAAGAGTACATCATCGTAAAACAGAGCGATATTCTTGCAGTGATCCAGTAGCAAAAAAAGCCGGCCCAGGCTGGCAGTATCATGAATAATTTATTGAAAATATCAGGAGGCAATGAGAAATGGCAAAGGAAATCAAATACGGCGCAGAAGCCCGTGCAGCACTTGAATCAGGTGTAAACCAACTGGCAGATACAGTAAGAGTAACTTTAGGACCTAAAGGAAGGAATGTAGTTCTGGACAAATCCTACGGCGCACCCCTTATTACCAACGACGGTGTAACAATTGCAAAGGAAATCGAACTGGAAGACGCTTTTGAGAACATGGGCGCACAGCTTGTGAAAGAAGTTGCAACTAAGACCAATGATGTGGCAGGCGACGGAACCACAACAGCTACAGTACTTGCACAGGCAATGGTAAATGCAGGCATGAAGAATCTGGCAGCAGGCGCTAACCCCATTATTTTAAGAAAGGGTATGAAGAAAGCAACTGACTGCGCAGTAGATGCAATTGCAAAGATGAGTTCTAAAGTAAACGGAAAAGAGCATATTGCAAGAGTTGCAGCAATTTCAGCAGGCGACGACGAGGTAGGCGGGCTGGTTGCAGACGCCATGGAAAAAGTATCCGGCGACGGCGTTATCACTATTGAAGAGAGCAAGACTATGCTCACAGAACTTGATCTGGTAGAAGGTATGCAGTTTGACAGAGGGTATATTTCCGCATACATGGCTACAGATATGGATAAAATGGAAGCAGTCCTTGAAAATCCTTATATCCTGATTACAGACAAGAAAATTTCCAACATCCAGGAAATCCTGCCCCTGTTAGAGCAGATTGTACAGTCTGGCGCGAAACTGCTTATTATTGCAGAGGATGTGGAAGGCGAAGCCCTGACAACCCTGATTGTAAACAAACTGCGCGGAACCTTTAATGTAGTGGCTGTAAAGGCTCCCGGCTACGGCGACAGAAGAAAAGCAATGCTGGAGGATATTGCAATCCTTACAGGCGGCCAGGTAATCAGCGAAGAACTGGGCCTTGACCTGAAAGAAACCACAATGGATCAGCTTGGACGTGCAAAATCCGTTAAGGTTCAGAAAGAAAACACTGTTATCGTTGATGGTGAAGGCGATAAGAATGCAATTTCCGCAAGAATCAACCAGATCAAGGGACAGATTGAGGAGACAACATCTGACTTTGACAAAGAGAAACTTCAGGAAAGACTTGCAAAACTGGCAGGCGGCGTAGCCGTTATCCGTGTTGGCGCTGCTACAGAGACAGAAATGAAAGAAGCAAAACTCCGTCTGGAAGACGCACTGGCAGCTACCAGGGCAGCAGTGGAAGAAGGTATTATCTGCGGCGGCGGATCTGCCTATATCCATGCAGCAAAAGAAGTTGAGAAACTGGCAGAAACCCTTGCAGGCGATGAAAAGACAGGCGCACAGCTTGTATTGAAAGCTCTGGAATCTCCTTTATTCCACATTGCAGCAAATGCAGGTCTGGAAGGCAGCGTTATCATTAACAAGGTAAGAGAATCCGAAGCAGGCGTAGGGTTTGATGTGCTGAAAGAGGAATATGTGGATATGGTATCTGCAGGTATCCTTGACCCTGCAAAGGTTACAAGAAGCGCTCTGCAGAATGCAACAAGCGTTGCATCCACACTCCTTACCACAGAATCCGTTGTTGCAAACATCAAGGAAGATGCACCTGCAATGCCGGCAGGCGGCGCAGGAATGGGCGGAATGATGTAATAAAAATTCCATTGCAGGAAATAATAATTGGTTTAAAAAACGGGTATGCTATAAAGTATGCCCGTTTTTTGTAAAAACTAAAGTTATTTGGCACATTGACGAACTTTATTAAAAACTATATAATATCATAATATGAAAAGAGAAAAGAAGACAGAACGCATCTGAGGGTGTAATTTTATGACGGAAGAAAAAGATATCAGACAGACCAAAAGTGAAATAGTGTTTGACGATGGCAGGATTGAAGCCATCCAGGAATTCCAAAGTCCCGAACAGTTGTACAGGGACCTTGTTTTGCGTGTCCAGAAGTATCACCCTTCTGATGACATTTCCCTGATAGAAAAAGCCTATCATCTGGCGGCCAAGGCCCATGAGAACCAGGTGCGTAAGTCCGGGGAGCCATATATCATCCATCCATTGTGCGTGGCTATTGTACTGGCTGACCTGGAGATGGATAAAGAGACGATTGCGGCTGGCCTTTTGCATGATGTGATTGAGGATACCATCATGACGGAAGCGGAGATTACGGAGCAGTTCGGGAAAGATGTGGCGCTTCTGGTGGACGGCGTGACTAAACTGGAACAGCTCCAGTTTTCCAGTGAAAGCGGGGATAAGACCCTTGACAGGTTCGAGATGCAGGCAGAGAACCTGCGCAAGATGTTCCTTGCAATGGCGAAGGACATCAGGGTCATTATCATCAAACTTGCCGACAGGCTCCACAACATGCGTACCCTGAAATATAAAAGTCCGGAGAGCCAGCAGAGGATTGCAAGGGAGACGATGGAGATTTATTCCCCCATTGCACAGAGACTTGGCATTTCCAAAATCAAAGTGGAACTGGACGATTTGTCACTGAAATATCTGGAGCCCGAGGCATATTATGATTTGGTGGACAAAATTGCCGTGCGCAAAAGTGTCCGGGAAAAATATATTCAGAACATTGTGGATGAGGTCAGTGAGCATATTGTCAATGCCGGTATCAAAGCCCAGATTGATGGGCGGGTGAAGCATTTTTTCAGTATATACAAAAAAATGAAGAACCAGAACAAGACCATTGACCAGATTTACGATTTGTTTGCCGTGCGGATTATTGTGGACACGGTGAAGGACTGCTATGCGGCGCTGGGTGTGATTCATGAAATGTATAAGCCCATACCGGGGCGCTTTAAGGACTATATTGCCATGCCCAAGGCCAATATGTACCAGTCCCTGCACACCACCTTAATCGGTACCAGCGGCCAGCCTTTTGAAATCCAGATCCGCACTTACGAGATGCATAAGGCGGCGGAGTACGGTATTGCCGCTCACTGGAAATACAAGGTGGCTTCTGACGGCAAGAAGATTGAAGATTCCGAGGAGGAAAAGCTGTCCTGGCTGCGCCAGATACTGGAATGGCAGCGGGATATGTCGGACAACAAGGAATTCATGAATCTGTTAAAAAGCGATTTGGATCTGTTCTCCGACAGTGTTTACTGTTTCACCCCTACCGGGGAAGTAAAAAACCTTCCGGCAGGATCCACCCCCATTGATTTTGCCTATAGTATTCACAGTGCCGTGGGGAACAGAATGATAGGCGCAAGAGTTAACGGGCGGCTGGTGACGATAGAATATGAGATTAAAAACGGCGACAGGATTGAGATTCTGACCTCCCAGAATTCCAAAGGCCCCAGCAGGGACTGGCTGAATGTGGTCAAGAGCACTCAGGCCAAGAACAAGATTAACCAATGGTTTAAGAATGAATTCAAGGAAGAAAATATCATAAAGGGCAAGGAACTTTTAAATCTCTACTGCCGGGCGAAGGGCATCAACGCTTCCGATATTATAAAGCCTGAATATATGGAAGTGATTATGCATAAGTACGGGTTCCGGGACTGGGAGTCGGTTCTTGCGGCTGTTGGGCACGGCGGTCTGAAAGAAGGGCAGATCATCAATAAGATGATGGAGCACTATGAGAAGAACCACAAGAAAGAACTGACCAATGAGGAAGTTCTGGCAGCCGTTGCGGAGGGCGGACAGACACGCAGACCGGCCCGCATCAAGCCCCGGAGCGATATTATGGTAAAGGGAATCCATGATTTGGCAGTGCGTTTTCCAAAGTGCTGTTCCCCTGTGCCGGGGGATGAAATTGTGGGCTTTATCACCCGGGGAAGGGGCATCTCCATCCACAGAACCGACTGTATCAATATCATCAATCTTCCTGAAATAGAAAGGGAAAGGCTGATGGATGCAGAGTGGGAGGCTTCTGCCAGTGAGGCTGAGAAGTATCTGGCGGAGATTAAGATTTATGCCAATAACAGGAACGGGCTTCTGGCAGATATATCCCGGGCCCTGACGGAAAAGAGCATCGATATTCTGTCTATGAATACAAGGGTAAACAAGCAGGGAATCGCTACGCTGGCTACTTCCTTTGAAATCAGCAGCAGGGAAGAACTGAACCGTATCATTGATAAGATAAATTCCATAGAGAGCGTAATTGATATAGAAAGAACCACGGGATGATTTTTCGGGCAATGAGCCGGCCGCATACCTGCGTGCACATTTGCGGCGGCTGTCGGCCTGAAAATACAAATAAAGGAGAATGAGGGATGACTGATTTAAAAATAGGAAGAATTGTGCTTGGCATGTGCCAGACAAACTGCTATTTCGTGTATCGGGATGGGGATGACGCGCAGGGAGAAAGAAGTGTGATTGTTTTTGACCCTGCGGATAAAGGAGAATATATTTACAGCAAACTGAAAGAAAAGGGCTTCCATGCGGCGGCAATCCTTCTGACCCACGGTCATTTCGATCATATCTGGGGCGTGGAGGAGCTGCAAAGACTTTCCGGCGCGAAGGTTTATGCCTATGAAGAGGAAAAGGAAGTCTGCGAGAGCGCTTCGGTAAATGTTTCCAAAGGAGCCGGACGTCCCTGCACAGTGAAAGCTGACGTTTACTTAAAAGACGGGGAGAAAATCACCATTGAAGGCATGACGTGCACAGTGATAGCGACGCCGGGACACACCAAGGGGAGTTGTTGCTACTATTTTGAGGATAATAAAATACTGGTAAGTGGAGATACTCTATTTCAGGAATCGGTGGGAAGGACAGACCTTCCAACGGGAAGTATGGGGCAGCTTGTGCGTTCTGTCAGGGAAAAACTGATGCCGTTACCGGAGGAGGTAAAAGTCTATCCGGGGCATGGGGAAGCCACCACCATTGGGCATGAGAAGCAGTATAATCCTTTTTTGTAATTATGCGGAAATCTGACAGGCGGGATGACAGGTCAGAAAAATATATACAGGAAATATCATGTATCAGTGCGGTACATGGAGAAAGAACGGGGGATGAAAGCAATGAAAAAATTAGTATTGGCAGCAGCCGGATTATCCATATGTATGGCCCTTGCAGGATGCGGGCAAAAGCAGGAACCTATTGAGGAACCTGTTGCTGAGAAAGTGGAAGAGACGGAAAGTCTGGAAAGCCCGGAGCCGGAAGTGTCGCAGGATGCGCCGGAAGCCCAGGCCGGGCCGGCAGGGCAGGGCGTTCCGGTTATCTTAACCCGGGAAAAGGTGAACGGAAAGATGCAGAGTTATCTTACCGGACAGTGGAAAGATGAGAAGGTAGTCACAAGACGGCCTATTGCGGTCATGATTCCCAACAACTCGCCAGCCATGCCACAGTACGGCATTTCAAAAGCAAGTATCATCTATGAAGCCCCTGTGGAAGGACGTATTACCAGACTGATGGGGGTCTTTGAGGACTTTGACGGTCTGGACAGAATCGGCCCTGTCAGGAGCAGCCGGGATTACTTCGTGTATGTTGCTATGGGATATGAAGCTATTTACTGCAACTGGGGTCTTGCAGTACCTTATGTGGAAGAACTGATAAACAGGGACAGCGTCCAGAATATCAGCGCGGCAGTGGAGGGTATCCATAATCCTGCCCAGGAAGCCTTTGACAGGGTAAGCCGTCCGGGTTACGCCAAAGAATTTACAGGCTATCTTTTTATAGACGGTATGCTGAAAGCAGCAAGCAGGCTTGGTTATGACTGGAATTATGACAAAGCCTATGTGCCGCCCTTTACTTTTGCGGCGGACAATGCAAGGGCGGAAGACAACTACGGCACAGCAGCAGGGGCATCCATGATTTACCCCGGCGGACAGAGCGGTAACAAGGGCGGTTACGGTGCGTACAATCCTTACTTTGAATATAATGCACAGGACAGGCTTTACCACAGATACCAGAATGGCAGTGCGCAGATAGATGAACTGGATGGAAGCCAGCTTACGGTATCGAATGTAGTGTTTCAGTACTGTCACGGGGAAGTGAGGGACAGCCACGATTACCTTGCCTTTGGCGTACACGGGGAGGGAAAAGCCATCGTCTTTACCGGAGGAAAAGTTATTGAGGGCACCTGGAAAAGATATAACGGTGACGCCACACCCGCTAAATTTTATGATAAAAACGGGAATGAAATCATTTTTAATCAGGGAAAGACCTGGATTTGCAATATCTGGGATGAATATGGAGAATTTGTAGAGTATAAATAAAAGGTAACACTGTTAATTGCTATTCACGGCTCAGGAAGGCGCACGGGCTGCGCATTTTGGTCTCTGTGTCAAACCCTTTTGGGAAATTTTGAAGAATTTCAAGTTAGACCTTATTCAGGAACTAACGCGGCAGCTTAACTAACTGACATTGACCGTGAATAGTAACTGTCTTCGTTGCTGTTCACACAGACCTGCGCATTTACTGCGCTGGTCGTAAGAAAGTGATTCGAGA
>CAMWUN010000084.1 GCA_947177425.1 uncultured bacterium
AGGCAATTTTCGATGGATTTTTGCATGTTACTGGTCACGGAGTGAGCAGTAACGTTAAATTACTTGTTCTTATAGTTGGGAAATCACAAAAATCGTGTAAATTGCCTCAATTGCCGCTTCGAAGTCCTCATTTGCCACGCCGATAATGATATTCAGCTCACTGGATCCCTGGTCTATCATCTTGACATTTACATTTGCATGGGCCAGTGCGGAAAAGATACGTCCTGCCGTTCCTCTTGTGGACTTCATGCCCCGTCCCACCACTGCAATCAGCGCAAGGTCAGCTTCTATATCCACACTGTCCGGGTCGGCCAGCCTGTGGATGGCTGAAACCACTTTCTGCTCTTTATCAATAAATTCGTCCTGGTGTACGAATACGGTCATGGTATCAATGCCGGATGGCACATGCTCAAAGGAAATTCCATAGTCTTCAAAAGCCTGGAGCACCTTCCTGCCAAAGCCGATTTCGGAATTCATCATTGCTTTTTCAATATTTACAGAACAGAATCCTCTCTTGCCTGCAATACCCGTGATGGTATATCTGGATTTCTGGCAGGTGCTCTCCACAATCCATGTGCCTCTGTCTCCCGGTCTGTTGGTGTTGCGGATGTTAATGGGAATTCCTTCCCTCCTTACAGGGAAAATGGCGTCCTCATGGAGCACACTGGCTCCCATGTAAGACAATTCCCGCAGTTCCCTGTAGGTAATCGTGTCAATCCCCTCAGGGTCTGCAATGATTCTGGGGTCTGCAATCAGAAAACCGGATACATCCGTCCAGTTTTCGTACACGTCGGCCTTTACCGCCCTTGCCACAATGGAGCCTGTAATGTCGGAACCGCCTCTTGAAAATGTTTTGACCCTTCCGTCCTCGTATGCACCGTAAAATCCTGGTATGACTGCGCGTTCAATCCCTGCAAGACGTTCACTTAAAATCCGGTTAGTAACTTCGGCGTCAAAATCCCCTTTTTCTCCAAAACGGATGACCTGTGCTGCGTCCACGAATTCATAGCCCAGATAAGCCGCCATGATAATGCCGTTTAAATACTCCCCTCTGGAAGCGGCATAATTTTCCCCTGCTTTTTCTTTGAAATTCTTTTCAATTGTCTTAAACTCGTCCTTGAGGGAAAGTGAAAGGCCAAGCCCTTCAATGATTTCATCATAGCGGACGGCAATTTCTGCCAGCGCTTTCTTGAACTCCTTACCTTCTTCCGCCAGATGATAACAGTCGTAGAGCATATCCGTGACTTTGGTATCGTCGGAAAACCGCTTTCCCGGGGCGGAGGGCACTACATAGCGTCTCTCCCCGTCCGCATGGATGATATCCGCAACCTTCTTAAACTGTTCTGCACTGGCAAGGGAACTTCCACCAAACTTTACTACCTTTTTCATTACATGTATCTCCTCATAAAAATCTATTTCTTGTCTTACTTTTCCAACAGCCTATCTATTATGGTATGCCCAAGTGGAATAAAGTTTCCGCCCGCTTTTGCATCTTTTTCATTATATTTAAGGCTCCCCTGCTTTTCAACCGTACTGTCATACAACTTTGTACTATCGTACAAAAGAAAAGGAACGCTGTCAGCCGTATGCGTCCTCACCCGTATAGGCGTAGGGTGGTCAGGCATCACCAGAAGGCGGTATGGGGTATTCTCCTTGTCAAGAGACTGCGTCATTGGCCCGATGACTCTTTTGTCCAGATATTCGATGGCCTGTACCTTCTTCTCCACACTGCCCTGATGTCCCATCTCATCGGGAGCCTCCACATGTATGTAGACAAAATCGTATCCTTCCTTCAGGGCGTTTAAAGCAGCCTGCACTTTTCCTTCATAGTTGGTATGAAGCCCGCCGTTGGCGCCCTCTACCTGTGCCACGCCCATACCGGCCCCTACGGCAATTCCTTTCAGCAAATCCACCGCAGATACCATCATCCCTTTGCAGTGATTTTTTTCCTCAAAGGAAGAAAGCCCGGGACGGGTGCCTGCCCCCCAGAACCAGCAGCAGTTTGCGGGATTCAATCCCTTTTTCTTTCTTTCAACATTAATGGGATGGTTTACCAGAATTTCATAGCTTCTCTTCATCATATAAAGAAGCTTCTCATCATCGGGAAGATACTGGCCTATTACCTGCCCCAGCACATCATGAGGCTGGGACAATTCTATAACTTTTCCTTTATTCCAGATGAGACAGTGACGGTAGCTGGTTCCTGCATAAAACTGATAGGTTTCATTTTCCAGCTCTTTTTTCACTGCTTCCAGCAGAACTGTACAGTCCTGTGTGCTGATTTCCCCTGAACTGTGGTCGATAATCGTCCGCTCCTCAAAAGGCACGTCCTCCTCCGATAAGGTAACGATATTGCACCGAAGGGCCACATCCGTATCTTTCATGGGCACACCGATGCTGAGAGCTTCCAGGGGCGACCTTCCTGAATAATAAATTTTCGGGTCATAGCCCAGCACAGCAAGATTAGCTGTGTCCGACCCCGGCTTCATCCCCTCCGGGATCGTATGGACCATACCGATTTCCGAAAGTCCGCTTAACCGGTCCATAGCCGGCGTGTCTGCATATTCCAGCGGCGTTTTTCCTCCCAGGGACGCAATCGGCTCATCTGCCATGCCGTCCCCAAGCACAATGATATATTTTTTCTTTGACATAACTCCTCTTTTCTGCACAGTCTGAATCTGTCACTTTTTGTAACTATTCAACCTTCCTCCGAACAATTACGGATTCCAGCCCATATAAAGTCCTGAACGGAATTGTTACTGTTCTTCCACTCTAATCCAGCTAATGGCTCCCGCTTCCCCGGCTTTTTCTTTAAACTCTTTCTCCGGCATGGCTTCTGTCACGAAAGCAAATTCATCCGGCACATCAGCTTCGATGACACTTGCCTGCCCAAATACATGCAGCGCTTTCTTTTCATTTTCAGCAGGCACCCTCACAAAGAACCTGCGGCTTGCCTCATCGTTAGGGGTGAGGACAACATCCTCCCCGTCCCAGAAGCACATAATTACTTTACCGATATGTCTTGCGCAGTCCACCACATCGGATACTACGGCGCTGGCTGTGGGAAGCTTACCTGCCCCTCTTCCGTAGTACATGGAATCCCCCAGCATGTTCCCATGGACGCATACAGCATTGAACACATCGTTTACCATGGATAAAGGATGGCCCATGCTAATCATAAAAGGCGCAACCATGGCATAAAACTTTCCGTCCATTTCCCTGCTCTGGGCAAGAAGTTTGATGGTTCTCCCCATTGCACGGGCATAGATGAAATCTGTTGCCGTAATTTTGGTGATACCTTCCGTATCAATATCCTGATATTTTACATTTTTACCGCACATCAGGGAAGAAAGAATTGCGATTTTACGGCAGGCGTCATAACCTTCCACGTCCGCCTCCGGGTTCCTTTCTGCATATCCTTTTTCCTGGGCTTCCTTCAATACTTCCTCAAAGTCGGCCCCTTCTTTTTCCATTTTGGAAAGGATATAGTTGGTCGTCCCGTTCAAAATACCTGTAATTGCGTCAATTTTCTCCGCCGTCAGGGAGTAGTTCAGCGGACGGATAATAGGAATACCGCCGCCCACACTTGCCTCAAACAGATAGTTACACTTATTTTCATGAGCAACCTGTATCAGCTCCGGCCCGTGAGTGGCAACCAATTCCTTATTAGATGTACATACGCTCTTCCCGGCAAGGAGCGCCCTTTTGGTAAAATCATAGGCCGGTTTCAGTCCGCCCATGGTTTCGCAGATAATCTTTACTTCCGGGTCGTTTAAAATCATTTCCACGTCATGGACTACTTTATTTTCATAAGGGTCGCCGGGGAAATCCCTCAAATCCAGAATATATTTGATATTGATTTCCTCCCCTGACTTTTTGTTGATTTCTTCTTTATTCTTCTCAATCACTTCCACGACACCGCTTCCTACCGTGCCGTATCCCATTACTGCTACCTGAATCATTTTATTTCCTCCTCCGGTTTCATATTCCTTATTCTTTCGCCAATATTTTAACATTCCTGACGCCCTTGTGCTGTTCTAAGGTTTCAAGCATCTCCGATACATTCCCCGTAGTCGCAAGCACCTGGACGCTTAAGCTTAAAGACGCCATACCATTGATGGGAATACTCTGATGTATGGTCAGTATATTTGCCCCAAACTCAGCAATAATCCGCAGCACGTCAGACAACAGCCCCGGTTCATCCTCCATCTGGAAAATCAGCGTAATCGTCGTCCCCTGGGCATTGTCGTGAAACTGAAATATGTCATCCTTATACTTATAAAAAGAACTGCGGCTGATGCCCACCTGATCCGCTGCTTCATTGACCGTGTGCACTCTGCCTGTGTCAAGAAGCTTTTTGGCTTCCACCACTTTTAAAAGCACCTCGGGCACTGCCTGTTCTTTTACCACAAAATATCTGGTTCCCATAGTCTGTATCCTTATCTGTTCTTGAGTTGCGGACACTTGTTTGTCACCGATGGATATTGTATCACAGACATAAATTTATGGCAAGTAGAATTCGTTTCGATTTCAAAAGTAAAACGCCGCATTGACTCATGCAGTCAGCACAGCGTTTTATCTTTTTCATGCATTCAAAGTATATTGTCAAATCCCGTTCATCTACAAAAGTTCTTTCAAAAGCCTGTTCACCATTCCCGGGTCAGCCTTGCCTTTCATGGCTTTCATGGTCTGTCCTACCAGAAATCCGATGGCTTTTTCCTTTCCGTTCCGGTAATCTTCCACCGACTGGGGATTACCGGCAATGACTTCCTCCACTGTCTTTCGCAGTGCGCCTTCATCGTTTACGGTCTTAAGTCCCTTCTCCTCCACATATTTTTCAGGGTCGATGTCCTGTTCAAACATAACTTCAAAGACTTCCTTTGCCACAGAACTGTTGATTGCTTTTGCGTCCGTGAGGGCAATCAGTCTGGACAGATGTTCCGGCGAAAAGCGGATGTCCTCAGGATCCATGCCATTTTCCTTAAGAAGCCGCAGTGTCTCCACCATCAGCCAGTTGGACACTTTCTTGGGCTGGCTGCCAAGAGCTACCGTAGCCTCAAAAATGTCCGCCATATGCTTACTTCCTGTGATGATTTCAATATCATATTCCGGAATATCAAATTCTTCTTTATAGCGGAGCATCTTTTCTTCCCGAAACTCCGGCTGTTTCCGGCGGATTCCGTCGAGAAACGCGTCATCCAGAACAATGGGCACTAAATCCGGGTCCGGGAAGTAACGGTAATCCTGGGCATCCTCCTTGCTCCTCATGGCATAGGACTCTCCCTTATTGTCATCCCATCTTCTGGTTTCCTGCACCACCTTTTTTCCCTCTTCCAAAAGTTCAATCTGGCGCTCCCTCTCCCCTTCAATGGCTCTTGCAATGGCTTTAAATGAGTTCAGATTCTTCATTTCCGTGCGGGTTCCAAAAGCTTCCTGCCCTGCTTCCCTTATGGAAAGGTTCACGTCCGCACGCATGGAACCTTCCTGAAGCTTACAGTCTGACGCGCCAAGGTACTGGATAATCATACGGAGTTTTTCCAGATAGGCAATGACTTCCTCCGCGCTGCGCATATCCGGCTCTGACACGATTTCAATTAAGGGGACGCCGGAACGGTTGAAATCTACCAAAGAGCAGTCGTCCCACTCGTCATGAATCAGCTTGCCGGCATCTTCCTCCATATGGATTTCATGGATTCCTACGAATTTTTTCCCTTTCTCCGTCTCAATCTCTACCTTCCCGTTTCTACAGATAGGAAGATAAAGCTGGGATATCTGGTAATTCTGGGGATTATCGGGATAAAAATAATTCTTGCGGTCAAATTTGCAATACTGGGTAATGGTACAGTTGGTGGCAAGCCCCACTGCCACGGCATACTCCAGTACCTGTTTATTTAATACCGGAAGGGAGCCGGGCATCCCTGTACATACGGGACAGGTGTGTGTATTAGGCTCTCCCCCGAAAGCTGTGGAGCACCCGCAGAAAATCTTGGTCTTAGTAGCCAGTTCCACATGGACTTCCAGTCCAATGACTGTTTCATATTGTTTTGCCATTACTGCCTGTCCTCCTTTCTGCCAAACGGCCCTCTTATCTTTTCATAGGTATACGCTGTCTGTATCAGCTTCTTTTCCTGAAAACAGTCCCCGATAAGCTGTAAGCCGATGGGCAGCCCTTTGGAATCCACGCCGCAGGGCATACTTAAGCCCGGAAGCCCTGCAAGGTTCACGGAAATCGTATAAATGTCCCCCAGATACATTTTAATCGGGTCGCTAAGACTCTGCCCGAGCTTCGGCGCCGTAGTAGGCGCAACAGGGCCTAAAATCACATCGTATTTTGCAAAAGCCTCGTCAAAGGCTTTCTTGATCAGGGCCTTTACGCGCAGAGCCTTTAAGTAATAAGCATCATAGTAGCCGGAACTTAACACGAAGCTGCCCAGCATAATCCGGCGCTTTACCTCCGGGCCAAAGCCTTCAGAACGGGATTTCTTGTACATATTGTGAAGCCCTTCATATTCACTGGTGCGGTAGCCATATTTAATGCCGTCAAACCGCTCCAGATTGGAACTTGCCTCCGCCGCCGCAATCGTATAATAGGTAGGAATTGCATATTCTACCAGGCTTAAATCAAATTCTTCCACAATGGCGCCTTTTTCCTCCAGCGCCTTAGCCGCCCCAAGTACAGCCTCCTTCACTTCCGGTTCAAGACCTTCCCCGAAATAATCTTTGGGAATGCCAATCCTCATCCCCTGAACGTCCTCCACAAGTGCGGTGGTGAAGTCCGTATCATCCTGTTCTACAGAAGTGGAGTCCTTCGGGTCATGAGATGCGATAACTTCCATAATTGCCGCACAGTCCGTCACATCTTTGCACAGAGGGCCAATCTGATCCAGGGAAGAACCATAGGCAATCAGCCCATACCGGGATACCCTCCCATAAGTGGGCTTCATTCCCACCACCCCGCAAAAGGAAGCCGGCTGGCGGATGGAACCGCCTGTGTCGGAGCCAAGGGCATAAAAGCACTCTCCGGCCGCTACCGCCGCAGCGCTTCCGCCGGAAGAACCTCCCGGCACATGTTCCGGGTTCCAGGGATTCTTCGTCACCCCGAAAGCGGATGTCTCTGTAGTCGAGCCCATGGCAAATTCGTCCATATTGGTCTTGCCTAAGATTACCGCCCCGGCCTTTTGCAGGTTCAGCACTGCTTCCGAGGAAAAAGTGGGCACAAAATTACCAAGAATTTTTGACGAGCAGGTGGTCAGCATCCCTTCCGTACACATATTGTCCTTGATAGCCACCGGAACCCCCGCAAGAGGGCCTGTCAGTTCCCCGGCATCAATTTTCCTCTGCACTTCCCCGGCCTGCATTAGCGCCCCTTCCTTATCCACAGTCACATAACAGTTAAAAGTCTCTTCGCTTTTTTCCATCTGTGTAAGGACAGCTTCCACTGCTTCCAAAACTGTCACTTTTCTTTCTTTAATTGCCGCCGCCAGTTCCACGGCAGTCATGTCAAGTATATTCATCTGCCGTCCTCCTATTCAAATGTGCGCGGCACTACGAACATGCCGTCCTTTTCACCGGGGGCATTTTTCAGAATTTCCTCCCGGATATTGCCGTTTGTCACTACATCTTCACGAAATACATTTTTGACAGGAAATACATGGGACATGGGTTCCACTCCCTGGGTGTCCAGTTCACCCAGCTTGTCGATATAATCCAGCATACTGCCCATATCCTTCTTGGCCTGCTCCTTTTCCTCCCCGGAAAGTTCAAGCTTGGCAAGAATCCCTACATATTCAATGGTTTCATCAGAAATGATATTAGCCATCTTCTTTTTCCTTTCTTTAAAACGTTACAATTCTTTACTACCAATAATTTACTACTTTTATGGGCCGGTGTCCACTATTTTAATCCAATGCTTTTGATTATACGCAGTTCTAATTTTCTCTATTCTTTGATTATGCGCGCTTATGACAGGTACTTCATATGCCGCCGCAGCTTCCTGCCATATTTGATCGTACGTTTACCATCATATATAAAAGGGTACCGTCTGACAGACTTTGTACCCTTTATGATTTACTGCTATTTACTTTTCTTTTTTATTCTTTGGTTCGGTCCATATCGGCAATCATTGAAATATCAAAACCAGTCATTGTGCCCCTTTATTCTTTAATTTTATCAAGTTCTGCAAGATTTACGCCTAAAGATGATAATGTAACTTTTAATTCAATATATCTGTCATGCATTGAATCATAAGCATCAGGATTTTTGCTTAATTCCTGCTATTATATTCCTGTTTTCATACAAGGCACGTTTTCATCACTTCTTCCAGGGCTTCCTCCTCTCCCTGTGCCGCCCGGATTTCCAGGCTCCAGTCAAGATTCCGGTACTTCCTGCATCGTTCATCCCTGTCAATAAATTCCTGCATTGCCTTAAGCATATCCATGCTCCACACAGAGCTGTCAATCTGGGCTGTTGTGTATATTCCTTTTTCCAGCATTACAAATCCGAAAATATCTTTTGCATGTGTTTTTTCCGCGCTGTTAATAACCTCTGCCACAAGGTGGCTGGGAATAAAGAGCACGCCGCTTTCAGTTCCCATCACAATATCTCCCGGCAGACAGACGCCCTGCCCAATCCGGCAGGGGGCATTATAGCCGGTCATGACGCACTCCCTTATGGGCGTGGGATCTATCCCCCGGTAGTAGACCTGGGTACCAATTTTCCTCATCTGCTCCACATCCCGGATACCGCCCCAGATGACCGCCCCGCCCTGTTTCGTCTGGGCGGCAATGGCCGTAGTCAGATTCCCGCCGATAAAGGTACCGTTAAAAATCTTGTCGTACATATCGGCTACCAGCACATCTCCTTCCACCAGATTATCCACCACCCACTGATTGCACATTCCCTGCCAGTTTCTCTGGTTCCCTGTTTCCTTGACCACTGCATACAAATCTGGTCTTGTGGGGACAAAGGTGCATGTTACAGCCCGGCCAATCAGCTTTTTATCATTCTGGAGGATTTTCATGCTTCCCTCAAACTGGAAATGGTATCCTTTCACATACAGCGGCAGCCATATTTCCTCCAATGTCATGGCGCCCAGCTTTTCCAGATAGCGGTCTTCCACTTTTGGCCTTCCGTCTGCAAACCGCTCTCCCTTCCATTCCCGGGTCAATTCTAATATTTGTTCCTTATCATTCAGTATCACTGCTGCTTCTCCCTGTTTTCTTTTTGTCCTGTTACAGGACACCGGGTGGTGTCCAGTATGCCGCCGGCGCCGTCTCCCATGGAGGCATCCCAAGTCCCCCCGGGTCATACACGATTCTGCCCTCCCGTATGGTCATGACACATGAGAGCCGTTTACTTCCATTCATTCTTGCATGGCCGCTGTCGGCGTAACTAAATTGCCCTTCCTCCGCCCTGAGCACTGCCACATCCCCACAGGCGCCGGGGCGCAAATCTCCCAACTCTTCATGTCCCGCCACCTTGGCCGGGCCCTTTGTTGTGCGGTAAATAACTTCCTCCAGAGGCATCCCCATGCTGAGATATTTGGACATCACATGCAGAAGGTTGATCACCGGGCCTGCCACATTATCCAGATACAAATCCGTGGAAATCACATCCGGGTAAAACCCCTGGCTGTATGCCGGAACAGCGTTCCGAAACCAGAAGCTTCCCGCCCCATGCCCAAGATCAAATAAAATCCCCCGTTTTCTCGCTTCATATAAAAAGGGGCTTACCTTTCCTCCTTCATCAAGAACGGGGAACTGCTGGGCATACATATGGGTATGGATATCCCCCGGCCGGAGCCTTTCCATCACCAGTTCCTTGTAGGTTCTTTCCGGCAAATTTGGCTGAAAGTCCGCCATCACCGGCTTCCCGCACAAATTCCCTGCTTCCACCGCCCTGTCCACAGACTCCCATGGAGGATGCTCCCTGTCAAAAGGCCGTCCTACCCAGTAATGGGCCGTCTTAATTCCCACCACTATATCCCCAAATGTTTTTGCCATTGCCGCCGCAATCGCAGGATGAAACTCCCGGATATCCTGTTCCGAGTCCAGACTGACCATTCCGCCTGATGCTATATTGATAAAGGCAAGGATGCGCAGTCTGCTTTTATCAATTATCTGTTCTTTAAACCGGATAAAGTCCCGGCTGCCGCAGGTTCCCGCATCCACCGCCGTAGTAACGCCGCTCTGGAACATATGGGCATCCGGGTGGATCGTGGGCAGACCGTCTTTTTCCAGCGGAAAAGAAGGATACACATGACAATGCATGTCTATAAGCCCCGGCGTCACATAGCATCCTTCCACCGGAACTGTTATGGCTTCCCTGCTTCCGGTAAGGCCCTCTCCAATTTCTGCAATTTTTCCGCCCAGAATACGGACATCTGCTTTTTGATTCACATTCCGGGAAGGATCAAGTACGATTCCGCCCTTTAACAATATCTCTTTTTCTATACTTTGCATCCTGCCAACTCCCTCCATTCTTCTGATATCCCCTGTCAACTGCCACGAATTTGCCCTCCTTAACTTAATGTCACTGCCCGTGTGTCTTATCCGCCTCTACAAGGAACCACACACGCGGCGCCGGAAAGGGGAATGCTGTCCGCCAGCAAGAGTCTTCCATCCCTTTGTAAAAAACTGTTTACCTGACCGCTTCTTTCACAGGCCGCAAACAATAGGTTTTCTTCCGCCGCATGAAGGTATCTGGGCCAGATTCCGCTGCAGTCCCACTCTCCCAGATAACTGCACCTTCCTCCAAGCCGGAACATTCCTATGGTATTTTCTCCTCTATTGGCCACAAACAACTCTCCCCGGCTGTTGATGCATGCCCCTCCGGGATAATTCCCACTGCTCCTCCTTTGGGTTGTGGGGATGCTTTCCGCCAGTTCTCCGGGAAAGTTCCCCGTCTTCTGTTCCCAGAACCTGCTTTTGGCAAAAAGAAGGGTACCCTCCTGTTCATTGACAATCACCGCCGATTCCGTTTTCCGGTCAAAAAGTATCTGCCTTGGGCCGCTTCCTTCTTTCAGGGGAATTTCTCCCACACTGCCATAAGGAACCCCGTCCCTTAAAGAATAGACATATACCCTGCTGCTGCCGCAGTCAGCCGCCAGAAGCGTATTCCTGTCGGGCATCACCGTCCAGTGCATGCGTGATGCCATCCCTTTAAATCCCTTCCTGCCATCGTGACAGTACAGAATATCCCTTAGCTGGTCATCCAGCACATACATATGGCCGCTTCCATAACAGCTTGCATAAAGCACCTTTTCCCCGGCATATAAATGGCAGAGCCCGGCTCCTGCAAATTCTATCCGCTTTACCGGCGCCAGTTTTCCTTTTTGCAGTATATAAGCGGTAACAGCGGCATAGGCAGGCTGCTCTGAAACTGCATAAATCTTCTTTCCCATTGTACAGAGGAAAGAAGGGGAATCCCCCTGTCTGCAGGCACTGATTATCTCCATTTTTCCGCTTCCAGAAACCCGGAACAGAATCAAATCATCCTTCTGCCCATGGCTGTAGCCGGAGGCCAGATAATAATGTCCCATTTAAAATTCCTGCCTTTCCATCCTGTTAAGCCGAAACATGCCCAAATCCGTTCTGCAAACCTGGCCCGGCATCCCACAGGGTCAGGGCCGCAGGGCCGCTATCACCTCAATTTCCACCGGTATATTGCCGTTAGGAAGGTTGCGGGTTCCCATAACTGTCCTTGCATGATATCCCCTCTCCTCCAGTACCTCCGCAATGGTGTCTGAAAAACCGTCAAACACTTTGTCCACATCGGTAAATCCTTCCCCGCAGTTTACAAGCCCGAAAGCTTTCACGATCCTTTCCACCCGGTCTAAAGATCCCAGGGTATCCTTTAGTGCTCCCAGTATAATAATGGCGCACTCCCTTGCGGCGGCGTACCCTTCTTCCAGAGTAAGTTCCTCTCCAATCCGCCCTCTGTACAGGGGCCTGCCTGTAACCTGATCCTCCGGCCCATGGCCGGATACATAAAGCATATCATCCACCTGCCGCAGCAGGACGATTCCTCTTTTTTTCTTATAAACAGGTTCTGTTTCCACCCCGTCTTTTAAAATTCTGTTGATACTGTCCACTGCCCATTCCTCCTTCCGGCCTATTTTCTGATACGGACTATGGCTTCCACTGCCACCGGCATATTTCCCGGAAGGGCATAAGCTCCCATGGCGGAACGTGCGTGCTGGCCCCGTTTTCCAAATACCTCCACCATCAAATCGGAAAATCCGTTCATCACCGCCGGCTGGCTGGAGAAATCCCCCGCACTGTTCACCAGTCCGAGAACCTTTACGAAATAATCCACCCTGTCAAGTTCCCCAATATAATCTTTTATGGTTGCAAGCATGTTAAGTCCACAGAGCCTTGCAGCCTCATAAGCAGTCTCCGTATCCAGTTCCGCCCCCGCTTTCCCGATGTAAACCGGATTCCCGTCAGCATCCACCGGAAGGTGTGCTGAAAGATACAGCATGTCATCCTTAAGCACCGCATCCACAGCCCCTGTACCCTTCCTGCTGCGCACAGGCAGCCTGATTCCCAATTGTTCAATCCTTTTTCCAGTTTCACTCATTTCAACCTCATTTCCGCGCTTTCCTAAAACGCAAATTATTTCTACTGTTATATCGTTACCCTTTCACCGCCCCGCTGGCAAGCCCTTCCACAAACTGTTTCTGCACCAGCATGAACGCCGCTACAATCGGAATGGTAATCAGCATGGCCGCCGCCATGGTGTCTCCCCAGTCTACCTTAAAAAATGAAGAAAACTCATTCAGGGCAATGGGCACCGTGATACTCTGGGGGCTTCGCGTCAGCACATTGGCAAGGGCAAATTCATTCCATGAAGATATAAACGCATATATCCCTGTAGCCGCAAGAGCGGGCTTAAGAAGCGGCAGCAGAATTCTGGTAAGGACCTGCAGCGTGGAACAGCCGTCCACAATAGCAGCTTCCTCCACTTCCTTCGGGATTCCCTTAAAATATCCTTTTGCCATCCAGGTCACAAGGGGAAGGCTTATTACAAGATGAGCAGCCGCCAGCCCGGTTTTCGTATCCACGATCCCCGCTGCATTTTCCATATAATACATAGGTATCATCAGCACTGTGAGAGGAAGCATCTGGCTTATCAGCATAAAAAGGGAAAGGAACTTATTTCCCCTAAATTTAAAACGGGCAAATGCATAGCCCGCGCTCCCTCCCAGCAAAAGCGCCGCAAAAGATGTCATAATGCCTACCAGAAAGCTGTTTTTAAAGGCGTTTGGAATGGAACTTCCAAACAGAACATCCTTATAATTTGCCAGAGTGGGCGAATGGGGAATCCATCTGGGCGGCTTGGCAAAAATCTCCGCCCCTGTCTTAACAGAGGTTGACAGCACCCAGCCCACCGGAAGCAGGGTAATCAGAAGCGCCAGGGCCAGAACCAGATAAATCATTCCATTTAAAAGCCTTTCCTTAAACTTTTTTCTGCTCATGCATCCTCCTCCTTTACCACAAACTTTACATACAGTACTGCAAAAAACATGGTCACAAGTAGCTGCATCACCGCACTGGCGGAAGCCGCATTTAAGTTCAGCACCTTAAACTGGTTATACACAAGAAGGGACAATGTGGTTGTGTTCTGCCCTCCCGATGTCATAATCCATATCAGGGAAAATTCATTGATTGCCCACACCAGAAGCATCAGGATACAGATAAAACTGATATCCTTTAAAAGGGGAAGGGTGATATACCATGTCTTTTTAAACCATCCCGCGCCGTCTAAATCCGCACTTTCATATAAGTCCGCCGGAAGCTGCTGCAGTCCCGCCGTCATCATCAGCATCACATATGGGGCACATGCCCACACCTGCACAATAATGAGGGACAGCATTGCAAACCGTGGGCTTGTCAGCCATGGTATGGGTTCCTTTGCAATCCCCAGGCTTACCAGAATATGATTTGCCATTCCGCCGTCCGTGGTCAGAAGCCATTTCCACGCTGTGGCTTTCACCACCCCCGGAATAATCCACGCGATAAAAATCGTACTGCGCCAGAACCCTTTTCCCTTGATCCCCTTCCTGTGAATCAGCATGGCATAGACACAGCCTGCCAGAAAGGAAAATACTACTGTGCTCAGTGTCCATTTCACAGTGTTTGACACTGTTTTGGTAAACTGTGGGTTGCGGAACAGACGCATATAATTATACAGTCCCGAAAAACTGCCTCCTGCGGACTGGTCGGTAAAACTCATGGAAAAAATGTAAATCAGCGGATATACAATCAGCAGCGCGGTAACGATTACTCCCGGAAGGATAAAGGGAATTGCTCTTTTTTCATCTCTGGTCAAAATCTGTCTCTTCATGCTTTACCTCATTTCTGTGCTGTGCCTGCACATGGCGGCGTTTCTGTCTTTCCCTGCTCTGCCCATCATGCAAAACTTTGTCCCACGACAGGCAGATGCAGGGCTGCAGGCTTAATATGCCAGTAACGCGTCAATATCTGCGGTCATTCCCTGACAGGCTTCCTCTACCGTCATGCTTCCCGACACGGCGTTTTGCATATACTGGTAAATAATGGGTTCCATTTCCGCCCAGTTTTCATAGGTAGGTTCTGCTTTTGAATTGTTAAGCTGCTCTGTAAAAGGCTTTAATGCCTCCTGTGAAAACTGCTCGTATTCAATGGCTGTTTTGCTTGCAGGAAAAGAATCTGTAAGACGGGCCTGATTTTCAGGAGTGGTGATATATGCCAGGAATCTTGCCGCCGCCTCTTTGTTTTCACTGTTCTTTGCCATGGACACACACCAGCCGTTCGCTGTGGTGCATCCCATCTGACCGTCTCCCGGTATCACAGCAGTCTTAAAATTAAGTTCAGGGTACTCTGTCTTTAAAGGTTCCACGTCAAAAGGCCCTGTAAAGTTAAAAGCAATCTGTCCCGATGCAAACATTTCCCTCATCTTTGTATTATCAATCTCAGCGCTGCTTGGGGATGCATAGCCCTCACTGATAGAGTTCACGATATTGCCAAGCGCTTTTTTTGCCGCCTCACTGTCAAGCAGGCACTTTGTCCCATCTTCGTTTAAAATATCGCCTCCATAGGTATATAACTGCTGCACCAGCCTGGTTGCCGCATTGGCCTGATTTCCCAGAGGCCATGCAAAACCATAAACCCCGTCCCCGGAAAGCTTTTTGCTCATTTCCACCATCTCATCCCAGTCCACAGGGAAGGAATCATAGCCTGCCGCTTTAAGCATGTCCTCATTGTAGTAAATGCCCGACCCGTCGTAACGGAAGGGGATTCCGTAAACTTCGCCGTCCATGGAAGTAATGGCAAGGGCCGGCTCAAGAAGGTCATCAAAATCAATCGAAGCAGCCTTGCCAAGTTCCGTCAAAGGCTCTAATAAATCTTTTTTGGCAAATGGCTCCACATCCGTCAGCAAAATGGTGAATAAATCCGGTGCGTTCTTTGCACTGATTGCCGTTGTGATCTTGCTCTTATAAGTATCCCAGTCTGTAATAACAAGTTCCACTTTAATATCCGGGTTTTCCTTTTCAAATTCCGCCGCCATCTCACGGCTCTCCGGTTCATCCCAGTTAGGCGTCCACCACTGGATTGTCACCTGCTGTCCGCTGCCGTCCTGTACTGCATCCGTGCTCTGGACGCTGTCCTGCTCCTGCCCTGCCGCTGACTGCTGGGTGTCCTGACTGGAAGCGCTGCCCCCGCATCCTGCAAGCATACCTGCCGCCATAACCACAGTCATAAACACTGCTGTAATCTTCTTTTTCGTCATCGTCAACCTCTTCATGCTTTTTCCTCCTATTCCAGTTCCGCATCTCCCCTTCCAAGGGCCTTTTATCTTCAGAGTAAATCCTGTCTGCACACAGCCAGGCTTTTCTCTGGGCTCTTGGAAGGGCCGATGCTGTTTCCAGTTCCGCATCTCCCCTTCCAAGGGCCTTTTATCTTCAGAGTAAATCCTGT
>CAMWUN010000085.1 GCA_947177425.1 uncultured bacterium
AACATCCCTTTGATAAAATCCCTTTCTTCATAAGCAATAAAGCCGGCAGCAGCCTTCCCACCCGCCCATTCCCACTGTTAAAGGGGTGTATTGTCTCAAATTGGTAGTACACTAATGCTGATTTAATCAAAATATCTACGCTTTGATCTACTGCAATATATTTTATTAAATCCTGTAACAACTCATCTACCTTCTCTGGATCTGGCGGATTATACTCCTGCATATTGACAATAACGTTTGGACGCATTAAAAAGGCATTCTTCCTAATCATACCTGCCCCATCCGCTAAAATACCTTCCATAACAGTATTTTGCAAATCACATATGCAATTTGGGGTGAAAAATCTACTCGGCAGACTATGGAAAGCTTTTTGACAATTTATAGCACTCCTCGCCTCTGTCAAATTATTGTTTCCCATTAATATATCCCTATAATGCACTGCAATATTGTCAATTCTGCATGAGTAAAATGCATCACCACAAATCATCATTTCTAAAAAATGTTCTACATTTGGAATATATTTTGTCATCCCCTCCAAAATACCAAGTGCTCGATGTGCCTGTACCAAAAGATCTGAAATATCCTGATCAATCCTAATATCTAACAAATTTAATTCTGTCGGCAAAAATGTCCAATATCCTCGATTCTGATCTTCATCAAAACTTCTATAAAATGTTCCGCTTACTGTCCGCACTCCTTGTAACTCCTATTGAAACAAATAATTTGCAATAAACATTTTAATATACATGTTATATTGCAAATTATATCACTTTTTTGAATTATATCAAGTTATTCCATGAATAACGCAAGATTCGATATAATCAAGTCCAAACCTGTCAAGGGATGCATCAATTGCTGCTGCCCCGTCATCGTAATCGTCTGTCCACATCTTGGTCGTCACAAAGATTTCTTCCCTGGTTACAAAGCCCTCATCAATCGCCCTCTGTATCCCACGCCCAACGCCGGCTTCATTCCCATAGATCCGGGCCGTGTCAATCAGGCGGTATCCGTCACGGAGCGCCCAGTAGACAGAATTTTCCGCCTCTTCCTGTGAAAGCCTGAAACAGCCAATACCAAGGATCGGCATTTCATATCCGCTGTTCAAAAGGACGGTACCTTTTTCAAGATCAAATGCCCTGGCTTCCCCTACCGGTTCCTTATCATTTGTTTCATCCTCCGTGTCTGCATCAGAAGGAGGTTCTGTTTCATCCGCTCCCGTAATATCTGCTGGTTCTGTATCTGGTTCTGATTCCACACGGTCTGCCGGTTCTGATGTCTGTGGATCACTTTCCGCACCGCATCCGGCCATACTGAATATAAGAATAAGTGCCAGAAAGAAAATACTGATTTTTTTCATCATCCCAAATACCTCCTTAAATTTTTTCATTCATCACACGTTTATCAGTAATAAGGAATGTTGTCCTTCTGCGTTTGATATACCACTTTCCATCCGCTTTCACGTATGCATCTGTATAACGGACATAGTTTGTCGTTATGATATCTTTCCCGTCCTCCTCATTTACAAGGACAGCCTGGCAGTATGCCGTTCCCTGTGCCTCTGTCACATCCTCATTTACTGTAACCGTCTGCTACCCGCTGATGTGATAGACCGCCTTGCAGGGATTTATTGTGGCCGCAAATGCCTGCACAAGAGCCTCCCTGCCTTCAATTTTCTGGACTTCACCGTCTGTCCCTATTTGGAATTCCAGCACGCCGTCCGGCAGGAACAATTCCCCCTGGCTTTCTGCATCCTTTATGTCAGCCAGATTGGAGAAAGTATCCACCAGTTCCCTCAGTTCCATTTTTGCAGTCAACACTTCATTTTTCATCATGAAATCCTCCTAAAAAGTTTTTTGAATCAACTAAATTACTGCAATCTGCTTTTTGTATGTTTTCCTGACCATGAACACCCCGATAAAAAACCGGAGGATTTCCATGATCGGGAACGCCAGCCACACTAAGACCGCACTGCCCGATAAAGATAACAGCCATGCGGAAAGCAGCAGAAATACCGCCTGTGACACCGCAATAATAAAACTGTCCGTCCCCCGCCCCAACGCCTGCAGAAAACCGGTAAGTATCTGCGTTGTCGTTGTAAGAAGGAGCGATGCTGCAATGATCCTGAGTGCCGGAATCCCTATTTCAAGAACCGCCTCCGATGCATCGAACATGGCAAGCAGAAGCTGCGGCACTGCCAGAAAAACAATCGTCCCGAAAAACGCAATGACCAAATTTACCAGGATACTCTTTTTCAGGGTTTCCATGATCCGCTCTTTGTTCCCCGACCCGAAATTATAGGCTATGATGGATATGCCAGCCGTGCTCATCCCTCCGGCCGGCATAATGACAAAACTCTGGAGCCGGATATAGATCACATAAATTCCGGGGGCTACTGCGGACAGTGACAGAAGGATATTATTCATGCCAAATGCAAGGACGGAGATCAGGCACTGTGACAGCGCCACGGGAACCCCGACTTTAATGATTTCCGCAATCATGCTTCCATCCGGCAGGAAGCCCTTTCTCTCGAAACGGACTTCTTTGTTGAAATGTAAGTTCATCCAGAGACCCACCGCCGCCGCTACAGCCTGCGCAATCACAGTTGCATATGCCGCCCCTGCGATTCCCATGGCAGGGAGTCCAAACCATCCAAAGATCATGACAGGGTCAAGCACAATATTTACCACCGCTCCCACCAGCATGGAAACCATGGTCAGATTCGCCTTTCCGGTTGCCGACAAAAGCCTCTCCATCATGACCTGATGCAAGGCGGCAAACGCCAGCACACTGATGATCTCGCTGTATGAAATACTCATATCCAGCACTTCCGCAATATCGGTCTGCATACGGTAAAACGGCTCCATGGCAAACAAGCCTATAAATACAAAGACAATGGATACAAGCCATATCATCAGCATACCGTTTCCAGCCGCACGGTTTACTCCCTGTTTATCCCCCTCCCCAAGTTTTTTTGACAATACGGAATTAACGCCCACGCCGAGCCCGATTCCAATGCCGACAGCCAGATACTGGACCGGCATGCAAAGGGAAATTGCTGTCAATGCGGAATCGCCAAGCCTTGCCACATACATACTATCCACAAGCCCATACAAAACCTGTACAAGCATGGAGATAATCAGCGGCAGGGACATCTTCCTTAAAAGTTTTCCTATTGGAAGCGTCCCCATCTCATTTTCCGCTGCGGTTTCATCTCCGGCATTACTGCTTAATTCTGTAGTTACTGTTTTTTCTGCCATATGATAGCCCTCCTTGACTTTTTTATTTATCTGTGATATCCTTATATTATGCAACTCAAGTTGCTTATTTCTGTACAGTTTATTATATCTATATTGGAAACTAAAAACAATGGACGCTTTTTCTGATAAAGTGAGTTATGCCACACTTCCCGCAAAAAGGTTGCACAAATTCCAAGGAGGTAGTAAAAATGCTGATCAACGGCACAGAAGATTTAAGGGTACAGAAAACAATAGACGCCATCCAGAAAACTTTTGAAGATATGATCTGTGAAATGGATTATGAAAAAATCACGGTCAAAGAACTCTGCGAAAGGGCGCGGATCAATAAAAAAACTTTTTACCGGTATTATTCCGCCCTTGATGACCTGCTGGCGGAGCTGCAGGGGGTAATGATAGAAGAATATCTGGAACGAATCAAAAGCTACCGGATTCCGGAGGACCTGGATAAGATCAACCGTGAATTTTTTCTCTATTCCGCAAAAAAAGGGTCAGTCTACGAAAAAATCACCTGCAGCGGAAGTTACGGATACATCCGGGGCAGGATGATCAGCAATGTGATGGATTCCACCTGGAAAAACTCTACATGGCTTAGGCTGCTGGAACCTTCCAGGCAAAAAATCCTGCTGCATTTTATTCAGACCTCTACTGTAGAAATGTATAGCCAATGGGTAGCGGATGGGAAAAAGATTCCTCTGGAGGAAATGATAAAAATATCAAACCAGCTTCTATGTGCCGGTGTAAATGGCTTCGTGGAATGCAATGCCCCAATCTGAAAAACATTTTGATTTTGCCTTTAGGGGATTCAAATTTTTAGAAACAGAGGATTCAAATTTCTGTGAGGAGGGTTCATACACAAACGCTTCTCCTGCTTATGCCACAACACCCATGAACAATAAAAAGGCATCTGACGGTATCCAATATCGCCAAATGCCTTTATTTCTGCGGTTTCCCCGATATTCTGTTTTCCCCTTTGTATCAATTAAGCGAGTTCTATTTCCGCTAACCCGTGAAAACACTTCTCCGGGAGAAAGATTCTAATCGGATAAAAGAGTTATTTCTTCTTTACCGGAAAGCAGACTTCCGTGACCAGCTCCTGCGGGCTTGCGGCCTGATTCGGGGCCACATGATAAATGCAGAATGACTTTCCGTCAAAGTCATAGCCATTCTCAACAATCCAGTCGGCTACTGCTGAATTGACCCTCGTAATCTGATCATAGCCGCCTCTGTATGTGGCGGAAGCTGTCTGGATTGGCGGCACGGTCTTAAATTTCACATGCTCTGTGTCCTCATATTTCCCCACCACACTGATCTGAATTTCCACATCCGGATTATGCTCTTTGTGCCCTTCGTCATGGAAAATGGCGATGCCATAATCCGGAACCGCATACTGTATCTTCTGCGGCTCAAGTTCCCGGCACAGCGTCTCCCACAGAATTCCTTCCTGGTCATAGGCGGGAATCACCTGCCGTACACTTGCAACATATCTCTCTGGAACTGTCTTTAACGTAACATTGTAATCCATAAGGTTACCATCCTTTCTCAGCCATTTCAATGTACTGTCAAGGAACCGTATTTTCTGCCCGATTTCCTCAGACTCCGCTTCCAATTCTCTGCGCTTTGCCACGAAGAACTGCTCCATCTCATGCACATCTTCATACCTGACCAGAATTTCCTTTATTGCGGAAAGACCGAATCCCAGACCTTTTAATGCCTGTATCTTTCCCGCCAGCGGAAGCTGGGATTCGGCGTAATAGCGGTATCCTGTAAAGTCATCCACGCAGTCCGGCCGAAGGATCCCGATCTCGTCATAGTGCCGCAGCATACGGATGCTGATCCTTGACAGCTTTGAAAAATCTCCTATCTTTAACACTTGTTCCACCTCACATATATGTGTATTTCCGAGCTCAATTCCATTTTAGAGTATACCACAGTGTGAGAGTCAATCCTTAGATAAGGCAGATTTATAATAAAATGTTATCTTTTCCGGGATGCTACTTATTTCATTCCCTTCATGCCGGTATTCCGAGCATTCAGCAAACACGATTCTGCCGTCGGGAAGCGCACAGTACATCGCTCCCTCCCAGTTACAGGGTGCCTCGTAGGCGGGCAGAATGGTGACCGCCTTATCCTCTCCCAGATTATAGGTGAAAATACCGTCATAGCCCCAGAACACAAAATCCGTGTCAGAACCCGGAGCGATGATATCCAGCATAATCGTCCCATCCGGTACAATGTCCATATAAATTTCGTCCAGGGCGCCCTTTTCCGGATCAACGGAGGCGATTCCCATGCGCTGTCTGTCCTGTATCTGAGTATAGACCTTACCGTCCTTTCCGATTCCAAGCCCGCCCAGATCATGGCAGCCATATGATTCGGACGTAATGTCTCTGATATAATTTCCCTGCCCGTCCAGCACTAGAAGCAGAACGTCCTAAAAGAATGCCGCCCGGATATAAATATAGCCCTGTTCATCCGCCACGACTCTCGTTATCATCCGGGTCCGTCCCCCATACTCCTGTTCCAGAAGGGATGTCACATCCACCTTCCGTATCACCTCCCTGTCCGCATTCAGAATCCAGAGCCATGGCTTGTAGCGCACTCCCTCCAGAGTTATCCCACTGTATGCACTATCATCGTTCTCATCCATGCGCTCAAGAAGGGCAAGATAAAGATTTCCCTTTTTGTCCTCATACATGGCGGTTACAGCCGTATCCGTCTCAAAGCCGTCAAAAAACAGCTCCGAATCACTGCTTCCGATCTCCATTCTGTGAATACAGCTTTTCCCGGCCAGGAAAATACAGTTCTGACCCGCCGCAATCTTCTGAAATTCCAGGTCTCCCGTGTAGGAAATGGTCAGCTCCTGCTCCGGATTCTTTGCAGTACGATCCCGGGGAGCTTCCTTCCCAGCTTTCTCTTCTCCCGACTCCCTCTCCTTTGCAATCTGTTCCGATGGGAAGGAAATCTCTCCCTCCTCAATCTTTTGGTTCATGGTCTGCAGACTATAATCTCGTTTATGCACAAAATCAATCATCTGAAGCAGCTCCTCGTCACCCATATCCTCCTCTGGCAAAAAAAAGGTCGACGTATCCTTATAAAAGGCCACTCCTTTTCCATCCATTCTTTCGTGATAGAATTATTATGCACAGACTACAATAAAAAAGAACTGGAAGTCCACTCTCCCAGTTTAAAGACTTGAATATCATTTCTGATTGATCTCTCTCGTAAACTTCTGACAAAATTGATTTCTTAACTTCTGCTCTTCCTCTTGATCTCGTTGACCGTAATCCTTCGCCTGCCTGCTATCGTATTACTCTCGAACTGCGCAATGACTCTCATTAGTGTAAAGAAAAGTTTCTCACTGAGGTACTGGTATTTTCAATCCTTTCTTTGTATGAAAAAAAGACAATCTGATGTGACTGTCTTTCTCCCTGAAAACAAAAAAGTACGCCTGCTATGGCATTATCTGTTGCGTTTTCCCTGATTCCCTGTGAAAGATTACACATAGCGCTCATATCCTTTCTCAATTTTTCATCTACTGGAATACTATACTCTGTTCTTATAATTCCTAATTTTTCATCAACGGTCTTTACCAGAATATGCGCCAGAATGATTTTATTTCCTAACAGACGTTTTGCCTTATCTGACCGCTAAATCAATCGGAACTTTTTAGATGACATGTCAGTAACATGCCAAAATCCATCGAAAAGTGCCTTCGGCAATGGGATTTTTGCACTCTCGGATCACTTTCTTACGACCAGCGCAGTAAATGCGCAGGTCTGTGTGAACAGTAACAACTGCCCTTGCGCTGTATCAATATAAAATTTTTATACTTGACAAAACTTCTGCATGCCTTTAAAATACAAATTATAAAGAAATGAGTTTTTCGACCGTACAGCTATTGCTCAAGCGGCTTGCTCGTTTCTTTTTTTGTCCTTAAAATATCATACAGATACAGTTTCCCATCTTTTGCATGACGTACCAGTATTCTTGCCTTAAAAACATTGTATCTGACCAGCTCGCCTGCATCATCATAAACAGGTATTGCAAAACGTGTATCATATCTGTACCAGCCAAATTTTGCATCTGTGTTATGTTTTTGTGCATAATTCTCTGTAAAAGTCTTATTCGTGGCAATTTCTATCATCTCCCTGATAATGCTTGAAGAATTTGCCTTTGCATACATATTTGCGCCCCTTAACTCCTTTGTATCTTTGGAATGTGCAAACTCGTCCGGAAAATCCGCACCTATGTATACCACATCTGATGTTTCCGTAATCTCAGCACACTGACCGATATACTCTTTCAGACAATCCTCAACAGTGTTCCAGTCCACGCTCCTTCTTCCCTTGAAACGCAGGTCATTGATAACCACAATGCTTTTACCATCAACGTCCTTTATAATATCAACTTTTTTATCCATCGTAGCTGCTCCTTATAAAATCTCATTTTGCCAAAACGTCCAACAGCTACATTGTATCATACCAGCCTATATAGTTCTATTAAAAACCGTTAAAAATTTTATGCGAGAATATAGGAATACAGGCTCTTTTCCGTTGCATAAAAACCGGAAGTAGTCACTCTTGTAAACGAAAGAAAAATAATCCCCACTAAAAACACGGGGAGGACATTTCCGGTTTCCACCAATACTTCTTTCGATGCCCCAAACAGATTTCCAATATGGTAACGCCCTAAAAATAAAATGGCTACGCTTACAACTGCCAAGCTTCCTGCAAAGCCATATGCCAGGCGGCGGACACCACGCAATTCCTTCTCAGCCCCTTCCCCGTAAAATCTGCTCATTAATGGCTGGCTTCCATCCCCCACCCCCTGCAAAAGCATATGGATGATCGTTACGGCATAAGCAATGCAGGCATAGCAGGCGACTGCCTGCTCACCCCCGTAAAAAATCGTATAGCGGTTCATAAGGATCACTGATAAATTGGGCGTCAGCGTCAGCCCAAATGGCGCCAGGCCCACCTTTACAATGCGGCCAAAAACACTGCCGGCCTGTGGAATATTTAAACCAAGGACCGGCATCTTTCTTATCAGCAGGTAAGCCAATCCACTGAGCATTGTAACCCCCTGGCCAATCACCGTTGCTACTGCCGCCCCCCGATACTCCCCATTCCATAACCCACACAAACGTATAGTCAAGCAATATGTTTGTCAGAAATCCCGCTATCATAGATGCCATCGCAAAAGCTGCTCCATTATAATTTCTGATCAGCGGAACAATCCCCGTGGAAAAAACCTGGAATACTGCGCCTAAAACTATGATGCGGAGATATTCCACGCCAAAAGTGAGAATATCTCCTTCAGCCCCTAACAGCTTAAGGACCGGCTCCAGGATAATGTACATCACTGCAGTTGCAGCAATACTGGCAAGGAGCAGGAAACCTCCCGTTCCTTTCGCATAGGTATCCGCTCCCTTTTTGTCTCCGGCTGCAACTGAAATCGAATAGATCACCGCACCGCCCATACCGATCCCTGTACCGATTGCCTGCATAAGCGCAACCACCGGATAGGCCACATTAATCGTAGACAGCCCAATATCCCCGATACTGTTTCCAATAAAAAAACCATCCACGATAGCATAAATCCCTGACAGCGCAAAGGCCAGTACAGAAGGGATTACGGAAGAAAAAAACACCTTATTTATATTCACTTTCTTTTTGTCTCCTTAATTTTAGCAAAACAGCATACAATTAGGATGTATGCTGTTTCTCACTCATCATGATCTTATAAGTAGTCTTGCCTGATATACATGCTAAATATTTTCTGCCGTCTCCTGAACCTTCCTGATCAATTCCTCCAGACACTTTTTGTCAGTAAGGGGGTTCATCAGAGTAATCCGCAGATAATACCTGCCTTTTACCTCTGTGCTTACCACATAATACGAACCGTCCTTCAAAAGTTCCTCTGCAATCCTTCTGTTTGCCTCATCACAATCTATCCCTTCCGCCGCATACCGGAAGCACACTATATTGCTGCAGGGTTCTAATGCCAGCTCCATATTTTTTGTCCTTTTGACCATTTCGGCAAACTCTTTGCCCAGGTCATAAAGGGTGTCCACATTCTGGCGGTAGATCGCATCCCCGTACAGGCGCATAATCGCATAGGTATGGAGGACAGTGATCGGCTTCGTGCATTCAAAGGTATGCTTTGCGGAGTTGTACCACTCTTCGGAGAGCTGGTCCTGCCACAGGTAAGCTGCCTTTGGCGAAAACTCGTTTACCTTTCTATTCCCGGCGTTGTAAATGATCGCAGTGGACAAGGGAGGCACAAGCATCATTTTATGAAAATCCAGGATCAGGGAATCTGATCTCTCAATCCCCTTTAATAAATGTCTGTATTTATCGGAAAAGATCACCGCCCCGCCATGGGCTCCGTCTACATGAAACCATAGCTGATGCCTTTCCGCAAAGTCTGCAACCGCTTCCAGGTCATCATAGGCTCCCACAGAGGTCGTACAGGCACAGCCTATGACGCAGAATACAAGCTTTCCGTCCGAAACCGCCTGCTGGTAAATGTCCTCAAGAAGTTTCGTCCGGATACTGCACTTATCGTCAACCGGAACCTTGATAATATTCTCGCTTTTGATCCCCATGATCTTTGCCGCCCGCTCCACACTGTAGTGGGCTTCGGCGGAAACCATAATCGCAAGCTTATGATAATCTTTTTCCTCAATCCCTAAAGAAGTACGGGCAGTCACTAAGGCGGTAAGGTTTCCCATGGAACCGCCGGATGTTACATAGCCGGTGGCACGCTTATCATACCCAAACTTCTCCGCCAGATGCCCTATCACTACCTTTTCCATGGCGTTTCCTGCCATTCCTGTTAATAACTTCATGAGATGTCACAGATTTGACCTCGTTCGCTGTCGCAAACCTACCCGTTTTTCTGTCACTGGTCCAATTGTATACACAATTATTCACCTTCCGGTTTACGGCAGCTTTCCAGACAGCTTTCTCCATTCTGCGGCCAGTAATTGTCTGACATATCTGGATGCTGCATTTTGTATCCCTGCAGGGAATTGCGCCCAAGCCATACACAATTCGCAGGCAGGCCGCCCGGTATATCCCGGACGGCCTGCTTTTCCCTTCCCCTTTTTCTATTTGTCTCCCCTTTTCACACTATTCGCTTAACTTCTCTTTTGCGCATAGTTCCTCTTCCAGACTAAAGCCAGTCTGTTCCTGAATACCCTGATAACGCCCGCAAGGCATGGGCTACTGTCGCTGCATCTTCATAGCACATATGGGCCGGGAGTCTTTCTTTATTTCCCTTTATATCTGATAGACTCCCTACGCAACAGCCTGTATCCATATCAGGTATACAAATATAATTCCCTCCCATGTATTTCCCCAACACGGCATTTATACAGCTTTCCCTTCCATAATTAATTATAAGCTCCGCCATATACATGAATGGGTAAAACTTTTCTTCTATGAGGTATTCAAAGGATATTTCCCTTTGCCGCCGTTTATCCCTGTCACGCCATGCGTTGATTGCTGCATAGTGTATGACAACTCTGCAAAAGGCGTTAAATGTGTATTCGATATGTTCCTTGTATGCTTCTGTGCAATTCACGGAAATTCCCCCTTTCTTTCCCGTAAATAATATTACTTTTTTCTCACTTGTGTCTTGCAGTCAAATTTATAATACTTTAGGCTGTTTGCTCTGCGAAACGATTCTTTATGTGCGTCAATGCTTCTCCAATATCATCAGCAATACCAATAGATTGTTTTTTGATTTCTGTTGGGATATAGGCTTCTGACAGATTGATACATATATAAGTGGCATTGGGATTCTTGTAGGTCATTTGCCAGAATGGGTATTTGATAATTCCCGGCGTATTGCCGCCAACGCCCAATTCCAAATATAAAATGTCTAATCCTTTATGACGGCGTACAAAGTCTTGATACCGCTCTGCCGCTGTATGCCAGCCGCTATCTTCAACAAAGGTACTATCTGCCCTTAAATTCATTGACATAGGCGCACCGCATACGGGGCAATGGGGGATTAGCCCGGACGGAATACGCATATTTTCCTGTTCGGCAACCATTTTCTTGATAATGGTTTCATTATCGTAAGTCGTATCGTGACAAGGCTTTGAGCATTGCCACAATCCATAATCGCCCTGTGTATAAAACAGTCTGTGTTTATCAAAACCCGCCTTTTGGAAACAATGGTCTACATTGGTCGTCAAAACAAAATAGTCTTTGTCCTGTACCAGATTGTGTAAATCGTTATAAACGGATTTCGGCGCATTTTGATAACGGTTCATAAAAATGTAACGGCTCCAATACGCCCAATGTTCTTCTAATGTTTTGTAGGGATAAAAGCCCGCTGAATACATATCCTTAAAATGATATTTTGCTATGAAATCCGGGAAGTTCTCCTCAAACCGTTTCCCGGAATAAGTAAATCCGGCAGACGTAGACAGTCCTGCTCCTGCTCCTATCAAGATAGCGTCTGCACTCTGTATTTTTATTTTCACTTTCTCGATATTATCCCAATAGCTGTTTGTAGATTTTGTAGTCGCAATCTTTGAAAACATTAAAAATCACCTCCATATCACTTGGATTCTTTTTCTGATAATCTTTTACCGTTTGGATTGCTATTTCGGCTGCTTCTTCATTTGGAAAATGAAACTCCCCCGTAGAAATGCAACAAAAAGCAATGCTTTTCAACTGATACTCTGCGGCAAGTTCAAGACAGGAACGGTAACAGTCTGATAACAGGTTACAATCTTTTTGCGTGACTTCTCCATAGATAATCGGACCGACTGTATGCAGAACATAACGGCAAGGAAGATTATAGGCTTTTGTTATTTTGGCTTTTCCCGTAGGTTCTTCTATTTTCTGTTTTTCCATGATACGGGAACATTCTAAACGGAGTTCTATTCCTGCGGCAGAATGAATGGCGTTATCAATACACCCATGACAGGGAACAAAGCAGCCTAACATTGCATTATTAGCAGCATTTACAATCGCGTCTACAGATAAACGTGTAATATCGCCTTGCCATAGGTAAATCCCGGATTTCACGAATGGAATATCTGCTAAAGAGATAATGCCTTTCTCTGTTTTTTCCCCTTGTAAATATTCGTCCTGTATGTTCAAAAAATCCTTTGTAACTGGTTTTGGCGGGCGAATATTCATAAGAGAGCGTAACAGCCGCTTCCTTGCATTTTCCTCCACGGGAATATGGAATGATTTTAGCTCTTTATTTTCGCTTATGAGATATTCTATCAGAAAAGTAAGTCTTTCTGCTTGTGTCATAGAGTCCTCCTTTCTATTGCCTGCAAGGGGCATATTTCCATACATTTTCCACAATGTAAACAATGCTCTTGCTGTATTTTTGTAGTACAGGAAGAAATATCAATGCAGTTTTGCGGACATATTTTAACGCAACATTCACAACCATTACATTTATCAGTAACAAAAAAATATTGCATATGGCTTTCCATTCCTCCGAATGAAAACCGTTCCCGGAAAATAGGCTTTTGGCTCAAATCAAAAAATTCTCCGCTGCCTTTATAAATCTGAAATACGGTCAACGCTGTACGGCTTGCCGCATTTGGATAAATCGCTTTCATGTACGGGTTTTTTTCAAATATTTCCGATAATAGCCCTTGCCCGATTTCCCGCACTTCTCCACGCAAGGTAACTGACTTACTTGATAGAGTATCGTTCCCTATCATTCCTGTGATTGAAATAACTGGTTGATTTTGAAGCCGTTCATAAAAGGCTTTTCCTTTTGCAGTTAGAAAATAAAGCCCGTCTTTGTCTGCCAGCATAATATCAATCACACAAGTAACCGGGAATTGATTCTCGTCTATTGTAGCAAAAACGACGGAATGAATGTCCTGCTGTATCATTTGTAAATATTTTTCTGCACTCATATTTCCTCCTGTGAGAAATCCCACTGCCTTTACGGGGCAGAGGGATTTCTACATTTGACTGGTTGATTATCCAACCCGCTTATTCTGCTACAACTGAAATTCTCTGCTGGATGTGGTTCCCATTTAACGCTTCATCAACCATAGCAACTGCATAGTCGGCATAACTGATTACGCTTTCTCCCTTTGAGTTCAATATCAATTCTTCACCGCCTAAGATGTATTTCCCGGTCTTGGCTCCGTCTGCCTGAAAATCTCCGGCGGGGCTGATATACGTCCATTTTACATCGGTTCTGGTTCGGAGTTCGTCAAGTGCCTTGCCCATATTGGAAGCAAGCGGCTTAAACATTTCCGGGAAGTCTGCCCCGTCCATGACCTGTACGGTATGCTCCGGGTTCACATACAGGCTGCCCGCCCCGCCGACAACAAGAAGCCTCGTTTCCTTGCCGCTTACAAGGTCGCAAAGATGTTTCAGAGAAGTGCTGTGCTGCGGTAGGGTTTCCGGTGTCCATGCCCCAAAAGCGTCAACCACAACATCAAAGCCCTCCAAATCGGCTGCGTTCAAGTCGAACAGGTCTTTCTGAATGACCTGTTTTGCTGCTGACTGGTTCTCGCCACGGACAACGGCGGTAACGTCTGCCCCTCTTGCGATAGCTTCCTCGACAATCAACTTACCCTCTTTACCATTTGCACAAATAACTGCGATTTTCATAGTTTCGTTCCTCCTGTTTTTTTGTTTGCGGCTTGTTTTTTTCCGCTTGCAAGATTATAATATATCCGTAGAGCGAAAACGTAAAGTAAGCACTTTATTGTGCCGTAGTTACCTAAAAGAAACTATTGTGAAGAAATGGGGGTTTTTCATGCAAAAAAATTTACCTGCCTGCCCGGTAGAAACCACTTTAATGCTTATCAGTGACCGCTGGAAAGTTCTTATTATCCGTGATTTATTAGACGGTACAAAACGATTTGGAGAAATAAAAAAATCTGTTGGAAATGTATCTCAAAAAGTTTTAACTGCTAATTTGCGCTCAATGGAAGATAGCGGGTTACTTACCCGGAAAGTATATCCAGAAGTACCCCCACGGGTAGAATATACTTTAACTCAAACGGGGTATAGCCTAAAACCTATTTTAGACGCTATGGTAAAGTGGGGAACGGAGTATAAAAAGAAAAATAGTTAGTATGAAGTACGGAGCTTTATCATTCATAATGATAGGAATGAGAGGGATTCCGTAGTAGTCGGCACTGTGCGTAATGTGCATAACTTGCTATCTTATGGAGTTGTGGGAAAGTCTGTTTGCAGAATGTGGGAAAGCTGCACTTTAGCTTTTCCATGTTCTGTGAACGGACTTTTCCATGACGGAATAGCAAGTTATACACATTTCCACGGTGCTTGTCTTTTGGTCTTTGGTTTCTTTGGTTCGGAATAGTGTGGTGCTGGCGGTCTATCTCTTGTTTTCGGTTGCTTGCTTCTTTACCGTACATGAGCATTGTGTTATGGATTCTTGCGTCACCAGCCATCACGACCACCACCGGCTGGCCATCTGCCAGAAACGACATGGACTTTGCAATTCTTGCCGGTTCACATCCAATTGCTTCTGCCGCATGTTCCACCGTGTCGCCAATATGTTCCCGTACAACAACCCGCTCCCCCAGACCTGCCTGTTCAAAATAACCCTTTACTTTTTCATAGGACACTGTCATTACCTCCTGATTTCTCTTTTCTTAACTTGACCCCATTATATTCTTCCATATATAATAAGTAAAACAAATATTTCTAATGTCAACATTAAGAAAGGCGATCTGTCATATGGAACGTTACCTGGCACTGCAAAAAATTGTAGAAATGAAAAGCTTTACGAAAGCAGCAATGGCTCTTGGATATACACAATCATCCATCAGCCAGATGGTTGCTTCTTTAGAAAATGAATTGTCGATGAAACTCCTTATCCGTTCACGCACCGGCGTTAAACTGACTTTAGAAGGGGAAGAACTGTATCCTTTTATTGAAAGGACGATATTACAGTATCGTTCCATGCAGGAGAAAGCCCTGGAGATCAAAGGGCTGGAGACAGGAATCATACGGGTTGGGACCATCACAAGCGTCACTTGCCACTGGATGCCCATGCTGATAAAGGGATTCCAGCAAATATATCCCAATGTCCAGTTTGTTTTTCACGATGGAGACTATACTTCGATTCAGGAGTGGATCAAAACAGGGATTGTTGATTTCGGATTTATTACGCCGCCTGCCGTTACCGGGCTTAATACGATCAATATAAAAGCCGGAGAGATGCTTGCCGTCCTGCCCCAAAATCATCCTCTGGCTCAAAATACAGCCATCCCGTTAAGCCTCCTCACAAAAGAACCCTTTATCCTGTTAGAAGAGGGGCATTATAGTGAGCCGCTGGAAGCATTTCACAGCATTGGACAAGAGCCCGATATCAAATATACCAT
>CAMWUN010000086.1 GCA_947177425.1 uncultured bacterium
ATTGTATCTGATTTCGATTAGCTGCCGTATTTGCCACGCCCCCCGGCAAGCCCTGATTGAACAGGGTGGGGCTATTACAGGTTGCGGTTAGCGTCACCGCATCATAGCCCCGCATACGCCGCCGCTTTGCCAGAGCAAGCAAACGTCGCAGGAACTCTCCCCAAGTCTTTAGGGAGCCGTGAGGAAGTACCATTATGATCTGCGCCGTCGCCGCGTCCGGCTTGCCACAGCCGGTTTCGTGGGTTGCGTTAATCGCTCGGACAGCCTGAATCCATCACCTCCTTAGGCCATCTATCACCGCGCCGCCCCATCTGCCGCTCGAATCACAGAATGAAGTACCTGTAACAGCGTGTATTCGGTTGTCAAGGAGCCGTAGAGGGTACGGCAGATAATTTAAAATACTGTTTGAGTGCTCCGGGTTCTTTGCGTTCCCTCCGCACCCTTATGGCTTGTCCTGCCTGATAATATGTCCCTCTATTATTCATTTCATTTTTGAGGTTAAAGTTGCCGTCTATCAGGAAATTTTTTTCAAAATTTTTTCCAAGCTGTGCAATCCGGCTTTGATAGAACGGCTAATCCGGCTTTTATGAGTGCCTTCAGCTTTTGCAATATCCGCTTTACTCATGCCAAGAAAATAATGTGCATAAATCCGGTTTTTCTGTTTCTCCGGCAAAGAAGCAAGCGCCCGATACAGCCGGATATTTTCTTCTTTCTGTTCCAAAATATCAAGAGGCGACAACGCAGCCATTAGAACATCACGCTCAACGTTCACATCATAATCCAAGGAAAAATATGCTTTGTGTCGATATGTACGTAGGAAATAGGCAGCCTCTGCCAGTTTATATTCCCGAAGCAAATCGGCAACTTCCTCCGGTACCTCAACAACTGTATCTTTTGAATAAAACGGGTAGTAATCCCGCAGATTGATTTTTTTCATGGGTAATTCCTCCAATTTCGATTTTTTAGTTGACTGGCAAAATCGAAATCAGAGGGTGGGGAGCGGCACCCTGGGGCATTGCCCTTACCGGTATCGCAGAATAATATAAAAAGGCGTACCCCCAAAATAGCAGGTACACCTATACAGCCATATTTCAGAAAAACAGACGGACACTGTTGGAAAATATCTTTTTCTGTCGAAACAAAAAATGCCGTAATCCACAATATATGGACTACGGCAAATAAAACATCACATACAGGACAGCGCTTCCGCCTCCTGGAACCCTTCGACAGCATCCCTATATCCTCCCAAACCAGGAGGAACGATAACCGTGCCTGTTAACAGCCTCCTATCTTATTGGGCGATATTATACAGAAGGAACACCAAGCCTTTGCCTCGGTACAGCCTCGCTACAATCATTATGACCGCAAATTCTCCCATATCCCGACACATTAAAGCAGAAAAAAGTGTGTACCTGAAATCACAGATACACACCCATAACCGTCTGTCTATGTTGTCCCACGGCAATCACTATCAAATTTGTAGCCAACGCCGCGTATGCTTTTTATATAATCCGGCACTGCATCAGAAATTCTCAATTTCTTCCGCAGGTTGCTGGCATGGTTGATAATGACTTTCCGGGAATAAAAAGAATCTTCCTCATTCCAAACCAAATCCATAATCATTTCAAATGTAAATACCCGCCCCGGATTGCGGATCAGCAGGGCGAGAAGTTCAAACTCCTTTGCGGTCAGCATGATCTCCTGGCTGCATACTTCCACTATGCGCCGCTCCAGGCAGAAATGCAGTTCCCCTTCCCATATCTCCGTCAGAGAGCTTTCTGATTCCTGTATCTGGCTCTCTGTATGAATACATGGGCTGTTACGGTTTCCCTGCTCATTGACATACCTTTCCAGTTCCCGCCGTTGCTTTGGGTCAAGAAATGTAAACAGCTTTTCTCCAATCTGTCTGCCAGATTCCGATACATCAAATACAGCTAATGTCCCAATGACACCACCCCCCTTAACCATTCACAGGATTTTGGGATTTTGCTCCCAAAATCAATACCACCGCACAAGCGGCAATCCATTGTTGATCCCATTTGCAAACAGAATCTGGTGCAGGTCAATGATTCCATTGTGGAAGGTGGTAGCACAGGCCGACAAATACAAATCCCACATTCTTACAAACCTTTCATCAAACTTTTTCCGGACTTCTCTGATATGTTCCTTATAATTTCTTTCCCAGCACAGCAGGGTACGGTTATAGTGAAGCCTTAGATTTTCCACGTCCATCGTGTGAAAACCGTCCTCCGCCGCACAGGAAAGCATTTCCCGCAAACTCGGAACAACGCCACCGGGAAAGATATATTTTTTAATCCACGGGTCACCGGGGTGTTCCTTTAAGGCACTGATAAAATGGAGCAGGAACAGACCACCCGGTTTCAGTACAGCCTTTGCACAATCCATGAAAAGCTGGTAATTGTTACGCCCAACATGTTCCACCATGCCAACGCTCACAATCCGGTCAAAGGTCTGCCCGCACTTCGGAATGTCCCGGTAGTCCATCAGCTCCACCGTAAGAAACCTTTCCAAGTGTTCCTCTGCAATGCGACGCTGAAACTCCCGGTACTGTTCCTGGCTCAACGTAATCCCCATGCCATGAACGCCATATTTCTTTGCCGCCTCGATCAGCAAAAATCCCCACCCGCAGCCAATGTCACGCAGCGACATTCCTTCCTCCAGGCACAACTTTTTCAGAATATGATCTACCTTGTTCACCTGTGCCTGGTAAAGAGAATCGTCCTCATGCTGAAAATAACCACAGGAATAGCTCATGGTTTCGTCCAGCCAGAGCTTATAAAAATCATTCCCAATGTCATAGTGGCTTCGCACTTCCTTCTGCTGGTTCTTCTTTGCCGTTGATGGAAACATCAGCTTTTTTAATGCGGATTGATCTGCGGAAAACCTGTCCATCTGCCCTAAAAAATGATCTAAGGCATAGTACAGATCCCCCTCGATCTCCAAATCCCCATCCATATAAGCCTCCCCCAAAGCGAGAGAGGTACTTGTCATAAGGGAAGTCAGAGAAACCGGCTTTTTAAAATCCACCGTGAACTCCGGCTCTCCTTCCCCGATCTGGTACTCCTTCCGGTTCAACCTTACGCAGAAAGGGTACTGGTCAAATTTCTTCAAAAAAGGTATGATAACATTTTCTTCCAACATTGCTTATCTCCATTCTTTTCCCAAATATTTGCCGCTGTGCCGTGGTCAGCTTCATTTGACAGTACCGTTTTTCATAATGTTTCTACTCACCAACATTCTGCTTTCGGTATTCAGCCGGTGAGATCATCATAATATCCCGAAAAGCAGTAGCAAATTTGCTCTGATTTTCATAGCCGACCTGATTCGCAATCTCCGCTATTGTCGCCTGTGTCTGGCGAAGCAGCACGGCGGCCTGTCTGATACGGTACTCCTTCATATAGTTTCCAATGGGCTTTCCATAAATACCCTTAAATGTATTTTTCAACGTAGCTGTATTGATAAGGTATTCTTTTGAAAGCTGTTCAATCGTAAACCGCTCCTGTAAATTGGAAACCTGTTTTTGGTGAATCTCTTTTACAATCTCCACCTGGGGAGCGGTATATTGCTCCCTCTGCTTTTCCTGTGAAACATCTATCACGCTTAGGAACAAAAGTAATTCCTGGACTTTGAGCTTAAAATAAGATTTCTGCAAAAAGTCCGGCACAGAGTATAATTCAGAAAAGATATGCTCAATCTCATTTTTTGCCCGCATGATAAAACAGTCCCCATCAGCACAGAATTTTTCCTTAAAGCCCAGAATATCAATGCCACTCTCAGAAAGAATTTCAGGTGGGTTTTCAGCCACCGCATTGAGGTTGATCACCACGGAAATCCCACGATAATGTTTTAACGGAAAAGTCATTTCAGGTGAGCAGTTGTCCATAGAGTGGATGGACATATCACCTTCTCCAAGATATAAGCATGAACCGCTCAACAGGCGGCTGCCTTCCCGGCCTTCCCGGCAATGGTTGATCTCCAGTATGCTTTTACCGGGTTGCCCATCCCATTCGCAGCTTGTAGCTTCAAAATCATTGTAAATGACCTGGATGCCAGGATAGACCTCATATACTGTCATCAGGCCAAGCCCGTCCGTACAGTCCATCTTATAGACAGTACAATAGCCATCATTATCTTCGGGTATGACCGCAGACAACCCCTTTGGATTCATAATCGGGTCTGTACTCATAGCAGTCCTTTCTTTCATTCTTGTATTATCGATCTGTTCCAACAGCTTTTTTCTTGCATCTTTTATTATATAGGTTTTCTTCATTTCGCACCGCTCCAATCGGGAGGTTTATCACTCCAATCGGAAATTATAACGCAAATGCGTCAACAGTGCAATTCAGGAGCCGGCACCCTCAAAAAATACCGGCTCCCAAACAGTTTATTTACTGCAATATCCTTTCCCTGTGCAGCCGGGACAGCTGCCGCCGCAGCATGAACCGTTCCTGTGGTCCCTTCGTACCTTCCGGACAGCCCATATTGCATAAAGGACAATGCCGGCAACGATTACCCCTGTGACAATCATCTTAAACTCCTTTCCGGCCGGAATCCCACAGTCCATCAGCAACAGGTCTCCAATCCCTCGCATAAGGCTCCACATCCCCTGCTGCATTGATATGTAAATAGTTCCGGCTCCTCATATACTTACCTCACAATAAAAGTCCAACACGATATACAACAAAGGTAACACACCAGGCAACAGCCAACTGAAATAAGGCTGAAAGCAGCATCCACTTTGTGCTGCCTGATTCCCTGCGGATCGTGGCCAATGCTGCCGCACATGGAATGTACAGCAAACAGAATACCATGAGACAAAATGCGTTGAGCTGCCCAAAGCCGGAAGCGCCTAAGATGCCCACCAATGTATCCATTCCGGCTCCAGAGTTAATATTAGGTACCCCAAAGAGGACGGCACAGCTTGACACAACGACTTCTTTTGCGGAAATACCGGCGATCAGGGCTACCGCTATCTGCCAGAACCCAAGCCCAACCGGGGCAAAGAACGGAACCAGCCAATGTCCTAAGATCGCGCCAAAGCTATGCGCCATTTCCGTTGTATATCCGTGCGGTCCAAAGTTCAGGATGATCCACATGGCAATCGATGCAACAAAGATTGTGGTGCCGGCCTTCGTAAGATAATCCTTGACCTTTTCCCATACATAGATCGCCACGGTACGGCTGCTGGGCGCTTTATATTCCGGCAACTCGATCAGCAGATAATTCTCCGGCTTGCTACGGTCCATCAGATGGATGACCGCCGCTACCAGGATGGCGACTGCCAGGCCGATCAAGTACATGGAGTACGCTACCAGCATCGCCTTATCCGCAAAGAACATTTCCGCAAACAGTATGTAGATCGGCAGCCGGGCGCTGCAGCTCATAAACGGCGTGATCAGCATGACCTTGAACCGGTCCCGTCGGTTTTCTAATGCCCTGGACGCCATAATCGCCGGCACAGTACAGCCAAATCCAAGAATCATGGGAATAAATGCCCTGCCGGACAGCCCAAGCCTGCTCATGACCCCTTCCATGACATAAGCGACACGGGCCATATAGCCGCTGTCCTCCAAAAAGGCTAATGCCAGGAACAGGATAAAAATGTTAGGAAGGAATGTCAGTATACCGCCAACCCCGGCTATAATGCCGTCTACCAGAAGTGAGCACACCACTTCGTTGACGCCAGCCGCAGCCAGACCGCTGCTTACCAGCCCTGACAGGCTTTCGATTCCCGTCTCAAAGAATCCTTTCAGCCAGTCGCCAATCGTAAAGGTCAGAAAGAATACGACTGCCATAATGCCGAGGAAAACAGGTATCCCCCAAATGCGGTGTGTCAGTACCCGGTCCACTTTTTCAGTCAGGGCATCCTGCCGGTCTTTGTTTACCAGCACTTCCCTGATGATCTCCTGGATAAAATCATACTTTTCATTGATGATGTCCGACTCATAGTTTCGGTCAATCACATCCGGCAGGCCAACCGGATAGCGTTCTGTGATTTCCTGATCCTGTTCCAGCAGCTTGATAGCATGCCAGCGGTAATTCGTCAGGCCGGGATATCTTCTTTTCAGTTCCATCATGATAAGGTCAATCTTATCCTCAATGGCATCACTGTAAACCATGGCATATTCTGAATGATGGTCATGTCTATGCTTCGGTTTGTATTTATGGTGATGGATTAAGCAATCCGGGTCCCTGCAGTCTTTATGATGTGCCGCTGCATGGAGCAGCACATCCAGCCCCGTCCGTTTTCTGGCCGAAACCGGGATAACAGGAATCCCCAGCATTTCCGGCAGCCTGTGTGTATCAATTTCCATGCCGCGCTTCTCCACGATATCCATCATGTTCAGCGCCAGCACGACCGGCTTGCCCAGCTCCAAAAGCTGCAAAGTCAGATATAGGTTCCGCTCCAGAGCAGAGGCATCCGCAACATCAATAATCACATCGACTTCATCACTTAATATAAACTGCCTGGACACCTGTTCCTCCATTGTATAAGAAGTCAGGCTGTATGTGCCGGGGAGATCGACCAGCCGGATATTCAGGTCATGGTCTTTCATGGCACCCTCCACTTTCTCAACGGTTACACCGGGCCAGTTTGCTACTTTCAGGTTTGCACCGGTGTAAGCGTTGAAAAGCGTTGTCTTTCCGCAGTTCGGGTTCCCGATGAAGCCGATAGTCAGATTTTTTCCCATCGGAATTTACCCCACTAAAATATTTTTTGTAATGTTATGGCCAAAGGCAAAGCGGGTTCCCCGTATTTTAACGATCAGAGCCCCTCTGCCCTTACTGTTCAGAACGGTAACAGAAGTCCCACGGGTCATCCCCAATGCCTCCAGCCGTTTTTCTATATTGACAGGCAGCTTAATGTCCGTCACCTGATAATCATTTCCTATCCTTCCGTCACAGAGGTACATACCCATACCTCCTATCGTTTCACATTTGAACTTGCCGGTAATTTGCGGAATTCGTAAAGCATCATGGAAATCGTAATGATGACCAGGATTGCATCTGTCAATGCAATCGCCAGCCAGACACCGCGGATACCCATACCAGCGATCATTGGCAGAACCACACAAAGCGGAATAAACAAAATGATCTGGCGGAACAGCACCAGCCAGGTTGCCTTTTTTGCTTTCCCCAAAGACTGGAACAAGGTCACAGCGATCAGGAAACTTCCCTGCAGGATATATGTGCTGAACATGATACGGAAATTCGTCGATCCCGATGCGGCAATGCCCGGCGTTGTCAGGAACATGGACAAAATCCTGTCCGGGAACAATTCAACCGGAATATAGAACACCAGCGACAATACCGTGGCTGCAATAATGAAAACACGGGTCAGCGTCTTTACGCGGTCATAGTCCTTTGCTCCATAGTTTGTACCGGCGGCCGGCTGGAAGCCCTGGCTGATGCCCCACAGAGGGACAAACGAGAAATTCCAAAAACGAAGTGCGGCACCCAAAAGGAGCTGTGAAGTCTCTCCGCCATAATTGGAGGCTACACGATAGATCACCGTCTGCTGTACCAAAGTCAAAATCTGCATCAGAAGGGCAGATACACCCACGGAGAGAACCTGTGGAAGCAATTCACCGTCAATACGAATACGCCCAATCTTCACATGGATGCTTTTCTTTTTGAAATACCATAGCGTAACTGCCGCCTGGATAAACTGGGAAAGGACCGTTGCATACGCGGCAGCTTCAATTCCCATACCGTAAGGATTCAGAATCTTAATAAAGATCGGGTCCAGAATGATGTTCAAAATGGCTCCGCTGGCAATGATCGTCATTGCCCTTTTGAGCTGTCCTTCGCCGCGGATCACCATGTTTGCACTCTGGAAGAAGTTTACGAACAGCGAACCCGCAAAAACAATCCGAAGGTATTTTTCAGCATAATTCAGGATGTTATCACTGGCCCCGGCCAGAGACAAAAGCTGGCGGGTAAACACCATGCCCACGGCGGTATAAATAACCGACAATAAAAGAACCATTGCAACCAGGTTTCCCATGATCTTCTTAATGGTATTTTCATCCTTTTTACCAATGGCGCGAGATAATACCGAAGCAGAACCCACACCCAGCATCGCCGCCGATCCTGCGTTTATCAGTGTAAACGGATAAGATACGGAAATGGCCCCCATCTGCACATCGCCTACCATCTGGCCTACAAAAATGGAATCCATCATGTTATAAAGCCCGACCACTACCATACCAAGAACCGCAGGGATGCTAAGCTCTATCATAAGCGGCCAGGGGTTTTTCGTTAAAAGTTTTGTTCTTGTATCAAGTGCCTGTTTCATCACCTATTCCTCCTGACTTTCATTTATTAGCCATGTCTAACCACTTAAATTATATAAAATTTCCTTTTTTCTGTACGCTCCTAATAGGAGAAATTGCAATCCAAACAGGATAAAAAGCAGGAGTGGAGAGGATTCATCACCCATCCACTCCCAAATGCTATTGCATCATTTTTTCAAGCAGCTTCAATGCCTCTTCCAGTTTCGGATTGTCGGCATCCGTCTGTAATGCTTCACGGACACAGGTTCGGATATGGGCCTGCAGGATTTGCTGATTGGCGCTTCTTAATAAAGCCTGGGTCGCTAAAATCTGATTGGAAATATCCACACAGTAACGGTCCTCTTTCACCATCTGCAAAATCCCATCCAGTTGCCCCCGTGCAATTTTCAGCTTGTGAGATATATCACCTTTATGCGCTTTCATAGGCATTTACCGGATGCCGATCACTTCGTAACCGGCATCTTCAATGGCCGCCTTTAACGCGGCATCGGCGACATCCTGACTCAGCTGTACCTGGGCTGATTTATTTTCCAGGCTCACAGCCACATCCTGTACGCCCTTGATCTCCCGCAGCGCGTTATCCACATGCTTCACACAGTTCATGCACACCATACCTTCAATGTTCAATGTCTTTTCCATCTGAATCACTCCTTTATTTTTTTCTTTAATAATTGTCTGGTCTTCTGCAACGCTTTCCTCACGGAAAATATGTTTTGGCTTAAACCACCGAAGCCGCAGGGCATTTGTCACCACAAACACGGAACTAAAGCTCATGGCAAAGGCTCCTATCATCGGATTCAGCTTCAACGCAAACGGGATGAAGAATACACCCGCAGCTACAGGAATTCCGATAATGTTATAAATGAATGCCCAAAAAAGATTCTGCTTAATATTCCGGATAACCGCCTTACTAAGCTGAATAGCCGTAGAAACATCCAAAAGATCGCTTTTCATCAATACAATATCCGCAGATTCAATGGCAACGTCTGTTCCGGCTCCAATCGCAATGCCGACATCCGCCCTGGCAAGCGCCGGTGCGTCATTGATCCCGTCACCGACCATTGCGACTTTCTTTCCGGCACTCTGTAAACGGCGGATTTCCTTCTCTTTATCCTGGGGAAATACCTCTGCCACAACACGGTCCACGCCGACCTGGCGGCGAATCGCTTCTGCCGTCTTTGCATTGTCGCCGGTCAGCATGACCACTTCCAGTCCCAGATCAGACAGCTCCTGTACGGCCTGTCTGCTGGTAGGTTTTACCACATCTGCTACGGCAATCACGCCAATGAGCCTGCCGGCACGGGCAAAGAACAGGGGCGTTTTCCCATCTTCGGCCATTGATTCCCCAAGCTGCAGCAACGCGCCTCCCTGGACGCCATTCGCCTCCAGCAGCCTTCGGTTTCCGGCCAGGCAGACCTCACCTTCGATCTGACCGGTAATGCCCTGGCCGGGAATCTGGCGGAAATCACTGACAGGCAGGAAAGAAAGCCCTTCTTTTTCCGCTTCAGATACGATAGCGTCCGCAAGTGGATGTTCGGATAATTTTTCCAGGGACGCCGCAATTTGAAGCAATTCTTTCTGGCGAATGCCATCCCCGCACATCACGTTTGTAACAACGGGCTTACCCTGGGTAATGGTCCCTGTCTTATCCAAAACAACTGTATTGATACTGTGTGCAGTTTCCAACGCTTCTGCTGATTTGATCAAAATACCGTTTGTTGCGCCTTTACCGGTCCCTACCATGATAGCCGTAGGTGTTGCAAGTCCCAGGGCACAGGGGCAGGAAATGACCAGGATAGAGATACCGATGGACAGCGCGAATTCCAAGCCGTACCCGGCCAGCAGCCAGATAACCGCAGCAGCCACCGCAATCGTGATGACCACCGGCACGAACACGCCGCTGACTTTATCAGCCAGCTTTGCGATCGGCGCTTTGGAGCTGGTCGCATCATCCACTAACCGGATGATCTGTGCGAGCGTGGTATCGTCGCCTACTTTCGTAGCCTGCATTTTGAAATAACCGGATTTGTTGATCGTGGCGCCGATGACTTTATCGCCGGCATGCTTTTCCACCGGGATGCTCTCACCGGTCAGGGCAGATTCATCCACCGATGAAGAACCTTCCAGGACTGTCCCATCCACAGGGATAGATTCACCTGCTTTGACGATCAGCGTTTCACCCAGCCGGACTTCCGTGACGGGGATCTGGATTTCAAGTCCGTCCCGCTCCACGGTAGCAGTTTTGGGAGCCAGGTTCATCAATTTGGTAATGGCATCCGAAGTCTTGCCCTTTGCCCTCGCCTCCAGTGTCTTGCCCAATGTGATAAGTGTCAGGATCATGCCCGCCGATTCAAAGTAAAGGTCCATCATAAAGCTGTGGACCGTTGCCATATCCCCATGCCCTAAGCCGATACCGATCTTGTAGATTGCATAAATACCGTAAACTGCCGCAGCACTGGAACCTATCGCAATCAAAGAGTCCATGTTAGGAGAACCGTGGAACAGCGTCTTAAAGCCTACCCGGTAATATTTGAAATTGATAAATACCACAGGGATCACCAAAAGAAACTGCGTGAAGGCAAATGTCATAGCGTTTTCCATTCCCAGCAAGAAGCCGGGCAGAGGCCAGCCCATCATGTGCCCCATAGAAATATAAAACAGCGGAACCGTAAAAAGTGCAGAAAGCAGCAGCCGCTGTTTCATCTGCTTATATTCTGCCTGTGCCGTACTGGTTCCCGGATTTTGAGTCCGGTCTGCGGCACTGCTTTTGTTCTGGACATCTGCAGCCGTTTTCGGGAATGCCCCATATCCGGCTTTTTCAACAGCCTGGACAATCCCTGCCGTATCCAGTACAGATTCATCATAAGAAGCAACCATGCTGTTCTTTAACAGGTTGACGGACACTTCTTTGATGCCGGGCAGCCTGCCTACACTCTTTTCAATCCTGGCAGAGCAGGCCGAGCAGGTCATACCCGTAATGTCAAATTGCTCCTTGTACAAAATCATCCCTTCTTTCTAATAGATTTTTTGTGTGCCGGTCCCCCTCCCCCGTAGGGGACCAAGAACCGTTATGATAAGGGGCATCCGGTATTTTCGGGGGAAAAATACCTGCCGCCCCATTCATAGCGTCCGCACGAAAGGCCATCAAGTGACCAGGTATCATTATATCCATTGAACTCCTCATTTGTCCGCTCCATAGAGGAGTCTTTTTTATCCAAAAAGAAATCTTTTTATGAACAATCCAATCAGAAGTGTTTCAAATCCAAAGGGGAATATCACCGCAGAACCCATTGACGCTAAACGTTTTTATGGATATACTCTGCTTGCGAACGATTAAACAACCTTTTAATTGTTCAGCCATGTCAAACCAATCAAAAGAATGAAGAAAGGAGGTCTTTCGCTATGAAAAAGACCATTAAACTGATCGATCTGGATTGCGGCCATTGCGCTGACAAAATCCAAAAGGCCGTACAAAAGATTGATGGCGTCACCCATGCAGAGGTCAACTTCCTTAACCAGAAGATGGTCCTGGAAGCACCTGATGAGAGATTTGACGCTGTCCTGGCCGAAGCAAAGGCGCTGATTAAAAAGATCGAGCCGGATGTGACCGTTAAGGTATGATGAAAGCTGGACACCGGCTGCCGCTCTGGTAGCCGGTGTCCTTTTTGAAAGGAGAATATCATTATGACACGAAAACAAAAACGTCTGCTGACACGCATTATTGTAGCGGCGGTCCTGTTCCTGGCCGGGAACCTCGTTCCTTTGCCGGAATGGGCAGAAATGGGGATATTCCTGATCTGCTATGCAGTTGCCGGTTGGGATATTGTATGGAAGGCAATCACCAATATCCTGCACGGACAGGTATTTGATGAAAACTTTCTTATGACGATTGCCACCGCAGGCGCACTGATCTTAGGGGAACATTCCGAAGGCGTCGCCGTCATGCTGTTCTATCAGGTAGGAGAATGGTTCCAGTCTTACGCCGTTTCCAAATCCCGGAAATCCATTACAAGCCTTATGGACATCAGGCCGGACTATGCCAATATAGAGCAGGACGGGAAACTGGTTCAGGTAGACCCTGACGAGGTAAAAATTGGAGATACTATTATCGTTAAGCCCGGAGAACGTGTGCCTTTGGACGGAAAAATCATCAAAGGGACCTCCGCCCTTGACACTTCCGCACTGACGGGAGAATCCATGCCCCGTGAAGTCGAACCAGGGATGGATGTTATCAGCGGCTGTATCAATCAGACAGGTATTCTTACCATACAGACCACAAAGGAATTTGGGGAATCCACAGTTGCCAAAATCCTTGACCTGGTGGAAAATGCAAGCGATAAAAAGGGCAGGACGGAAAATTTTATCAGCCGGTTTGCCAGATATTATACCCCGATAGTTGTATTTGCAGCTCTGGCTCTGGCGCTCTTACCGCCTCTGGTCCTGCAGCAGCCATTCAGCACATGGATTTACAGGGCATTGACTTTCCTGGTTATTTCCTGTCCCTGTGCCCTGGTGATCTCCATTCCGCTTAGTTTCTTCGGCGGTATCGGCGGTTCATCCAGGATTGGTGTTCTGGTAAAGGGAAGCAACTATCTCGAATCCCTGGCCCATGCAGAGATCGTCGTCTTTGACAAGACAGGTACATTGACAAAAGGATCTTTTGCTGTCACTGAAATCCATCCTGTTGATATGGAAGACTCGCAGCTTTTGGAGCTGGCCGCATACGCAGAGGACTATTCCAACCATCCTATTTCCCTTTCCATCAAAGCAGCTTATGGGGAAAAGATTGACAGCTCCCGGATCTCCGATGTCCAGGAAATTGCCGGCCACGGTGTCCGGGCAGTTATTGACGGGAAACAGATCCTTGCCGGCAACGCGAAGCTCATGGAGAAGGAACATGTCGGATATGCTCCATCTTCTTCCGTGGGTACAGTCGTTTATCTGGCCTGCAACGGAAAATATGCCGGCTGTATTGTGATCGAGGACGAGATCAAAGCTGACGCTGCGGCATCTATCAAAAATCTGAAATCCTCCGGCATTCGCAGGACAGTCATGCTGACCGGAGACGCGGATGCAGTCGGCAAAAAAGTGGCCGGGCGTCTCGGCCTGGATCAGGCATACACCGAACTTCTCCCGGCTGATAAAGTTGACCGCGTGGAAGATTTGCTGAAAGAGAAAAGCGAAAAAGGCAGGCTGGTATTTGTCGGTGACGGTATCAATGACGCTCCTGTACTGGCAAGAGCTGATGTCGGCATTGCTATGGGCGGCCTGGGTTCTGACGCTGCCATTGAAGCTGCAGATGTTGTCCTGATGACAGACGAACCTTCTAAGATTGCTGCGGTAATGAAGATTGCCCGAAAGACCATCCGAATTGCAAACCAGAATATCGTGTTTGCCCTGGGCATCAAATTCCTGGTACTCATTTTAGGTGCTATCGGTAAAGCAAATATGTGGGCGGCCGTATTTGCCGATGTAGGCGTTTCGATCATTGCAATTCTGAACGCCATCCGCGCTATGTGTGTAAAGCATCTGGATATATCGGGCCAGCAGTAATGACCGGTTATTTCATAAAACAAAAATGCGCTGTTCTCCTGTATGGCAGACGGCGCATTTCACTTATAAATTTGTCGGGCAGGATATTTTGAACAGGGCATCAATAGATTTGTGCAGCTGTTTTGCCTGGGGCGTATCGGCCAATGAGTAATAAACTTCTTTTCCATCTCTGCGGCCGGTTATGATCCCGCTCTTTTTCAGGACATGCAGATGATGCGATACGGCAGGAGCACTCATATCAACCGCAGCCGCAATATTGCACACGCATTCTTCACAATGGCATAACAGCCACAAAATCCGTAAGCGGGTCGGATCGCCAAGCTGCTGGAATAAAAATGATATATCCTTGAAGTCCTCCGTCAAAGGCATTTTTTTCAAAACACGATTTATATTCTGTCCGTGGTTATGAGGCAGGTTGTAATGTTCCATAGCGATCAGCTCCTTCCTCACATAATAATAACCATAACCTTTTCAACTGTCAAACAGCTTCATATGGATTGGAGATAACACATGGGCAATACAGAAAAAAATACATTTTCAATTCCAACACAGCAAGAATTAGAACAGCTAAGCGAATTACACAAAACGATGGGAGATTACAACCGTATGAAAATCCTATGGCTTTTGATGGGCCAGGAATTATGCGTCAGTGATCTGGCAAAGCAAATGAACATTACGAAATCGGCTGTCTCCCATCAGCTCCGGGAGCTTCGCATCACAAGATTGGTTCAGTCACATAGAGTCGGAAAGAATGTATTTTACTCCCTGTCAGACGAACATATTCAATGGGTACTGGAAGAAACATACGCTCACATTTCAGAAAGATAAAATGCAGTCCCCATTCCGTATACGCAAGAGGGTAGTGTAAAATAATTTGTGTCTTTGGAAAAAAATACCTCTTTTTTGGTAAG
>CAMWUN010000087.1 GCA_947177425.1 uncultured bacterium
TCGCATTATGGACAATGTTATCAGATTTTTATGCGTTAGACAGGACGAAGCATAAGGCGTATACGTAAAATATGCTGGAAAGAAGAGGCAGGTATGAATAAAGTAATACTGATGGGGCGTTTGACAAGAGATCCGGAAGTAAGGTACTCCCAGGGGGAAAACGCAACGGCTGTTGCAAGATACACCCTTGCGGTGGATCGCAGGTTCAGCCGTAACAATGACGAGAATACCGCAGATTTTATCGGATGTGTGGCATTTGGAAAGAGTGGGGAATTTGCTGAGAAGTATTTCAGGAAAGGAACCAAAGTTCTGGTTACGGGACGCATCCAGACTGGCAGTTATACCAATAGAGACGGTGTGAAAGTATACACCACGGATGTGGTGGTAGAAGACCAGGAATTTGCCGAGAGCAAAAACAGCAGCAGCGCTGGCAGCGACGGGGGCTTTGCCGGCGGCGGATACAGCGCTCCACAACCCCAGGGAGCCGGCGACGGTTTTATGAATATTCCAGATGGAATAGACGAGGAACTGCCGTTTAATTAAGAGTAAGTTCAAATAAGACAGGAGGCAATTATTATGGCATATAATAAAACAGAGAAGTCTGATTCTCCCATGAGAAAAAAAGGCGGAATGCGCAGAAGAAAAAAAGTTTGCGTATTTTGCGGTAAAGATAATGTGATTGATTACAAAGATGTAAATAAATTAAAAAGGTACGTTTCTGAGAGAGGGAAAATCCTTCCCAGAAGAATTACAGGAAACTGTGCAAAGCATCAGAGAGCTCTTACAGTTGCAATCAAGAGAGCGCGCCATATTGCATTAATGCCTTATACTTGTGATTAATAGTTGAGCAGGATTGCAATTCAGACATTACTTAAAGCTAATCAAGGGACTGCTGGCAACCGGCAGTCTCTTTTTGCTACATATAAGGGGTGGCATATTTATATTTATGGATTGCTTGTGGCGGTGGCTCACAAGGGAGCATTGATTCCTGCGGGCAATGGGGCAGGCGGCTGCGAAGCAGACATTTGGATTTTAGCCTTAGGGAGGGAAAGTTATGGATGAAATGAACAGGGGAAATTTGGTTGAGGGCCAGCAGGCGGGCACAGACATAGCGAGTGCAGTTACAGTGGATATGGGCACAGGAAGTGCAGGCGGAGAAAACGCAGGTATGGGAGGTACAGGCGCAGGAAATGCGGATATGGGAAATGGTATGATGCCCGGGAATGGGAAAAAAACCGGAGATATTATTAAAATAATAATTCCTGCGGCTGTCCTGGTGATTCTTGTGGCGCTTCTTGTAGGGGTAGCTCTGGCTACGGGAGTGATTGGAAGCAAGAAGAAAGCTATCATGAAGGCGGCTGCCTATACCTTTTCCCAAAGCGCCGGGGCTATTGGGGACGTATGGGATATGAAGGATTATGAGGGCATGTTCGAAAATGAGCAGATGACCATGCTGGCTGATTTGAATTTTGGAAGGGAATTGGGATTTGAACTGGAGATGCTGGCTGACCAGGAAACCTGCGGAGGGTATCTGGAAGTTAAACTCTATGGAATGTCGGCGCTGGAGGCAGATTATTACGCTGACAGTGAAGAGGCGATGTTGTGGGCTCCCGGAATCAGCGATTACATATTCTACATAAACCGCAGTACCATGGAAGAGGATTTAGAGGCATGGCTGGAAGAGTTTGACATGGATGAGTTTCTGGCGGGTTATGCCAAAAACCTGAATGAGGACAACTGGGATGGTTCACTGTTAGAGGAAGGGATGCTGCAGGCAGGAGTAGAGTTTACCGCCGCTGTCAAGAATTTGTTTGACCAGGTACAGGTCAGCGGAACACAGAGCAAGAAACTTACAGTGGACGGCAGGGAGAGAAAATGTAAAGGATATACCGTTACTATTACAGGCGGGCAGTTGGCGGATTTTATTCTGAAATATGTAGAAATTTACGAGACTAATGAAGCCTTTAAGAACTATATGGATACCCTTATAGCCTATGAATTTGGGTATACCAGCAGCGAGGAACTTCTGGAATACTATGATGTGGCGGAAGCTTTTGAAGAACTGGCTGTGGAAGCAGAGAAAAGCGGCCCGTTTACGATGGAATTTTATCTTTATAAAAAAGCTCTTGCCCAGATTTATTTTGATGCAGGGGACGGTGAATATATCCAGTGGGATATTATGGGAGGAAGTTTTCCCCTTGAGAATATGGATATGGAGATTTACACTGGATCTGTCACCTACAATCTGACCAGAAGCGGAAACTATGACAGCAGGAAAAACACCTATGAGGCGGAATATAAACTGATTTCCGATGAATTTTCGGGCTATGAGATTTGGTGTTTAGATCTGGAATACAATACGAAAAAGGGCGATTTCAGCATTGACCTGGCCTATGACTATAATGAACTGGCCATAAAGGGCGATATTGAAAAGATAACGCCGGGATCGGAGTTTTGCATAAACATAGACTCTCTGGAAGTAAACAGAGAAGAGGTATTAAGCGGCGATATTTACCTGTCCAATGAGTGCGGCGATATTGAAAAGCCTAAAGAAGGCGAGAAGGTAAACGTGCTGCGGCTGACGGAAGATGAATGGTATGATATTCTCTGGGAAATATCAGAGAATCTGTATTCCTATTAGACAGAACCCCAATTTGGTATTATGATGATAGAGCAGTGGTTTGTTCACTGCTCTATTCTTGTTACAATAAGCTGCCTGGCGAAACGTGTCAGCGTTTGTTACAATAAGCTGTCTCGCGAAGCGTGTCAGCGTTTGTTGTTATAGTGAGGGAAATATATGCAATTGGAAATAAAGGATATCAGGAAGAGTTATGGAAGAAAGCCGGTTCTTAAGCAGGTAAGCCTGCATATGCAGGCAGGCAGGTGTACAGGGATCGTGGGAGCCAACGGATGCGGTAAATCTACGCTGCTTAAGATTCTGGCAGGCGTTGAGAGGGCAGACGGGGGCAGCATTTTGGTGGATGGCAGGGAAGTAAGAAAGCCTGTCCGTGAGATGTCCCAGTATGCCGGCTATATCCCCCAGGAAAGTATTTTAATTCCTGAACTTACGGTGGAGGATAATCTCAAGCTTTGGGCCGGGTTCGGGGATTACAGGGAGAATAAGAAAAATCTTGCAGGACTGTGTGTGCAGTTTCAAGTGCAGGGGTTTTTGAAAGAAAAGGCAAATAATTTATCCGGCGGTATGAATAAAAGGGTCAATATCGTCTGTGCACTGATTCACAATCCGTCCCTTCTTCTGATGGACGAGCCAAGCGCGGCTCTTGACCTGGTCTTTAAGGAAGAACTTAAGGGGTATATTAAGGATTTTACCAGTAAAGGCGGAAGTGTTCTGATTTGCAGTCATGATGTAGGGGAGATTGCAGAATGTGAAAGCCTGTGGGCAATAAGAAACGGCGAAGCCTTTGAGGTGCCGGAGAAAATGACGATGACGGAAATCATTGCAGAATATATGAAATAGGGAAAAAGTATGTATTGCAGATGGATATTCTTTTGGATGAAAATGAAAAAGTTTATAAAGCTGCTTCCAGCGATTGTGCTGGAAACCCTTCTTTTTGGGCTGGTACTTCTGGCAGTAGGCGCTTATGCATCGAAGGCTGTGTATGGGGAAAAGGCAATCGGTGAAATAAGGGTGGGCATTGTATCAGAGGGAGAAGATAAAATGACAGGTATGCTTCTTAAGTTCGTGGAGTCCATGGACAGCGTCAAGGATACAGTGTCTTTTGTCCGGCTGACAAATGAGGAAGCCAGGCAGGGGATTAGGGAAGAAGAAATTTATGCAGCGGTCATTATACCGGAGGGGATGGCTGACAGTATTCTTTCGGGGGAAAATACTCCTGTTAAAATCCTTCTGGGCAGCGCTTACAGCAGGGTGGAAACGGACATATTTGTACAGTTTACGAAAGCAGGGGCAAAGCTTCTGACCACCGCCCAGGCTGGTATTTACGCGGCAGACGCCCTTTGTCTGGAGAGAGGGTGGGAGGAAGGGATACCCTGGACAGAAAATTATCTGAATGAAGCGTATCTTAAGTATGCTCTTGAGAGAACCTCTCTTTTTAAAGAAAAGGAAATAAGGGCTGTCAGCGGCGTGGGGATTGGGGATTATTATGGAATTTCCCTGCTGCTTGCTTTTCTGTCTTTTGCGGGGCTTGCTTTCGGGCGGTATATGCAGACGCAGGCAGGGGAGAGGGAGCGGCTTTTTTGGCGCCGGGGTCTGGGAAGGGGACAGCAGTATCTGCTGGAAACCGCTGCTTTTGGCAGCGTTTTTGCCCTTCTAGGCATGATGGTTTCTGTACCCGTATACATGCTTTTGATAAAGCTGGGCAACAGTTCATTTGAAGTCTCCTGGACATGGATATGGATGGCGGCAGTCTGGTTTTCAGCAGGTATTTTAATCAGGGCGCTTATTCAAATCTTTGGAAATCATGCCGCCGGAATAGGCATAAGCTTTGCGGTTCTTATGGCAATGATGACGGCGGCCGGGATTTTCATACCGCCTGCATTTCTGCCTATGTGGGTGGAAAAGATAGGAAATTATATTCCCTATCAGACATGGGCGGAAGGAATGGCGGCGGCACTGCAGGGAAATTTTGACGGGGCCCAGGCAGGGAGGATTCTGCTCATAACGGTAATTTTTCTGGCACTGGGAGCGGCCCTCTTCTGCGCCAGGATGGAGGACAGGAATGGATAACTGGATACAGATTTACGGAATTCTCTGGAAACAATATTTAAAAAAACATGGATTGTGGATTGTCATATTTTTATTGACTGCGCTGGTTATTAACGTTGTAAAACAGATGAAACCTACCGGGGAAGAGGAATATCAGGGAATTCTGGCAGGCGTATGCTGGGAGGACGAAAAGGGCAGGGAACTGCTAAAAGGACTGGAAGCTGAAAGCGGGATCTTAAAATTCCAGGGATATGACAGGGAAGAGGAAATGCTCCGCCAGATAGAGAACGGGACGCTGGAGTGCGGCTATGTACTGCCAGAAGGATTTTATGAAAATGTTCTGGATGGAAGACAGAACCGGCAGATTACGCTTTACTATTCTCCGGCTTCCTCAGCACAGAAAATTTCCTATGAGGTGGTATTTTCAGAATTATTTGAAATGCTTTCAGAGGACATCTTAAGCGGATATCTTTTGGATGCGGGATATGACAGGGAGGAAATCCAGAAGGCACAGGAAAGGCTGCTGGCGCTGAACAGGCAGTATGCCGGGGATGGCAGCACTTTTCATTTTGTGTACGAGACTGCTGGCGGCGGAGAAAGAAATGTGCCTGAAACTTTAAATACATGGCGGGGATGTGTGTCAGTGATGGTGTTTCTGATGTGCCTTCTGGCTATGGGTAATGCTTTGGAACAGGAAAAGATTTGGCGTTCCATGCCGGGGAAAATGGGCGGAACATTGAAATCGGGAAACCTTCACATAGCATCAGCCGGGGCAGTCCTGACAGGAGGGCTTGGCCTGTGGATTCTGGGAGCGGATGCAGGCATGGGGGCGGAAGCAGCAGGTCTTTTTCTTTATTTTATTGTGCTGGAAGTATATATGAGAATTCTGCGGCTGTTCATAAAGGACAGCAGAGCCTTGTACGGGCTTCTTCCTGTACTGGTTCTGGGAAGCTGCCTTTTTTGCCCTGTGTTCATCCGCATAGAGAGATATCTTCCGGCAGCGGCATGGATTTCCAGGCTGTTTCCGCCTGCGTATTATCTTGATTTTTTTGGGGTATTTGTTTCATAACCCGGCGGAAGACCATAGCCTGTGGCGGGGATGCTTAGTCCTCCTTACCGCTGGGCATAGGCTTAGCATGGACTTTGTGTCCAGCCGGTTATCCGGGGCGTGACGCTCTCTGTGGGCTTCCGCTTCTTAACTCAATGATGTTGGGAGTAAACAGCAACAAAAGTCGAAACTTGTCTAAAAGCTTCTGCATAATAGTGTGGAAAGTTTCAGCGAAAAATGTTATACTTAGTAAGTATATTTAAATAAAACGCATTAGATAACAGAGGGGTATTTTCAGAAATGGCTCCATTAAAAAGTAAGATTAAGCTAAAGGGAAGACTGAAAAGATACATGCAGACTTCTTTATATTTGGGATTTTTATTGGCGGCGGTTAATCTGGCAGTGTACCTGCTAAGTGTACCGGCAGGAGTGATTGTAAGCTGCTTTGCACTGCTTTACTTTACGGTGGTCATACTGCTGCAGATTAACAACAGGCCGGTGATTATGAATGAACTGGTAAGCTTTGCAACCCAGTACGGCCAGGTGCAGAAGGTGCTTTTAAGGGAACTGGAGATTCCTTATGCGGTGCTGGATGATGAAGGCCGTATTATATGGACGAACCAGGCATTTGAGAAAGTGGTACATAAAGAAAAAGGATACAGGAAGTCAATTACTTCTCTTTTTCCATCCATTACAAAAGAGAAACTACCGGATGAAGTGGAATTCGTGGAGATGGATGTTGATTTTGAAGACCGGAATTATGTTGCCAAGATGCGCAAGATAGCCATGCGCGAGATGATTGACAGCAGCGTCATCATGGAAGCTGATAATTATGATGGTTTTTTGATTGCTTTTTATCTTTTTGACGAGACGGCACTTAAGATTGCCCTTCAGGAAGTGGATGACCAGAGTCTTGCAGTGGGCATGATTTATCTGGATAATTACGAGGAAGCTCTTGATAGTGTGGAAGAGGTCAGGCGGTCCCTTCTGATTGCGCTGATAGACAGGAAGGTCAATAAATATATTGCAGCTCTGGACGGCATATGCAAGAAGACTGAAAATGACAAGTATATCATTGTCCTAAGGAAAAAGGCGATGGAACTTCTCAAAGAAAGCAAATTTGATCTTCTTGACGATGTAAAGACGGTTAATATTGGAAATAAGATGGCTGTGACTATCAGTATAGGCGTGGGGCTGGACGGTCTTGGCTATGCGCAGAATTATGAATTTGCACGCAATGCCATTGACCTGGCGCTGGGAAGAGGCGGCGACCAGGCGGTGGTCAAAACCCCTGAAAATGTTATTTACTTTGGCGGTAAAAGCCAGCAGGTTGAGAAGAACACCCGCGTGAAGGCCCGTGTGAAAGCCCAGGCGCTTAGGGAAATCATTACCACCAAGGAACGTGTGCTGATCATGGGGCACAGGGTTGCGGATGTGGACAGCTTTGGGGCGGCAGTGGGTATTTACCGTATTGCAACGACACTGGAGAGGAAAGCAAGCATTGTGCTGAACGATGTAAGCACGTCCCTGCAGCCGATAGTGGATTTGTTCAAAAGCCATGAAGAATACAAGGAAGATATGATTATAGGCAGCCAGCAGGCCATAGAACTGGCCGGGAACAACACCGTGCTTGTGGTGGTGGATGTAAATAAGCCCAGTTTCACGGAATGCCCGGAACTGTTGCGGCTGTGTAAATCCATTGTGGTTCTGGATCATCACAGGCAGGGGACGGAAGTTATAGAGAATGCTACTCTTTCCTATGTGGAGGCATATGCATCTTCCGCCTGTGAGATGGTTTCTGAGATTTTGCAATATATAGGACAGAGCATACACATTACGGCGGAAGAAGCGGATTGTATGTATTCCGGCATTATTATTGATACAAATAATTTTATGTCCAAGGCAGGGGTAAGAACCTTTGAAGCGGCTGCCTTCCTTCGGAGGAACGGCGCGGATGTCACCAGGGTCCGTAAGCTTTTCAGGGAAAACGCTGCAGAATACAAAGCCAAGGCCGATGCAGTCAGCCAGGCGGAAATCTACAGAGGTGTTTTTGCCATTTCCACCTGTACCAACGAAGATATACAAAGTCCTACCGTGGTGGGGGCTCAGGCAGCCAATGAACTGCTGAATATCAAGGGGGTCAGGGCAAGCTTTGTTCTGACGGAATATCAGAATCAGATTTTTGTGAGTGCGCGTTCCATTGATGAAGTTAATGTTCAGGTCATTATGGAAAAAATGGGCGGCGGCGGTCATCTGGGTATTGCAGGCTGTCAGCTAAGTGATGTATCTATTTTTGAGGGGATTGGGATTTTGAAAGGCACCCTGGACAAGATGATTGCCGAGGGCGACCTGGCGGTTGATTAATATAAAAACAGAGGATGAGACAGATGGGAGTAAATATGACGAATACGGATAAGATGAATACCGCACAGAAGGTTGTAATATATGGGTGCGGGCTTTACGGCAGGGGACTTCTGTTTCCGCTTATATGCCAGTATGGCAAAACGGTCATCGCTTATGTGGATAAGGATGAAAAGCTGTGGGGAAGTGATTATCGGGGCGTGCCTGTGAAAGCACCGGAAGAACTAAAGCAGATGGACTATGATTTGGTTCTGATATCAGTTAATCACCCGGTAATGATTGAGGAAATTAAAGAGGAATTAAGGAGACTGGATGTGTCCGGTGAAAAGGTCTGTGAAATCATGCCGGACATCCGCTATCTGGATTTGTTCTATGACCAGAGGATATACTGGATTCAGGATTATGCAAGGTGGATTTATGAAAAGGGCATTCAGGGGAATGTAGCAGAATGCGGCGTGTTCAAAGGGGATTCGGCGAAGTTTCTTAATAAGTTTTTCCCCGACAGAAAGCTGTACTTGTTTGATACGTTTGAAGGATTTTCAGATTTGGATTTGAAGGCAGAGAAAGAGCTTGGGAATGAGGAGTTCAACAACAGTGTTTTTGCCAATACACCTATTTTTGACGAAACCAGCGTAAGCTTCGTAATGAAGAAAATGACATATCCTGGAAATGTGATTGTTAAAAAGGGATATTTCCCTGATTCGGCCAATGGAGTGGAGGACAAGTTCTGCTTCATTAATCTGGACATGGATTTGTATGTGCCCATGCTCAGCGCTCTCCGTTTCTTCTGGGATAAGGTGGAGCCAGGCGGTGCGGTTATCCTGCATGATTATTTTAAACCGGAACTGCCCGGGGTAAAAGAGGCAGTGGCTGTGTTTGAAAAGGAACATCTGGAAAAAGAAGGGCATGGCATAAACAAGGTGCCGGTAGGTGACGGGTGCAGCATTGTATTATTAAAGGATATGTGAAAAGCGGAAAGGAACGTGAAATAGAGATGAAAGTGATTTTACTTGAAGATGTAAAGAGCCTTGGGAAAAAAGGCGATGTTGTAAATGTAAATGATGGGTATGCGAGAAATTATGTGCTTCCTAAAAAGCTTGGAATGGAGGCAAACAATAAGAATATGAACGACCTGAAACTCCAGAAGGCAAATGCAGAAAAGGTAGCCAAAGAGCAGCTTGAGGAGGCGCAGGCTTTTGGAAAGGCCATGGAGGAGGATGAAGTGGTAGTGTCCATTAAGGCCGGTGAAGGAGGCAGGACATTCGGCTCTGTTTCTTCAAAGGAGATTGCACAGGCCTATATGCAGCAGTGCGGGAAAGAAATTGACAAGAAAAAAATTATACTTCCTGAACCTATCAAGAGTTTCGGTGTATTTGAGGTTGGCGTTAAGCTTCATCCCAGCGTAACCGGAAAACTGAAAGTTAAAGTGACAGAAATGAAAGGCTAGATGGATGGAAATAGCGGAGGAAACGCTTTTAAAACGGGTATTGCCCAACAGTATAGAGGCGGAGCAGTCGGTAATCGGCTCCATGATTATGGACAGGGAAGCGATAACGGTTGCATCGGAGATAATAAGCGGCGATGATTTTTACGGCAGGCAGTATGGTGTAGTATTTGATACAATGGTGGAACTAAACGACGAGGGAAAACCTGTGGATCTGGTGACGCTGCAGGACAGGCTCAAGGAAAAGGATGTTCCGCCGGAGGTCAGCAGTCTGGAGTTTGTGAGGGATTTGGTTACAGCGGTTCCCACTTCCGCCAACATTAAATTCTATGCAAACATTGTTGCAGAGAAATCTACCCTTAGGAAACTGATACGTCTGAATGAAGAGATTGCCAATACCTGCTATGTGGGGAAGGAAAATCTTGAGACGATTCTGGAGGATACCGAGAAACGTGTTTTTGAACTGGTACAGAAAAGAAATACCGGAGAATTTGTTCCTATCAGACAGGTAGTCATGAATGCCATGGATAAGATAGAAAAGGCATCCAAAAGTAATGGGAATGTGACGGGTATTGCCACGGGCTTTATCGATTTAGATTACAGAACAGCCGGAATGCAGCCATCAGACCTCATTCTGGTGGCAGCCAGGCCCTCCATGGGAAAGACTGCGTTTGTTCTCAATATAGCCCAGCATGTTGCTTTTAAGCTGAATTATACGGCTGCCATATTCAGCCTGGAAATGAGCAAGGAGCAGCTTGTGAACCGTCTGTTTTCATTGGAATCCAGAGTGGATTCCCAGCACCTGCGGACAGGTAATCTGTCTGATGCGGAGTGGGAGAAGCTGATAGAAAGCGCAGGCGTAATCGGTAAATCAAATCTGATTATAGACGACACGCCGGGTATCAGTATTTCGGAACTGCGCTCTAAGTGCAGAAAGTACAAGCTCGAACATGACTTAAAAATTATTATAATTGACTACCTGCAGTTAATGAGCGGCAGTGGCCGGGGGTCAGATTCCCGCCAGCAGGAGATATCGGATATATCCCGTTCCTTAAAGGCTCTTGCAAGAGAACTGAATGTGCCGGTAGTAGCGTTATCGCAGCTAAGCCGTGCAGTGGAGCAGCGCCCCGACCATAGGCCCATGCTTTCGGATTTGCGTGAATCCGGTGCTATTGAGCAGGATGCGGACGTGGTAATGTTTATTTACAGGGACGACTATTATAATAAAGATACAGAGAAGAAAGGAATTGCGGAGATAATCATTGCCAAGCAGAGAAACGGGCCTATCGGTACCATAGAACTGGTCTGGCTGCCGGATTATACCAAATTTGCAAATCTGCAAAAATAAAACTGCATATCAAATACAAAAGAGGACAAGCTTAAGAAAGCAGGTCCTCTTTTTTTATAGAATGTCGAAGAAAGGAGATTTATGATGAAACAGGCAGAAAAGATTTATATGATTTCCGATGCCGCCAGGAAGGTCGAGGTCGAAGCCCACGTGCTCAGATACTGGGAAGAAGAACTGGAAATACCGGCCAAAAGGAACGAAATGGGGCACCGGTGTTATACGGAAGAGGATATCAGCAGGTTCAGAAGGGTAAAGGAACTGAAAGAACAGGGACTTCAGCTTAAGGCAATACGCCAGATGATAAAAAAAGGGGATTTAAAAACACCGATGATTTTGTTTGAAAAAAGTGGAGACGAGCATATGCAGGAGGTACATACTATGTCAGAATTACAGATGAACACAAACGAAAATGAAATGAACAAGCGTCATGTTCTGATGGTAAAGAAAGGGGAAATCCTTCCCGTGGAGGGCAAAAATATAGCAGTTCAGGAGGAGAGCAGGGAGCAGAAAAGTTTAAGGCTCCAGCAGTTATTAAAAGATATGATCAAAGAAGCCGTGCACAGCAATAATCAGGAATTATGCCAGGAAATTAAGGAAAGCCTTTTAAAGGAACTGGATTACCAGTTCAGGCTGCAGGACGAAAAGGCGGATATGCGTGACGAAGAGAGGATACGGATGCAGGAACAGCATTACCATGAAATTGACGAGCTGCTCCGCTCCCTTAACCAGCGCGGAAGGCGGGGAAGGAAAGCAAAAAGAAAAAGTGCAAGTGAAAGCACACAGAAAGCAGTGGAGACAGAGGGGAAAGCCGATAAAGAGACGAAAAGCGAACAGCATAAAGGATTTGGATTCTTAAGAAAAAAGCGTTCAATCGTATGATTGAACGCCTTCACCAATCCTATTCTTCGGAAATAGCACCGACAGGACATCCGCCAGCACAGGAACCGCAACTAATACATGTATTAGGGTCGATTTCAAATTTTCCATCGCCTTCACTGATAGCGCCGACAGGACACTGACCTGCACATGCACCGCAAGAAACGCAAGAGTCACTAATTACAAATGCCATGATTAAATCCTCCTTAAATATGTCTATAGTTTTATTGATATTTTATTATCAATCTCTTAGTACATTCTAATATAAAATCATAGGGAATACAAGCAAAATATCCTTAAAATACTATGAATTTTATTGGAGGGAATTTTCTTCCCGGCGCTTGCGGATACCATCAAGAATGACGGCCTTTTTTTCAACAACCTTGCTCTTGTCCATGGCGGGAACGTCTTTTAGTTTGTAGGGGATTCCCAGCTTCTCATACTTGGATTCACCCATAGTATGGTAAGGAAGTACGTCAAGAGCTTTTAAATTATGGAACTGTCCGATAAAGTATCCTAACTCGAAAAGGTACTTGTCATCGTCGGTAATGCCGGGAACCACAACGTGACGTATCCACATATCCACATGCTTCTTGTCAAGGTATGCGGCAAAAGCCAGGATGCCGTCATTGGGCTGGGCTGTAAGTTCCTTGTGCTTTTCCGGGTCTATATGCTTGATATCCAGCATCACGAGATTTGTAAGTTCCATCAGTTTGTCAAGTTTTTTTATAAACTCAGCATTATCTGGTTTAAAAGCAATACCGGAGGAATCTATACAGGTATGGACATTGTTTTTGCGGGCAATGGTAAAGAGGTCAATCAGGAAATCCACCTGCATCAGAGGTTCGCCGCCGGTGACAGTGATGCCCCCCTTTTTATAAAAATCTTCATTTCTCTTATACTGCTCGAAAATTTCTTCCGGTTCCATCATTGTACCGCCGGTCATAGCCCAAGTATCAGGGTTATGGCAGTATGCACAGCGCATGGGACACCCCTGTACAAATACAACGAACCGGGTACCGGGGCCGTCTACCGTGCCGAAACTTTCTAATGAATGAATTCTGCCTTGCATAATAAAATCTCCCTTCCTATTTCGCGCTCTCTTATCATTATAGTATAACAGATTGGATATGAAAAATCTATTCAAATGTTCCTTTCCGCCTATTACCTCTCATTTTATAGATAAATAATTATAATTATAAAATATTTAATGATAAACATTAAATATTTATTGACAAACATGGTTATAAAAGATAGAATGAGAATAAGTAAAAGAAAACATATGCCGGTTTATTACGGGGCATGGAAATGTGAGGGAAAAATGAACGAAAACAGTGTTAAAATTGAAAAAATTAAAAAGAGCAGTAAAATTGCATTGAATGTGACAAATATTATTAAAATTATCTGTGCCGTAAGCGCAGGAATTGCAATTGTGTCAGGGTGTGTCATGGTTGGCCTTAGGGGGATTGTCAATAACGGATTTGCGATAGCCATGAACAATGGTATATTTTCTGCTGATGATTTGGAGCTGTCATTTATCGATTACAATGGAATTGTGAGACATCTGGCAGAGGACGGCTACATAGCGGAAACCTTAGGAGTATACGCTGTCAGCGCAGGTATCACATTAGTTTTTGTGACAATTGTGCTTCACTTTGTAAGCAGGGTGTTCAAAAGTTTTATGGAAAGCTATTCACCTTTCCAGTCCGGGGTGCTGAAGAATCTGAAGATAGCTCTTTTACTCATAACGATAGCAGCCCTAAGTTCCAGCCTGGGTATAGGTCTGATTATCGGCCTTGCGGCATGGTGTGTGCTCAATATTTTTGAGTATGGCTGTGAACTTCAAAAGCTTTCTGATGAGACTATATAGAAAGAAGGTGGCTAAATTGGCAATTGTTTTAAGACTTGACCGGATGATGGCGGACAGAAAGATTTCTTTAAATGAACTTGCCCAAAAGGTTGGAATTGCAAATGTAAATCTGTCTAATATTAAGACGGGAAAGGTCAGCGCAATCCGGTTCTCCACCCTGAATGCAATCTGTGATGTGCTTGACTGCCAGCCTGGAGATATATTAGAATTCCAGCGGGAAAGTAAACAGGAATAAGAACAGCCGTCTATAGGCGGATATATGCATGTGTGTATATGCCCTGTCTGCCAGCAGTTCTAATGGATTTCTGGCGGAAGGAAACAAAAGAATGGTAACAAACGCTGCCACGCTGCGCGAACCAGTTTATTGTAAGAAAAAGACCTCCGGCAGATAATCCGCCGGAGGTCTTATAAATGCAAATTTCCTGTGAATCTTATACGGACTCGTGGAATGTACGGGAAATAACGTCAGCCTGCTGTTCGGGTGTCAATTTGATAAAGTTAACAGCATATCCGGAAACACGGATTGTAAGCTGAGGATAGTTCTCGGGATGCTTCTGAGCATCTAATAATGTATCTCTGTTTAATACATTTACGTTAAGATGATGTCCGCCTTTGGTTGCGTAACCATCTAATAATGATACTAAGTTATCTACCTGTGCTGAATTTGATGCCATGGTATTCTTGCCTCCTTATAAAATTAATGAAAATCATCCAAACCATCTTCTAAGGTAGGTACACTGCATGCCAGAGGAGTTCTGGAACAGTCCGTGCATCCCATGGTCTGAACATTTTTTGATTTCTCTTCTGTCTCGTCGTAATCCACATTTACGTGTCCTACGCCCATTGCCATGCCGGAATCCAGCATTTTTACAAGATCGTCAATCATCTTTTTGTCGTCCATTACATTGTACCTCCTGAAAATGGAATATAGTTAAAATAAATTTGTCTTATTTGCTCAGGTTAGTTCCGGCGTCACAATTATTTATTTAAGTCAACTTCGATATCGCCTGCAAATACCTGATCTTCCTTGCCGAGAGCTCCGGGAATGATGGTGAAGGTATTGGAAATACCATCCTGTGCATCATTGAAAGGAAGCTTGGATACAGA
>CAMWUN010000088.1 GCA_947177425.1 uncultured bacterium
ATCACTTTCTTACGACCAGCGCAGTAAATGCGCAGGTCTGTGTGAACAGTAACATGTTTTCAATATTCTATCATAAAAGATTGGATTTGTCGCTTGAAACGTATGTTCGCAAGTGGTAGAATGTTGCTATGGACAAGTTGAAGAAAGATATCATATTATTTCTGGGAATCTTTTTTGCTGCTTTTTTGCTGTGGCTGATTCCCTTCTTATTAAATAGGGATGCATCTGCCATGGTGACAGTGCATCAGGATGGTCAGGAGATAGGGACGTATCCTCTTGAAAAGGAGCAGACTATCTCTATTCCCTATGGAGAAGATGGCTATAACTTATTGTTTATCAGCAACGGGGAGGCTTCCATATCGGACGCAGACTGTCCGGATGGTCTTTGTGTCAGACAGAGGGCCATTTCCCACAATGGCGAAAGCATTATCTGTCTGCCCCATAAGCTGGTGATACAGATAAGTGCCGGAAAGGAGAAGGAACTGGATGCATTCATTTACTGAAGATAAAACAGCACAGGAGTCCGGGACAGCAGAGCATTCAGAAAATATTCCGCCTGTTTCCGGCGGGGGAAAATCTGATGTGGGGCGGACGGCCTATATGGGGCTTTTACTTGCCCTCGCATTGATTTTGTCCTATGTTGAGACGCTGATTCCGTTCCAGACGGGAATTCCCGGAATTAAGCTGGGGCTTGCCAACCTGGCAGTAGTACTCTGCCTGTATTTGTTCGACTGGAAAAAAACAATTTTGCTGGCCGCTGTAAAAGCGTTCCTCAGCGGTTTTTTGTTTGGAAACCTTTTTATGATTGTCTATTCCTTTGCAGGGGCGTGGTTCAGCGCATTTTTTATGATACTTTTAAAAAAGAGCCGCTGGTTCCATGTGCTGACTGTAAGCGCGGCCGGAGGCGTGATGCATAACATGGGACAGCTTCTGGTAGCAGCGCTGGTGGTGGAAACCTATGGGGTAGTTTATTACATGCCGGTACTTATAATTTCCGGTCTGCTTACCGGAGGCGTGATAGGGATTGTGGCATCGCTGGTTCTGCCTTATATAGAAAATGTTTTTGGAAAGGGAGTTTCGTAAATGATTGGATTTGTAAAGGGCAGGGTTGATGATATTTCAGAAGAAAATGTGGTGGTAGATACCGGGAGTATCGGATATAATGTCAAAATTTCCCCGGGCACAGCGGCTCGGCTTCCGGGAATAGGAGAAGAAGTGAAGTTATACACCTATACATGTGTCAGGGAAGATATGTTCAGCCTTTACGGATTCCTGACCAGAGATGATTTGGAGATATTCAGGAAACTGATTACGGTAAACGGCATCGGCCCGAAAGGAGGGCTTGCAATTTTGTCAGTGATGAGTGCGGATGAATTGCGCTTTGCCATCATTTCAGGGGACGGGGCCGCTATTTCCAAGGCGCCGGGCATCGGCAAAAAGACAGCGGAGAGGGTCATACTGGATCTTAAAGATAAGGTTTCACTTGAGGATACGCTGATGCATAAAGAAATCCAGACAAAAGGAGGGACTGTTATGGACAGCCATGCACAGAATGAGGCAGTGGAAGCCCTGATTGCTTTGGGATATTCGACTTCCGATGCACTGTATGCTGTCAGAGGCGTCCAGATAACGGAAGATATGGATGTGGAAACCATATTGAAGCTGGCCCTTAAGAATATGTTTTAAGTTTTATCCTGTAAAATGGATTTTAACAGACTTATCTGGCATAGGACGAAGGGGGAGCAGGATGCATTTAAAGAGAATAAATTATTTTGTGGAAGGAATCCAGGGAGCCGGAAAATCTACGCTTGTACAGCAGATTTCCGGTGCCCTTTCCGATTACAAAGTGTTCCGTGAGGGAGATTTTTCTCCTGTGGAACTGGCCTGGTGCGCCTATACCACCGAAAAGCAATATAGGGATATTCTGGAAGACTACCCGTCGCTGGCCGCGGAAATTAAAGAAAAAACCGTGGAAGAGGGAGCCTGCAAAATTATCTCCTACACACAAATCTTAACAGACCTTCCGGATTTTCACAAAAATCTTGAAAAGTTTGAAATATATAACGGAAATCTTGATAAGGAATCATTTGAAAAGGTGGTTCTGGAACGTTTTGGCAGGTGGCGCGGGGAAGGTCAGATTTTTGAATGTTCCATTTTCCAGAACATCATTGAAAACCAGATGCTGTATCTTATGATGGATGAAGAGGAAATCTTAAGCTTTTACAGGAGATTAAAGAACATTCTCAATGATAAACCATACAGGATTATTTATCTGGATGTGGATAATATTCCTGATGCAATTGATGTCATCAGAAAAGAGCGTTCCGATGATAAGGGAAATGAACTTTGGTTTCCGCTGATGGCCAGATATATGGAAGAGTCTCCTTATGGAAGAACGCATACACTGGCAGGGCTGGAAGGTCTTCTTATGCATCTGGAGAAAAGAAAGGCTCTGGAACACCGGATCATGGATGAGATTTTCAGGGACAATACTGTTATTGTGAGATCTAAAAAGGATACACTGGACGATGTAATGAAACTGCTGTACAGGGAGCAAGAGTAATGGCAAAGAGAATGATAGAAACCAATTTACAGGAGGAAGACGTACGGATTGAAGGCTCTCTGCGGCCCCGGAAATTGGATGACTATATTGGTCAATCAAAAATCAAAGACAGTCTGAAAATATATATAGAGGCGGCGAAACAGCGGCAGGACTCCCTTGACCATGTGCTTTTTTATGGGCCGCCAGGTCTTGGAAAGACCACATTGGCAGGGATTATAGCCAATGAAATGGGGGTAAATATGAAAGTTACCAGCGGCCCGGCCATTGAAAAACCGGGGGAAATGGCGGCAATCCTTAACAATTTGCAGGAGGGGGATCTGCTGTTTGTGGATGAAATTCACAGGCTGAACCGGCAGGTGGAGGAGGTTCTTTATCCGGCCATGGAAGATTTTGCCATAGACATCATGATTGGAAAAGGTTCAACCGCAAGATCGATCCGGCTGGAACTTCCTCATTTTACCTTAGTGGGGGCAACCACCAGGGCTGGACTTTTAACTGCGCCTTTGCGGGACAGGTTCGGGATTATCCACAGGCTGGAATTTTACTCCGTGGAGGAACTGCAGATGATTGTCATGCACTCTGCAAGAATTTTAAATGCATCTGTAGAGCTTTCCGGCGCAATGGAGATGGCAAGACGAAGCAGGGGAACCCCAAGGCTTGCCAACAGAATCTTAAAGCGGGTCAGGGATTATGCCCAGGTAAAGTGCGGCGGCATTATCACCCAGGATGTGGCAATGACAGCCCTTGACCTGATGGATGTGGATAAAATGGGGCTGGATCATATTGACAGGAATATCCTTTTATCCATGATTCAGAAATTTGCCGGAGGTCCGGTGGGGCTGGACACGCTGGCGGCGGCAATCGGGGAGGATCCGGGGACAATTGAGGATGTTTATGAACCTTATCTGCTTAAAAACGGCTTCATTAACCGCACCCCGCGGGGAAGGGTTGCAACAGATTTGGCATATCATCATTTAGGGCTTGAAATTCCTGTATAATCCGATTATAATATATATTGTATATACGTTCTAGGATAAACTATATATTTTGTGTATAGAGGGGTGAGCCTGATGTCGGTTAAAACGGATACGGAAGTAATCATTGGCGGTAAAGTCTTTACGCTGAGCGGATATGAAAGTGAAGAGTATTTACAGAAGGTGGCCTCTTACATTAACAATAAAATGGCAGAATATGGTAAGGTGGATTCCTTCAGGAGACAGCCTCTTGATACCCAGAGCGTCCTGCTTCAGCTCAATATTGCAGACGACTACTTTAAGGCAAAGAAGCAGATCAACCTTTTAGAGGAAGACATTGCAGGCAAAGAAAAAGAACTTTACAACTTAAAGCATGAACTGATTGCCTCTCAGATTAAACTTGAAAATACGGAAAAAAATCTGAAGTCCCTTCAGAATGAACTGAATGAAAGCGCCAAGAAGATTATCAGGCTTGAAACACAATTAAAAAAATAATATACGCTGCCACGCTTCGCGAGTCAGTTTATTGTAGTAAAAGCTGTCTTTTAAAGGCAGCTTTTTGGCATATTGCTGGTCAAAGAGTGGACAGTAACGTTTTTACATGAAAGGGCAGGTATGGGAAAAGTAGAACTGCTTTCCCCGGCAGGCAGTTTTGATGCCTTAAAGGGAGCTTTAAAGGCAGGTGCAGATGCCGTTTATTTGGGCGGGACATTATACAGCGCCCGGGCATATGCAGATAATTTCACACAGGAAGAGATTTGTGCAGGAATTCATCTTGCCCATGTCTTTGGCAGAAAGGTTTACCTTACGGTAAATACCCTTGTCAAAGAGAGGGAACTTGACGGCCTGTATCATTTTTTGCTGCCTTTTTATGAGGAAGGACTGGACGGCGTTATCGTCCAGGACATGGGGGCGCTGGTTTTCATCCGGGAACATTTTCCAGGGCTTTCCCTTCATGCAAGCACGCAGATGACTATTACAGGGAAAAACGGAGCATCCCTTGCTCTGGCGGAAGGAATTTCCAGGATTGTGCCTGCAAGGGAACTGTCCCTTGAGGAAATACGAAGTATAAAAGAAACTCTGAACGTGGAAATAGAGACGTTTGTCCACGGCGCCATGTGTTATTGCTATTCGGGCCAGTGTCTCCTGAGCAGCCTCCTTGGAGGGCGCAGCGGCAACAGGGGAAGGTGTGCGCAGCCCTGCCGTCTTCCCTATGAGGCAAAAGCCTGTAAGAGGGAAGGGAAGGATAGCGGCTATCTCCTAAGCATGAAGGACATGTGCACCCTTAATGATATTCCTGAACTGATTGAAGCAGGGATAGACTCTTTTAAAATTGAGGGGAGGATGAAGAAGCCCGCCTATGCGGCCGGGGTGACGGCTGTTTACCGGAAGTATATTGATCTTTATTATGAAGGTAAAGGAAATTATCAGGTTGACAAAAAGGATATGGAAACATTAAAATCCCTTTACATTCGGAGCGGTATTTCGGACGGATATTATTTCAGGCACAATGGAAAGGAAATGATTAGCATTTCCTCCCCTGCTTATTCCGGGGCCGACGAAAATCTTCTTGCCGCTATTGAACAGAAATTTATTGCCTCCGGGATGCGCCATAAGGTCAGGGCACAGATACAGCTTAAGGAGGGGGAAGCCGCCCGTATGACATTGGTGAGCGGCCTGGTTTCTGTTACGGAAACAGGGGATTTGGTACAGAAAGCGTTGAAGCAGCCCCTTACAGAAGAAAAAATCAGAGAGCAGGCAGGCAGAAGCGGAAACAGCCTTTTGGAGATGGAGCAGATAGAGGTAGAAATGGACGGGTCTGTTTTTATGCCTGTAAAAGCGTTAAATGAACTGCGCAGAAGGGCAGGCGCCGCGATGGAAACGGAGCTGGTACGCCGAAACGGCCTGTTTTATGGGGAAAGACGCGCTCTGCCGCCTGAAAGGGAATCCGGTATTTATGACAAAAAAACAGATAGAAAAGAAATGGGGCATTGTTTCCATGTGTCTGTACAGACAAAAGAGCAGCTGCAGGCAGCGCTGGATGCGGCAAATGCGCCGGAAAGCAGAATCGGGCGGATTTATCTGTCCTGCAGCCTGCTTTCAGAAAATATGCTGGAAGAGTTGAAAAAATATCAAACAGCGCCACTCTTTCCGGGCCGGCTTGATGGTCAGGGAAATACCGCTTATAATAAAGCGGATATATATATATCCACGCCATATATTGTGCGGGAAAAAAATATTTTTTATCTGGAGGAAATTTATAAGGCATTTTCTTCGGGAATATTTGCAGGGGTTCTAGTCAGGAATTTAGAGAGCCTTTGGTTCTTCCAGCAGAAAAAAATGCAGAAAGATATCATCCTTGATGCAAATTTGTATGTGTGGAACAGGGAGGCGGTATCGTTTTTCCGCAGGTATGCAGAAGAATTTTATCTTCCCCTGGAATATAATTTCCATGAGTGGAAAGAAATCTGTAAGGCTGCCTCCAGGGCAGATTTTCCGGCTTCCATGGTGGTCTACGGAAGGCAGCCTGTAATGGTCAGTGCAAACTGTCTGAAAAAGACAACGGACAGGTGCAATAAGATACCGGAAATGGTTATGCTAAAAGACAGGTATGGAAAGCAGTTTCCCGTTAATACAGACTGCAGTTGCTGCTACAATGTCATTTACAACAGCGTGCCTTTATCCCTCCATAAACTGTTTTCCGGCACAGCCTCCAGCGACAGAACCGGTTCCTGCGCCAGTGCGGATTTTGGCAGTATGCCCCCGGGTTCCGTTTTTTCAGGCCTGCTTCCCGGTTTTGGCGGTTTCTTCCGGCTGGACTTTACGGTGGAAGATAAAGGGCAGACTCTTAAAGTGCTAAATTATTTCAGGGAGATATCTGAAAAATACAGGGAGCCTTTTTATAAAGAGTATACTACGGGACATTATAAAAGAGGAGTTGAATAGATGGAGTTATATGTCAGCGAATTTTCCAGATATGTGATAGCTTTGCTGATAATTTTATATACGTATGAGTGTTTTGCAGTATTCCGGTATGAGACGGAGGAGGAAAGAAGCGGTATATATTTAAGACAGAATATACTTATGTTTGCCCTTCACTTTAGCTGTTTTCTGGTTATTTGTTTTGAGACGGGGGATATTACTTACCTGTTCTTTTATGCATTCCAGCAGATTGTCCTCTATGCGGTGGTGGCCTTGTACCGGATGGTATACCCGGACGGAAACCGGCTGCTTGTAAATAATATGTGCACGCTTTTAAGCATCAGCTTTGTGATTCTGACACGGCTTGATTTTTCAAAGGCCATCCGGCAGTTTATCATTGTCATGGGTTCTCTGGCAATAGCGCTGATAATACCTTATTTTGTGCATAAATTTAAATTTATAAAAAATCTGAAATGGTTATATGCTTTAGTGGGCATAGCGGCGTTGTCGGTGGTAATGATTTTGGGACAGACCACTTATGGAAGCAAATTGTCTTATTCCATTGCCGGGATCACTTTCCAGCCTTCCGAGTTTGTTAAAATCCTTTTTGTTTTTTTTGTAGCCAGCGCCCTTTACCAGTCCTCTGGCTTTTTTGAGGTTTTTACCACAGCGGTGGTTGCGGCGGCCCATGTAATTGTGCTTGTGATTTCAAAGGATTTGGGAAGCGCCCTTATATTTTTTGTGGTATATGTGCTGATGGTGTTCGTGGCATCCCGGAATTTTTTGTATCTGCTGGCCGGGGCGGCTGGCGGTTCCGGGGCGGCCTTTATTGCCTGGCAGGTCTTCACCCACGTGCAGGTGCGGGTGCAGGCGTGGAAAGACCCCTGGAGTGTGATTGATGCAGAAGGGTTTCAGATTACCCAGTCATTGTTTGCCATTTCCAGCGGAGGTCCCTTTGGTCTGGGGCTTTTTAAGGGTACGCCGGGCGCTATTCCGCTGGTGACGACTGACTTTATCTTTTCCGCCATTGCGGAGGAACTTGGCATTGTTTTTGTTGTCTGCCTGATACTGATATGTGTAAGCTGTTTTATAATGTTTATGAGGATAGCTTCCGGTATTTATGACAGATTTTACCAGCTTACTGCCTTTGGGCTGGGCGTCACCTATATATTCCAGGTATTCCTTACCATCGGAGGAGGAACAAAATTCATTCCCCTTACAGGGGTTACGCTTCCACTTATCAGTTATGGAGGCAGTTCTGTATTGACCACGCTGGTCATGTTCTCCACAGCCGAAGGTCTGTGTATAATAGGGCAGGAAGAGGAACAGCGGCGCAGAGAGCAGGCCAGAAAGCGGAAAAAGAAGCGGATTACCGCAAAACATGTGCCGGAAGGGGCCGGGCGCCTGAAAGAGGATATGGCCCTGGAGGACGCAGCAGGAGAGGAAATTGAAGACGAGTAAAAAGAAAGCAAAAAAGAAAAACAGGGAAATTACAATCGTTACATGGGTGTTTACACTCTTGTTTTTGGGGCTGGCAGGATATATCACGTATTATTCCGCCACCCACAGGCAGGAACTGATTAATAACAGCTATAACGGAAGACAACAGATACTGATTGCACAGAACCGGAGGGGGAGGATTCTCTCCGCAGGCGGCGATGTGCTGGCCCAGACTGTTTCAGACGAAGAGGGGAATGAAAAAAGGGAATATCCCTATCAGAATCTGTTTTCCCATGTGGTAGGATATGCCTCCAATGGAAGAATGGGGGTGGAAGCCCAGGCTAATTATTATCTGATTAATACCAGCGCATCTCTTTCCCAGAAAGCGGCGCTGGATTTAAACGGTGAAAAATATCCAGGGGATGATGTATATACTACCTTAAATGTCAACCTCCAGCAGGTGGCCTCCACAGCCCTGGGGGTTTATCAGGGGGCAGTCATTGTGACAGAGCCGGCGACAGGAAAGGTTCTGGCCATGGTAAGCAAACCGGACTTTAACCCGGAGCAGATTGCAGATATCTGGGATGAACTGGTGGAAGATAAGGACAGCAGTATTTTGCTGAACCGTGTAACCCAGGGGCTTTATCCCCCCGGCTCCACTTTCAAAATCATAACCGCTCTGGAATATATCAGGGAAAATCCCGATACTTACCAGAATTACCGTTATAACTGTAATGGCTCTATAACCAAAGGCCCTGACAGGATACAATGCTATCATGGGACTGTCCACGGGGCGGAAGACTTTAGTAAATCTTTTGCCAAATCCTGCAACACTTCCTTTGCCAATATCGGGCTCTCTCTGGACAGGTCCGCTTTTGGCGATACTTTGGAGCAGCTACTGTTCGGCCAGGACTTAACCACAACATTCAATACAAATATCAGCCGTATAGACGTAAGGGAAGATACTCCGGACGCTGACATGATGCAGATTTCCATTGGGCAGGGCACAACGTCAATAACTCCTCTTTTGCTGAACATGATTACCTGTGCAATTGCCAATGAAGGGACTTTGATGACTCCTTATGTGGTGGATTATGTAGCGGGCAGTGCGGGAAATACGGTCAAGACTTTCAGCCCTTCCTCTTACGGACGTCTGCTGAGCCAGCAGGAGGCGGATATATTAAAGGGGCTTATGACAGACGTGGTAGAAGAAGGGACTGCTTCCCGGTTAAAGGGACTCTCCTACACAGCGGCAGGAAAGACCGGGTCAGCAGAGTATGGGACAGTAAAAGGCGACAGTCATGCATGGTTCACCGGGTTTGCCCCTGCAGATGATCCTCAAATCTGTGTCACCATCATCATCGAGGGAGCAGGGGCAGGCGGTGATTATGCCGTGCCTATCGCCAAAAGAATATTTGATGCATATTTTCAATAAATACTCTTGATATCCAAATCAATCCGTTCAGAAAGATCGATAAGGTCGCCCTTTTTGGTCCGTACCGTAGGGCGGGTCAGCAGGTGCCTGTTTATCATGACAATCTCAACAATCTGGTCGTCGCTCAACTGTACATTCAGCCCAATGGTGTGGGCGGCCAGATTGCGCAGTATGGGGTCTAAAATATCCATATCATATTTTTGTGCATCCTCCTCAAAAATTTCAATAATTTCAAAGGGGGTCTTTGCCTGTCTGTAGGTTCTGACTGTGGTCATGGCCTCATAGGCATCGATAATGGCAATGTATCTTGAAAAAATGTCGATCTGTTTATCATGCAGCCTGGAAGGATAGCCAGAACCGTCATAACGTTCATGGTGGGTTAAGGTTGCTTTAAGGATAGCCGGGTCAAGGGGCATATCCTGAATCATCTGGAAGCCTAAAATGGTATGTGTCTTTATTTTTTCAAATTCAATATCGGTAAGTTTGTCTGCTTTCCATATCAGTTCATTGGGCAGTTTTAATTTTCCCACATCGTAAATAAAGGCGCATTGCACCAGTGTGTCTGTATCTTCCTTGGAAAGGGAAAGCCAGGAGGCAAAAAGTCCGGCAATCAGCGCAGAGTTGAAACAGTGGGCATAAGTAAGGTCGTCTTCTGTGGGCGCCATGCTGTACAGGTAATCAATCAGCAGTTCTTTCGGTTCCACGCGGTTAAAGACATTGTGGTAAAGATACATCAGTTTGAATGTCCTGAAAGGGATGCCCTGGAAAACGAGTTGATTCATCATCTCTTTATAAAGAGGCATGGAAGCCATATAAGCCTCTTCAAAATCTGTAAAGCCTTTGCTTAATCGTACTCTCTCAAAATGTGTCTTGGCAAAATCAACCTCTTCTTTTATTGGAACAAGGATAACGCGGTGGCGGGTCAGCTTATTGATGACATTGGCATCCACTTTCGTTCCGTCAGCAATAAGCACTTCTCCGTTTTTAGCTAAAATATCCGCACCAATTACCATGCCAGGTTCTAAAGCCATACGTGCAATATTTTTCATAATACTCTCCATTCCTGCATAACATTATGCACTTCAATAATCATGTTTTTACATGGAATTACTTCATGCAGTCAATATTAGTATAAATTATTCAATAAATTTGTCAATAATGTACTTTGGAATTTTCATAATTTGTGCTATGATGGTAACAGTCAGCAGAGGGGCGGTAAAGGCGTCCTGTCTGGCAGTATAAACAATAAAATGGAAGGGCACCGGAATGAAATTTTATAAATACCTCTATCTTGGCGATAATATTACTAACCCGGCAAAGATAAAACGGAAACTGAAGCAGCATGCCGGGACAAATGTTTATGTGATTTCTATTGCGCAGGGGCCTGACCAGCTTGAAATATTCCACAGCGCATACTTAAAGCAGAGATATTACAGATATCATCCTCCTATTATAATAGGAATTTCTTCTGATTACGATGAAGCAGTGGATATTATTGTGAAAATTACGCAGGAGTGTCTTGATGCGACAGGAAACTGCAATCTGAAAGAGTATTTAAAGTTAAAGGCAAAGCAAAATAACAGGCATGGAGTTTAGTATGGTTTCAATACTGCTGACAATATTAAAAATTCTGGGCATTGTCCTGTCCGTCATATTGGGCATTTTAGTCCTATTGCTGCTGATGGTGCTTTTCGTCCCTGTCCGCTACCGGATTTCGGGAAGCTATAAGGCGGAAGATGACGGGCCTTTGTCTTTCCATATTAAAGTAACCTGGCTGTTCCATCTCATTAATGCGGTATTTTCTTATCCTGGAGCCCCTTATCTGAAAGTGCGTATAGCATGCATTACCGTTTTTGGGCCGGATAAGCCCTTTGGAAAAAAAGAGGGGGAGGAAGCTGTACCAGCCCGGAAGGAAAAGCAAAAAAAAGTTAAAACCGGGAAAAAGCCGGAACTTCAGCCGGCAGACAAAGAAAAGGCCAGCTATAAATCGGGCCAGCCCGAAACTGAGACGGAACCGGAAAGGGGCGGCAAAACAGACAGCCGGATACCGGAAGGAAAGGCAGAAACGGAATCAGTTTCCCGGACACCGGAAAGTGCACAGGAAAATCAGTACGATGGAGAAAGCGGGGGTGCAGTAAAAGAAGGATTTTTTAAAAAATTAATAGAATTTATAAGGAAACTTAAGGCCGCTTTTAAAAATATCAGGTACACAATTGCCAAAATATGTGATAAGATAAAACATATTGTAAATAATATCCGGTATTATACAGAAATTATCAAAAGCGAAACCTTTAACCGCGCCTGGAAGGTCTGCTCCGGGCAGATTTTTTCACTGTTTAAAGCGATTCTTCCGGGAAAAGTGGAGGGCAGTCTTCATATAGGAACGGGAGATCCGGCAGGCACGGGCCAGGTTCTGGCAGTTTACGGTATGTTATATCCGTTCATTGGTAATCATATAGATATCCAGCCGGACTTTGAACAGCAGATTATTGAAGGGGAACTTTTTATAAAAGGAAGAATCACGGTTTTTAAAGCGCTTAAGACAGCATGGATTATTTATTTTAATAAAGATCTGCGCCGTTTGATTAAATTATTTAAAAGGGAGGCAGCTTAAATGGCAGAGAATAATTTTACAGGTGTAATTGAGTCTTTGATGAGAGGGATGAACACGGTTTTGTCCACAAAGACGGTGGTCGGGGAAGCCACTAAAATTGGCGATACCATCATCTTGCCCCTTGTAGATGTGACATTTGGCGTAGGAGCAGGCGCCAGCGTGGGAGACAAGAAAAACGGAGGGGCAGGCGGTTTTTCAGGAAAACTCACGCCCAGTGCGGTTCTTGTCATCAAAAATGGAAGCACCAAACTTGTCAATATCAAAAACCAGGATACTGTCACCAAAGTTCTTGACATGATTCCAGATATCGTGGACAAATTTACCGCACCCAGGGAAGAGATGATGGCCGATGACGAGGCCGTAGATATTGCTTTCCCGGAGGAGGAAAGTGACAGGCAATAATCTGCGGGTAAATGCATAAGATAAGGTAAGAAGCATAAGTGGGTGGGTACGCATGAAAAAACTGATAGGATTTATTTCATTTTGGATTGCCGTAGGTATGTTGCTTATGCTTTTTCTTGCGCATCATTATCTGATTGCGCTTATTATTATTGCGCTTTTACTGCTGGTGGGATACAACTGCTGTTTTTAAAATTCCTGCAGGCAGTACTGGCAGTGCTTTAAAATATCGACAGCCGGAAATTCTGGGGAGCCGGCTGCGGAGGGTAGTAACATGGATTCCATAAAAAAAATACAGGAAAGCCGCGATTTGGACGAGCTGAATAAACTGAAGGTCTGGTTCTTTAAAGAAAATGTGCGGCTTAAGACCTTAGAGAGCGAGTTGAAAAAGAAAGAGGACGAGCTCTCTGAAAAACAGGAGCAGTTCCGCCGGGAGGCATCTGAGACGAAAAGGCGTCTTGACAGGGAGCGGAAACGCCTTAAAAATGATGAAGAATTTTTTGAGAAAAAACTGGACATCCTTAGAAATGGTTTCGCACAGCTTGATATTGAGAGGACGAAAATAAAAAATGAGAAAGTCCGCCTGGAAGCGGAGCGCAGCGCCCATATCAGCTACAGCAGGCAGGAGCGGAGTGCAGATATGGCGGAACTTTTATTTCAGGGGGTCAACAGCCTGATTGCCCTGAAAAAACGTTACCGGGATCTGCTTAAGATATTTCATCCTGACAACACAGGAGGCGACCATAACATGGTGCTCACCATTAATAAACTTTATGATGAAATAAAAAGCGATTATGAGATTGGAAGAAGGGCATAATAACAAACGCTGTCTCGCTCCGCGAGGCAGCTTATTGTAGCAAACGCTGTCACTCTTTGCGAGGCAGCTTATTGTAGCAAACGCTGTCTCACTTCTTTGGCCGGCGTTTGTAAAAAAAGAACTGACCTAACTGGTCAGTTCTAAAAAATTACTTTAAGCTCTTTCAACTCTTCCAGACTTTAAGCAATTTGTACAGACATGCATTCTTTTGGAAGCTCCGTTTACTTTACACTTAACTTTTTTGATGTTTGATTTCCAGATTCTGTTAGATCTTCTATGAGAATGGCTTACGTTGTTCCCAAAATGAACGCCCTTACCACAAATATCACATTTAGCCATCGCCGCACCTCCTAACAATTCATAATAAACACAACAATTGAATCATAGCAGAATTTGGTTCAGATTGCAAGAGTAAATTAAATTATTTTTTTGCAGTAATAAATTATGTATATAAATAGGTTACTATTCATGGCAGGAAGGCGCACGGGCTGCGCATTTTGTGAGAATATGATTCAGGTGTGAGGGATATTATCGCCCCGAATCGTTGTTATGGGCGGTCTTTAGACCGTGAATCAATGTCATTAAGTTTAGCCGATTGAAAAAATCTCATCTTATGGTCTAACTC
>CAMWUN010000089.1 GCA_947177425.1 uncultured bacterium
GAAAATTGCCTTCGGCAATGGGATTTTTGCACTCTCGAATCACTTTCTTACGACCAGCGCAGTAAATGCGCAGGTCTGTGTGAACAGTAACCCGCATTCGATTGTATCATATATGCGTAGTGCTGTAAATCTTGACATTACACCATGCGTTTGCTACAATGATGTAAATTTTAAAATTACAGGAGGTCAAATATGAACATTCTACAAATTACTTTTAGCCCAACCGGAGGAACTGATAAAGTTGCAGAAATCATAACTAAAGCATGGGGAGCGCCTGTCAATAAAATTGATTTATCTAATGCGGGAACTGACTATTCCTCACTTAACCCGGAAAAAGAGGATATTGCGATTATTGCCGTCCCCTCTTATGGCGGACGTGTTCCAAGTCTTGCTGCTCAAAGAATTTCAAATATTCACGGCAATCAAACTCCATGTGTCATAATTTGTGTATATGGCAACAGGGCCTATGAAGATACATTGATTGAATTGAACGATATTGCAGAAAAAAGCGGTTTTAAGGTCATTGCCGCCATCGCTGCCATTGCAGAACATTCTATTATGCACCAGTATGCAGCAGGCAGGCCTGATATGAAAGACAAAAGCGAGTTAAACAGTTTTGCCAAAAAGATTTTAGAAAAAATAAATGATAATTCAACTGGATTTACTACACCGCAAATTCCGGGGAATCGCCCTTATAAAAAAGCGGGCGGAGCCGGTTTAGTGCCCAAAGCGGACAATAATTGTACAAGCTGTGGGCTTTGTGCCAAACAGTGTCCCGCAAAAGCAATAAACACAGAAAATTTTAAAACAGCAGACAGCAAGAAGTGTATTTCATGTATGCGTTGTGTTGTAAAATGCCCGCAGTCAGCCCGTAAAGTGAATGGCGCATTAGTTTCTGTTGCAGCATTGGCAATAAAAAAGGCATGTTCAACAAGAAAAGAAAATGAGTTATATATCTAAAATGCATAGTATATTGTTAATAGCTGCTACATACAACGGTACCTTAAGCAACTTGATAAAATATTTCCAGGTAAAAACTCTACAAGCCTCGTTTCACAGGGAAAGAGAATTTTACGGCATTGAGTACGCAATCCCTATACTTGTTATTCCCATTATTCTAAATTTCTTATAAAACAAGCCCCTGTCGGGAAATATGACAGTCCTTCCGCCTGGCTTTCTGCTCGCGAAATTTACGCTAATTCCGTATAATGTACTTGCCGCTTCTCATAAAATTTAGGGATACCGTCAAAGGTGAAAGTTTATGCTAAGAGCAGATAACTCTCCTACACCCGATACCCAGATACAAATGGAAAGTCTTTCCATAGATAAAATGAGGCTGACAGTTACCAATATCTACCCCGCCTTTCAGAATAAACAACGGCTATCAGGCTCCGCCAGCCATCCTTATGTTAAATCAGAGCAGGAAATCCGGCAGGAAATCGAGACCCTGCTCTATCAGATTTTCAAAAAATATGCGTAAGTCCCTTGCTGATCAATCATGGAAACGATTGAGCGTTTTGTGGATATGCGTCTTACGTTTTAGGAGGTAGATGGAATGTACGACGCATTATATGCAAGACAGTCAATCGAAAAAAAAGACAGCATATCTGTAGAAAGCCAGCTTGAATATTGCAGATATGAAACCCACGGGGAAGCCTGTATCGAATATACGGACAAAGGTTTTTCGGGCAAGGATACCAACCGTCCCGGCTTTGAAAGCATGATGAATGATGTTCGTGCAGGGAAAATAGGGCGTGTCATTGTCTACAAACTCGACCGCATCAGCCGTTCCATTCTGGACTTTGCAAACATGATGGAGATTTTTCAGAAATATCATGTGGAGTTTGTTTCTTCCACGGAAAAATTTGACACATCCACGCCGATTGGAAGGGCTATGTTGAATATCTGCATCGTATTCGCCCAACTGGAACGGGAAACCATACAGAAACGGGTATCAGACGCCTATTATGCACGGTGCAAGCATGGCTTTTACATGGGTGGACGTATCCCATACGGCTACCGTCTGACAAACACGGTCATTGACAATATCCACACTTCCATGTATGAGGAAGTTCCAGAGGAAAGTAAGCAGTTAAAGCTGATTTACTCTATGTATGCGGACACGGACAATTCCCTTGGGGATATTGTGCGGTACTTGAATGAACATCAGATTAAAAATCTGCGTGGCGCAAACTGGAATGCTGCCCGTATCAGTGAAATGCTCCGCAATCCCATATATGTGAAAGCCGACATTGACGTATACCAGTTTTTTCAAAGTCAAGGCGCAAATATCTATAACCCGGCAAGTGATTTTACAGGGGACAATGCCTGTTATCTCTACAAGGGTACTGTTTCCACTACAAGGAAACAATGCGACTTGTCCGACAAAGAAATCGTCCTTGCACCGCATAAGGGCTTTATTCCCTCTAAGACATGGTTAGCCTGCCGTATACGGTGTCTGAACAACAGATATTCTGCAAAGACCTGTAAACCCAAAAATTCATGGCTTGCAGGCAAAGTAAAATGCGGCAACTGCGGTTATGCACTGACAATCCGTAAGGCAAAAACAAAATGGGGACGCTACTTTGTTTGCAGCCAGTCGGGAAGCTGTGGAAGCAATTGCACAGGGGCAGGCTGTACGATTTATGCGGACGTTTTGGAAGAATATATGCTTGGTGCAATCAAAGAAAGGCTGTCGGAGTTTTCAGCCCTCAAAGAGGGCTTACTTTCCTGCATAACTGACACTGGAGAAGAACAAAAGAATATGACAAAAAAAATCCGTCTTAAACAGATCGAGGAAGAAATTGACGGACTTCTCACCAAAGTTTCCGGGGCAAGCGGCGTTCTGATGAAGTACATAGACGAAAAAGTATCAGAACTGGACAAGGAGCGAAAAAACTTGCAGGAAGAAATTGTTACGGCAAATGCTGCAGACACAGAGGGCAGATTAAAGCAGATAACCAACCACGCAAAAACATGGAAAGCGCTTTCTTTCGAGGACAGACAGGCGGTAGTTGATACCCTGATCAGGGTCATTCGGATTGCAGACGGTAACATTGAAATCACTTGGAACATTTAGCTTTTAACTATGCAAGTCTAAGACAGTTACTTTTCGCTCCGTGACCAGTAACATGCAAAAATCCATCGAAAAATTGCCTTCGGCAATAGGATTTTTGCACTCCCGAATCATTTTCTTACGACCAGCGCAGTAAATGCGCAGGTCTGTGTGAACAGTAATCTAAGACACTGCTTTGAGGAAAATATAATAAAAATCTGTTGATAAGATAATACTAAACACCGAATAATAAAATTAACAATCTCGTGATTTCCAAAGATGCCCTCTTGGATATCAAGTCAACAAAAAAGTATATTCTCGACACATTCAAATACCGCGAATATGCTGAAAACTTTTCAAAGAAGATAAAAAGACAATCAAGGAACTGAATTCTTTTCCAAAGGGCTATGAATCTACAGGATATGTTATCGAAGGATTAAACATCTATTTTAAGCCTTACAGTACATATCTAATCTTCTTTGTCGTGGAAGATTCCACCATTACGGTAATCCGGGCTTTAAAAGACTGCATGTATTAGCAGTCCATTATATAGAAAATGCAAAAAATCAACAGATATTTTTTTTACTTCAATCTTCCCGTTTTGGTGAAGCGTTACGCATCGTCCAGGATAAACTTGATTCTAAAAACTTCTACGCATTTAATCCTGAGTTTGACAAATGTAAGTCATAAGGCATATACTTCATCAGTGCAACACAAAGGGCTGTCCAGAATTCCGACAGCCCTTCATGTTGCCTTATTATTGTCTGTCTGGGCGAAAAATCTTCTTTGTACACAACAAACGCTGTCACGCTTCACGAGCCAGCTTATTGTAACAAACACTACCACGCTTCACGAGCCAGCTTATTGTAGCAAACGCTGCCACACTTCGCAAATCATCTTATTGTAACAACGGACAGCACGCTTTGCCAATTGTTCTTATGTTAAATAAAAGAGCGAGTGAAAACAAAGTTTTCAACTCGCTCAGTGTAAAAGGGGAATTTTACCGAAAATTATTTGCCAAGTGAACTTTGTGTTCTGCTTGACTACATTTGTATTGTATCACCAATAATCTATTTTGACAAGTATTTTTTAAAAAAATTTAAAATTTTTTCAAACTTATTTTTTTCTGATATCTTCCGATTCTAAAATGAACTGTCAAAATGCAGGTATTTCTAAACAGATCTGTCTGCTATACGCCAAAAACCATCATTCCAAGTTTTGACACAATAATTTCCCTCACCATCATTCCGGATGCTTTTTTGCGGGCAAGGTTCATCTGAGCCAGTTCCTGCAATGTAAAAATCTTTTCTTTATATTCTATTCTGGTCTTACCGGATATGGTCTTTTTTTCTTTTTGTATCTGTGTCTTGACACGGACTTTAAGCTGGCTGTATGTTTCGTAAAGAAAAGTATTCTCCTCCAGATAATAAAACTGGCTCTCAAGAGTTGTCTCCGGGGAGGTTTCTGTCAGAATGTAGCGGGTCAGGATTGTTTTCAGTTTAAAAGGAATCATTTCCTGCTCCAGCAGTTCCGCATAAGAATATCTGGCGCCAATATAAAGATTCCCGGCGTCCTGCATAACATATTTGTAATCCTCATACCGGGTCAAATTTTCTCTTATCTTCATGTATGTTCCTCTCTTAAGCCGCGCTCTATATCTTCTATGGCAAAACCGCTCATCCGCATGGCCTCATGTATCGTTTGTGCAGACATCCCTGTTTCTGCCGCAAGCTCTTCCACTGTCACCTTCCTGTGAAGGTCTTTGGCAAGTTCTTTTGCCCTATCCGCCACCCGGTTTACCTTTTCAAGGACTTTCCTGTCTTTCTCCATCTCCCTTACCGTTCCTGTGATGCATTCTTCCATGGCATCCATAATCATCTGAACCAGCATTCCTTCCGCTTCCCGGGCATGTTCCATGCAGCCCAGCATGGTGACAGCCGCCGAAAGGGCCAGATTGCCCTCTCCAATTAAATCCTCAATAAAAACCCCCTGCCCTGCATAGAGTTTGGAAATCTCCACCACCTGGGGCAGGTACAGGTCAATCAGCCGTCTCTGGGCCTGCGTATCTCCTGCCATGGCCCCCAGAAACACGGCTTCCTTTTCCCCGTTGCTTACCTGTGCAGATACTGCAATTTCCTTTTTATATTCTTCCAGGTAATCTATTTCTTCCTCTGACAGGCTTTCCTCCGGGTCTATCGGCTTCCCGATTCCTATTTTATGTTTTTCCAGATAATCGTAAATCATCTGAAACTGTTCTTCTTTCAGTTCTAACTCTTTAAAGGCTTCCTTGACCTGCTCCTTTGAGATGGAACTATTCTGCCTTCTTGCAAGCTTTTTCACCTCTTCAAGGGTACGGGCAAAAACAATCTCCTTACTCTCTTCCATTTTCGTTCTCCTGCCTTTCATTCCTGCTTATCTTACTTATGCTTTACATGGGTATGGGTAAACAGGTGATCCTGGCAATATTCATAATTTCCTTCACATTTCGAACAGAACCTGAATTCCAGTTCCGGGTTGCTCTCTTCTGTCCTTCCGCAGATGGCGCATTTATGCCTTGTGGATTTGCTGGTATTTTTTACCTGGCGCTTAAATTCCTGCCGCCGTTTCGCCTGTCTGGGCGTCATATGGACTTTTCCCCTGCCAGTAATGAAAAATACAATAAAGTTCATGAGGGAAGCAGCAATCACAATTTTGATAGCTGTCGGTCCCATAATAAACTGGTATACAAGGAGCGCGCCGTAAATAATGCCGAGAATCTTTATTTTAATAGGAATAAAGAAGAACAGCAGTATCTGCATATTGGGATAGGTAGCTGCAAAAGCAAGGAATATGGACATATTCACATAGTAGGTGCTGAACAGTGGGGCATAGGAAAAGTTGTCATATGTCATCCACATGAGAAGACCTATATCCCCCTGGAAAATAACGGCATATGCAAAGAGCAGGAAAGCGCCCGCAATGGTAAACAGTATGCCTGAAAAAATATATACATTATATCTGTAAGTCCCCCAGGTTCTCTCCAGGGTCGTTCCCAGCGAATAATAAAAATAAAGCATCAGAAGCGTAAAGAAATCAAAGGATGAGGGCGGTACAATCAGCCATGTAAACAGCCGCCATATCTGTCCATGAAAAATAATCTCATAGGGATTCAGGTACAAATACTTCAAAAAGGCGGGATATATCATTTGGAAAAGATAACCGCACCCATAACACACAATCAACACAAGGGACAGGTTACTGATTGCATACTTTCCGAATTTCTTCTCAAAATTGCCTGTGAACTTCATAATCTACTCCTTTAAAGGTTTAGTCATTACCCGATTTGGAACTTCATATATTCTATCATCCCTTGTTTTAAATGTAAATAAATCCATGGTTTTTTTAGAAATTTACAATTTTTTCTTTACAAAATGTTTACTTTCCTGCATTGCATTTAAAAAAAACATGTCGTATAATTACATCGCATGTCAAATTAACGCGACAAAAAACAACGGACAGCACGCTTCGCAATCTGTCCTTATGTTAAAAGAAAGGCGGTAGAATATGAACAACCAGCATTATACTTTGGGCATTGACATTGGGTCCACTACTGTCAAGATTGCCATTTTGGATGATGCACACAATATCCTTTTTTCAGACTATAAAAGACACTTTGCAAATATCCGGGAAACCCTTTCCGGTCTCCTTGGGGACGCATACAAAAAGCTTGGAAACCTAACCCTCCATCCCATGATTACCGGCTCCGGAGGGCTGACTTTAGCAAACCATCTGGAAATCCCTTTTGTCCAGGAAGTGATTTCCGTTGCCACGGCTCTCAAGGAACTGGCCCCTAAGACCGATGTTGCTATTGAGCTGGGCGGCGAGGATGCCAAGATTATTTATTTTGAAGGGGGCAATGTGGAACAGCGTATGAACGGTATCTGTGCCGGAGGCACAGGTTCCTTTATTGACCAGATGGCCTCCCTCCTGCAGACAGACGCCTCCGGCCTGAATGAGTATGCCAAAAATTACCATTCCCTCTACACTATTGCTGCCCGGTGCGGCGTATTTGCCAAATCAGACATCCAGCCCCTTATAAATGACGGGGCTACCAGGGAAGATTTATCTGCATCCATCTTTCAGGCAGTGGTCAACCAGACCATCAGCGGCCTTGCCTGTGGAAAGCCGATACGGGGACATGTTGCCTTCTTAGGCGGCCCCCTGCATTTCCTTTCCGAGTTAAAAGCGGCATTTATCCGTACCCTGAAACTGGATGAAGAACATATTATAAATACCGGACACTCCCATCTTTTTGCAGCTATCGGTTCTGCCATGAACGCAAAAGAGGATGTGTCCTGCACTATGGCGGAACTGACAGGAAAACTTTCTTCAGATATTAAGATGGAATTTGAAGTGGAACGTATGGAGCCTTTGTTTTCTTCCCCCGAAGAATATGAGGAATTTAAAATCCGCCATTCCAGACATCATGTGGTGACAGGAGAACTTGCTTCCTATCAGGGGAACTGCTATCTGGGCATTGATGCAGGCAGCACCACCACCAAAGCAGCGCTTGTAGGGGAAGACGGTTCTCTTCTTTATTCTTTTTACAGCAGCAATGACGGAAGCCCCTTAAGCACCGCCATCCGCTCCATCAAGGAAATATATTCCCTTCTGCCCCAGGGCGCCAAGATTGTGCGCTCCTGTTCCACCGGCTACGGGGAAGCCCTTATGAAAGCCGCTTTCCTGCTGGATGACGGGGAAGTGGAGACGGTTGCCCATTACCATGCTGCCGCTTTCTTTAACCCCCAGGTGGACTGCATCCTGGATATCGGCGGACAGGATATGAAATGTATTACCATCAAAAATCAGACGGTAGACAGTGTGCAGTTGAATGAAGCCTGCTCCTCCGGGTGCGGTTCCTTTATTGAGACTTTTGCAAAGTCCCTTAACTATACAGTAGAAGACTTTGCCCATGCTGCCCTATTTGCGGAGCACCCCATTGATTTGGGAACCCGTTGTACAGTGTTCATGAATTCCAAGGTAAAGCAGGCCCAGAAAGAAGGGGCTTCTGTCCCTGACATTTCCGCCGGACTTGCCTATTCAGTCATTAAAAACGCCCTTTTTAAGGTAATTAAGGTTTCCGATGCTTCTGCCCTTGGAAAGAATATTGTGGTGCAGGGGGGAACTTTTTATAACGATGCGGTTTTAAGGAGTTTTGAGAAAATTGCCGGCTGTGAAGCCATCCGCCCGGATATTTCCGGCATCATGGGCGCTTTCGGCGCAGCCCTGATTGCCCGGGAACGCTATTTTGAAGGGTATGAAACTTCCATGCTCTCTTCCCAGAAAGTAAACACCCTGCAGTTTGACACCAGTATGGCCAAGTGTAAAGGCTGTACTAATAACTGTCGGCTTACCATTAACAAATTCACAGGAGGACGTCAGTATATTTCTGGAAACCGCTGCGAGCGCGGTATTGGAAAGCAGAAAAACGCAAACGCCGTTCCAAACCTTTTTGACTATAAATTAAAACGTATTTTCGGTTATGAGCCTCTTGAGGCAGACCAGGCCAAACGGGGAATTGTGGGAATCCCGAGAGTCCTCAATATGTATGAAAACTACCCTTTCTGGTTCACCTTCTTTACAAAGCTGGGGTACCGGGTGGTTCTCTCCCCTGTCTCCAACCGGAAAATATACGAACTGGGAATCGAATCCATTCCCAGTGAATCAGAATGTTATCCTGCCAAGCTGGCCCACGGGCATGTAAACTGGCTGATAAACCAGAAAGTGGACTTTATTTTCTATCCTGCTCTTTTTTATGAGAGAAACGAGTTTGAAGATGCCAACAATCACTACAACTGCCCTATCGTCACCTCTTATTCGGAAAACATCAAGAATAACGTGGAGGAAATCGGAAAGGGTGAGGCCCTTCTGCGCAATCCTTTTATGTCATTTAAAGATTTAAAGACGGTATCGGAAGCCCTCGCTAAGGAATTTAAGGAACTTCCTGTGGAAGAAGTAATGGAAGCCGCCCGTCTTGGATGGGAGGAATTGAAACAGGCAAGAAAAGACATGCAGGATAAGGGGGAGGAAGTGCTCTCCTGGCTGAAAGAGACGGGCAGGCGGGGGATCGTCCTGGCAGGACGTCCCTACCATATTGATCCGGAAATCAACCACGGCATCCCGGAGTTAATCACTTCCTACGATATTGCTGTGCTGACTGAGGATTCCATTTCCCATCTTGCGGCACCGGAACGTCCTTTAATCGTCTCCGACCAGTGGATGTACCATTCCCGGCTTTATGCCGCCGCCAGCTATGTAAAAAGCGTGGATAATCTGGATTTGATTCAGCTTAACTCCTTCGGCTGCGGCTTAGACGCCGTTACCACAGACCAGGTGAAGGATATTCTGACAGGCTCCGATAAAATTTATACCTGTCTGAAAATAGACGAAGTAAACAATTTAGGGGCGGCAAGAATCCGCATCCGCTCCCTGCTCTCGGCTATCCGTGTCAGGGAAAAACAGGATAAACAGCGCACGATCCGTTCCAGCGCCGTGACAAAAGTAAAATTTACGGAGGAAATGCGGAAAAATTACACGATTCTATGTCCCCAGATGTCACCTATCCATTTTGATATTTTAGAAGCGGCATTTGATGCCTGCGGTTATAACTTTGAAGTCCTTGCAAATGACAATAAACAGGCCGTGGATGTAGGGCTTAAATATGTAAATAATGATGCCTGCTACCCTTCCCTTATCGTAGTGGGACAGATTATGGACGCCCTCCTTTCTGGAAAATATGATCTTGACAAAGTGGCGGTAATCATGACCCAGACCGGAGGCGGATGCCGGGCAACCAACTATATAGGATTTATCCGCAGGGCCCTTGAAAATGCCGGAATGTCCCAGATTCCTGTTATCTCCCTAAATATGTCGGGGCTTGAGTCCAACCCGGGATTTCATCTGAATCTGAATATGCTGCTCCGCGCCTCTTACGGTGCTGTATTCGGCGATATCTTTATGCGCTGTATCTACCGTATGCGCCCTTATGAGAAGGAAAAAGGAAGCGTGGAAGCTGTCCACCAGAAATGGCTGAAAAAATGTAAGGATTTTGTCAGTGCAAAGCACATGAGTTTCTTTACTTTCCAGAAAATGTGCCGCCAGATAGTGGAAGAGTTCGATGCCATTCCCACTACCGGGGAAATAAAGCCCAAAGTCGGCATTGTAGGGGAAATCCTGGTGAAATTTGCCCCTGCGGCCAATAACCATCTGGTAGAATTACTGGAATCCGAGGGAGCCGAGGCCGTGGTTCCCGACCTCCTTGATTTTATGCTCTACTGTTTCTACAACCAGATATATAAAGCCAGTGAACTGGGGACCAGCAAAAAAGCCGCTTTTATTTCAAAGCTGGGCATAAGTGCCCTTGAATTCCTAAGAGGCAGCGCTTCCAAAGCACTTGAAAAAAGCATCCATTTTGCGCCTCCTATAAGTATTTACCAGACAGCAGACTATGCAAAGGATATTGTTTCCATCGGAAACCAGACAGGGGAAGGCTGGTTCCTGACAGGGGAAATGGTGGAACTTATTCACAGCGGCGTCAACAATATTGTATGTACCCAGCCTTTTGCCTGCCTTCCCAACCATGTGGTGGGAAAAGGCGTTATCAAGGAACTGCGCAGGCAGTATCCATTAAGTAATATCGTGGCCATCGACTATGACCCGGGAGCCAGTGAAGTAAACCAGCTCAACAGAATTAAACTGATGCTTTCCACTGCCCAGAAAAACTTAAAGGCACAGGAAAATAATACAAAGGAAACTGCCTGAACATCGGACTGCACACTTTGCGAACTGCCCTTATAAACAAACGTTGTCACGCTCTGCGAGCCAACTTATTGTAACAAACGTTGTCACGCTCTGCGAGCCAGATTATTGTAACAAACGCTGTCACGCTCTGCGAGCCAGATTATTGTAACAAACGCTGTCACGCTCTGCGGGCCAGATTATTGTAATAAGGCAGATAAGGGGGAACTTTTTATGATTAAACAGGAAATCAATGAAATCAAGCGGCTTTACACGCCCAGTAACTGCTCTATCACGCGTATCTGCGGCTGTTATGTGGACGGCGAAAAGAATAAAAAGACGGAGTTTAAGGAAGCCTTTCTCTCTCTACCGGAGGAGGAGATATTTAAATATTTTGAACTGCTCCGCAAAACCCTGTCGGGCAGTCCTGGAAAAAATTTGCTTAATCTGGAATTCCCTTTATCCAGCGAGGAGGAAGGGGGCACACAGGAATTCCTGCTCCGCCTGCGGGAAAGCAGGCTGAAAGACGATTCCCTTCTTGAGGAATTCTACGATAAAGTGATAGGCTCCTACGAATATGTAGGCAATTATCTGATACTGCTGATTCACGACGCCTATGATGTGCCGGGAAAGACCAGTGACGGGCTGACCATGGATGACGCTTCAGATACAGTATATGAATATATCCTGTGCTGTATCTGCCCTGTCAACCTTTCAAAGCCCGGCTTAAGCTACGATATCACGGCAAATGAATTCCACAACAGAGTCCGGGACTGGGTAGTGGAAATGCCGGAAACCGGATTTCTCTTCCCTGCTTTTAACGACAGGGCATCCGATATTCACAGCGTCCTCTATTATTCTAAAAAACCGGAGGAGCCACACCAGGAATTTGCAGACAGTGTTTTGGGAGCCGTTCTCCCACTTTCCGCCGGAACCCAGAAAGAAACCTTCCAGACTCTGATAGAGGAAACTTTAGGGGAAGAAGCAGAATACGAAGTGGTGAAAAGCATCCATGAAAATCTCACGGAAATGATTGAGGAACACAAGGAAATTCCCGAACCTCTTATGCTGGATAAACAACAGGTAAAGAATCTTTTTGAGAAAAGCGGTATACAGGAGGAAAGACTGACCGATTTTGAAAAAATCTATGATGCCGCAGCAGGCGAACACACGTCCCTTCTGGTGGACAATGTGGCAAATACCAGGACATTTGAAGTAAAAACGCCGGATGTGGTAATCAGGGTCAACCCCGACCGGGCGGATTTAGTAAACACCCGTACACTGGACGGCAAACGCTGTCTGGTGATAGAAATCAATGACCATGTGGAAGTAAACGGCATCACAATCAGAAACAATAACGAAACGGCCGCACCTACGGAATATGAACCGTAAGCGCGGCCGCGCTTTTTTAACAACAGATGGCTGACACCGCGTTTGTTATCCGACAAACAGGTTTTTATACCATTTAAGAGCCTGAACATAGGCATCGTGAATCCGTTCCATCTTAATGCTTCTGATGATCATTACTCTTGATATCTCCTGCCAGTTAGCAGACTCGTACTGTTTGATAAAGTCATACACAGGAGCCAGAATCCCTTTATGCTCCGTTAAGGCTTCGCTGATTTCCCTGGATACCTTCACTTCCTTTAAAGCTTCCGACATAGGCTGATCCATAATAATGTCAAGTACCGAGAAAAGACCTAACAGGAACAATTCACCCGACTGCATGGCAAGATCAAAGGCAGGCGCAAGGTTTTCTGCAAATTTCGCCCGCAGCAGAGACAGTCTCGTAACTTCGTTGGGCTTATCCGCATACAGTTCATTTGCCACCGCTGTGTTAATCCACTTTTTCAGTTCATACTGCCCTAACATGGCCGCTGCATGCCGGATGGAGGTAACTTCCGAGTTGACCGCCATTCTGTTTACCATTTTCAACATGGAAATAACAAGCGCCGTATCCCTTTCAATAATCTCAGCGGCATCTGTCAGTTCAAAATCAGGAGCGTTGACAATATTGAGAAGTTCTATGTAATTAACCTTCAAAGGCGTTACATCCCTCTGACCTTTCGTTACAGGAACACGGTAGAATTCCCCTTCATAAAGCTGGTATCCGCCTTCCTTTTTCAATTCCTCGAATATTTCCTGGGTCTGAATGTTTCCCGCACACAATCTGATGCTGGGATATCTGTTGGAAAAATATACTTTCGCCTTGGCAATGTCGATTTTCTTGTGATCCAGCAGGATATAGTCCATTAAGAGGAGAATATCCCTGTATACTTCAAATTTCTGCACCGGCAGTTTCCGCATGGCCAGTTTATATCCTATTGCTTTCAGCGCGCGGAGTCTGTTGATAAATACCTCCTCCGGCAGTATGGAATCATCCAGAAGCAGGATAATCCGGCTGTAAGGCGCCCGGCACTGGGTGACAATGTCAGAGAAAAGAGAAATACTGTTTACTGATACAAATATTTCTTTGTCCGTGGCAAGCGTATCAATTCCCATGCTGTTAATCATTTCAAGGCCAGTCACCTGAACCGCACCATCGTTATAACTGGTCCCGTTAAAGCTGGGATTCAATAAAGTGTTATTTTTCTGCGTAAACAGGGAATAGGCCCGTACGCTCATTTCTTCATCAAATAAGGGCACTAATGTTACAAGCATATCTTTTCTCCTTTATATTTCATTTGTAGTATAGTCTGTACATATCTATTGTACACTATTTACTTATTATACACAATATTTTGGGAAAATTCTATATATGACTGAATATTTTTTTATTATATTTATGCAGCTTGTTACTGCTCATACAGACCTGCGCATTTACTGCGCTGGTCGTAAGAAAGTGATT
>CAMWUN010000090.1 GCA_947177425.1 uncultured bacterium
TTCGCCGGGAGGGAACGAAACCCTATTTGAAATGGAACGAAATCTTTTTTCTTTTATTAAAAATATCAAAAACACCCCTAAAGATTTTCGCTTTTCGTCCGATAAGCCCACCCGCATATTCCCTTTCCAAGTGATTTCCCTTATTAGGCCGCCCGGCCTGCCTGCGGAAATAACAGACCGCCGCATATGGCGGATGATGGCCATAGTGCGGCGGTCTGCTTTTGTATATTATTCGGCATTCAGTTCCACCCAAACAATCTCTGGGCGGTTATTGAAACGCAGTGGTATGATGCTGTTCCCAATGCCACGGCTGACCACCATGCTCGTGCCGCCGTCTGTATACAGCCCGGCGTCATACTTAGGGAATAAACCCTGATTAGGAGCAATCACTCCGCCAATAAACGGCAGCCGGAACTGGCCGCCATGCGCATGGCCTGCAAAGACCAGATCAATGCTGCAGTTTACATACATTTCAAACAGTTCCGGCCTGTGTGAGAGCAAAATGGTATACCCTCCTTCACCGTTATCCAGATTTTTCAATTTCGCACTAACCATAGCAGAGGTTTCACCAAACATATCCCTCTTGACCATAAAATCTGGATCATCCAATCCAAGCAGTGTTACGGTTTCCCCATTTCGCTCTAAGGAAACGGCTTCACCCTCCAGCACGATAACCCCCGCCACTTCAAGCCCGATTTTCAGGTCACCATATTGGGAACTGGCAGCTTCATGGTTTCCTGTCACAAAATAGGTTGGGGCAATCCTGACAGATTCCTGCGCGAAGCCGAGCGCTATCCCTGCATCCGTGTAATCGGCGTCTATGAGATCCCCAGTTATCACAATAATGTCCGGCTTACTTTCAGACAGTAGTTTTAATAATTCCGCATTGCCATCGCCAAATTCAGCGTTATGCACGTCAGTACGGGATTTGTATTGTAACTTTTGCACCGCCTACAACAGCAGAATTTTCTAAAATGATTTTCCCATTGTGCTTTTTGGCTATGGAAGCAGCCACATACAGACCAATACCATAATGGGATTTTGAATTCCGGCTGTCATCCCCCATAAAGAATTCTTCTGTTGCATGTTTTAAAGATTCGTCAGAAAATCCTTTTCCGGTATCTGTAATTAGAAAAGAAAGCTGGTTGCCATGTTCCTCTACTTCAAAGGTAATCTCTCCACCCTGCGGAGTATGTTCTACTGCATTGGAAAGCACGTTGGTGAGCATCCTTATAAGCAGATTGTGATCTGCAGTAATATAGGAAGGATGATGTCCACAATCCCAATGCAGAAGAATGTTTTTCACAGCACATAAACCATCAATTCGCTTCTTAAGCTCCTGCAGTAAAGAATCCATATTGACCTTTTTCATACAAAGGTTATAGCTGTCCCATGATTTTGCTGCCTCAATCAAGGTCTGCACATAGTCCTGCATCTGTAAGGAACTGTTCTCAATGTATTCCGCACACTCCGTCTGTTCTGCTGAAAGGGAAGTGTCAAGAAGCAGCTCTGCATTTCCCCTGATAATGGTAAGCGGTGTTTTCAGATCGTGTGCCAGCGCAGAAAGCTGCTCCTGTCTCATTTTATCGTCATACCACTGTCTCTCAAGGGACTGCCGCAGCGCAAGCCTCATATGGTCAAGTGCATCCAATGCCTGATCCACCTCAAAAAGCCTGCTCTTTTGAATTTCAAATTCCAAATCCTGATCCTCTATTTTGTGGACGACAGTCAGCAGTTTATCAATCTTTTTCCCAAGATATTTCCCAAATATAAAAGATATTGCAATCAGAGAGAGCAGAATTTCCAACAGAATGGTGACGATCAAAAGCCAGTCGGCAGACGGAAATATACTTCTTAATGCCGCATTTCCAAATTGGGCCGTCATGCGGTATCTCAAAATCAGGATTTCATCTTCTCTCTCAATGACAGAATAAAGATACAAACCGTCTCTGGTCCTGCCCCCTTCCATGCAGGTATTCCATATGGCGGTGCTATACTCCCAGCCAATGGAGCCGCCTACATACTGCCCGTCTTTTGTGAATATGACATATTCGCATGGATATGGTATATCAGATTCTTCAACCTGCCGGACAGACCGCAGATTATCTTTTTCCATTTCTATTGCGGTACTTATGCTGGTCAGCGGATATATGACCCCTATGCTCACGCAAAAAAGGTAAGCCCCCATATTAACCGCAATCACCATAAAAACCGCAAGCGCAAGGCACAGTGCATACCGCATGAATACGGAACGCAGTTTTTTTACACCCATTTATAGCCCACCCCCCATACAGTCTCTATCGGCGCTAATTGGTAAGCTGTCAGTTTGCTGCGGATATTTTTGATGTGGGTGGAAATAACAGAACTGCCACTTTCCCCATCAAAGCCAAAAACAGCTTCATAGATTTGTTCCCTCGTAAATGTTTGCCCGTGATGAAGCGCCAGATATTCGCAGATTTCATATTCACTTTTGGTCAGCAGAAGTTTTTCCCCCTGAAATTCCGCTTCTTTTGCGCTGATCTGAAACACGATGCCTGAAATGGAAAAGGCGTTTCTCTTTTCCCTGTTATCGCGCCGTAAGTGGGCATTTACTCTCGCCCGAAGTTCATCCGTTCCAAATGGCTTTGTAATGTAATCATCAGCGCCAAGCCCTAATCCGCGCACAATATCAGCCTCCTGTATTTTGGCCGTCAGAAATATAATGGGACAGTCTACATATGAACGTATCTGACTGCAAAATTCAAATCCATCCAGTCCCGGCATCATAATGTCCAGCAAAATCAGATCATATTTAGAAAAGTTCATATGAAGGGCTGTTTGTGCATCCGATATCAGGCTGACCAGATGCCGGTCTTTTTCCAGCACACGCCGGATAAGCTGAAGCATTGCAGGCTCATCGTCTACTACTAAAATATGTCCCATCGTTCCGCTCCTTTAAGAATATATCATTTTTGAACTAAACAGTGACAGGATAAAATCCTCATTTCAATCAGAAGATGTTCCACTATATCGTGAAAACCAAAATGCTGTCAAGCCTATTGTACCAAAAGTGACAATGGTACAGAAAAGAATCCCTATCTGGTTTTCGAATGTCCCCACAGGCTGCGGATGGAACAGGTATGCCAAGGCACTTTCTGCAAACCGCACTCCCAAACCATAAGGGATAATATACCACAATCCCGTACCAAGATCTGTCTGCAGGAGCGCTGACAGCAAACTTCCAATCACACCGATACTTAAACATAAGTTTCTCCCAAAGCGGAACGCTAAAATCAGGTGCAGTCCGTACAGCATAACATTGCTTCCCCAAAGTACAATCGAAATTGCGGCAAAAAACCTTACCGGAAGTTTGATTCCTGTCATATAGGAAAACGGAATCCCAAATAGCACAGCACTGAACGCAGTGGAAAACAGTCCCGCCAAAAGCAGGATGGTGAGTTTTGAAAAGATAGCTTTATTGCGGCTGGGGAGCGTGAGTATATTTTGGGAATGCCCTGCCTGTAATTCCTGCTCTGCAACAATCTGGCAGACAACCGAGATTACAAACGGATATGCAATTGCGATAATCTGTGCAAAAGCTGCCAGCTTATTCAGTTCGCTGCCGGACGATAAATGGGAATAAAACAGCATGAGAACTGCCCCAAAAACCGGAAAGAGCAGATGAATCCCCAAAAACCATGAGTGCCTCAGCTTATAAATGTCACTTTTCAGATACTGGCAATATTCACTCATGTACCCAGCCTCCTTGCGAAAACAATTTTGAACCGCCCCAAAAAACAGCTAATGCAAACACCAGACTGACAATCACTGCTGGAAAAACATACCCGGCTGATAAAAGAGAAGATGCATCTTCAAGGGGAATCCCATTAACGTGCATTTTGAAGAATGGGCATACAACACGGGCAGGGATCGCATAAGGGACAAATAAGAACCATTCCTTCTCAGCACAGACAGCAGATAAAATCACGTTCGCAGCTAAAGATACAAAAACAACTTTCATATGCCCCATGAAACATGTTAACTGCATAATAACGGGAATCTGCCACAAATAAGTCAGGAAAAGGAGCATACAACCAATCAGCCCATCCAAAGGAGAAACCGTAACACTTGCCGCCATGCCGGCAACAGTTGTTGCAATCCACAGGAAAAGGTTTGTCACAAAGAGTAGAATAACCAATGCTGCCGTTTTTCCAAACCAGATTTTACCAAATTGTATGGGCAGGAAAACTATGTTCTGCATTCCGCTTTTTTTCTCCCCGGCAATCATGCTCGCAGAACATAGCGAAACTACAAGCGGCAGAACCATGAAATACCACCAGTTATATGTTGAAAGCTGGACATGGTTGCCGCTTAACAGATACCCCAGCAACAATGTGCCTAACGGAGCCAGAATTATCAGCTTCATAGAAAAAGTATGGCGCATTTTCAGCAATTCGGATTGAATGATACCAAGCATAAATCAGCCCTCCCCCCTGGTGTTATCAACAACTTCCATAAAAATGTTTTCCAAATCCACATCTTTATGGACTTCACCTTCATAACCCAGCTTTCCATTTGAGATAATACCGATATGGTCTGCAATCAGCTCAACCTCAGATAAAATATGGCTGGATAAAATAACCGTAATCCCTTTCTCTGAGAAAGAACAGATCAATTTACGCAGATCCTGAATACCGATAGGGTCTAATCCGTTTGTCGGCTCATCCAAAATTAAGAGTTTAGGCTGGGCCAATAGTGCAAGTGCTATTCCAAGCCTTTGTTTCATGCCTAAAGAAAACTGCCCTGCTTTCTTTTTTCCTGTGTTGGTTAATTGTACCGTGGTAAGGACTTCTGAAATTCGCTCATCTGATAAACCCAGCGCCAGGGCGCGTACTTTCAGATTTTCATATGCTGTCAGATTATCATACAGCGGCGGATTTTCAATCAAAGCACCAATTTCCTTCAAATCATTGCGGCTCCAATCATGTCCGTCAACCTCTATCCTGCCGGAAGTCGGCTTAAAGATTCCTGCAATCATTTTTAAAATTGTTGATTTTCCAGCTCCGTTTGGTCCTAACAGACCATAAACCGAATCCCTTTCTACGCTTAAAGATATACGGTTTACCGCAATCTGCCCTTTAAAACTTTTACTTAGTTCTGTTGTTTTCAAAATGATGTCCATACTCTGCATATCCTTTCTATATGTTGCAAAAAGAATAACATATAATTTTGAAGATTTCATAAAGATACGGATAAATTTATTTTTCCCCTATCGCCTTTTTTCAATTATATGATCTATTATCTTTTTACCCCATCTCCCTGAACGTGCCAGCCATTCCCCCGACAAGGCTCCACTGGCGCTGCATATAGGATTTCAGATTTTCCGTGCTTTGCCGATAAGCCTCACAAGCCACCCGCGGATTATCAAAACTACAACCTTTGCCACAACAGCATACTGTCCTGGAACGTAGCTGCCAATTTCCCATTGTCTTTCAGCCATGAGAGATATGAACGCACCGTGCTGCCCACCAACACATACTGCTCAAAATTCATGGAAAGCCCGTAACCTTTGAACACTTCCTGCAAAATTCTCTCAAAGCACATCGGCTCCATGCAGATGGATAAAATCCTCTCCGCCACCTCATGCACCTTGTCCCTGTTGTATCGGGCTTCCATTTTTTCCACCATATCCAGCGTTTCCAGATAGGCTCCCACGTCATTAATGAACGAAACAGCATACTTCTCCAACGTTTCCCTGCTGCTGATGCAGTCCGCAAGGAACACCACACCGTCCGGCATACGGAAGCAAACCGGGAAGATTGTTGTAAATTGAAACACACAAAATACAATCACTAAGACGCATACCCACATTTCCTCTAAGCTATGTTTAGACTTTCGCACCAAAAGAAAGGACAAGTTTATTATGCCAGTATTCAGAGTAAAGAAAGTCAAAGATTATACGATTATGCCAAATCTTCATTTACGCAACCGCCAGTTGTCCCTAAGGGCAAAGGGATTACTGTGTCAAATGCTCTCAATGCTCCCGGAATGGAAAGAAATTTTTGTTATTAGCTGCGGCGTGTGGAATTGCGTTAGGTTGTAATTCGGTATCTTATACATCAACAGAACATTATTTGTTCGCTTCCAATATAGCTCCAATACTTACAACCATATCAATTATGATGTTGCTTGCTATCGTAATTTATATTGCCTTGAAACAAAATCCTTACAGAATGTTTCGAAAAAAGGAACTTGTTTTTGATGAAGAGGTACGAACAGAAATACAAGAGGAATTTACTAAGATGAAGAAAATGTTGGTTAGTGGTATTGCGATTGGATTGGTTATATTTGGAGTAAGCAACAGCGGCTGGGGGCTTCCTGCATTATTTGAGAATATGAGCTATACAAATATTCTGTTTTATATTGTATTTTCTATGGTTTTAACAGGTATCAGCAGCTTTATTACATTTTTTTGTATAGGCATTTACTGGTCTTACACCATATTGCTCCGAAATCCCGAAAGAAAGGAAAGGTAAAATTCTATGACAGAACATCATTATATTGAAGTCAAAAATCTTGTAAAAAATTATTGCACAGGAAATGTAACATTGAACGCCATTGATCATGTGAATTTCTATGTTGACAAAGGGGGATTTATTGGAATTATGGGAGCTTCTGGTTCCGGCAAAACCACAATCCTAAATATTCTCTCGACCATAGATACTATGTCGGACGGACAGGTATTTTATGACAAGATTGATATATCAAGAATGAATGAAGCTGAACGGTCTGACTTCCGACAGAAAAATCTTGGATTTGTTTTTCAAGACTATAATCTTTTAGATACATTAAGCATTGAAGAAAACATTATGCTTCCTATGGCTCTTAGTGGCGAGAAAAAAAGGAAATAGAAAGTAGAATAAAGAATATATCGGAAACCCTGCATATTGAAGATATTTTGGGTAAATTCCCGTATGAGGTGTCCGGCGGGCAAAAACAGCGTGCGGCTTGTGCAAGGGCACTTGTCAACAAGCCAAAACTAATTCTTGCTGACGAACCAACCGGGGCTTTAGACTCTAAATCATCTACTATGCTGCTTCGCACTTTACAGGTTATGAACAAGGAGTTCGGTGCAACCATTTTAATGGTAACACATGATGTGTTCTCAGCCTGTTATTGTGAGAGAATTTTATTTTTGAGTGACGGGAAAATATATGCTGAATTAAACCGGGAAAATATGAACAAAAGAGATTACCTAAACCGTATTCTTGATATACAGTCTAAAATAGGGGGTGAGGATATTTATGCTGAATAAACTTGCATTACGAAACGCATGGAGATTGTGGAAAGACTATTTGAATTATTTTTTGACTTTATGTATGATAACTGCCATTACTTTTTCCTTTCACTCGCTACTCTTTTCAAAAGATATTTACGAAATGATTCATTATGGAAATAATGGGGAACTATCTACAGCAGGAACTATGTTGATTGCTTTTATGTCCGTTTCCACAGTGACAATTCTTATCATAGCAGCATGGCTAATCAATTATATGACCCGTTTCATTTTAGAAAAAAGAAGCCGGGAATTTGCTATTTATTTGTTATCGGGAATGAGGAAAGAACAAATTGCAAGTCTTTATATGAAAGAAAATCTTTATCTTGGTGTATGCGCTCTTTTCGCAGGACTGATTTTCGGCAGTGGATTACAGCAGGTGCTATTTTTCATTTTTTATAAAAGTATCGGGAAAAATTACAAGGTAAATGTAGAAATATCAACGGGCAGCATTATATTGACAGTTATCTTGTATGGCGTTTGTTTTTTTGCTGCCCTGTTTCGGAACAGGAAAAAGTTTTCCCACATGGAAATAATCAATTTAATTAACATGGATAAGCAGAATGAAACAGTAAATGAAAAGCGAAACGCTTTATGGAAAAGGCTGTTCTTTCTCTCCATAGGAAATATATTGCTTTTATATTTTTTTATTTTTACAGGCGGGATAACGAAATGGACAGCGATATTTGAAATGATAGGGCTGATTTTTACGTTTTACTTTTTCTATTTAGGACTTTCCGCTTTTCTTATGAATTATATAAAGGGGAAAGGCAAGTTAATCTATAAAAGGGAATATTTATTTATGATTAGGCAGTTTTCCTCAAAAATGCGGAATACCTGTTTTGTTCTTGGAACATTAAGTCTTTTGTTTATGTTTGCACTAGTAGGAAGTTCGCTTGCGTTTATGTTGAGCGACTATCAAAACAAACAATTAGATGTAGAATATCCGTTTGACATTATTATAATCAGCGATAATACAAGCAATGACTTTTCTAAAGAAGAATCATTGATAAACGACAATATAAATCCACGGAATATATTGAAATATTGTGTATACCAAAACGGAACAAGTGATATGGGCGATTATTTGTATCAGAATTTAAGGATTTTTTCTGATAGGGATAGCGACCCAGTTGTGGCAGAGGGAAAACGGGCTGTTGCTTATTATGATTATGATGTGTATATGGGAATTAGCGATTATAACCGTTTACGGGAAATGCTGGATTTAACGCCTGTTACTTTGCAAGATGATCAGTATTTAATTCATATAGCAAACCGTGTATATCAAGAAATTAAGGATAAAAGTGCCGAACTACCCAATAGCCTAAATATAGGGCTTGATTTCGCTGGATTCAAAACAGAGGGATTTGCACAAAATGGGCATAATGTAACAGATTACTTGCTGGTTGTGCCAGATAAGAAACTTGCCGGAATGAAAAAATATTTTTCACTTATGGCAGTTATGGCAAACGGAGATGTGCCGGAGTATTTATCAGAATGTTTATATGATTTAACCGGAAAAATACGGGGATATGATGAATTGGCTGATTATATAAAAATTGGAAGCGAAGAACTTTTTTTAATGCCCGCTACCATACAAGTCAAAAGCCGAGAGGTTTTAGAACTAAAATTTTTAATGAGTACCCTGTCGTTTCCATTATTTTATATTGGATTAGTGTTTTTGTGTGTATCACTTACGGTTCTTTCCGTCCAACAGTTAAGCGATTCCAATAAATATAAATTCCGTTATCAGATTTTAAGCAAACTTGGAATGGGGAAAAAAAGAATCAAACAAGTAGTAGCTAAGCAGCTATTTTTCTACTATCTATGCCCTGTTATCCTTTCGGTTATTATCAGTGCAGTATTTATACTATATGTAGGACGACAATTTGTGATTTACACAGGAATACGTACAGAATGGATTTTATATTTTTGCATTTCATTGACTAGTTTTCTTGGGATATACATTTTATATTTTTCTATAACATATTTTCAGTTTAATAAAAACATTAAGCCATAATCTAAGAAGGAGTAAGTATTTCAAATATATTTCCTACCGTTGCTTGAAGGGCAATGATATTTCAAAATGTAATCGTCCTTTTTCAGCATAAATGTAACTGTCAATTAAACAATGCCCTATGTGGGAGAAAGGGAAATTTTCTATGACTTGCACAGAAGTATGCAAAGAACATATCATGTAAACTTTCAACGGCTTCTGTAAAGTTTTCATACACTATAACGGGAGGTGGTTTTTGTTGGGAAAATAGTCATGCTTGTATTCAACGACACGGAAGAAAAAGCGGTTGAGAAAGCCATAACTGCCCTTGCCGATATGATACCGCTGGAAGCCATACAGCCGCCACAATCCCCCGCATTGGTTTTTCCGGGACTGGAAATCAGACTGCACCAACGCCGGGTGCTCCGTGACGGAACTGATATTTATCTTACTCGTCTTGAATATGGTATGCTTGTGTACTTAGCTTCCTATCCGGGCATGGTACTTTCACAGGAACAAATTTTTGAAGCCGTTTGGAGCATAGATAGTGATAGCTGCCAGTCCAGTGTGGTAAATGTAATATACAACCTGCGTAAAAAAATTGAACCAGACAGCAAAAACCCAACTTACATAAAGACGGTAATAGGTGTCGGCTATAAGTTTGATATGCAAAGTAGCGGATAGCATACTCCCCAAATAGAGGGGTGCGCTATCCGCCTTCTTTTGCGTTTTAAGAGAGTTATTTAGCGTCCATTGTCCCGTTCCTGCTCCGGGGTTTTTGTCTGTCTTAAAATGCTGTCTACGTTTTGTTTTAAGGTGTCGTACTGCTTGATTTTCTTTTTCAGTTTCCCGTACTCTTGATACAGCTTATCCTTTTTCTCTGTAAGCTCCTTGTACTCCGTGTGCAGCTTCTTAAAATCGGGCAGCTTGCCGTCGTTTTTTGCCGCCTACAACTGCTCATACTCTGAAATGTCATGCTCCGTTAGGAAATTAAAAGTCTTTGCCGCCTGTTTCAGATTGTGTATCTTCGCCCACTGTTCGTCCGCCACATAGAACTTTAACTGGATAGCCCGTTTTCTCTCTGCCATAGCTCCGCTTCCTTTCCGTTTTTTCAGAGGGTTTGGGACATTTCCCAATAAGCAAAATTCCCACAAGTCCGCCGGGCGGGGAATGGAAATTTTACGGGTTTGAGTACTCAATCCCTATGCTTGCTATTCTGCTATTCTAAACTTTTTATAAAATTTCTAAAAAACTTTGCCAATTTTTGCCTTGCGTGTGTAGTAAGGAGTAGAGGGGAAGTTTACGCTATTTACGTTATAGTGTACTTGCCACTTCTCATAAAATTTAGGGAAACCGCCAAAGGAGAAAGTTTATGCCAAACAACGATACCTCTCCTACACCCGATACCCAGATACAAATGGAAAGTCTTTCCATAGATAAAATGAGGCTGACAGTTACCAATATCTACCCCGCCTTTCAGAAAAAATCAGAGCAGGAAACCCGACAGGAAATAGCAGCCCGGCTCTATCAGATTTTCAAAAAGTATGCGTAAGTCACTTGCAAAACAATCATACAAACGGTATGATCAGTTTGATTTAAAATCCCATAAGGATTTTACATTGGGTATTGCGTCTTACGTTTTGGGAGGTAGATACTAAATGTACGACGCATTATATGCAAGACAGTCAATCGAAAAAAAGGACAGCATATCAGTAGAAAGCCAGCTTGAATATTGCAGATACGAAACTCACGGAGAAGCCTGTATCGAATATACGGACAAAGGATTTTCGGGCAAGGACACCAACCGTCCCGGCTTTGAAAATATGATGAATGATATTCGGGCAGGGAAAATCAAACGGGTTATTGTCTACAAACTCGACCGTATCAGCCGCTCCATTTTGGATTTCGCAAACATGATAGAGTTTTTTCAGAAATATCATGTGGAGTTTGTTTCTTCCACGGAAAAATTTGACACATCTACGCCGATCGGCAGGGCGATGTTAAATATCTGTATCGTGTTCGCCCAACTGGAACGGGAAACCATACAAAAGCGGGTAACGGACGCTTATTATGCACGGTGTAAGCGCGGCTTTTACATGGGCGGGCGTATCCCCTACGGCTATCGTCTGACGAACACGGTCATTGACAATATCCGCACTTCCATGTATGAGGAAGTCCCGGAAGAAAGCGAACAGCTAAAGCTGATTTACTCCATGTATGCGGACACGGACAATTCACTTGGGGATATTGTGCGGTACTTAAACGAACATCAGATTAAAAATCTGCGCGGTGCAAACTGGAATACCGCCCGTATCAGCGAAATGCTCCGCAATCCTGTGTATGTGGAAGCGGATATTGACGTGTACCAGTTTTTCCAAAGTCAAGGCGCAAATATCTATAATCCGGCAAGTGATTTTACGGGTTACAATGCCTGCTATCTCTACAAGGGTACAGTTTCCACTTCAAGAAAGCAACGCGACCTGTCCGACAAAGAAATTGTCCTTGCACCGCATAAGGGTTTTATCCCCTCTAAGACATGGTTAGCCTGCCGCATACGGTGTCTGAACAACCGGCAGTCAACAAAGACCTGTAAACCAAAAAATTCATGGCTCGTCGGCAAGGTAAAATGCGGCAAATGCGGTTATGCGCTGACAATCCGTAAGGCAAAAACAAAGTGGGGACGTTACTTTGTTTGCAGTCAGTCGGGAAGCCGTGGAAGTAACTGTACTGGGGCAGGCTGTACGATTTATGCAGACGTTTTGGAAGAATATATGCTTGCTGCAATCAAGGAAAGACTGTCAGAATTTCAAAAACTCTCCTGTCTATCTGACACAGGAGAAGAACAAACAAATATGATGAAGAAAATCCGTCTGACACAGATTGAGGAAGAAATCGAAGAACTTCTCTCCAAAGTGTCTGGGGCAGGCAGCGTTCTGATGAAGTACATAGACGAAAAAATATCGGAACTGGACGCAGAGCGTAAAGTCTTACAGGAAGAAATCGTTACGGCAAATGTCACAGCCACAGAGGGCAGACTGAAGCAGATAACCAATCATGTGAAAACATGAGAAGCGCTCTCTTTCGAGGACAGACAGGCGGTAGTTGATACGCTCATCAAAGTTATTCGCATTGCAGACGGAAACATTGAAATCACTTGGAACATTTAACCATTATCTATGAAAGTCTGAAATACACAGTTTTGAGGAAAATTCAAAGAAAATTTAATAAAAATCTGTTGATAAGCAAAAGCTAAATACCGTATAATAAAATCAAGAAAGGAAGTGATTCTATGGCACCAGCAACACAGGTTATTAAGAACAATAATATTATGAAAACAGAGTATTCTGAAAAGACAGCCATAGGTGCATTATATGATGAACTCTCCAAAGGAATAGACAGCATGAAAAAAGGCGATGTTTATACGATTGATGAAGCTTGGGAGGAAATTGACAAAATATAATGCCAAAAGAAGAAAAACATTCTTTGGATAAACCAAAGAAATACAAAATCGTGATTTCCAAAGATGCCCTCTTGGATATCAAATCAACCAAAAAGTATATTCTCGACACATTCAAATACCGTGAATATGCTGAAAACTTTTCAAAGAAGATAAAAAGACAATCAAGGAACTGAATTCTTTTCCAAAGGGCTATGAATCTACAGGATATGTTATCGAAGGATTAAACATCTATTTTAAGCCTTACAGTACATATCTAATCTTCTTTGTCGTGGAAGATTCCACCATTACGGTAATCCGGGTCTTAAAAGATCGCATGTATTGGCAGTCCATTATAAAGAAAATGCAGAAAATCAACAGATAAATTTACTTCAATCTTCCCGTTTCGGTGAACCCAACCATGTCAAAGAAATGTCCTGGTAGAGGTATCACCTCAATCTCCTTCAGGAAACTTTCATCCGAAAAATCCGTCACACTGCTCTCCTGCGCCATCAGGAACTTAT
>CAMWUN010000091.1 GCA_947177425.1 uncultured bacterium
GTAACAAACGCTGCCACGTTCCGCGGGCTGGCTTATTGTAACAAACGCTGCCACGCTCCGCGGGCTGGCTTATGGGAATAAAATAAGGAAAAAGATGATAAAACCTTGCGGCTGTTTCGGCAATCGCAGGGTTTTTATTTAGCATAAGGATAGTATGCGGAACGTGCTGCCTGTTGTTTAATAAGCTGAAAGGAAAGTAATTTGTTCTAATTGCAAAGAAAAAAAGTTTTTTAGCGAAAAAAGTAGTAAAATAAATAAAAAGAGTTTTTCCCAGGGCTGTCGAACCGGGATTGGAAAAGACTCACCGGAAGGAGGAAATAGAATGGCAGCATTTATAATATGGGCCGGAATGGGCGGTGCTTTTACCGCCTATGGAATTTATGCCTGCTATACAAAAAAAGCCATGCCTTTTGGATTTTGGGCAAATGCGGAAATGTTTCAGGTAAAGGATGTAAAAGCATACAATCGGGCTGTGGGGAGACTGTGGTGTATATTTGGGATTGTTTTTGTCCTGCTGGGACTCCCGCTTCTGGCAGGGCAGAATTCGCCGTACGCTATACTTTCCATTCTGGGAGGCATGGTGGAGGCGATTGGCGCCATGGTGGTATATGTAACAGTGATAGAGAAGAAGTACCGGAAAAATGAGAGTGGTGCTGGGAATGGAAATGAGGTGTAGTATGCCATTTAAGATAGTCCGCAATGATATAACAAAAATGAATACAGAAGCCATTGTTAATACGGCAAATGATCATGTGATGGTGGGAACCGGGTGTGATAGAGCTGTATACAAGGCTGCAGGCTATGATGAACTGCTCAGATACAGAACAGAAAAAATCGGTTTTGTTCCGGAGGGAGATGCTTTTATTACTCCGGGCTTTCGTCTGGCGGCAAAGTATATTATTCATGCAGTAAGTCCCCGTTATACAGGCGGTGGTCAGGGGGAAGAAGAAAAGCTTCGCTCCTGCTATAGAAAGAGTCTCCAGATTGCAAAGGAGAATCACATTAAAACGATTTCCTTTCCGCTTATATCCACTGGAGGATTTGGATATCCGAAGGAAGAGGGAATGAGGATTGCTGTGGACGAAATCAATACGTTTCTTCACAGTAATGAGATGCTGATCTACCTGGTTGTCTTTGATACTAGGTCTACGATACTGGGGGAAAAGATTTATCCTGATCTTGAAGCATATATAGATCATAATTATGTAAAAGATAAGCGTGAAGAGGAATATGGAGATGTGTACTTTCGCTTAGAATCCAGAGCATTGAGGGAAAAAATCCCAGAAGATGAAGTCTCTATATGTGAAGAAGAATTACACTCTGGCTTCGAGGAGCAGCATGAGAGCAGATTAGAAGAGAGGATGAAACATATTACAGACACTTTTTCGCAGTATCTTATGTATCTGATTCAGGATAAAAAGATGAAGAATGCGGAAGTCTGGCAAAGAGCCATCATAGATAAGAAGATATTTTCCAAGATTAAGAATAACCCGGATTATCATCCGAAAAAGCGCACAGCCCTTTGCCTTTGTATCGGATTAAAGCTGAATCTGGATGAGACGAAGGATTTGCTGGCAAGAGCAGGATACGCCTTATCACCCTGTGATAAGACAGATATTATATTCTCATATTTTATCGAGAATGAAATATATGACATGATTGAATTGGATATACAGTTGGAAGAGCATGGGCTTCCCTGCATCATTTCATAAAGTGCCGGGGTCGTTTTGCAGGCGACCGGTTCTGGCAGTAACTTTGGTATAATAAGCCCATCAGATGAAGCACCGATGATATTGGGAAGATGAAGGAGGATGGGAATTATGCGCAAAGGTTTTGCAGAAGTAGTTTTTATTTTGGACAGAAGCGGTTCTATGAGAGGTCTTGAAGATGATACAATTGGTGGTTTCAATGCCATGATTGAAAAGCAGCGTAAGGAAGAAGGAGAAGCTTATATCTCTGCTGTGCTTTTCGATGATCAGACAGAGCTGCTTTATGACAGAGTGCCAGTCACGAATGTTGAACCGATGAATAATAACCAGTATTATGTAAGAGGCTGTACAGCTCTTCTGGATGCGGTTGGCGGAGCAATTTATCATATTGCAAATATACATAAGTATGCCAGGGAAGAGGACAGGCCGGAAAAGACTTTATTCATTATCATTACAGACGGCATGGAGAATTCCAGCCACATCTATACTTACGATAAAGTAAAGAAGATGGTGGAGAAGGAAAAGAAAAAATATGGATGGGAGTTTTTATTTCTGGGAGCGAATATGGATGCGATTAATGTTGCCGGCAGATTTGGTATCAGAGCAGACAGGGCAGTTAATTATGAGTGTGACAGTGCTGGTACAGCGCTTAATTACCAGATGATATCTGAAACAATATCTGCAGTCCGCCGGTCTGAGAGCAGAAAGGAAACGTCAATTATGATTGATGCCTGCTGTGCACCGATCAGAGAGGATTATAAGAAGCGCCATAGAGGAAAAAGGGCGTAGCCGGAATGGGAGGATAGTATTATGTTTGATTTCTATAATTGGGAAAGAAATCGCGAAAAGCGATGGGAGCAGGAGGAAAGGGCAGATAGAATTGAAAGGGCTTCCTACGATGGATATCAAAGCGGGCAGATGGCAGGTATAAAAGAAGGAGAAAAAATAGGCTATGACAAAGGTTGGGCTGCAGGAAAGGAAAGGGGAGTAGAGATATGTCTGCAAATATTAGATAATAGTTCTAAAGCACCGAAGGATTTAGCGGAAGAATTTGGACTATCAATTGAAATTATTAATAAATTACTAAAATATGTTTAGCGGAAAGATTTTGCGCAGTTATATTTTGATACCGTGAAAGAAAAACGCATCTGCTCAGTCCACTCCAATAGTTAGCAAAGTGGATTTTACAGATAAAAACTAAAGAAAGGAGATTAGCGGATTATGGAAAATACGAATTGTTCTGTAACATCCTGGGAGGATGTAAATAGCGCTGAGTGTGATGAGGCCAGCTTATTTGACATGTGTTCCTGGGGCGAAGCCAACTAGTTGTTTTGATGGTATTTGCCAAGATGTACTGAAAAGATGGAAGGATGCCGGCGGCCTTTATTGCTACAGGTAAAGCGTCAAAGTCAGGCTTGCCTGACCTTGACGGCTGCCTGCCGGTGGCTTTCCATAGAGGGAGGAGAAGAATATTGCAAATATACATATTGCTCACGGAGAACTGTAATTTAAATTGTTCAATGTGTATCAGGGGGAAACAGAAGGGAATCAACTTAGATAGTGATAAACTCCGGAAGATAGTTAGTGAGAATGATTTTTCTGAACATGATATTGTGATAACAGGCGGCGAACCGTCTCTTCACAATGAATTTGTAAATATTGTGAAATTAATGTGCGGCGTATCGAAAACGGTCACGATTACAACGAACGGGACATATGGAGATTATCTTGATGAACTGATGCAATATGATAATCTTTTTTTTCAGATTTCCTTAGACGGCAATAAGGAGAAGCATGACCAGATCAGAGGGAAGGGAGCATTTGAAAGAACATGGCAGACTCTGCTAAAATTGGATCAGCTTAGACTAAAATACTCGGTTGCATCTGTGGTCAGTCGTAAGAACAGGGATGAAATATTTGAGTTGATACCAGAATTAGAAGATTTATCCAGTATGAGGTATTGGAGAGTATCCTATGAAATGCCTTTTGGGAGTGCAGGCTTTGCATCAATGATGCATGCTGATGAGTGGAACTGTTTTGTCAATGATTTATTAAAAAGGGTCAGTTTCAGACTTAAGGTTCAAAAAATATTTCCCTTTGACTTATATGAAAAAAGAAAGGCTGAACTGGAACAGGCTCCGGCAGGCCGTTTAAGAAACCTTAACTGTGGCAGCGGCAAAAGCAAGATATATGTCTATCCGGACTTTAAGGTGTATCCATGTACGTGTTTAACCGATTTTTGTGTAGGCGATTTGAGCAAGCAGCCGCTTACCGAAATACTCAACAGCGATCAGAACAGGATTTTTTCAGAATATAAGCTGGCAGAGGAAGCAAAATGCCATAACTGTGAATATAAAAAGTTTTGTAATGGAGGATGCATAGGAATGTCTTATCACTATTTTGGAAAATTAGGGATGGGTGACATGAGATGTCCTAAGTTGCGAAGAGAAGAATGAAAAGGATTTTTTATTTTAATATTACATATGGGTGTAACAGCAATTGTATATTTTGCTACTCGCACAACACCTTGCATAATTCAGACCCACATAATGAAATGTCAGTTGAGCAGTTCTTCAGATATTTAAATGATAAAGGACTTTCTGCGCATGACCGTGTAATCGTTAATGGTGGAGAACCACTGATGCATACTGACATAGAAAAAATATTCAGTGGATTGATACCTTATGGATGTGAAGTATTGGTATATACGAATGGCCGATTGCTAACGAATTATAATCTTTCCGGTTTAAATAGAAATTTCCGATTTATTATTCCGATTCATGGATATGAGGAAATTCATGACAGTATCACGAGAGTAAGGGGCAGCTATAAGGAAACTTTAGAGGGATTGGAATATCTTGTGAATCAGACAGGCTGTCTGGCGGATGTAAAACTGATTCTGAATAATAAAATGATATCGGAAGACCCCTACGGTGAAAAGACATTACAGGCTTTTGACCAGCAGATTATATTCAACCATGCAATACATCTGACAAAGATGGCCGATACGATTGTCTCGTCGAAGAATGGGTGCAGAACCATAACAAATGATGATGCGTCCCGGTTCATGCGGATTTTTTTTGACTATTTCAGTCAGCGGCACGTAAAGATTAAGATATTTGACACCTGCATAAAAAGTATGGAATGGCTGAAAAGCTGTAGTTTAGAAGTGTATGAGGATAGTCTTACGGTATATTTTAAAGATAAGAATCAATATCGCGTCATGGAACTTACCCGGAAATTAATGGATTGTATGACTGACTGCTTCCTCGCTGACCGGTGTATCTCAGCAGTGGATGAGTATAAGGCATTGGAGTTTTTTGAAAATAAAATATATGAAAATCTGGAGTGAACGATGATACATGAAATTGCTTTAACAATAAAACCAACGATGAAATGCAATATGAGATGCAAGCATTGTTTTAATGGAGATGATTTAAATGGAACCGAAATGATAGAGCCTGAAAGGGTCTGCCAGTTCATAGAATCGGCCTGCAGAGAGTATTGTGATGTGAAAGTGACTTTCCACGGCGGGGAACCGACGCTTGCAGGGAATGCATTTTACAGGACAGTGTTTGCATTTCAAAAGCAGATGATTGACAGATATAACGTTAAATTCTCGAATAATTTTACGACAAATGGACTTTTACTGAATGATGAACTTATAGAATTATTAATTGCTAATAATACTTTGATTAATATATCGTTTGATGGCCCGTATCATGATTTTCTGAGACAGGATAGTGAACTGGTTTATGAAAAGATATGTTATGTTAAAGCAAAGGGAGGAAGAGTAAGAGCCTTTTGCACGATTTCAAAGGGGTCTTATGAGCATTTATTGGAAATATACAAGTGGTTTAATGAGAGGCGGATTGATTTTAAGATATTGCCTATTGAACCCAGAGGATATGCAGCCATTGACCGCGAATTATTAATGGATACGGATCACTTTATCAGTGTTTTAACAGATACCTACAAATATTGGATCAAGGATAAGACGTGTAAGATCAAATTTTATACGTTTGAAGAATTTGCTGCGCTTAGAAGGGATACGCAGTTCAAGCCATTTTGGTTTAACCGGGAAATCGCGTTGAATCCGGATGGGAAAATATACCCATTTGGCAGGCCCAATGATATTCAGTTCTGCCTGGGAGAACCCACCGACAGCTTTCGTATAAGCAGATGCTTTTATGCGGACGAGTATAAAAGAATGCTGGAAACTTTAAACAGATTGCGGAAGGAGTATTGCACTGACTGTGACTCATTAGGGGTATGTAATGGCGTGTGCATCTGCATGTCGTATATGTATGTCCAGGACGATGCATTACTGCGGTACAGTTGCAATCAATCCAATAAAATCTTCAAGGCTGTTTTAGCCGTTAATGATGAAATCATGAATGACTTCAGGCAGGGGGAAACAGAAAAATACAGTGATATCATAAAAAATAAATTTGCTGAAAAATAGAGAAAACAGGGAGGGAGCGTAATTGTCAAATGTGTTCCGTTCACGTGGAATCAGAATCCTGAAGGATGATGAAAAGGGATTTACTGAACAAATGAAAATCTATTATGAGCCTGCAGGCAGCTTTACAGCAAACAGGAAAATTCAAACATGGATGAAAAATGGAACGCTGTCGCTGTTTGAATATTCAATGCTGGATGAGCATAGGACCGATACATATAATTTTCATGTTAATCTTATTGGGGGAGATTACCAGGAGATTTACAGCGGTCTGCTGCCGGAGCTGAGAAAGGAACTGGATGTGATGCCGGCTTTGCTTGGCGAGTCCTTTAGGAATTATACGGTTGGATATAGGATTGAAAAGGGGAAAGTGACCGGGCAAAGCTTTTACTTTTATCCTACAGTTTTAAAAGAGCATCGTTTTGGCATCAAAGGTGTAGTTGATAAGGCGAAAATCCGGGAACAGACAGACAGGCTTGCGAAATATATTTCCAAAAGGGATGATGCCGCCAGAAAGGAAATAGCTGATTTTGCAGAGAACATTTATAAGTTCAAAGGCGTTAGCGTACACATTGCCGGAGACGACATTGGATACAAAATTTATGGAAGGGCGGAGCCATGCCGTCTGGAACATTTTTTAAATGAAAAAATGGGGTATTCTTTAAAAAGGAGCAGTAAATACGGTGAAGTAGTACTTACAGCCCAGAGAATTCAAAAGGGTAAAGTTACGGGATATAATATTTATTATTTAACATAGATAAGGGCAGGAGATGCATACTGGTGCAATATCTTATAGCAGATGAGGGAATAAGTTTTTCAACAGATTCCGCAATAATTTTTGACAAGTTTGAAAGATTTAGATTACGGGAAGAAAAAGAAGATTGTATCAAGCTGGAAATGGACAGTCTGGCGGAATTTAAGGAGAAATACGAACACCTTACTGCGCATCAGTGTGAACTGTTGCTTTCCATGCAGATTTTTGCAAAAAAGGTAGTCTGCAAAAACAAATTACTAATGCATGCGGTGACTGTGATTGTGGACAATTATGGGTATATTCTGGCAGGGAAACCCGGTGCAGGAAAATCCACAATGGCACTGCAATGGCTGGATCATTTTGGCAGCAGGTCATATATACTTAACGATGACAGAACAGTGGTGGGGATAAAGGATTTACAGATGGCAGGCTGGATGACTCCCTGGAGCAAAGTAAGCTGTGGAGATCCGTTTAAAGCTTATACAATCAAAGGAATCGCCTTTATTTCAAAAAGCAAGGATTATAATGCCTGTATTATGAACAGTGCAGAGGCCCAAAACAGGATTATGGATGATTATCCGGTAGAATATAGAAATACTGCAGGTAAAGCGGCAGAAAATTTTTTAGGGATAATCCCAGCAATAAAAGTACGCAGTAACATAGTAGATCTGGATGTAGAAAAAATGTACAGGATGATGAAAGAATGATTTATGACTATATTATTATAGGCGGCGGGGTGGCAGGGAGCGTATGTGCATATGGACTTGGAAAAAAGGGAAAGAAGTGTTTGATCCTTGAAAAAAACAGCCGCCAATCGGAAAAAGTGTGTGGAGGCGGAGTATCGTATAAGGCTCTGGGGATGCTTGAGGAAATAGGAGTAGCAACAGAGCCGTTGTTTTTGCTGGATTCTAAACGGATCACAGGACATGTAATCTATCAAAATGGCGGATGTAAAGAGAAAATATATTGTGGGGGAAGGGTATCACTGGGAATACAGCGCTCTTTGCTGGATCATTATTTGGTCTGTGCCGCCCTGCTTTACCACACACAGATTCAGTATGGCGAAGAGGTAACTAAAATCCTGAAAAACGGCGGGCTCTATGATGTAAACGGATTTCTGGCAAAAGAACTTGTGTGGGCAAGTGGAGCCAGGAATATCTCTGGCGGGGTACCCGGAGAGCAAAGCATAGGCTTGTCCGGACAAATAGCAGCAAAGGTAAATTTAGCTGAGGATATGTTCCATTATTGGTATTTTGCAGCAGAAGATTATGAAAAATATTTCTGGGCATTTCCCATTGGAAATAATTTATGGAATGTTGGGGTATGGAACAGGAATTTTAACCGGGAACTAAAAAAAGACTATCAACATTGTTTAGGGGAATTCTTTCTGGACAAAGTAGTGGGGGAGTGGAACTACTTAAGAAAACCCAAAGCCGAGTTCTTAGGCCACTACGATCAAAGAAAACCAGATTCTTATATGAGAAACGGCATAGGAGACTTTGCAGGGACTTGTAATCCTTCCAATGGCGGCGGTATACATTATGCGATTCAATCTGCTGTTGAATATGCGGATACGGTGTTTGCTTCCGATTTACAATAAGCTGCCCCGGGGAGAGAGGCAACGTTTGTTACAATAAGCTGTTTTGCGAAGATGGCAGCGTTTGCTACAACAAGCTGTCTTGCGAAGTATGGCAGCGTTTGCTACAATAAGCTGTCTTGTGAAGTATGGCAGCGTTTGCTACAATAAGCTGTCTTGCGAAGTATGGCAGCGTTTGCTACAATAAGCTGTCTTGCGAAGCATGGCAGCGTTTGTTGTTCTTACCGATTTTAGGTTTGGGGTCGCTTTTCAGGCGAAAAAGTCTGTGAAAAACTATGGTATAATGAGTCCATCACATAAAGAACCGATGGTGTCGGGAAGAAGGAGAAACTTATATCTCTGCCGTGCTTTTCGATGAACAGACAGAACTGCTTTATGACAGAGTACCAGTCGCGAATGTTTTTATATAGCGAAAGAAAAGCGTATCTGCCCAGTCCGCCAGAATATTCAGAAAAGTGGATTTTCACAGATAAAAATCAAAGAAAGGAGATAAGCAGATTATGGAAAATTGGAATCATCCTGCCAGAGGCGGGTAAAAAATCATAAAAAGTGCCAACGCCGGGAGTGTCACCGAAAGGGAATTCGCCGGGGATGGCATATAAAGGAATTTTCCGCAGCATACGGCGCCGGACGATAATGGAAGTGACCTTTAGCTTTAAGGCAAGGAGATAGGAACGGAGCATACTGGAAGGAAGCGTGTTTATAATAAAAAAGCGGGGGATTTTTGAGAAATGGAATCTGGAAGCCTTATAAAATAACGGCTGAAGATTCCGAGAATATATTTTTTGAGATAGGAGGATGAGTTTCTTGGGAACTGTTGTATTATTGATTGATAATTCGAATATTTTTGTTTCTGGAAAAGAGAAATATGGCGATGCAAGCGCACGTTTTAGCTATTCTGAATTTGAAAAAATCTGTGCACAAAATGATGCTATTGTTGAGAAACATATTGCAGGTTCAACGCCTCCCAGCAACGATAAATTTTGGACACGAATGGAAGAAAACGGATATAAAGTTCATACATACGAACGAGTGCCTGCCGGTTACGGTCACAAAAAAGAAAAAGGCGTGGATATGATTCTTGGCATGCAAGGGACGAGGGCGATTGAAAGACTTAAGCCAAGTCGCGTGGTTTTGTTGACAGGCGATGGTGATTTCGTTCCAATAGCAAAGTTGAGAGATGACATAAGAACTGAGAATGGGGATTCCTTTATATTAGACGTATGGGCCTTTTCTAATTCTATGTCTCCAGAACTTGAAAGGGTAAGTGATCATGTTTTTAAGATAGATGATTTTCAAGAAAAATTAATTTATTTTCAAAGCCAAGATAATCGTGTAGAATCATTCAATGAACATTATACCAGAATAGCAGAAGAAAAAGCAGCGGCAGAAAGAGAAGCGGCAGCATTAAAAGCGGCGGCAGAAGAAAAAGCGGCGGCAGAAGAAAAAGCAGCAGAAGAAGAAAAAGCAGCGGCAGAAAAAAAATCGATGAGTTGGTTCGAAAAAGTGGCTTGGGGTGGTGTTGCTGCTGTTGCTGTTTTGGGTATTGGGATTCTTGCAGCAATCTATGGCGGTGATTCTTTAGACTATTAGAATGAAAAGATAAGTTGATTGTGAAAATGAATAAGTGATGAATTTTGAGCTGAAAAATGATTATTTTGAGATTTGAAGTATAAAAGTAGATGCTTATATTATTCAATGTCATTTAGAAATGAGGACAGAGCTGCCGCATTAAGGATTGAAAAATCTTGAGCGGCAGCTTTATTTAGCAAATTACTATACACCCCAACCTGGCAGAAATGCTGGGCTTTTTGCGTATTTTTATGATACACCTTCCCATTACTTTTGTTACTGTCCCGAAAGGAGGAACGACTCAAATGAAGATGATGGAAGGTTATGAAATACAAAAGACCATCCTGTTTGAGACCGGACACGCTCTAGTACTCCGTACTCAAATTTCTTGTGTAAATATTCTGGTCTATTTTCCCGATAGCACAGGTCAAAAATACTCAACGTAGCCCGCTACGCCTCCGTTTTTTGACCTGTACCCTCGAAAAAATATCCTCAGAAATTTACACAGAAATTTTGAGTACGAAGTACTAGCCAAAGACTCACCAGAGAAATCTGCGGTCTGAAATTTCACGAAAACGGCTTACGGACGTAATTAAGCTGGATATACAGTTGGAAGAGCATGGGCTTCCCTGCATCATTTCATAAAGTGCCGGGGTCGTTATGCAGGCGACCGGTTCTGGCAATAACCTTGGTATAATGAGTCCATCACATAAAGAACCGATGATATTGGGAAGAAGGAGGATGGGAATTATGCGCAAAGGTTTAGCAGAAGTGGTTCCATGAGAGGTCTTGAGGAGGATACAATTGGCGGTTTCAATGCCATGATTGAGAAGCAGCATAAAAAACACAGCCTGAATAGGAGGACATATGAAGAAATACAAAACAGATTTTTCAAGAGAAGAATTGCATGCGGCGTTACATGCAAATGATAATGAGGCAGTTTCCATAATTGAAGATGCGGACAAATGGTCTAAATTTGAAGAGCAATTTGAAGCATTTGCCAAAAAGGCTGAAAAAATTCCTATATTGGGCGGAGTAATTGATGATATTATTTGTATGGTTGAGTTGGTTGACTCCTATGTAAAGCGAGAATACAGGGACATTCCCGTTGGAACAATTGTTTCAATAGTTTCCGCTTTGATTTATCTGCTCAGCCCAATCGACATTATTCCTGATATGATACCTGTAATAGGATATGTGGATGATGTGGCAGTTGTGCATTTTATTCTGAAGTTTGGAGTGGGCAGGGATCTTGATAAATATCGTATGTGGAAAGAAGAGAGCAGAAGAAGTGCGTTAGATTTTTTTGAGCAGGTGTTTGCGGAAGAATTAGCGCAGGTCATTGGAGATGGATATTTAGCTGCGATTATTGTAAGTGAAAATAATACGATCAAGATGCTTGTGGCGATGGAGCAGGACTCAGAATTGCCGGCAGATTGTATTGTGAAGGAAGTGAAGGTTCCGGTGAAAGCTCTGGCTGAAATTGATGTGGAAGAGACGGAGGATGTTATAGGCATTTTGGATGATACAATTGTACGTGAAAATATAAGATGGATGAACGGAACTAGGAAGCGGACATATCTTGAGCCGGATTTTGATGAAAAATGGGATGATTTTATTATCCATGAGGGATGCTAATGGATCAGTTTATTGAGAATCTTATAGGTGAATTGGCAGAGTAACAGAACAACAGAAGGAAGAAATGATTTTTTGCTTTTTACGGCTCCGGGGGAAGAACTGGCAGGGGAATGTATGGAAAAGCATGGGGATAGTGATTAAAGATATAACTGGAAAAGCCGATATACAGAAAGATAATGTAAAAAGCGGATAGGGCAAAGCACAATGACACAAAGGGAGGTGACAGACCAGATGCCAGAAAAAATAAGTATGGGACAGAAACTGGCACAGGCTCATGCCGATAAAGGGAAAATTCTGTTCCACACAGCAATCCGCCTTACATTGGCCGGAATAATCGTTCTGGCCGGAATCAGAGGCAACCCGCCCGGAAAGCCGGTAAGCTTTGCGGCCGGATTATTGGCGGCGGTCATTGCTTTGATTGCCCTGATATGGGTACTTTTCCCACTTATCCATTTGAGGGACTGTCTGGAGTTTTATGAAACGGGTATTGTAATAGGTAAACAGTCCTGGACACGGGAGAAGCTGGGAGAAATTTCTTTTATGGATGTAAAAAACAATTATTCTCTGTTTGGACAGACTTATATGTGTACAGAGGTAAGAAGATTTAACGTCACATACATAAAGGAAGCAAAGAAAAATTTTAACCGTGCATATTTTAACGGAATTTAAAAGTGAGAATAAAAAAGGAGAATCCATCATGACCCAGTATATTGTTATCGGAGTAATAGCGGTAGTCGTTTTATTTATCATTGTATATATCAAAATGTCAATAGATGAAAAGAAGGGAGCCAACAGCCAGGAGAAGCAGAAAATCCAGGAAATTGTAAAAAGAGTGGTTCCCGGCGGAGAATCCTACACGGCGGCATACGGCACCCGGGAAGAACTTACCTTAGGCGGTGGGGGCAGAACTGTAACCACTACTACAAAGTACTGGTATTATGCGGTTGCTTTTAAAACGGGGGATTTATATCTTGTTCCTTTATCCTTTGACGGAGGAGACATAAGCTACAGCGAGCCGCTTCATCTGGGAAAAGAAGACCTTGGCATGGTGGAAGCGAAAAAGGGGCATACTGTATTCTATGACAAGGACAGAAAAGAGATTATGACGCTTTTCGTAGTGGAGAGCAATACGAAAGAAGACAAATACCATCCGGTAAATATCCAGCAGAAAGAAGAGGCGGAAGCTTTTGAATTCTTCTCCCAGAAACTCATGCAGGATGTAAACTCTGCCAACGGCATTACCGATATTAAGGCAGCGAAAAAAGAAGCGAAGAAGAAAAAATAAACAGCATAGTTTTTATTCCGTAAGAGGCTGTTCAAAAAGGACAGCTTCTTTGTTATGTTACTGTCCACTCCGTGACCAGTAACATGCACAAATCCATTGAAAATTGCCTTCGGCAATGGGATTTTTGCACTCTCGAATCACTTT
>CAMWUN010000092.1 GCA_947177425.1 uncultured bacterium
TCACTTTCTTACGACCAGCGCAGTAAATGCGCAGGTCTGTGTGAACAGTAACTTCTGATTCTCTTTTGTGCAGTGCAGACTGGCTGTCTATGATAGTTTTCCCGGCGTGTGTATATGCAGACGCCTCCGCCCGGCTCATTGTTTTAGGAGGAAAGTACTATCACAGACATTCTGCATGCAATCCTATGATACGCTGACAGGGAATTCAAACAAGTCCCCCAGCCATTCCTTACACAGCCGCACCCAGGATGCCAGATGGGGATGGGATTCGTTGGTTTCCATCATGCCCAGAGTCAGCCCGTGCCTGCCATGGGTATAAAGATGCAGTTCATAAGAAATATGATGCTTTTGCAGGGCATTGGCGAACAGCAGGGTATTTTCCACCGGCACCAGCTCATCCTCCACTGTTGACCAGAGGAAGCAGGGCGGCGTATCAGGGGTCACATGGCCAGGCAGATTAAACAACTCTTCATTGGCATCCCCCAGATTTCCCACAAGGTTCCGTATGGAATCCGTATGTGCATATTCCCCGGTGACTGTCACCGAATAGCCCAGAATTGCCGCATCCGGCCTGTTCTTTCCGCCCTTTGTATCTATCAGTTCCTTTAACTCCGGCAAATCCCACAAAACGGCGCAGGAACCGGCTAAATGCCCTCCTGCTGAAAAGCCAAGAACCGCCACCTGACTTTCCCTTGTGTTCCAGGCATCCCCATTGGCGCGGATGCGCAGGATGGCCTCCGAAGCCTGGGAAAGGGGTTCTATCCCCAAAGGCTCCGGGTGGTCTTCCCCGTGGATGGAATATTTTAAAAAGAAGGTGTTGAATCCGGCCGCATAAAATTCAAATGCCACAGGATCCATCTCACGCCCGGCAAGTCTCTGATAGCCGCCGCCGGGAAAAATCAAAATTGCAGGACGTTTTCCCCGAAAAATAAATTCATCGTCCGGGTCATGGAGATAGCCCGTCAGTTCACCGCCGCTTGGAAGCAATGGCGATATCGTAAATTGTTTCATTTTTTCCCTCATTTCTGTATATCTATTTCATTCCGCTCATGGACAGGGAAGCCATAAACTTCTCCTGACACATATAGAACACTACCAGAATCGGCAGAGTTGAGAAGGTAGCCGCCGCCATGACCAGCTCCCATTTCATGCCGTCCTCGTTGGAAAGCAGAGTCAGGCCAAGGGGCAGCGTAAACTTCTCGGAAGAAGAAAGCAATACCAAAGGCAGCAGATAGTCGTTCCAGCTTTGCAGGAATGTGAAGATAATCAGGGTGGAGATGGAAGAAATCGCCATGGGCACCATAATCTTCATAAAAACTCTGGGCTGGTTGGCGCCGTCAAGCTTTGCCGCCTGCACCAGTTCTCCGGGCACTGTCAGGAAATACTGTCTCATCAGGAAGGTACCGAAAGCGCCGCAGTAGCCGAACATGGGGCAGATAATCAGACCCAGATGGCCGTCGGCAAGTTTTAAACTGGAAAGAGCTGTGTAAATCGGGATAATCGTTACTTCAATAGGCATCATCATACCGCACAGGATTACCATAAACAAAATATTGCTTCCTTTAAAGCGGATTTTTGCAAAAGCGTATCCTGCAAGGGAACTGAACACCACTACACCCAAAGTTGCCAGCGCTGCAATGTAAACACTGTTCCAGAGATATTTTAAGAACGGACGCTTCACAAACAGTTCCACAAAGTTGTCAAGGGTCCAGGGGTTTGGCCACCACTGGGGCGGATATTTGGCCACGTTCATAGGTGTCTTGAAGGAAGTGGTGAACATCCAGTACATGGGAAATAACATAATAACAGCGATTATAATGCACACAATGTATTTCCCTGTCTTTTTTGCCAATTTTTTACGACGCGCATAATCATTATTTGTTAAACCGTTAGTCTTCATGGAATACCCACCTCTTTCTCATTTTCCACTGTAAAATCGTAAGCGCCACGATAATCAGGAACAGGATGACAGATGCTGCTGATGCGTAACCAAATTTATAACTCTGGAACGCCATCTGGTAAATGTAGAACACCATAACGTAAGAGGATGTTCCGGGGCCGCCGTTGGTCAGGGCCTTTACCTGACCGAATACTTTCAGGGAACCAATGGTAGTCAGGATAAGCACTAAGAAAATACTTGGCGCAATATTAGGCAGCGTAATCTTAAAAAACTGCTGGAACTTATTGGCTCCGTCCAGTTCGGCCGCTTCGTAGTAATCCTCGGGCACATCCAGCATGGCGCCGATAAAGATAACCATATTCATGCCCAGACCTTTAATCAGAGTGACGAACACCGAAATCGGGATAGCCATTTTCAGGTTCATAAGCCACTGGGGGCCTGTAATTCCCATCATCTTTAATACAGAGTTGATCAGACCGTTATCTGTCTGGAAAATATATTTCCACAAAACACCCCATACAACTACAGAGGTGACGACCGGTGTAAACACTGCTGTACGGAAGAAGCCGCAGCCTTTGAATTTATCTTTAAGCAGGCTTGCAAGGCCAAGGGTCAGAATCATATTAGAGGGAATCAGCAGCACTGTAAACTCCAGTGTCTGCCACATGGTGCTGCGGAATGTTTTATCGCTGAATAATTTTATAAAATTTTCCATTCCGATAAAGTTTGTGGTCCGGCTCATCATGTTTTTGTCTGTCATACTGTATACAAATGTCATAATGACAGGCAAAACTGTAATAATCAAAAATCCGATAAGCATTGGCATAATAAAGGCATAGCCCCAGACGCTGTCGGAATATTCAAGGGAACGCGTTTTCCTGCGTTTCGTTTTCACTTCATTTGTCATATGGAACTCCTTTTTAATATAAGGGCCGCCGTTGTCTGTCTGTCAGATTACAACGGCAGCCCATTTGTCTATTTTTAACAAAATATTTAGTTCAGGTATGGTTCAACTGCTGCTTTCATCTCTGCCACGCCTTCCTCAACGGAATATGCACCTGCCCAGATCATCTCATAAGTCTGTTCCACTGCATTTGACAGCAGATTCCATTCACTGGTGCCCCGGTAGGAAAAGAGTCCGCGCTCTGCAACACAGTCAACAAAGGATGCCTTGATGTCTTCTGCAGCAGGATATCCTTCACCGGGATTCAGTATTTCGGCAGATTCCATAACAGAAGTACGGGGACACATAAAGGTAGAGCACCATGCAAGCTGGTTTTCAGGGTTGGTGACAAATTTCACCAGTTCAACGGCTAAGTCCCTGTTGGCGCTTGTCTCGTTTGCGCACCAGTAAGCGTAACCTGTATACTGCTTGCCGTCTGCCCCTTTTGAGCCGTAAGGCTGGGGAACAATGCCCCATTCAAAGTCAACATTTCCTTCTACCATAGATTTCATGTAAGAGTAGCATTCACGGGCCATACCCACATTTCCTGATACAAATGCAACGTCGTCGCCGGGCTTCGCATGTCCGCCGTTGGTGTACATAGAGTCATAAACCATCTGTGTAACTTTGATGCCTTCCGGGCTGTCCAGAATAAACTCGGTAGAGTCTTCGTTGAGAAGGTTTGCGCCGTAAGCAGGCAGAATGTCCGCAAAGTTCTGGACACCGTTGGTTGCCTGTCCCACACACCAGAGTTTTAAGCCCACCTTGGTAGAATCCGCTGCGCTGATTTTAGATGCAAGGTCAAACATCGTTTCATATGTCCAGTTCCCCTCAGCCACGTATTCATCGGGCGTTTTAAGTCCTGCATTTTCAAACATGGTCTTATTGTAAAAAATTGCCCGTGCGCCAAAGGAAAAGGGTACGCCGTAGACACCGCCGTCGCCGTAATCAGTGGATGTGATGGCATCGGTGTAGAAATCGTCAAAGTTATAGGATGCATCGGCCGTCAGCGCGTCTTTTAAGTTGGCACACCATCCGCCCTGGATAAAGGTGGCTTCCTTTGCGTCCGCCAGCCAGAATACATCGGGCGCTGTGCCTGCACCCAACTGGGAAGCAAGTTTGTCAAAGAAATCGCCGATGGGAACCAGTTCAATCTTTACGGTACAGTTATTGGCTTCGCAGAAAGGAGCCAGTGTCTTCTGATATGCCTCTGCCCGGGCCTCGTCACCCCACATGGCAATGGTAAGCTGCACCTTGTCGCCGGATACATCTGCCTGTGTGTCCCCCCCGGCTTCACTTCCGCTCTGGGCAGAAGCGGCTGAATCTGTACCGGAACCGTCCCCTGACTTTCCGCCGCACCCTGCCAGCATGGTAACGAGCATGGCAAATACTAAAAGCAGGTCAATCATTTTTTTTGTTTGTTTTTTCATACTTTAAAATCCTTTCTTTGGTAACAACATTTACAGTTCCTCTGTGAGGACATACTTCTGCAGGCCAAACAGAGAAAAATATGTGGCAAAATAAGCCGCCAGTGAAAAAGCGCACAGCAGCAGCAAAGGAAACACCCGCAGCCAGAACAAAATACAGAAGGCTGTGATTGCAATTGTAATAACGCCGCTGCAAATACTGAACTTCAGGTTTAAAAACGTCAGCAGGAATGAATTTTTAAGCACCTTTCCCAAAGCCAGGTCCACCCTTGCAAGCATGGTATAACAATAGGAAAGCATTAAATAGGTAATCACTGCCGCACCGCTCATAAACAGTCCCATTAATATAAGCAGCCAGTTCCCATTACAGTGGGTAAAATAAAACCACGCGCCGTAAACGGATATGAATTCAAGCAGTCCAAGTAATAAAAATACCGCCCACGATTGAAGAAACTGGCTTTTTATTGTGTGCAGGAAGGAGCGCATCACTTTACACTCTCTTCCACGGACGGCGTCCACGCACACGCCATGCAGGGCACATAAGGCCGCTGGCATAGTAACAACAGGAATACTAAACAGCAGGAAACACAGGTTCGCCTTTACCAGCGTAAAAATTTCCCGCCAGATTGTCATAAAAAGGTTTTTCCACCCAAGCAGGGAAGCCTCTTCCTGCGTCCGGGCAGGATTAATAAATCCTGACTTCATAAATTCTTGCCCTTTCCAGTCCATGAGTTCCCAGAACAGTAATCTGTACCTCGCCGCAGCTAATCTCTTCCAGCGGGTGGATATTCAGTCTCTGTACATTGTCCTTAATGGTTTTCTCCCAGACTTTCTTCCCCTGGCTGTACAGGGAAACCCTGTAATCTTTCACCAGTTCATGGGGCATCCCCTTTACCTGGCGTTCACGCACTGTCCTGACAATGGACGGCATAATTTCATGGCTCAAATCTGTATCAAAAGTTATCCTTATCTCCCGCAGGGATTTTTCTTCCGACAATCTGAGTGTCAGGGTTTCACCCTCTTCTCCAAGGGATGCAGATTCCCAGAAATTCGTATCCTCCCCTACACTCCTTGAAATTCCGTTAATAACATTAACGGCCGGACCATGGACGCTTTCGCTGGTAGCGGAAACAACTGCCCCTCTTGCCAAATCTTCTGTATCCTGATTGGCAAATCCCGGAATATAACAGTCATCTTTTAAAAGCTGCTGCTGAAGTTCCGTGATATGGGACTGCCCCACTTCCCGGGGCGAACAGCCGTAACGGATTGCCAGAGCTGCCGCCGTCCCTGCCGCCTGCCCGCCTACCGAGCAGGAACCCATAAGCCGGACAGAACTGAATGCCATCTTGGAAGTGCTGATATCCCGTCCCGCCATCATCAGATTTCCAATATTCTGGCTGTAATAGCAACGGTATGGAATGGTATAACAGCCCTCGAAATTGTAAACATGGGATGCCGGACTGTCAAAATCCAAAAGCCCTCCCGGCACATGCACGTCCATGGGCCATCCACCGTAAGCAACGGCATCATCAAATATCCGGTTGGCGCGAATGTCGTTTTCCGTCAGAATATAGTCGCCATCCAGACGGCGGCTTTCCCGGTATCCGGGCACCATGCCTACCCACTCCAGGTCATAATTGCCTATTCCGTGGTCGCCTACATTCTTCAGATGATCCCATACGCCGTAGATACATTTAAGCAGTTCATCCCTGATTTCTTCCCCCTGGCTGATAATATCATCATAATTTCCGCCAAGTTCAATCCACCAGTAACCGGAATCCACACTGGTAATCTCAGGCAGGAAGTTCTCCCCCTCTTCCGCTTCCACGATTCCGATACCGTCGGCATGGGCTGTAATTCCCGTCTCATGGGGACGGTATTTCAGGTCGTCTTCGCTGAAGCGGTACGCCCACCTGGGGCGGATAAACGCAACCGGTTCTTCCCGATCCTTCGCGACGAACATCAGCGTGTTGCCCATGGTGTAGTTATTGGCCTCTTCCGGTGCGGTAGGTTCGTTAAACTCATGGCGGCTTTCACTGCCCACACGGCTGGCCGCCCCTGCCAAAACCCCCAGTGTCCCATGTCCTGTAGCATCCACAAAGATTTTGGCGGATAAGGTGTATTCCGTCTCTGTAGAATTCTGATGGCAGATAATGCTCTTGATTTCCCCATCCTCCACAACAGCGTCATCCATGTTGGTATTCAGGTAAGCGTCCAGCCCTTCCTGCATATAGATTTTTTCCCATAAAATCATGTCAAACAGATGAAAAGAAGCGTATGGGTTCCTGCTCTTGTTCTCCAGCAGGATTTCCTCCACGATTCCCGTCTCTCTTAAATTGGGCTTTGACGAATGGCAGTTTGCGCCACAGATATGCATCCGTATCTCCGAGCTGGCATTCCCGCCAAACATGGAACGGTTCTGCACAATGGCAGTTCTGGCGCCTCCCCGGGCCGCTGAAATAGCTGCGCACATTCCGGCCATGCCTCCGCCTACTACAATGATATCGTAACTTGCTGTCTTCTTATAAATTGACATTTTTGTGCCTCCTGCCCATAACAGGCTAAGAATTGGATGTTTTTATGTACATTTTAGACTATATCATATATCTTAACTTTTGTAAATCCTTTTATGAAAAAATATATGAAATTATTTCTTTTTGATAAAAGTACACAAAAAAAACTCCTGTTTCCAGGAGTTGTCATTCAAAGGGCTTTTTGTATTTTCTCATACCATTACACCCCTGCAAGCACGTTAAAAGTGCCTGCAATATTCAGTTTCCCATATCCCCATTCCCTGTTGGGGTACATTTCCTCCTCTGTCCGCTCCGCTCCCCGTATCAACAGGTTTTTCAGTTCCCTGCTCTCCACTTCGGGCTGGTTCTTTTCCACTACTGCCCATTGCAGGAAAAGCGCCGACGCCCCTGCTGTCAGGGCAGCCGATATGCTTGATCCGGTTCTGCTTCCAAGTATAGTATCCACATTCACGCCCGGGGAGCAGATATCCGGCTTAATACGCCCGGTTCTTGTAAATCCGCGCCCGGACTCACTCCAGAAGCTTCCGTTTTCGTCATTATACGCAGTTGTTGTGATGACTTCCCGCACATTGGACGGCTCTGTCAGTGTGGTATATGGGGAGGGCTTTAAAAAGTAAACCTGGCTTTGAAGGAACTCTGTCAGCGGAAGCCAGATATGAAACGGGCTTTTGGCCCTTCCATCGCTGATTGTCACCTGAATCGTCCATACACCAGGGCTTGGGGCCACAAATCTGAAAAATATCAATTCTTCGCCGGATCCCTGCTCCACCAGCACATGATCCACCTGCACCCTTCCTTTTTCAAAGATAAATAAAAATTCCCTGCTGCTCTGTTCCCTGAAATCCACTTTAGGAGTGACTTCCCCTCCCGGCGTGCGGATGGATATGGCATGTTTGGCAGGTATGCTGCCCCAAAGTTCCGCTACAAACCCGCCTGCGTTTTCACCCACTCTTATTTCCACATTGTCTATGGTTTCCCGCACACCTTCCATGGAAGCTCCTTCGTAATGGTGGGAACTGTTGCCCTCATTTCCGCCGCATACGACTACCGCCCGGCTGCGTTTGGTGGCAATCTGGTTTAGGTATCCTGCCATAATGGAATGTCCTTCATGGTCCCCCATGCTGGTTCCCAGCCCAAAGCAGATTACCAGAGGTCTTGAAAGTGACACTGCATAACTTTCCAGATACCGCAGGGCTGTCAGTATGTCGCTTTCCGCATAAGCCGGGACGTTCTCCGGCACCAGGTAAAACTCCCTTAAGTATTGCTTGGCCTGACGCAGCTTTACCATGACAATATCTGCCTCCGGCGCCGCTCCCAGAAAACCAATTCCACTGCGCAGGGGACTTCCGGCCGCTACACTGGCAAGGGCTGTTCCATGGCCGATTTCATCACCGCTTGGGACTATATCCCTGGGGTTATCGCTTTGAAGCGCAAGATTAATAATCTCCTGCCGGTATTCAGTTCCATAAAGGATACCGGCAGGAGGCTCGCCTGTCTGTATGGTCTGATCCCATATGCCTAAAATCCTGGTGCTTCCGTCCTCCTTCTTAAATACTTCCTCCTCATAACGGATACCCGTATCTAAAAAGCCTATCACAACACCCTTTCCCGTAAGGCTGAGTCCGTCCCTCTGCACCCGCGTAATTCCGCTTCTAATCAACGGCGTAGGGTCAAAATTCATTGCCTCCGGCCCCTGCATCAGTCCGTACAGCTTTGGAATTCTCGGATAATTAAAGCTGCTTATGCTCATTGGCATAATATCCGCCCTGTCTATATAAGCAATTCCCAGCTCTCCGCTGATTGGCTGGAACACCCTGTCTTCCCAATATGGCTCCACGCCTCCCGGAAGGAAATAGTCCGTAATCAGGTCATAATAATCATTGGATATGATTTTTTCCCGGTCTGTCATTTAAAGTCCTTCTGTTGTTTTCTTTTACTATATGACAGTCTTCCCTGAAACGTCCATAAAAAAGTTCCAAAAAGGTCATTATAAACAGGCGCCCTCAGTTACCCTTATCTTCTATCATTTTTAAATTGTCGGGGTTTTCTCCCCGCATATTCCGTATGTCAATGACCGGCCCTCCGGTGCCTTCAATATATTCCCTTGTTATCGTTACCCGGCCAATGTTGTCGTCCTTGGGAATTTCATACATAATATCCAGCATAAACTCTTCGATAATCGCACGCAGCGCCCTTGCCCCGGTATCTTTCTTCATTGCCTTATCTGCAATGGCTTCCAGCGCACCGTCATCAAATTCCAGCTTCACTTCATCCAGTTCCAGCAGTTTCTGATACTGCTTCAGGATTGCATTCTTCGGCTCTTTTAATATTTTCACCATCATAGATTTATCCAGGGCTGCCAATGTATAAATAACCGGAAGCCGTCCTAAAAATTCCGGTATCATGCCGAACTTCTTTAAATCCTCCACCGTCACCTGGCTTATAATATTCTTTTCTTTGTCAAACTTATCCTTCAGTTCCGCATTAAAGCCGATGGATGTCTGCTTTTTCAGACGCTGCTTGATAATCTCTTCCAGATCCGGGAACGCTCCCCCGCAGATAAAAAGGATATTTCTGGTATTAATGGTGGTCAGCGGAACCATGGCATTTTTGCTGTTAGCGCCCACCGGCACTTCCACATCGGCGCCTTCCAGAAGCCGCAGCATCCCCTGCTGCACGCTTTCGCCGCTGACATCCCTGCTGGTTGTGTTTTTCTTCTTGGCAATCTTATCAATCTCGTCAATAAAAACAATGCCTCTTTCCGCCCTCTCCACATCGTTGTCGGCAGCCGCCAGAAGTTTTGAAATCACACTTTCAATATCATCGCCTATATACCCCGCTTCCGTCAGGGAAGTGGCGTCCGCAATGGCAAGCGGCACATCCAGGAGCCTTGCCAGCGTTTTTACCAGATAGGTCTTGCCGCATCCGGTAGGCCCAATCATCAGCATATTTGATTTCTCAATCTCAATGTCGTCCATAGTGTCCGTGGCGACTCTTTTATAGTGGTTGTACACAGCCACTGATATTACTTTCTTTGCATGTTCCTGACCGATCACATAGTCGTCAAGCTGGGCTTTGATTTTGTGTGGGGGCGGAATTTTCCTGATGTCAAGAACAGGTTCCTCACCCTTTTTCGGCTTTTTCTTTTTAATCCGCTGTTTGTTGGGAATTCCTCCTTCTCCCTGCAGATCTGCTATATTCAGAAACCGGATATTGGGATACCCCTTTCCGCTTAAATTCTTGTTCAAATCGTCCATAAAAGAAGGATTGTTCAACATCCCCTGATAATCAAACTGACTTACCGTATCCATTGTCTTATGCATACAGTCATTGCAGACGGTAATATTATTGGGCAGTTTAAACATCTTCCCGGCCTTGCTTTCCGGCCTGCGGCATATGAAACAGACATCCTCATATTCGTTCTCTTTTTTCTTTTCCCCGTCTTTTTTGTCCCCGGATTCCTTTACATCCTGCTCTATGTTCTCAATCTCGTTCTTGCCGTTCTTATCATTCTCATCAAAATCTGACATGTCTTTTCCTCTCATTTCTTCTATACAATTCTTCTCACTGACAAAATTTCTTTATAAGTGGCATGGGTAATCTTAATGCCGCTTCGCGGCGTGCTGGCATGTACAATCTGCCCGTTGCCTATATAAATGCCCACATGCCCTGCATAACACATGATATCGCCGGGCTGCGCCTCCGAATAGGAAACCCCGGTGCCTGCGCTTCTTAAGGAGTAGGAGGTTCTCGGTACGCTGTACCCAAAGTCGCTGTATACTCTCCAGACAAAACCGGAACAGTCGGCTCCCTGGGTCAGGCTTGTCCCGCCGGATACATAAGGATTCCCAATAAACTGGCAGGCATAATTGGCAATCTGCTGCCCCTTTCCGCTTGTACCGGAATAGCTGGATGCGGATGCGTAACTTTTGCTGGAAGAAGAACTTCCCTGGGATGAGGAACTGTCAGAAGATGAACTTTTGCTGGAACTTTGGGCTGCTTCGTTCTGCAATGCCAGTTCCTGGGCTTTCCTTGCCTCTTCCTCCGCCTTCTTTGCCGCATCAATCTCTGATTGTTTCTTTGCAACCTCCGATTCTAACTTTCTGATTTCATCGTTCTGCTTTTTGATATTGGCTTTGTAGATGGCCGCTTCCTGTTTGGCCTGGGCAAGCTGCACCTCATAGTTTTCGTAGGTTCTTTTCTTTTCCTCAAGTATGGCCTCCAGACTTGCCTTTTCCTCCATCAGTTCATGCTCCTGGGCCTGCAGTTCCGCCATCTCGTCTTCCAGCTTCTGCTTTAATGCCGCTACCGTCTCCCTTGCAATCTTATACTCCTCCAAAAGCCTGCGGTCATATTCATAGAGTTTTTCCACATACTCTGCTTTGTTGACCATATCGCTGAAATTCTGGCTTTCCAAAAGAAGCTGCAGATAGTTGGTGTCTCCCTTTTCGTACATAAACTTAATCCGGAGCTTCATAGACTCATACTGCTGGGCTTCAACTGCCTGAGCCTCCTCGTACTCCTTTGTGGTTTCCTCAATCTGGTCTTTCTTTTTGGCAATGTCCTCCTCGATCAGATCCACGCTGGCAAGCGTCTCCACCAGGGCGGCGTCCACTTCCTCTATTTCCTCGGCCACTTCATCCACTTCCGACTGAATGGAATTTACTTTTCCTGAAGCGTTATTGTATCTTTGCTGCTCTTCCGCCTTTTTGGCGTCGGCTTCCTTTTTTTTCTGTTCCATCTCCTGCTTCTGTCTCTCCAAATCAGAAATGGAGGTTGCCCACACTGGTTTTGCCGCCAAAACCATGATGACGGCTGCCAGGACAACCGACAGATGTCTAATCCTTTTTCTCCTCATATGCATCTTAAACTTAACCACCTGAATCCCCTCAAAGCATCCTTCTACTTACTGCTGTCCTGTCCATTTACAATGGCGTTCTCCGCCAGAAACTCCGCCACTCTTTCAAATAGCAGATATTCCCTGTAGCCTTCCCGGTCCAGTCCTTCTGTATACTCTTCCAGGCTGGCCCCATACTGCTGCGCCTCTCCGGTGAGAATCTCTTCCATCTCCTCATCGGTTACTGTAATTTTTTCTTTATCGGCAATAGCAGACATCATCACATAAACCCTGGCCGACCGCTCAGCCTGTTCGAGAAGCACATCCTCATACTCTTCCGGTTTGCATCCGTAAACATTGGCAGCATACTCTCCCACATCCATGCCGTACATCCCGGCATATGCTTCCATGTTCCTTACCAGCATATCATTCAGACGGCCGACCATACCCTCCGGCATATCATCAAAAACCGTATTATTTTCCACAGCTTCCAGTACGGCGTCCTTCTTATCCTCTTCAAAATTTTCTTTCGCCTGTCCCATCAGTTCATCATAAATATAATTCCGGTAATCTTCCACCGTGCTGCAATCCTCAATTCCAAGGCTTTTCACATATTCATCGTTCAGTTCCGGCGCTTCCTGAAGGCTGATGCTGTTTACAGTTACCGTGAACACCACGTCCTTTCCTGCTAAATCCGGATTTGTATAGGGGTCGGGAAAAGTAAGATTGATATCCTTCGTCTCTCCGATTTCCATCCCTACCACGCCGTCCTCAAATCCGTCAATGAACCTGCCGGAACCGATAGTCAGGTCGAACCCCTGGGCTGTCCCCCCTGCAAAGGCCACACCGTCCAGCTTTCCTTCATAGTCAATATTGGCCGTATCTCCCATCTTCACGCTGCGGTCCGTGACAGGAGTGGAAACCGGATTGTTCATAAGAAGATAGTCAATATAACCGTCCAGATAATCGTCGGTGATTTCCGGCTCCTCAACCTGTACCTCTATCCCCTTATAATCCCCCAGCTTCACGAAATCCTTCGCCTTAAAATCCGAAAGATATTTCAGTCCGCTTGTATCTGTGCTTCCGCACGCCATTAAAGCACCTGCTGCCACAAGGGTAATAAGTGCCGCCATAAATTTCTTATTCTTCTGAATGCCCATCTAAAATATAATCTCCTTTTTATTATAATAACAGCTTGCGGAACGTGCTGTACATTGTAACATAATAACAACTTGCAGATCGCGCTGCCCGTTGGTTACTGTTCACTCCGTGACCAGTAACATGCAAAAATCCATCGAAAATTGCCT
>CAMWUN010000093.1 GCA_947177425.1 uncultured bacterium
TTGCACTCTCGAATCACTTTCTTACGACCAGCGCAGTAAATGCGCAGGTCTGTGTTAACAGTAACAAAAATATTCCGAAAAATGGAGGTTATTATGAATCTGACCCTTGAAACAGGCGTATCCGCCATCACTGTATTTCTCCAGGGACTGGTTAGCTTCTTTTCCCCCTGTGTGCTGCCCCTGATTCCTCTTTACATCGGCTATCTGTCAGGCGGCGCCAAAACAGAAAATGAAGACGGCACTGTCGTATACAAAAGAAGCAGAGTCATTGGAAACACTTTCTTTTTCGTCATCGGCATCAGCTTTGCCTTCTTTCTTTTAGGCTTTGGTTTTACAACGGCAGGAAAGTTTTTTCACAACTACCAGACACTATTTACCCGCATCGGGGGCATCATAGTGGTTCTTTTTGGTTTATACCAACTGGGATTGTTTGGGCAAAATCTGTTTTATAAGGAACACAGGATTCATTTCCGCCCGGATACTCTTGCCATGAATCCCCTGACCGCGCTGATTATGGGCTTTACTTTCAGCTTTGCATGGACTCCCTGCGTAGGCCCGGCCCTTGCCAGCGTGCTGCTGCTGTCTGCTTCCGCCGCTTCATCCTTTATGGGATTTGCACTGATTGGTGTCTATACTCTTGGATTTGTACTGCCTTTTATGGCTGTAGGATTATTTACAAAGACCCTCCTGGATTTGTTCAAAAAATACCGCTCTGTAGTAAAATACACTGTAAAAATCGGCGGTGTGCTCATGATTTTAATCGGTGTCATGATGTTCACTGGGTGGATGAACGGCATCAGTTCCTATTTATCCGGCTCAGGAACCGCCGTCCAGAATGACTCCCCAAGCGCTTCCGCCAAAGGCGGGGAGAATAGTTCAGATAGCCAAAGCAGGGGTGAAGACAATTTATCAGACACCTCTGACGGCGGTTCAGATGATGCTTCAAAAAGCGGAGACGGAAAAGAATCCCCAGACAGTTCCGGCGAAGAAACTGCCAGAAAAGTACCTGCCCCGGATTTTTCCCTCACAGACCAGTATGGCAATCCCCATACACTGTCTGATTACAAGGGAAAAACCATATTTTTAAATTTCTGGGCTACCTGGTGCCCTCCCTGCAAAGGAGAAATGCCTGAAATCCAGGAAATATATGAAGACTACGGTGAAAATGGTTCTGATGTGATTGTGCTGGGAATCGCCTCCCCCGACTATGGCAGGGAAGCAGACGAAGAATCAGTCGCTGCTTTTTTGGAAGAAAACGGTTACAGCTTCCCTGTGGTAATGGATACCGGAGGGTTTTATGCGTATACCTACGGCGTCAGCGCATACCCTACCACATTTATGATAGATAAAGAAGGAAATGTATTTGGTTATGTAACCGGACAGCTTACCAAAGAAATTATGGAAAGTATTATAGAACAGACAAAAAACAGCATCCCGTAAGCTTTTGTTTGTGGGGATTGCTGCGAGTAGAAACACCTGATTTTAGTTATTCCTGCAAATTCACCATATCCAACCGTCATTACAAATTCTTTAAAATGCCATAAGGGACACTTTCTTATGTGAAGTGCCCCTTATGACAGTCTCTTTTGCATTAACCAGCCGGCCCCAAAATGCAGCCGTATCTGAATATTATTTCCTTTTCCGGTATTCTCTTTGGGCTTCCCTCGCCGCACCCAGCATCCCCGCCATATTTCCCAGCTTTGCCGGTACGATTTTCACATTGGAGAAGGATGGCATGATCTGTTCCCCCAGTCTTGCACGCACTCTGTCCACCACATAGGCCTGCTCCATAATCCCTCCTCCTAAAACAATCATGGAAGGGTTGAATATATGTACAAGGCTTATCAGGCCGTAAACAATCTCCATAATCCACTGGTCTATCAGTTCCTTCACTTCCGGCACATCCATCTGAGCAAAGATTTCACGCCCGTTTTTCAGTTCAGGAAACTTTCCGCTTACAAGTTTCACCAGGGCAGTAGTAGACGCATATCTCTCATAGCAGCCGCTGAACATATCCTCTGCAGGGTTCCTGTCCTTCGGGTGGGTAACAATACAGCCGAATTCCCCTGCCGAATAGCCGCTGCCGCTGTAAATTTCCCCGTCCATAATGATGGCGCCTCCCACTCCCGTTCCGTAAGTCAGGCATAAGAAATCCTTCTGTCCTTCTCCTGCGCCGCAGACAGCTTCCCCGATGGCAGCGCTGTTCACGTCATTTTGTACCGCAGCAGGAACATGGAATCTGTTCTCTACCCTCTCCCTCACTGCCATTCCCGTATATCCGGGAATATTGCTGTTGGCATACAGAATGCTTCCCTTTTCCGTATCCACCTGTCCCGCGGTGCTGATACCCACTGCCTGAAAATCCTGATATCCGTCCAGAATTCCCAGCACAGTCTCCATTACATGCTCTCCTCCAAGTTTTGCATTTGTATCCGTTTCCCGGATTTCCTTAATCTCTCCATTTTCCCACATCCCGGACTTGATGCAGGTTCCTCCAATGTCAACTACCGCTATTCTCACACTTTTCCTCATTTCTGCGCTGCTTTTATGACCCGGCCCTGCGTCTGCCGCATTTCAAGTTTGTGGAAGCAGCGCGGACACAAACTTACTGAATAAAAGATCTGATAACTCTTTCTCCCATCTCCATACCCTGCCTGTTAATCCTGCTTGTGTACCTTAATCACTGCTTTTCTGATCTTCTCTCCTGCGCTGCCCGGAGCAACTCCCGGAAGATGTGGCTCTCGCGGCTCGCAGACTGCAAATCTTCCCGGCGACAAATGACACACGGCCTCGCACTTACAGGTTCCCATTCCAATATCACCGTCCTCCCCATAGGGCCTGGTTATTTCCTGAAATTCCGTTGAGAACCAGATATCCTCACATCCCGCAAGGTCAATCTGAATGTCATAATATTCCTCATGGAATTCATATTCTTTCTTACCCGGATCTGTAGCCGCCTGCATTACATTAACAAAAACATTATTTCCATCAATCTCATGCCTGCCGTCCTCCAGTGAGGATAAATCCGTCCCGGCCATATACGCAAGAGCTTTGTCCATATTTCCGCTAATCCCCAGATACCTCTGCCAGTTTTCAATCTTGTCAAAAATCATTTTGCCACTCCTTCCCTTTTTCTTTAATATAAAAGACGCAAGCCCTATACCACAGACTTGTGCCCTGCTTTCTCTTCCGTTATTCTTCCGCCGTCATTATCTGTATAATTTGCACAAAGCCGGTTAAAACCGTTTCCCAATTGTACAAAACACCAGTTTGAATGTATTTAGTATACCATACGCGTGACATCAAGTCTATTATAATTTAGTGAATGTAGAAAAGGTGAAAATACGATTACAATTGCTATCGCCACCCTTTTGGTGACGGTCTTGCTGCTTTTTCAGCCTTAGTCTTGGGAAAGGTGAGGATAAGAAAGCCGCAAAAGGTTTAGGAACTTCTACAGCTCGTCTGTGGGGCATACCTCATTCATGCTCATTTTTATAAATCTATTTGATAAGACAGAAAGTTATGAGGAATGGCTATCCTCTGTAACGCTGAACAGCAATCCCAAAACGGTAAATGAAAGTTGGGTAGTCACGGACACTTTTTTTGCAATTAGAAAAAGCGACAACAAGATAATCGGAATTATTGATTTAAGACACACATTGAATGAGTTTTTGAGCGATTTAGGGAATTGCGGATATAGTGTACGTCCTTCTGAAAGAAAAAAGGGATATGCAACAGAAATGCTGTACCAGCTTCTTCAAGTGGCTAAAGAAGCTGAAATGAAAGTGCTCCATATATCCGTCGAAAAAGAAAATACTGCGTCTATAAAAGTTATAAAAAATAACGGTGGTGTGTATGAACGGAGTTTTTCTTTTGAAAATAAAACAGCAGATATTTATAGAATTGTATTATAAGATTTATGTGGCTTCAATGGGCGATAGCATCGCATTATTCCGAATCAAAGCCCCAAAAACAAGCAATGCGGAAATGCTTTAAGATAAACGACTGATGCTTCTAAATCAGTTGGCATCCAATCATCTCCCGATTTTACTGGTTTTTCTAAGGATTTCAATACTGCCGGCGATGGGACTTGAACCCATACGTGGTTGCCCACAACAGATTTTGAGTCTGCCTCGTCTGCCATTCCGACACGCCGGCTCATCAACCGCTGTCCTGCTTCACAGGCCAGCTTATTAATTTAACAGCCGAGTAATATCATACCACACCCGGCTGTTGTTGACAAGTTCTTTTACAAAAATAATTGACAAAATCAAAAATTAGCAATTTAAAGTTGTAATTTATCGTAAATATCCAGGCAGTCCAAAGTGGAGAAATAGTCTTTCGGCGTTTCCGCCCTTCTGATAAGCTGAACGGATCCGTCTTCCTTTAACAGCAACTCTGCGGATTTCAGTTTGCCGTTATAATTATATCCCATGGCATATCCGTGGGCGCCGGTGTCATGAATGACCAGATAATCTCCTTTTTCAATCTCCGGCAGCATTCTGTCTACCGCAAACTTATCATTATTTTCGCACAGGGAGCCTGTGACATCGTACTGGTGGTCACAGGGTGCATCTTCTTTTCCCAGAACGGTAATGTGATGATATGCCCCATACATGGCAGGACGCATAAGGTTCACTGCGCAGGCATCCACGCCAACATACTCTTTGTGGGTATGCTTCTCATGAATTGCCTTTGTGACAAGCTGACCGTAAGGTCCCATCATGAAACGGCCCATTTCCGTATAAATCGCAATATCCCCCATTCCAGCCGGAACAAGGACTTCCTCATAAACCCTGCGGACGCCTTCGCCAATTATTTTAATATCATTGGTTTCCTGATCCGGCTGATAGGGAATTCCTATGCCGCCGGAAAGATTGATGAACTTAATATCTGCTCCAGTCTCTTTCTCCAGCTTCACCGCCAGCTCAAACAATTCTCTGGCAAGAACAGGATAATATTCATTTGAAACAGTATTGCTGGCAAGAAAGGCATGGATACCAAAATTTTCAACGCCTTTTTCTTTTAAAATGCGATACCCCTCAAACATCTGCTCAGTGGTAAATCCATATTTAGCGTCCCCCGGATTATCCATAATTCCGTTGCTCATCTTAAACACACCGCCAGGATTATAGCGGCAGCTCATAGTCTTAGGCAGTTTTCCCAGAATTTTTTCAACAAAATCGATATGGGTAATATCATCCAGATTGATAATTGCACCCAAAGTACCAGCAAAAGCATATTCCTCCGCGGGGGTATCGTTGGAAGAAAACATGATATCTTCCCCCTCCAGGCCCATTGCCCTGCTGAGCATCAGTTCCGTCATGGAAGAGCAGTCACAGCCGCAGCCGTATTCCTTCAGAATCTGAATCAGATAAGGGTTGGGGGTGGCTTTTACTGCAAAGTATTCCTTAAAGCCCGGATTCCAGGCAAAAGCCTCCTTCACGGCCTTTGCATTTTCGCGAATCCCTCTTTCATCATATATATGGAACGGCGTAGGATACACTCTGGCAATCTCCTGCGCCTTTTCTTTTGTTATAAATGGTATTTTATTCATGAATTTCTCCTCCCTGCAACTGTATCAACACAATCTCATTTCTAAGGGTTTCCTTAAAAACACTGATAAAATTCTTCTGTCCGGTATAAAGGCAGGTGTCATCCTTATTTCCCGTGATTTCACCTGTGAGGGCATATTCTGAGTCAACAATCATCCGGATACTATTCCCCCTGGCACTTCCCACATAATAGATACTATTCTTCTTCAGTTCCTGGTTGGCGACCAGGCCATCCGTTATAAGCACAAGCTTGATTTTTTTCTCAAGAACCTTTAGGAATTCTCCCTGAAGCTTCTCAATTACCCTGCAGGATGCAGAAAAATAGATTCTTTTTTCGGCCTCGTTAATCATGCTTACTATCTTGTCCCAGATATTCCCATTCCCTGTTATGGTAATATACCCAATTTCGACTTCTTTCATAGAAGGAATATTTTTCACCAGATATTCCTTCTCCCTGCTTAAACTGCGAAGTTTATTTTCGCAGAATTCATCTATGGGAACTGCCATATACCTGCTGGAATCACCTTCTATCAGATACGCCGCACCTTTATCTGTCAGTGCAGATAAAGCGCTGTAAACGTTTGACCGGGATATCCCCGTATATTTTGCAGCCTCATAACCGTTCAGTTCTCCCTGCTGATACAGGCAAAGGTAGACCGACGCCTCCTGTCTGGTCAGTCCGAACAGAACAAGCCGGTCAAGAATTGCCCTTTCATCTACTTCCCTTTCCATATTTCTCCTCCTGTAAAAAACGTCGCCCGGTAACGAACAACAAACGCTGCCACGCTTCGCGGGCCAGCTTATTGTAATAAGAGTATGCCTACGGCAAACTCTGAGAATGCTGCGCTTTCTCCCTCAATGGTTTACGCTGTCGCAATTTCCAATAATGTAAAAAGCTGATGCAGCACTAGTAGTCCTTTACAGGAACACTATAATGCAGTATCAACCTTTTGTCAACTCTTTCTTTAATTAAATTATCTATTTTCAATCTGCCAGTCAACAGGTTCCATCCCATGGCTTTTAAGAAATTCGTTTGCCTGGCTGAAATGCCTGCATCCGAAAAACCCCCTGTGTGCTGACAACGGACTTGGATGAGGCGCTTTTAATATCAGATGTCCAGGATTGGTGAGCATTGGTATTTTACTCTGGGCCGGTCTTCCCCATAATAAATACACCACAGGACTGTCCTTTGCATTTACCGCCTGAATAATTGCATCCGTAAACTGCTCCCATCCCTTTCCCTGATGGGAACCTGCCTGGTGAGCCCTCACTGTCAGTACGGTATTAAGCATCAGCACTCCCTGTCTGGCCCACTTTTCCAGATAACCATTGTTTGGGATGTAACATCCCAAATCATCCTGCAATTCCTTGTAAATATTCTGGAGGGACGGCGGAATCTCCTGCTGGCTTGGCAGAACAGAAAAACACAGACCATGGGCCTGATTGACCCCGTGATAAGGGTCCTGTCCTAAAATCAAAACCTTTACCTCACTAAGGGGCGTTAGGTGGAATGCGTTGAAAATATCATCAGCAGGAGGATAAATCACACGGGTATCATATTCTTTTTTCACAAAAGTATACAATTCCTTGTAATAAGGTTTTCTGAATTCTTCCTGCACACATTCCAGCCAGTCGTTATCAATCATTGCCATAGCTTCGCCCTTCTTTCGTATCTACTCCATATCAGTCCTGCAAAAACTAAATCCGAACCGCTATCCCTTTATCCCTCAGGTACTTTTTCAGTTCTCCAATTTCCAGTTCCTTATAATGAAACAGCGATGCGGCCAGAACCGCCTCCGCCTTTCCTTCCACAAAGGCATCATAAAAATGCTCCTTTGTTCCTGCACCGCCGGACGCAATCACAGGAACAGAGACATTTTCGGCTACCATCCTAGTCAACTCAATGTCATATCCCGCTTTTGTGCCGTCACAGTCCATGCTGGTCAGCAGAATCTCCCCTGCACCCAACTCGTCCACTTTCATTGCCCACTCAACAGCGTCAATGCCCATATCTACCCGGCCGCCATTTTTGTAAATGTTCCAGCCTTTTCCGTCCTTTCTTTTCTTGGCGTCAATTGCCACTACCACACACTGACTACCAAACTTACCCGCAGCTTCGCTAATCAGACCAGGGTTCATAATGGCAGCGCTGTTGACCGCCACTTTGTCCGCACCTTCCCTGAGAATCATTTTAAAATCATCTACCGTTCTGATGCCTCCTCCCACCGTAAAGGGGATAAATACAGTCTCAGCCACACGCCTTACCATGTCTGCCTTAATGTCACGGGCATCCGAAGAAGCTGTAATGTCCAGAAAAACCAACTCATCAGCCCCGGCCTTATCATATTCTCTGCCCACTTCCACTGGATCTCCGGCATCCCTCAGATTTATGAAATTCGTTCCTTTCACTACCCTGCCGTTATTCACATCAAGGCAGGGAATAATTCTTTTTGTATGCATATCCCAATTCCTCCGCTGGATTCCAAAGCAAATAAGCCGGTACTATTATGCTTTCTTTATTCCAACAAAATTTTTTAAAATCTTAAGACCGACCTTAGAACTTTTTTCCGGATGGAACTGGCAGGCAAAGACATTGTCCTTCTCTACCGACGCATGAATAAGGGTTCCATATTCCGATACCGCCGTGACAATCTTTGCATCTCCGGCTTTCAAATAATAGGAATGTACAAAATAAACATAAGACTCCTCGGGAATTCCCACAAACAATCTCCCATGACTGGGAAATGTCAGGGAATTCCATCCAATATGGGGAATTTTGATTCCCGGTTTATCAGGAATCCGCAGAATTTCCCCCGGAAGAATCCCAAGGCCCTTTACATTGCCACATTCTTCGCTTTTTTCAAATAAAAGCTGCAGGCCAAGGCAGATGCCCAAAAAGGGGATACCTTTTTGAACCACCTCCCGTATAACCTCTTCCAGCCCGTAAGCCCTGATTTTAGCCATAGCGTCCCCAAAAGAACCAACCCCGGGGAGTATCACTCTGTCAGCGTGAAGTATCACTTCCCTGTCTCTGGTAATGACTGCCTCTTCCCCAAGTTTCAGAAGGGCTTTTTCCACGCTTTTAATATTCCCTGCATCATAGTCGATAATTGCTGTCATTTCTTTCTCCGTCAATAAATGATGATTTCCTCTTCATCCGGCAGGATATCCTGCGGTACAACCGGCTCTTCTTCCTTTTCTTCTCCGGGCGCTGTATAATCAGTTCCGTTCACAACAGAGTCCAGTTTCTTTGTATACTCAATATTTTCATAAGCATTGATTTCTATTGCCTGCTCAGGGGTAATGCCGTACTTTTCTTCCAGTATGGAACATATCTGCTGGTAGATAGCATCAATTTCACCCCGTGCGCCATACTCGTCTGCTCCCTCTGGATTCTGGTAATCTGCAACTCCCTGCATAAGTGCATGAACAGCTTCCAGTTCCCTGCCCAAAGCCATGTTATTTTCGTAGGACTTAAGTCTCTTTTCAAACTTAAGGACAATCTTTACCCTGTTGAAAATGACCGTATCATTGCTGTCAAGCCGCTTATTATACAGTAATGCATATGCAGTCTCATAATCTCCTGCATAAAAAGCATCGCGGGCATTCTTCCTGTCTGAATATTCAGGAAGGAAAGTGCTCAATGTAATAAGACAGGTTGTTAATGTTGCGCAGAATGCAATGATAAGCAGCATATTTTTCCTGCTTAATGCTTTTACAGGTTTTTCAGTGCTTTCCTCTTTCGGTTTCTTCTCTTTCTTTTCTTTCTTCTTCTTTTCTTTTTTAGGTTTTTGTTCTTCCTCTGCGCCTTCTTCTCCTTCGGCTGAAGCGTCGCCCTCCTGTCCTTTCTTTCCTTTCTTATCCTTTTTGCCCTTCTTCTTCTCTTTCTTTTTCTTTTTGGACTTTTGTTTATCCTCTTCATCCAATTCTTTCAGGATTGCAGCATTTTCATCCGAAACAGGCTCCTCTTCTTCCTCTGTGAGATATGTCATCATTCTGGTAAAAAGTCCTGGCTTCTTTTCCCTGTTCTTTTTATCTTCCTCCTGCTCTGCTCCCGGAAGCTGATCTAAAAGTTCATCGGTTCCTGCCGTATTTTGTAATAATTCCACGTCTGCGACGGCAGTATCCGTCTCCTCACCGGATTTCTTTCCCTTTCCGAACAACTTGGATTTCTTCTTTTTAGGAGGCTTTTCTTTTTTGCTCTTTTCTTCAGCTTCGCTTTTTTCCTCACTGGTTCCGGAATCTGCCCCTTCTTCAGGCGCGCTTTCTGCAAAAATATCAAAAATATCGTCAGAAGTTACGTTAGAGTTTTCAACGGATTTTGCCAGTTCAAGAGCCAGGCTGTCATCAGACGATGCCACACTGTCAGAAGATGTCTCGCTGGACGCTGGCGCATTGTCAGATGAGGGCGCACTGTCCTGTAAAGATACATCACCGGCAGACGGTACACTGTCGGCAACACTGATATTTTGATCCACATCTTTCAGCAGCCCGTTGATTTCCTCCAAATCCGAACCGGCTTTTTCCATGCTGTCGATAATCTGTGTTACATCCATATTTTCAAAATCAGCCAGTTCGAAGTCAGCATTCAAAAAACTTATATTTTCATCAAACATATCCAGCGATTCGTTATTTTCTTCTCCGCCGGAGGATGAACTGTTTTCATTTGCCTGCTCATCAGCCTGTGCAAAAAGATCGTCAATATGTGTCAGCCAGTCATCAGAAACACTTGTGCCTTCAGCCGCCGAAGCCCCTTCACCTGACGTACCGCCTTCCCCTTCATTTTCCATTAAACCATCAAGAAATTCTTCATCCGTAGCCATAGATACCCCTCTGCTTTCATCTGCCAAAAATGACAGTATTTGTTTTAGTTTATCACATTAAATACCTTTAGACAATTCCTTTAAAAATTCTTCCGGTTTCTGGCATATGCCATAACCTCTCTCCTTAATTTCCTCTGCCATCTGGTATAGTTTACTGTGAACTCTGAACAGTTCAGCCTTCTGGTTATAAAAAGTTATCTTTTCAAAAGGCCATCGTATTACCGTCGGATATTTCATCCCGACGCCAATTTCAAGCAGGCATACATTTTTGTTCACTGTGCCCTGCAGCCATTTCTTATATCTCATCCATTGATTTAAATATCCCTCTTCCACATAATTTGCAGCGCCTATATTATTAAAAACAAGCGGCTTGCCACAGCCAGGGCAGAGAGGTTCATCTAAATCCTCTTCTGTTAACTTTCCATCCAAAAAATCCTTTATCTGATTCAGCAGCTTCTCCGGGACCTCGTAAAGTTCCCCGCTGCACTTTTCACTACATTGCAGTTTTCTGTGACCGCCGCAGGGTTCCACAATGCGGCTCTCATCAAATCCTGCACCTTTTATCATGTCATCCTGACAGACTGATACAATAAAATAGTTTTTCTGCGCCAGACAAAAGCACAGTTGTTTATACATATCGCATCTGCCCTTTGCCATCTGCTCAATTCTCAATTTTTCCACGTAAGGAATTATCCAGTCATTTTTAATGTTTTGAACCTTTGCCTGGTACCAGGAATCTTCCCGAACCAGTCTGACGACATCCAATTCCTCCCCAAGGCCGGCCAATACTAAGTCTGCCTCTTCTATCCTCTTCCTAATGCGTTCTGTTATCTCAACTTTATCCTGATTAAAACACATACTCCCCCCATGCCGCCTTGTGACATTCCAATCTTTTGCAGCCATTCCGGGCATTCCTTGAAGCAACATGCAGTTCTTACACTGCGTCTCCTTACTGCTCCAACATTGCTGACATCATTCTCACACAGACTGCTTCACAAACTGTCCTTATGTTAAATAAGAGCCGGAATTCCTTCCGGCTCCCACATTAACTGTAAGAATTCCTTACTGTCTCTGGCCTACAAGTTCATCTATGAGACGCACAAGATTTCCGATTTCCGGCTTTGACAATTGCCCGTCAGCGCCTAATGCTTCACCTTTCCGTTTCATTTCATCATTTACAAGGGATGAGAAAATAATTACCGGAATGTCTCTGGTCGCTTCGTCCTCTTTTACCAGCCTGGTGAGTCTGTGTCCATCCATAATAGGCATTTCTATATCGGTAATAATACACTGAACATTCTGTCTTAATGTACCCTTATTCTTGCATTCAACAATAATGTCGTATGCCTCCTGACCGTTGCATGTATGTCTTAAGTTCACATATCCAGCTTGTTTTAAGGAGTCCACAATCAGACGGTTCAGAAGAAGGGAATCTTCTGCAATCAGAATCGGAATATCATTCCTGCCCCTAATACCCATTTCGTCGATTTCACTAATCTTAAGACCTGTCTCAGGATTGATATCCGTTACAATCTTTTCAAAATCAAGAATAATGACCAGTCTGTTATTCAGTTTAACAATACCTGTGGAAATACTTTCCTCCGCATTGGAAACAGTTGCGCCGGGTTTGATAATATTTTCCCACGATACTCTATGTATTCCTTTTACAGCATCAACATGAAAAGCTATGTCTAATTTATTAAAATTCGTAATAATAAACAATCCGCCTTCGCTTGAGATTCCTCTCTGCAGGCAATTCTTTAAATCAATTGCTGTAATCATTGTATCTCTGGGCATAAAAATCCCTTCAATACTGGGATGTGAATTCGGTACAGGCGTTACCTGCTGATAAGGAATAATTTCCTTAATCTTAGCAACATTAATGCCGTAAGCATTTCCATCCAATTCAAATTCCAATACTTCTAACTCATTTGTTCCATTCTCAAGAAGAATTTTTGTATCCATCTCTTTCACCTCATTCTTTTCAGGTTGACACCCGCATTTACCTTCTACAAGATTATATCATACATCTTCCATTCAAACAACAAAAAAAAGCAGTTTTCACTGCTTTTACTGTCATACCGTCGCTGTTGTTACTGTTCACTCCATAACCAATAACAATCGCAAATCCATAGAATTTCATCTAATCAATAAGATTTACTCACGCCCGAATTACCTTTTCACGGACTTTACAGTGAATGCAAAATCCTGTATAAAAATAATGTCATGCCTTCAAAACCGAATACCAGTAAATGATACCTTTCCATCCTTCCAGACT
>CAMWUN010000094.1 GCA_947177425.1 uncultured bacterium
CACTTTCTTACGACCAGCGCAGTAAATGCGCAGGTCTGTGTGAACAGTAACTCTGAAGGTTGCTATGAGCGTTCTTAGACTACACCTGCAAATCCAGATTTCCGCCAACATGCGTCTGTCCCTCTGCATCCGTCTTTCCTGCGCCAATACCTTTTGCGGCTTCAATAAGCTTCTTAAAATCTGTATTATCCAGATGAATCATGCCATCTTTGGATGCTGCAAGTTTTTCATCTAAAAATTCTTTAGCCCTTCCATAGGCTGGTTTTTCTTCTGCTTTTACCGCTTTCTTCCCTTCAGACAGTTCTTCTTTTCTTTTTGCTGTCTTTTCCTTTATCCTTTTAATCAGATTTACAGAATTTTTCCGTCTTTCCTTCCGAAGCTTCGGGCTTAATTTATCTTCCTTTTTGATGTAAGCAAAGGAACTGTATTTTCCGTTTTCATCTATATAACTGTGCCGGAATACAACCCTCCGGCCGCTTGCCTTATAAATGCCGTCCATCATCTTTGTCATGAATTCAACGCCTTTAATCAGTTCTTTCGTTTCCTTTTCCTGTTCCGGGTCATTTTGCATCTTTTTCAAAATACCGGGATTTATCGTCAGGGTCTTGCCGCTTTTCGCTGACGGAAAGGTACTCCCCACCCGAAACTCTACGCTGGGCGCAAGTTTTGTAAGCCTGCTCACATAATCTGCCATATTTTCATGCTTGCCCCTTTGGGGCTTTTGCGCTGTTTGCGCTGTCTGCCCTGTGCCCATATCCTTTATGTTCTTTACTGTACTGATTCCTGCTGCTTCTGCTGCATAACTTCCGTATACATTATTCAAAACCTCCATTGCCATAATTTCATCCTCCAATCTAAAATCCATTTCCATGCCACACTTATAGCAGCTTAAATAACCAGTACCTCCAATGAGTGCTTGTATTTTCATAAGGAATCCGAAGCACTTTGTCTTTGGAATTACTTTCGTAAAAACAGGATTCCGCTGCGCTGCCCAGACCGGGCATCTTATAGCAGCCCCCAAAAACAATGTAAATTTCCCCTTCCGCGTGATTACGATGCAGAAAATCATCAAATTCTTCTCTGTTCACATAAACATAGCTGTCATCGTAGGAAATCATCTGGTACAGACTGTTATCATAGTCCAGCAGGCTGGCGTCTCCATCACTAAATTCATATACCAGTATATCTTCACTTCCGATGTAACGGGCATAAGAAAAATTATGTAAAATAAGCAGTGCCATGCATATAGCGGCTGCCAGAATCGCCGCCAGCCCTGCACAAAGCTTTTTCCGGTATGGACGAAATCCTGCAATTTTTCTTATCCGCTTTTTCATCTCCGCAAAGTCCTTTTCCCCCGCAAAAGCTGCAGCAGGCCCCAACATAAATGTCCCGGCCGGATATGTGTCTGTTCATGTTGCACAACGGCCTTTAGTTCATCCCTGCTGTAACTGTCTGCCATGCTTTATGAGGATAATCTTCGGTTTAAGCAAACCGGCTGTAAAAGGCGTGACATTCATGTCCGTAATACAGACCTGGGATTTTTCAAATATAACTTTTTCCATACCGGGAACTTTCCTTTGCCATACCGCTTCCTTTCATGTTATCAATTTATATATCGGTTAATTATCGTTAATAATTAATATCTATTGACGCTTTATGTCTTCTCCGTTTCTATAAACTTATCCCCTGTCAAACTTTACAGGCCAGCAGGCATAGCAAGCCCACTAATCTGCACCAGTTCAAACATTTCTACTTTGCCATATAAAAGTAAAAGCTGCTCCCTTCCCCATGCTTCGACTTCACTTTCACATATCCGCCCTGTCTGGCGGCAATCTCTCTGACCAGATACAGCCCGATTCCCACGCCTTTTTCCCCTGCCACATCCCTGCTTCTATAAAACCGTTCAAAAATCTGTGCCTGTTCATCCTCTCTGATTCCAATTCCGCAATCGGCCACCTGCACCGCCGCAAACATCTGGTACTCTACCACGCTGACCTGTATCCGGCTGTTTACCGGACTGTATTTTATGCCGTTGTCAATCAGATTTCCCACCGCCTCCTCGGTCCATTTCCTGTCAAAACAGGCCGATGCCTCTGTTTCTTCTACAATAACTTCTATCTGCTTTTTTGCCGCCTCTTCCCTGGCTCCTGCTGCTGCGGCCATCAGGCAGGGCATAATTGGCTGATTTTTAGGCTGCAAAATAAGGGCTTCACATTCCAGACGAGAAGCCTTCACCAGTGACCGTATGAGAAAATCCAGCTTTTCCGACTGCTCCCTGATATTTTCAACGATAGGGACAAGCGCTGGGTCTGTTTCCTTTTCCTGCAGAATCTGTGCATACAGCAATATATTTGCAATAGGTGTTTTGGTCTGATGGGAAATATCGGATATCAGACCTTTGATTTTCTCCTGTTCGTCCATCAGCCTGTGCTTTGAACTTACCGATGAGGCCAGAAAACGTTTCCATTTCGTCTCCAGCTTTGACAGTCTGCTCTCATCATAGCTACTCTCCTCGAAAGAATCATTTATAGCGTCTTCCAGCATGGCCTCCAGACGTTTCATTGTACCGAATCCCATTTTTTACCCCTTCCAGACATAACCTTTCCCATACACTGTCTGCAGATGTCCTTCTCCCTTTTCCTTCAATTTGTTCCTCAGCCTGCCCACTGCTACGGACAATGCATTTTCATCCACATACTCCGCCCCATCCGTCCATATCCGGTCAATCAGTGTTTCTCTGCCAAGGACAATATTTTTGTTTTCTACCAATAGCTGTAAAAGCTTAAGTTCCGTTCTGCTTAAAATTATCTCTTCTTCGCCTTTTTTTATCTGCATCTCATCAAATGAAAAAAGCAGGTCATCAAACCGGTAAACATGCTTTTTTCCCCTGTCTCCTGCGTTTTTCAGAACCTTATCAATTCTGGCCCGCAATACCATCAGACTAAATGGCTTGGTAATATAATCCTCAGCCCCAAGTTCCAGTCCCCGTACCTCGTCCATCTCCAGGTCATTGGCTGTCAGAATAATAACAGGAATGTCCCCACGGCTCTTTACTTCCTTAAGAAGGTCATAGCCGCTGCCGTCAGGCAGATTGATATCCAGCAGAATCAAATCAAAATCATCGCCCGCCCTTAGTTCTTCCCTCGCCTTTTCCATGCTCTCACACAGAAAAAAAGCAAACTCTTCCCTCCGAAGAGCCAGTTCAATCCCTTCCCTAAGTCCCCTGTCATCTTCAACCACCAGTATCTTTTTCATTTCCACTCTCCGTTATTTATCATTTCCACTTCATAAAAGCCCCGGCTTCCCCACTCCGCCCCGGATAACTCCCATGAAAGAATTCCCCATTCCAATTGCTTCCGTAAAAAACTGGTAAGAACTATAGTTCTTACCAGCTTTCCTTTACCTTTATTTTGCAGCCATTTCTGCTTTTAATCTTTCTGTCAGAGCAGGAACAATCTTATTTAAGTCGCCTACGATACCGTAGTCTGCAACATCAAAGATGGGAGCTGTTTCATCTTTATTGATTGCAACAATGATGTCAGCTTCTTCCATACCAGCCACGTGCTGGATTGCTCCGGAGATACCGATTGCAAAGTATACATTAGGACGTACTGTCTTACCAGTCTGACCAACCTGCAAATCTTTAGGCTTCCAGCCTGCATCCACTACTGCACGGGAGCAGCTTACTGTACCGCCAAGGACTTCTGCAAGTTCTTCAAGAATCTTGAAGTTTTCAGGGCTTCCTACGCCACGGCCGCCGGATACAAGAATTTTTGCATCCATGATATCTGCAACATCAGAAACTGCCTTTACTACTTCCAGGATTTCTACATATTTGTCGTTGGGTGTAAATCCGGGATTGAACTCAACAACAACGGCTTTCTTTCCTTCTTCCCTGGGTGCCTTCTGCATAACGCCCGGACGTACTGTAGCCATCTGGGGACGGAAATCAGGGCAGGCAATAGTAGCGATTGTGTTGCCGCCGAATGCAGGACGGGTCATGAGCAACTGATTATGAAGCTGTTCTCTTCCCGGAATGGGATTAATCGGGAAATCACCGATATCAAGCTGTGTACAGTCTGCTGTAAGTCCTGTGTGGATCCTTGCGGATACCCTGGGGCCAAGGTCACGACCGATTGCGGTAGCGCCTACCAGGAAAATTTCCGGCTTAAATTCATTGATTACAGAAGAAAGAGCATGTGCATAAGGCTCTGTCCTGTATTCTTTCAGTTCAGGGTCATCCACAACGATAACCTTATCTGCACCGTACTCTGCAAGTTCATCTGCAAGCCCTTTTACATCACTTCCCACCAGAACTGCGGTTACTTCTGTATCCAGATCTTTTGCAAGGTCTTTGCCCTTGCCAACTAACTCTAAAGCGATTCCACTAAGTACATTGTCTACCTGCTGGGCAAAGACAAATACTCCCTTATAATCTTGAATATTCATTTTGAACCTCCATTATTGTATTTAGATAACGTGTTTTGCTTTTAATTTATCAATAATATATTCTACGGATTCTGTAGGGTCAAGAACAACCTTTTCACCTGCTCCCTTTCTTACCTTATCGGAAGCTTTGGCAATCTGGGTAGGCGATCCCTTAAGTCCTAAATTGGAATCTTCCACGTCAACCAGGTTTGCTCTTCCCCATACAGTGATTTCTGCATTATAAGCATCAAAAATTCCGCCGGGAGTCATATAACGGGGCTCATTTAATTCAGCAAGGGCTGTAATCAGGCAGGGCATTTTTGCCTTTAATACATGATATCTGTCATCATACTGGCGCTCAACGATTACGCTGTCACCCTCAATCTGAATCTTCTGTGCATAGGAAATAACAGGGATTCCAAGGTGCTCGGAAATCTGGGGGCCAACCTGTGCGGTATCGCCGTCAATAGCCTGACGTCCTGTGATAATCAAGTCATATTCCAGATTGCGGATTGCTCCGGCTAATGTCTGGGAAGTTGCCCATGTGTCTGCACCACCGAGAACTCTGTCTGTCACAAGAATTCCCTTGTCTGCGCCCATAGCCATTGCCTCGCGGAGAACTTCTTCTGCCTTGGGAAGTCCCATGGTAACAACTGTTACTTCTGCGCCATACTGATCTTTTAATCTAAGTGCTGCTTCCAAACCTGCCTTGTCGTCAGGATTCATGATTGTGAGCATTGCACCTCTGTCAAGTGTACCATCAGGATTAAACTTAACGCCACCCTTGGTATCAGGTACCTGTTTAACACAAACAACAATTTTCATTGTATTATCTCTCCTTATAAATTAATCTATTTTGTATGTGCCATTACACTGCGTAACCGGCACTCGAAAATGCCCGTGCTTTCAATTGCTTATCCACAATTACTTAAGCAGTGAACCGGAAATAACCATTCTCTGGACTTCGCTGGTTCCTTCGTAAATTTCTGTAATCTTTGCATCGCGCATCATGCGTTCTACATCGTATTCTCTGATGTAGCCGTAACCGCCGTGGAGCTGCACTGCCTTGGTGGTTACTTCCATTGCAACTTCTGCTGCGTATAATTTAGCCATAGCTGCTTCTACAGAGTATACCTTCTGGGTTGCCTTTGCAACTGCTGCCTTGTAAACAAGAAGCTGCGCTGCCTGTACCTTGGTGGCCATATCTGCAAGCTGGAACTGTGTATTCTGGAATGCGCCGATTGCCCTGCCAAACTGCTTTCTCTCTTTGACATATTCGATAGTTCTCTCAAGAGCGCCCTCTGCAAGTCCAAGTGCCTGTGATGCAATACCGATACGTCCGCCGTCAAGAGTATGCATAGCGATTCCGAAGCCTTTGCCTTCCTGTCCAAGGAGGTTTTCCTTCGGGATGCGGCAGTCTGTGAAAATTAATTCATAAGTGGATGAACCGCGGATACCCATCTTCTTTTCCTTTGTACCAAAGGTAAATCCGGGTGTTCCTTTTTCTACGATAAATGCAGAAATCATTTTTTTGCTTCTGCCCTTTTTATCTGTAACAACACCTGTCACAGCAAATATTACATATACATCAGCTTCCTTACCATTTGTGATGAAGATTTTGGAGCCGTTCAGCACCCATTCGTCTCCCTCAAGAACAGCTTTTGTCTGCTGGCCCTGTGCGTCTGTACCTGCGCCGGGCTCTGTCAGACCGAATGCGCCTAACTTCTCACCTTTTGCAAGGGGCACAAGATATTTCTGTTTCTGCTCTTCTGTACCATATGTCATAATAGGGTCACAGCAAAGAGAAGTGTGTGCGGAAACGATAACGCCTGTTGTACCGCAGACTTTTGAGAGTTCCTCCACGCACATAGCGTATGTAAGAGGGTCACATCCCTGTCCGCCATACTCCTTGGGTACAGGAATTCCAAGAAAACCTGCTTTAGCCATTTTCTCTACTGTTCCTCTGGGGAAAACTTCTGTCTCATCGACTTCCTGCGCCAGAGGCTTAACTTCTTTTTCTGCAAACTCTTTGAAAAGAGTCCTTGCCATTTCATGTTGTTTTGTTAACATAAAATCCATGATATTGATTCCTCCATAAAGTGTTTAAAATATTTCGCAATTTAAAATATGTTGATTAAATATTTTGCATGTCAAACACTGCCACGCTTCGCGAACCAGCTATTGTTTAAAATATTTCACATATTTATATAAACAGTCCGCCTTATTACATCCCGCCCTGCTTATTTGGAATAGTCATAGAAACCGATTCCTGTCTTCTTGCCAAGCTTGCCTGCACGTACCATCTTTCTAAGAAGGGGATGAGGACGATACTTGGGATCGCCTGTCTCGTTCTGTAATACTTCCATGATGGCAAGTACGATATCCAGACCTACTAAATCGCCTAATGCCAGCGGGCCCATAGGATGATTTGCGCCAAGCTTCATAGCTTCGTCAATGTCAGCCACGCTTGCTGTGCCGTCTGCATAAATGCCGATTGCTTCATTGATCATGGGAATGAGGATTCTGTTTACAACAAAGCCGGGAGCTTCTTTTACCTGTACAGGTGTTTTTCCGATTTCTACAGAGATTGCTTTAATCTTCTCTACCATTTCATCAGGTGTGTTTTCACCGGCAATTACTTCTACCAGTTTCATTCTGTCAGCAGGATTGAAGAAATGCATACCAATCATAGGTCTGTCAAGGCCTGCGCCGATTTCTGTGATAGACAGGGAAGATGTATTGGAAGCGAACATGCACTCAGGTTTAACGATTTCCATTAACTCTTTGAATGTGTCCTTCTTAATCTTCATGTTCTCAGGTGCAACCTCTACGATCAAATCGCAGTCTGTACAGATATCCTTAAGCCCACAGGTAATCTTAGCTAAAATAGCGTCAGCCTTTTCCTGTGTAATTTTCTCTTTCTTTACAAGGAAGTTCATATTTTTCTGGATTCTTGCTTTTCCGCCTTCAGCAAACTCCATCTTGATATCGCAAAGACATACTTCATATCCGTCTGTCATTGCAAATGCCTGTGCGATTCCAGCACCCATAGTACCAGCGCCAATAATACCTACTTTCATTTTCAAATCCTCCTAAATTTATATTGGTTTGTATTTATCACCGCCCGGGGCAGTGTTAAACTCTCTTTTATGCAAATTCCGCGTTCCAAAGCTTTCCGCCTTAAATGCGGCTTCCTGTGCGCTGCGATTTCCATCTGGCGCACTGCCTGGTACTCCGTACTCAGAAATTTACACAGAAATTTTGAGTACGAAGTACTAGCAGTTCTTGAAAGGCTCTTTTACTTTGTCTTTGTTCTTGTCAAGGAAGAATGCCATGCCGTATTTCTGGTCTTCTGTCTCAAAGCAGTCGCCAAACAGCTTTTCTTCGATTACAATTGCCTCGTCCATGGAAACGTCAAGGCCGTCGTTAATTGCTTTTTTGCAGTTGCGCACTGCAATGGGTGCATTCTTTGCAATACCTGCCGCCATCTTCTCTGCTGCAGGCATTAATTCTTCCTGTGTATAAACAGCGTTTACAAGGCCGATTCTGTATGCTTCGTCAGCCTTAATATTTCTGGCCGTGTAAATCATCTGTTTCGCCATGCCTGCCCCAACCAGACGCGCAAGTCTCTGGGTACCGCCAAAACCAGGTGTAATGCCAAGGCCCACTTCCGGCTGTCCAAATACTGCATTGTCAGAACAGATTCTGATGTCGCAGCTCATGGAAATCTCACATCCGCCGCCTAATGCAAAGCCGTTAATTGCCGCAATGACAGGAATAGGGAATGTCTCCAGTTTGCGGAACACATCGTTGCCCTTCTTTCCGAAAGCTTCGCCTTCCGCCTTGGTAAGTGTGCTCATCTCGCCGATGTCTGCGCCTGCCACAAATGATTTCTGCCCTGCGCCTGTTAAAATCAAGCATCTCACCTCGTCAAGATTCACTGCGTCCAGAGTCTGGTCCAGTTCTTCCAGCACAGTTGAGTTTAAAGCGTTCAGCGCCTTTTCGCGGCTGATGGTGATAATGCCATATGCGCCTTTTTGTTCGTATACGATAAATTCCATTTTACAGCTCCTTTTCTCTTATACAGTTTTCTTGTTTTCCACTATACATACCAAATGACCGTTCGCAGTGCGCACGGTCTTATTGGCTGTAAATACAGGCCCGGGGCGGTTACTTCCGCCCCCGGAAAGCCTTCTTTGCATTTAGTCTTCAATTTTAACGATGGTAGCGCATCCCATACCGCCGCCGATACACAGGGTTGCAAGACCTGTCTTAGCGCCCCTTGCCTGCATTTCGTGAAGCAGTGTAACAAGGATACGGCATCCTGAAGCGCCTACAGGATGTCCAAGTGCAATTGCGCCGCCGTTAGGATTGAGCTGTTTGTCAACGTCGATTCCCAAATCTTTTCCTACTGCAACAGACTGTGCTGCAAAAGCTTCGTTTGCTTCGATAATCTCAAAGTCTTCAATCTTCATGCCTGTCTTAGCCATAACCTTCTTGGTAGCTGCCACAGGACCGATGCCCATAACTTCAGGTCTTACGCCTGCCAGCGCGCCAGCCACGAAAGTAGCCATAGGCTTAACGCCAAGCTCTTTTGCTTTCTCTTCGCTCATCACAACGATAGCTGCTGCACCGTCATTGATACCGGAAGCATTTCCTGCTGTAACGAATCCGCCGGGATTAATGGGACGGAGTTTTGCCAGACCTTCTATGGTTGAGCCTGCACGTGGACCTTCATCCACTTTAAATTCAACCATCTCTTTTTTCTTCTTAACCATAACAGGTACGATTTCAGCGTCAAAAGCGCCTGCCTTCTGGGCTGCTTCTGTCTTCTGCTGGCTCTTTAATGCGAACTCATCCAGTTCTTCCCTTGTAAGTCCCCACTCTTCGCAGATATTGTCTGCGGTCTTAATCATATGGTAGTCATTGAATGCATCCCAGAGAGCATCCTTAATCATGGTATCAACCAGTGTACCATTGTTCATTCTATATCCAAAACGAGCCTGAGGAACTGCATAAGGAGCCATGGACATATTTTCCATACCGCCTGCAACAACAATGTCTGCGTCGCCTGCCATAATCATCTGTGCTGCCTGGTTCACACAGTTAAGACCAGAGCCGCATACCACGTTCATGGTAACAGCAGGTACTTCAATCGGAAGACCAGCCTTGATGGAAGCCTGACGGGCTACGTTCTGCCCCTGTCCTGCCTGGATAACACAACCCATATAAACCTGATCTACAGCTTCAGGCGCTACGCCTGCCCTGTTTAAAGCTTCTTTAATTACAATTGCTCCAAGCTCTGCAGCGGGTACTGTGCTTAAAGAACCGCCCATAGTGCCGATAGCAGTACGGCATGCGCCGGCTAAAACTACTTTCTTTGCCATTATCTCTTTCCTCCGTTTACTAGAAAACTTATGATTTTATCTCCGCAATGATTGTTAATTTTTTATCATTGCCAATGCATTTATTATATCATAGAGAACATGTTTTTGCAACGATATTCCTTGCCCTAAATTATGAAAAAAGAATAAATTGTTACTGTTCACTCCGTGACCAGTAACATGTAAAAATCCATTGAAAACTGCCTTCGGCAATGGAATTTTGTACTCCTGAATCACTTTTACGAAATGGATTCCTCATGCCCCTGCGCATATGCCAGCGCAGCCATAGGCCGGACTGGCTGCATCATCAATAAAAGATTTGCGCTATAGGCGATGTTTCGTCTATAATCAACGTTTTGTTGGATCCTGTCATAGCCTTTTTGGCTGCGTCCAAAGACCGCAAGAACAGATAAAATTCTGCTTTTTCCGGATCATTATAGGCTTCGCTGAGTATCCTCATATATTCCGCCTCCCCTTTTGCAATAATCTCCGCCGCCTGGGCGTCCGCCTGTGACTGCATGACGATAATCTCCGCATTGGTGTTGTTGGATATTTCCTTGGCTTCCTCCTGGCCTTCCGCCTGATAAGTGGCCGCAATATTATTCCGTTCGGAAATCATGCGCTCATAAACCGCGCTTTTATTTTCATCTGGCAGGTCCAGAGATTTTGTTTCCACTGCCAGCAGTTCGATTCCATACTGGCTCAGGGTGTCGCCAATGTTTTCCATGACTGCTTTGGTCAATGCCCCGTCGCGTCCGCTGATGACCTCTTCCTGGCTTAAACTGCTGATAACGTTTTTCAGACTGTTGTATACAATAGTGTCAATCCTAAACTCTGCACTGCTTTTCTGGGCGCTTAAGGTCTGGGTGTATTTATACGGGTCTGCAATCTGCCACAGCACAAAGCAGTCCGCAATCATGGATTTTTTGTCCTTGGTCATGACATCGCTGACTGCAAGGTCATAGATGAGCACTTCCTTCTGTATTTTCTCTTCCGTCTGGATAAAAGGAATTTTCACGCTTAAGCCCGGTGTCTCCCGGATGCTTTCAATTTTACCAAACTGCTTGATGATGGTATATTCATCGGGATAAGTGACCACCACCCCGGCATTTACCAGCACAAGAACTGCCAATATTATAAAAACAGGGATAACAAGACCAATTTTTTTCTTCATAATGCTTTTCCTTTCTCATAAATGTTTATTCATATCTTCTATTTTATTTCTCCTGCCTGCACCGGAGACGGCTGCAATTACTGTAATTTCTGCTGCCCCGTCAATGCCGCTGTCTGACCATACTAATTTTTTACCGTGGTCTGTGGGGCAGCGCTGCTGTTATTGCTGCGATTCCTCATTACTTTCCTCCGCAGTGCTGTCTGTGCTGTTGTTGTCTCTGGGTTCTGCATTTTTCTCTGGCTGTGTGCCTGTAAAGGATTCCAGAGGCAGCATGGTCTGGGTGGTGCCGTCGCTTTTTTCAATGATAACCTTCATATCCGGAAGAATCTCTTCCATCGTCTCATAAAACATTCTCTGCTTTGTGATAAGAGGATATTTCTGGTATTCAGCATAAAGTTCATTTAGCCTTGCAGTCTGCCCCTTGGCCTCATTGACTCTCTCCTCCGCCTGGGCCTTTGCTGTCTTCACTGTTTCGTCCGCCGCTGCCCTGGCCGCAGGTATGTCCTCATTCCTTTTCTGGTTTGCTTTATTGATGGATGTCTCTTTCCCCTGCTTTGCATTTTCAACGTTTTTAAAAGCATTGATGACCTCCTGGGTAGGGGGTTCTGCATCCTGTATGGTAATATTCACCAACTGGATTCCGATATCCTCTTCGTCCAGACGGGTAACAATCTTCTCCTTGATGGATGCCTGGATTTCATTTTTTCCGGTAGTGATTACACTGTCCACATCATACAGACCTATGGTATCCCGTATATAACTCTGTGTTAAATTTTTTAAAATGAACACAGGATTTTCTGATGCATAAAGATACTTAACAGGATCCGTCACCCTGTATTCCACATAAAAATCCACATTGACAAAGTTATAATCCCGGGTGATCATAAAAGATTCCTTATCTTCGGACTCCCCTGTTTCGGAATTATATCCGATGGGAAATCCATTGATAGTTTTCGGCACCCTGGCAAGCTTCTGAATATAAGGTATTTTTATGTGTATCCCGGATTCTTCTACTATGGCAGGCACGCCAAAGGTCGTCACCACCGCATATTCATTTTCTTTCAGGGAATAAATACTTCCCCCAAGCAGATAGGCCGCTGCCACCAGAACAATAATAACTCCTGCGGCTTTTCCTGAACCCGCCCTGGCCTTTTTTACATTATTTTCCGGCTGCTCGTATACATTTTGTTTTCTCTTTCCAAACATATTCTTCCTCCTATTCCAGTTCCGCTTCCTCCCCTCCATGCACCTTCATCGGCAGAGCAAATCCTGTCTGCTTCGCCGACAGTATTTCCTCGGGGCACATGGAGGGGCGGACGCTGTTTCCAGTTCCGCTTCCTCCCCTCCATGCACCTTCATCGGCAGAGCAAATCCTGTC
>CAMWUN010000095.1 GCA_947177425.1 uncultured bacterium
GGATTTTTGCATTCTCGAATCACTTTCTTACGACCAGCGCAGTAAATGCGCAGGTCTGTGTGAACAGTATCGATGTCTGATTCCCCTCACTGTTACCAGATCCAGAATCCACACAGCATCCAGCCCGCACTTCCATCTGTAATTCATATGTTCTTCTGCTTATATGAATTATTTTACCATATATATGTATGCACGTATAATAAATCGCCGTTTGCAGCAACCGGAATTGCCAAAAATACTTGAATCATAAAGTAAAATATGTTCTAATATATCATATTGATATATTTTACTGATATATTGTAATAAATCCAGATCCGCAGAAGAACTGATTTGGAAACATCTGGAAGAAAGGAAATTCACAATGGCAAATGAAAAAAAAATTGATTGCGTGATTTTAGGCTTATTAAGCCATGAAGACTTAACGGGATATGAAATAAAAAAGCGCATGGACACCACTCTTAAATATTTCTGGAGCGCAAGCTATGGCAGTATTTATCCTGCCCTGAATGATTTAGTTGCCCGCGGACTGGCAACCAAAAGAGAAGATATGGGAAGCAGAAGAAACAAACTGATTTATACCATAACAGATGATGGGCGGGATTATCTGAAAAAATGGCTTACACTGCCTGTTGAAAAAGATGAACTGCGTTACGAAACCTTATTAAAACTCTTCTTCGGAAATGAGCAGGGTATAGAAAATGCCCTATCCCATATTGAATCATTTGGGAAAAAAATTGAAAAAGAACTGCCATATCTTTTACATGCTGAAACACTCTTAAATAATTGTCTTAATGAAAACACTGCCCACAAATATTATCTGCTTACAGTAATGTTTGGAATAAAAACTTACCGCGCCTATTTGGAATGGTGCCAGGATGCCCAAAAACTTTTAGAAGATAACGGAGGATAAACAAATGTCTGGACACTTTGGATTTTCATATACCGGGCTTATATTTTTAATATTGCTCTTTATTCCAAATACCATATGGACCAAAAGAAAGCCGCTGGGATATACCCCTGAAAAAGAAAGTAAGTTCCTGCTGTTATTTGAAAGAGCAGGAGAAGCGCTGACCTGTTGCTGTGCATTGGTTTTTTCTGATTTTAACATACAAAAATGGACCGCCTGGAGCTGGTGGCTGATAGGGGCTTTTATTCTGATGGCAATGTATGAATTGTGGTGGGTGCGCTATTTCCGGAGCGGGCAGCAATTATCAGACTTTTACAGCAGCTTCTTATTTATACCTCTTGCCGGGGCAACATTGCCTGTTATTGCATTTTTTATGCTTGGTATATATGGCAGGGTTGTGTGGATGCTGATAGCAACAATCATCCTCGGCATCGGGCACATAGGCATACACATACAGCACAAAAAAGAACTGGATGTTTAAACACAGAATATCCTACAGGGTGTTATCCTATGGAATGTTGCTATCCTATGGGATGTTATTCCATATCCTGTGTTAGGGTGCATGGCACAATACGCCGCATCTATCACGAAAAGAAGCAGCAGAATCAGACACAGCCCTGTGCGCCATTTAGGGGAGATTTTCTGATACATTTTTTCATAAAAAGGCAGGAGCAGGCAGACCAGTGCGGTTCCCCCAATTCCAAAAGCCACAGCCCCCATCAGACAGATTCTGCCGTTTATATTCAGAAAATGTCCTGTATAATCCCACCATCGCACGCCCCACTTATGTTCCAAAAAATAACTGGTCAGGTATTCCAGAAGGGAACACAGCACAGCCGAAAGCACAAATACGCGTAAAGGCTTTTTCCCGGAAGACCGGAAAAGAATGCACAGCAAAAGCCCTCCTGCCCCATAAATGGGCAGATAGGGGCCCCGGTAGATGCCTCTGTTGATAAATGCATGTTCCGTAAAAAAATATAATATTACTTCCCAAAACCATCCTGCTATAGCGATGGAAAAGAAAAGCAGTACAAAATAATCAAACTTATGACGGTATTTTTCTCTGTTCATGCAGATAGAATATCCATTTCGACCGAAATTTATCACATTACGTTGTTACTGTTCACTCCGTGACCAATAACATGCAAAAATCCATCGAAAATTGCCTTCGGCAATGGGATTTTTGCACTCTCGAATCACTTTCTTACGACCAGCGCAGTAAATGCGCAGGTCTGTGTGAACAGTAACATTACGTTATTGTCTACGCTGGAGACAGCTTTATTTTTGTTTGACAAATCTCCCCTGCACGGTTATAATAGTTTCAATTTCATATAAGTATTCAATGAACAAAGGCTATGATAAGAAGAAGTAGCATAAAATGAAACATACAGAAAGCTGCCGGAGGATGAGAGGCGCATGGGAAGTTTTATGTGAATACATCTTTGAGTTGCGCACCAAATGATTGTCATCTAGTAGGCTGCGACGGTTCCTGCACCCGTTAACGTGCTAGAGTATAAGCCTGGCTGAAAGGCCGTACTCGAAGAGGTAAGCAGTGTGAACTGTTTATGAACATTAGGTGGTAACACGGGAGTTAACTCTCGTCCTATTGAAGGACGGGAGTTTTTTTATTCCATAAGGCGACTCGCGAAGCGTGTCAGCGTTTGATTAGCTTAAAAATTTCGGGAGGTACAAAATGATTGACGAAGCAGTTTTAAATCAGGAAATTGACAGACAGACGCGTATTATCTTAAAGGGCGCCGCCCAGTTAATCGGCGGGGAGGATTTGCGCCGGAAGCTGGAACGCTCTCTCCGGGCAGATACACCTTTAATTGTCAAGCTTGGTCTTGACCCCAGCGCACCGGACATTCATCTGGGCCATGCTGTGGTTTTGCGGAAGCTGAAGCAGATGCAGGATTTAGGACACAGAATTGTAATTATTATCGGTGATTTTACCGGCAAAATCGGCGATCCAACCGGCAAATCCAAAGGGCGCAGAGCTCTTTCCGACAAAGAAGTGCTGGAAAATTCACTGACTTATCAAGAACAGGTTTTCCGTATTCTGGACCGGAACAAAACAGATATCCGCTACAACGGTGAATGGCTGGAACTTTTAAATCTTGGGGATGTCCTTAAACTGGCTTCTACTACCACGGTTGCCAGAATGTTGGAACGTGACGATTTCCAGAACCGCTATGCACATAATGTGCCAATCGGCCTGCATGAATTTTTTTATCCTCTTATGCAGGCTTACGATTCTGCAGCAATCAGCGCTGACATTGAACTGGGAGGTACAGACCAGACTTTCAATATTCTGATGGGACGCTCCCTTCTAAAGGATATGGGAAAAGAGCCACAGGCCGCTCTTTTCATGCCTATACTGGAAGGACTGGACGGGGTGGAAAAAATGAGCAAAAGTCTTGGGAATTACATCGGTGTGCAGGAGGATGCCAAAGTCATGTTCCGGAAAGCCATGGAAGTGCCTGACCATCTCATAATCAGATACTTTGAACTTGCTACTGATATTCTGCCGGAAGAACTGGATTTAATAAAAACCGCCCTTGACAGCGGATGCAATCCCAAAGATTATAAACTTCTTCTGGCCCGTACCATCACAGCCTTATACCATACTGCTGATGAAACTGCCGCCGGGGAAGAATTTTTCCGTCAGGCATTCACCAATAAAGGAATCCCCGACGATATCCCCTGCCTTGAAATACCAGCCGTCAAAGGAAATCTGTTTGATGTGATAACACCCCTTTCCCAAAACGGGTTTACGGCAAGCGGCAGCGAATTCCGCCGTCTTCTCGCCCAGGGCGGTATCCAGTTAAATGCCCGGAGAGCCGCTTCCCTGGATACCCCTGTTCACGATGGTGACGTGTTGAAAATCGGTAAAAAGAAATTTGTCAGACTGATTGTAATTTAGCGTTACCTTCCCAGAGCGTGTTCCAGACACGCTCTGGCCCATGTCCGTCACTGCCTATAGTAATAATTCCGCCCCCAGTCTGTGATATGATTTCAATGCATCTACAGACCGGGTGGGTGGTATCCATTAATCCGTATCTGCAGGAAGGGCTGTTCAACTTTGCCGTTTTTACTCCTCCTGCTTTCTGGAAAATTCCTCAACCGCCGCCCAGGCTTCCTCATCAAATTTTCTGTCTTTATAATAATAAGGTTTATCTTCCTGGGTAATCTGCCTGATTACCCTGCATGGATTCCCTGCCGCCAGGGACCAGTCGGGAATATCCTTTGTGACCACGCTTCCGGCTCCAATAACCACATTATTTCCAATATGTACACCGGGAAGGATTACCGTGTTCCCACCAATCCACACATTGTCCCCGATGCTGACCCCAACCCCATACTCATATAGGGAATTCCTTGACACCGGGTGGAGGGGATGCCCGGCCGTATAGATTGCCACGTTGGGCGCCATCTGGCAATTATCCCCTATGCTCACTTTGGCAACATCAATAATGGTGCAGTTATAATTTGCAAAAAAGTTCTTTCCCACCTCAATATTGAAACCATAATCGCAGTAAAAAGGCGGATTGATAAATGCCCCCTCCGCTTTACCCAGCAATTCCTTCACAATCTTCCCAATTGCATCAAAGTCTGACCTGTCTGCGGTATTAAGCGCCTGTGTCAGCCGCCTTGCCCTCTTCTGCTCCTCAAAAATACTTTCGTCTGAAATATAAGCCATTTCCATGTCTCTGCGTTCTTTATTTGTCATGTCTTTTCCTTCCTTTCACGGCTCTTGCATTCTTTCAGTACCACTTTCCAGTAATATTATAATTTCTAACGGGGTATTCGGCAATGGGATTTTTACACTCTCGAATCACTTTCTTACGACCAGCGCAGTAAATGCGCAGGTCTGTGTGAAGCTACTATTCACAGCTCAGGAAGGCGCACGGGCTGCGCATTCCGTAAGAACATGATTCAGGTGTAGGGGAATTATCGCCCCGAATCGTTGCTATGAGCGGTCTTTAGGCCGTGAATCGTAACGTCCGAATGTCATATGTGGGCCTCTTGTTTTTTCCCCTGTAAGGTCTTATAATAATTGCCAAAGCAGATTATTTTTACATAGTGGAGGCATATTTCATGAAAAAATTTATAAAAAAAGGGATTTTTTCAACAATTCTTTTACTGACAGCTTTCGCAATGGGCGCCTGCGGCAAAGACGGGCAGGAACAACCAGACCCCTACGGCCTTGCCCAGTTGTCAGAACCGATTCCAGAAAATTCACAGTCTGAAACTTCCAGTGCAGAACTTTCTAATGTGGAATCTTCCCAAGCGGAGGTCTCCAAAAGGCAGGCCCCGGAAACAGAAAACAAAGCCTCCGGCACAGCGGCGGAAAAAAACGGCACACAGGCAGGGACAGGGGAACGTCTGATCAAGGAGCAGACTTTTCATGTAACCCTCCAGCCATTAGGGGATGTGGTATTTGCCTCCTACCAGCCGGACACCTCCCAGAACCCCTTTGCCGATGTGGTATTTTCCATTGAAAAAGACGGCGCTGTGCCCCAAAAACTCCCCGGTGTATCGGAAGACAACAGCCGCAGCAACGAAACTTTTCTTGGGGTTGAAGCGGTATCTTTTTTAGATTATAATAATGACGGCTTTGACGACATCATTACTATATGCAGTTACTACCCGGGTACCGTCATGCAGGCAGGTACGGGCATTTCAGAAATACGCTATTATACGGGCAGCAAAAACGGCGCCTTCACTTACGAAAAACAGATGTCGGAAAATGCCAACTCCGCCCTTGCTGAAATCAGCATAGAGTCTGCCAAAGGCTTTATTGGTGCAGGAAAAGGGATTTCACTGGAACCATGGCAGCAGGCATATATTGATTATCTGGCACACGATTCCGATGTGGAAAGCCAACAAGGCTATGCGCTTATTTATATAAACGAAGATGAAATTCCGGAACTGGTGGAAATAGGCTACGACGAAGCATCTGGTGTCAGGATTATCGGTTTTTCAAACGGAACCGTTCATGTGACACAGTTGAACAGACTCTATTTTTCTTATATTGAAAATGAAAACCTGCTCTGCAATTCCGAAGGAAACATGGATTACTACTACGATTTGGTCTATCGCATGGAAAATGGAAAGCTGACGCTCATTGCTTCAGGCTATTACGGGGCAGAAGACAACTCCAATGTACAGTTTGACGAGGAGGGAAACCCCATCTACTATTACGAGTGGGAAGGCGTAAAAATGAGCGCAGAAGATTATGCCAAAGCATTAAACAGTGTGTACGACATGTCCAGGGCAACGGACGGATATTCCTTCGATGAATGTTATTCTGCAGATGAAATAATGGTCATTCTGGAAACTTCGTGACATTTGGAAGCCGGGAGCAAATTGCTCCCGGCTTCCATGGATAAAACTCAATTTTGCCGCAACCGCTCTATGATGCTGTCCTTAGCGATTTGCCTGTATAAAAGCGCCGGTATTGCCACGGTCAGGAGAATAAGAAACGGATAGATCACCAGCATGGGCCACATGACAAATTGATAGGTGAAGAACCAAATTCCGCTTGAAATTCCTCTTACGACTACCACCGAAAACAGAACACCAAGGATAGCCGATGTGATGATCGTTCCCACGGCGTAATACAGTCCCTCAAAAGAGAGCATACGCTTTAACTGCTTTCCTGTCATGCCAATGCTTTGCAGCATGGCAAATTCCTTTTTGCGGGTGATAACGCTTGTCAGGACAGAGTTCACAAAGTTTGCGATGCCGATAATTCCGATGATGATACTCAATGCCCCTCCGATGGTAATGACAAGGGAAGTGAGGTCGTCAAAGGAGCTGGTATACGTCGCCTTGGATTCAAAATCCATACTTGGCTCCACACTGTCGATATAGCTGTTCAAAAACTCTGCCATTTCTGCTTCCGTTCCCTCTTTTACATCAAAGGGGAAACTGACCAGATGGGGGTTATCACACAGCGGCAGGAAAATTTCTGTCGGGAGATAGAACCGGGCTTCACCTGTGTTGCGGGTGGTGGCCGTGTTCTCGTTGGCCCGGACTTTTGCCATGATGATAAAGTCATAGCTGTCTGTAATGGTGGTGGAAAGTTCCTCCGCTTTCAGATGGTTGATCCGTACTGTATCCCCTACGCTGATATTGGGGTTCTCTATGACCGTTCCATCATCGTTGCAATCCACGCTCAGAAGAATATACTCTCCCGTTTTCAGCTTTTCCAGGTCGATGGTTCCCTCTATGACTTCCATGCCATTCAACAGAAAATCGTCTGCGCCATACAGTCTTACAAAAGGATTTCCGTTCAGGTCTTTGTTATAGCTGAAAAAAGCATTGTGTTCCGTTGAAAACGGTTCTTCCAGCATCCAGGAGGAATAGAGCCTGCCGCCGTCCTCAAAACTGCTGTTTTGTCTGACGGCCTCAATGAAGGTATCGGACAGATCATGTTCGCTTTTTTCAACCTGGTATTGAAAGAAGTCTGCGTTCGAGATCACAAAGTCTGTATCCATAAATTTTGCAATATACTTGTCAATATCAAAGCCGCTGGACAGTGTGAATACCGTATTGAACAGCACCAGACTCAATGTCATGGACACAATCACCAGCACAGTGCGCCTGCGGCTGCGGCCCAGGTTTGCCAGCGCCATAAAGTGGAGCTTCGCGCCGTGGGTCGATTTTTTGTCCTTGGCCCTGCGCTTTCCAAACGCCGCTGTATCATTTTCCGTATAGCGAATGGCTTCGATTGCCGAAACCGTACCGGCAATCTTCGCGGGCTTGCGGACGCTGACAAAGACAGTAAAAAGGGCGAACGCAGCGGAGCCAATGAAGATCAGAGGATTTACCGTTACTTTAATCCCGGCGTCTGCGGTGTAACTCGTTCCGTTCATCAGGAAAGGCACCAAGGCCCGGCCAACGAAGAAGCCCGCCAGCAGGCCGATGGGAATACCAATCAGGGACAGCCGGAGCGCCTGCCGGTTGATCAACCGCTTGATCTGCCGTTTTGTTGTCCCCAGCGTTTTTAGCTGTCCGTAGGACTGAATATCCTGAATGACAGAAATCTGGAAGATGTTGTAGATAATCAAGTATCCGGTTACGATAATCAGCAGGGCGCCAACGATGCCGGAAATCAGCATGGCGGGATTGTCCGTTAACGCTCCGCTCTGATAGGCCGGACTGACACGGGCGATCACATAATTGCCGTCCTCCCTGCTGCCGCCCATCGTGTCGCAGGTATAGCCGGTTTCGGAAAGCAGTTGATGGAGCCGGACTTCTATATCGCCTTTCCCTCTGAACATCACATAGGCGGAGACAACGCCGGAATAATCATTGTCCACAGGATAGGTATAGGTCAAAATATCCGAATGGACGTCCACAAAGACTTTCGACACGATCAGCCGCCCGATGTTGCTCAAGCTGTCCGTTTCCCAAAAGCCGCAGAGGGTGAAATCGGTGGTATATAACTTCCCTTTTACTTCATAGGTCAGAGAAACGGTTTCCCCGATCTGTGCCGGTACACCCAGGGCGTCCAATGTCTTTGTGTCCGCGATGATCTCATTTTCCGCTTCGGGCCGACGGCCTGTTGTGGGCGTGTAGCGGGCAAATTCCAGAGCGGTATCATCCATATACCACAGGTCAGACCGCCAACGCTTAAGGCCCGGATTTTTCAGCCGGTAGGACACCGCTTTGGTATAGGCGATACGGTCAATCAGGGGATTTCCCGCCACATCATTGTAAACTTCATCGTTGATATAACTTAAGACCGCCTGCCCGTCACCACCAGCCTTGCGGATGTTCTGATCGTGAACGGTGTCCATCAGGCCAGACCCAAGGGTGAAGATCGTGGTAAAGAGTATGGTTGTCAGAACGATTGCGATAATTGCAATGATATTCCTGCTTTTGCTGGCCTTGAAGTAGCGGCCTGACAGCTTTTTGATAACCGCGCCGTTGTTGTTGCCGAATAAAATGTCATTCATCGTCAGCGCCCCCTTACTCAAAAATCCTGCCGTCCTCAATGCGGATAATGCGGTCGGCAAGCTGGGCGATTTCGTTGTTGTGGGTTATCATCACCAGTGTTTGATGGAATTGATTGCTGGTAACCTTCAAAAGCCCCAGCACATCGCTGCTTGTCCGGCTGTCCAGATTACCGGTCGGTTCATCTGCCAGGACGATAGCAGGTTTGGAAATGAGGGCGCGAGCGATGGCGACACGCTGTTGCTGTCCGCCGGACAGGCTGCCCGGCATATTGTTCAGCCTGTCCCCCAGGGCCAGCAGGCGCACGACCTCGTCCATAAATTTTTTGTCCACTGTATCGCCATCCAACTCTACGGGCAGGACGATGTTTTCATAGACATTCAGAACAGGGACAAGATTGTAGTTCTGGAAGATAAAGCCGATGTTGCGCCTACGGAAGATGGTAAGCTGCTCGTCGTTCAGCTCGGCCAGCTCTTTGCCCTTGATCTGAACGCTGCCGGAGGTGGGTACGTCCAGACCGCCCATCATGTTCAGCAGAGTAGACTTGCCGCTGCCGGAGGTTCCCACAATGGCGACAAATTCCCCCTGCTCAATGGAAAGGGTCACGCCGTCCAGCGCCTTTGTGACGTTCGGCTCCATGCCGTAGTATTTTTTGAGGTCAGTTGTTTGTAAAATGCTCATGATAAACACCATCCTTTCTGTGATGTCGCTATCATAACAGCCAATTCTCACAGAAATGTCACAGGCCGCTGGTTTTTTACCCTTGAAATGTCACGATCCTGTGACCTTTCAAAAATCTTTTCCGTATATGGTGCCCGCAAGGGTTTTGCCGCAGCTATTTCGCGGTCGAAAACAGGGACAGATTTTTCAAATCCTGTCCCTCGTTTTCATTTGCTCCATTTTATGGCAAAATCGGTTTACCTTTTCCACTTATCCAGCTTATATCCTTTTTGCTCCAGCTTTACACGAAACGCCTCCGCAAAGTCAAGAAATCTCTCAATCTCACCCGGCTGATGTATGTTTTTTGGCCCATACAAAGTTTTAGAACTTGTCCCGCCTATATTCAGCAGCTCTCCAAAATCTTCTGAGCCTTTTTTATACTCGAAACATAATTGATGGACCTTGGGGTCATAAGATACGTTGCCTATGTTGTCCATATCAACATAAAATGGATCGGAATGTTCTTGTAAAGCTGCGTCTATCTGCACAAGGACTAAACTGAAATCGCTTTGCCTGAATCCAACGATATAACAGAAAAACGTAGTAGTATTCCAATCGACTATGAAACCTCTTTCAAACTTTGAAGTTGACATATAAGCATACAGAACTTCATAAGTATCCCCATCTTTGACCGCCTCGTTAAAGACCTCCCTCATTCTTTTTTTCTTTCTTTCGCAGTCCACTGCATCATATTCAGGTTCCTTTGGCTTTTTTGAAAATAGTCCCATACTGTTTTCCTCCTTAAATCTACAAACTGGAATTTTTCAACAGAAGCAATTTGATTTCGCGCTAATTCTGTTCTGACATTTCAAGCTCAGGATTTTTCAAAACTTGATTGATCCTTGGCTCCGGATATTCTGCAAATAACTTAGACTGTACCTTTTGTGTATTTCTCCAAATGGCGTATTCTTTGGAAAAAATCTTATGATTTGGCATCGGCAACTGTCGAAACAGTTTTTCGTCCCACAAACAGGCGGCAAGCTGGTATAATCCATGTGCCGGCACAAAAAGCAATTTATCCGTATCAGCATCAAAATCCGCCCTCATAGCCCCTTTACACAAAAGTTCTAATTGTACTCCCGCTTCTTCCGGGTTTTTATCATATATCGCAAGTAAGTAAGCGACTGTTGCCCGGTCCCATTGCGGTCTTTTTCCGGATACAAATTTTTTTGCCCTTGGAACGGCATAATCCAAAACGCTACCGTCCTTGCGCCAAAGTCCAATCAGCATATCGGTGGCAGGTCTGTATGCAGGATAAATATGTGTTACCTGCTCTGTTTTGTGGGGAACAAGCAAATCCAGTGTTTTCATATTTCCCACTGCAAGCGCATCCAGCATATCAAGAAAAGCCCAGTAGTGAGTATCTCCATTCGTCAGAGAACATAAACTTCTGAAACAATTTTCCTGATAAATAAGGTTGTTCAGCCTATTCCAATCCTTATCTATCAGCACCTTCCCTAAACATTCTGCATACGGAAAAAATCCAATTTTTGTGACAATACTTCTGGATACCTTCCCTGTTTCAAGATACCGTTCCGTCATAAAATTGATATGTTCCTCTATTACTTGTGACAGCTCTCCCCATTCGCTTTGATATTCTTCCATCATTCTTCCCCATTCCACAACAAATATAGCGCCTCTATGCAAGTTCAAAATTGCCTGTGATGTCTCTATCATAACAGCCAATTGTTACAGAAATGTCACAAGCCGCAGTTTTTTTTAATCATATTCCGCGCAGACATATTTGAAATCCGCCGCCTTGTTTATCGCTGACAATGCGTGCTCCTCAATATGTTTTGACATAATTTCCACTGCATATTGGAAATTCTCGCATAGATGGCCCATAGCACGCCAGTCCTTCCCGACAGGAATGTCATAAGTGAGCATTTGATACTGCGAGTCATAGTCAAATGAAATCACGTTGTCACCGTCAATGTCCAATAAGGCTCTCTGTTTCGATCATGTTCAAAGATTCCCCAATCTTGATTGAATTACAAATTATGACCCACGAGGAAGAAATACAGAAAATGTAGAGCCGCTGCCCAATGCCGAAGTCACCTTGATGTAGCCGCCCTGCATGGTGATGATCTCGCGGGCAAGGTACAGCCCTATGCCGATACCTTCAACATCGTGTACTTCTCCTTCCCGGTAGAAGCGTTTGAAGATCATCCCCTGTCTGTTCTCCGCGATACCCTTACCGCTGTCTTTAATGTCTATTTTCACATACAGCTCCCAGCTTTGAACGGACACCTGGATAGTGCCACCCGCTGGCGTGTACTTCACAGCATTATCCAAAATGTTGAACAGGGCTTCACTTGTCCATTTCTTATCATGGGCCAGCAATATATCGGATGGACAATCTACGCTGACATGGATATTTTTCTTTTCAGCGTTTAGCAAAATACCGCCCAGCGCCGCCGCCAGGGTGTCGTAAACCGGCTGCACTTTTCTGTCCAGCGAGATCACACCGGTTTCCAGGCGGGAAGTCTTTATCATGGCCTGCATAAGAAAGTCCAGTTTTT
>CAMWUN010000096.1 GCA_947177425.1 uncultured bacterium
AGTCTGGAAGGATGGAAAGGTATCATTTACTGGTATTCGGTTTTGAAGGCATGACCTTCATGGGGACAGAAGCAGTATGTAGTCCCGACAGTTTTCCTCGATAGCTCAATGGTAGAGCACTCGGCTGTTAACCGAGTTGTTGTAGGTTCGAGCCCTACTCGGGGAGTTTGAAAAGTCCTGTAAACATCAGTGTTTGCAGGTTTTTTCATTTATTTCAAAAAAAGCAAGGTTCCATGCGTAATGCGCTTGTGGACCGGGAACTAAAGTAAATGCTTTTTTGTCACATAGCCGATTGATTTTCAAATAAAGAGAATCAGTCGTTTTTTTATTGTCCCAAAATATCAATCGGATATGGCTTATACCGAAAGAAACGGATAAGCCCCGATGCTCGCAGAAAACCGTGAAGTTGATGTAAAGGAAGGTGTACTACATGCCGCTCGTGAAATTGAGATTCTAAAACTATCTTTGGAAAGTCAAGGGCGTGTATTCATACAGATATGCAGAAAAATAATTCAGCAAATCATAACAGGTCGTAAAGGAGGACAAATAATGCCTATCATACTTGATAATCAATTACGAGAACAAATAACACACGAAACCACAGTGTTTCCTATTGCCTATTTTAAAGATGAGCTTTCCACCTTGCCGAATTGGGCGGGCCCCTTACATTGGCATCCTGACTTTGAGATAGCCACTGTTGAAAGAGGTATTTTGGACTGTCAAGTTGGACAACAGCACATTATTCTGGAGATAGGAGACAGTATATTTATTAATGGAAATATGTTGCACAGAATCAGGCAGTTGCCTGGGGATATTCCGGAACCGATGCCTAATATTGTTTTTTCTGGTGGTGTGATTGCACCGGAGACCAGCATAATTTACAAAAAGTATATTCAACCTATTTATCACTGTGATTCATTACCTTTTATTGTATTTAGACATGATAACAGTAGCCACAACAGGATAAATTGTTTGGTAAAAGATATTTATAGTCAGTTATGTGAACAAAACCAATGCTATGAAATGGTCGTTCAGCGTAATCTCAGCAACATATTTGAATACATATTTAGTTATTTCGATGATTTTCCAAAGTCAGAAGTTACACGCATACAAATCAACAGCCAAATACGTCTTCAAAAAATGCTTTCATACATCTATGAACATTATGCTGAAACTATCACTCTCAAAGATATTGCAGAAGCTGCCAATATTAGCCGTAGTGAAGCAGGTCGTTGTTTCAACGCATATATGGGATGTTCACCTGTTGATGCACTTATCCAATATCGGCTTGAGATTGCACATGGATTGCTTAATGAGAAAACTTTAACTCTTCAGGAAATCAGTTATGCCTGTGGATTTAATTCTGTAAACTATTTTAGCCGTCAGTTTAGGAAAAACTATGGATATGCACCTAGTACAGCATTGCGTAATTAACGGTGAATTCTGCACCTGCTATTTCTGTCAGTACTGCGTTGTCGTCAATCAACGATGCCACCGCATCGCCTCTTTCCTCCGCCTTGTCCTGACAAAAATATCAGGCACATTATTCACCATTATATACGCAATGCTGTACTAGTACTCCGTACTCAAATTTCTTGTGTAAATATTCTGGTCTATTTTCCCGATAGCACAGGTCAAAAATACTCAACGTAGCCCGCTACGCCTCCGTTTTTTGACCTGTACCCTCGAAAAAATATCCTCAGAAATTTACACAGAAATTTTGAGTACGAAGTACTAGCCAGAATCACGCCTTGGGTAAATAGTGCTTAATTTTGACGTTTATGTGTCTTTGATTCCTTCTATATGGTGATATAATAAGCTCACAAATTGTTATATCAGCTTTACTAGGAGGATTCATGATGAAGGAAAAGAACTATGGAAAAACACTTATAACTTGTTACTTAGGTTTTATAACGCAGGCAATAACGGCAAATTTTGCCCCACTGCTGTTTTTGACATTTCATAAAGAATATGGTATTTCGTTTGGTAAAATCGCACTGATTTCAACCGTTTTTTATGTTACGCAATTACTTGTGGATTTATGCTGTGCACAATTTGTTGACAGAATCGGATATCGAAAAAGTGTGGTAGGATCTCAAATTTTGTCCGCTGTTGGGCTTGTTGGATTAGCGTTTTTGCCTGAATATCTGCCGAATCATTTTGTTGGAATTATCATTAGTGTAGTTGTTTATGCAGTGGGAAGTGGGTTAATAGAAGTATTGGTAAGTCCCATTGTAGAAGCGTGTCCGTTCGATAATAAAGATAGCGTTATGAGTTTACTTCATTCATTTTACTGTTGGGGTACTGTGGGGGTAGTTCTTCTTTCTGCTTTATTTTTTGGAATTTTCGGGATAGAAAATTGGAGAATTTTAGCCTGTGTATGGGCTCTGTTGCCATTTTATAATGTATATAATTTTATGACTTGCCCGATTGAGTGTCTGACAGATGAAGGTGAAGGGCTAAAAATAAAAGAATTGTTCATTATCCCAATATTTTGGATTTTTATGATCTTAATGATTGGTGCAGGGGCAAGTGAAGCAGCTATGGCTCAATGGGCTTCAGCTTATGTTGAATCGGCATTAGGGTTTTCAAAAAATATTGGGGATATTACAGGGCCTTGTATGTTTGCGGTTTCAATGGGACTCAGTCGTGTGATTTATGGAAAATACGGGCAAAAAATCAATTTGACTGATTTTATGTTGGGTTCTGGCGTTTTGTGCTTGATATGTTATTTATTTGCAGCGGTTTCAGTCAATCCCGTTTTAGGATTGGCAGGCTGTATCATTTGTGGTTTTTCCGTCGGAATTATGTGGCCTGGTACAATCAGTATGGCATCAGGCAGAATGCCTCTAGGCGGCACTGGATTATTTGCGTTGCTTGCTATGGGTGGAGATTTGGGGGCTTCCATTGGTCCTGGTGTTGTAGGCGCTGTGACACAAAGGGTAAACGATAATATGAAAGCAGGAATGTTTGTAGGATGTATTTTCCCGATTGTTTTAATCATATCATTATGTGTTATGAAAACTTTCATAGCAAAAAAGAAAGTTTGATTTTATAACATATTAGATTCAAATATGTTATAAAAATGTCAATTACGAAATTTAGTGTTTTTAAATAAGTATAGGAACTTGGAAATATCAATTAGGAAAAATAATAACATCATTAAAGGACACTTCAGTTTGCCTTTGTGAAAGGATTTGTCTGGCAAGAGTTTATAACTGTCAGAACTATAAATGGTGTTTTTTCCCTTTTACTGGTACTGATTTCAATAAAGGATTCAGGAATGCTCCCGTCAGTCAGAATGACACGGATCTGGGTTAATATCACAATTAACATTTCATAAACAAAATTCAAATATTACAAAAACAATCTGCTGGTATCCTGCATCTATAATTACAAAAACAAAGAAAGGAAGAATAAAGGCATGGCAAAATTAAAATTAGTGGAAGCCAATGAAAAGATTGCCGAAGGAGTAGTGGCTGGTTACAAGAAGATTGAGGAAGGAGTAGTAGGAGGTTACAAGAAAATTGAGGAGGGAGCAGTGGAAGGTTTTGGCAGGATAGCGGATAAGTTCGTGGACAACTTCCTGGCGAAAGAAGGAGAGTCCATAGAGGAAGCAAAGGAGCGGATGGCAGCAGAGCAGAGGGCAAGAGAAGAAAAGTCTGCCTGTGGGGAAAACTGAAGAAAGGCAGGGATTGAATAATGAAAAAGAGTACGTTTACAGCAATGATTTTGGGAACTGTCGGCGGGATTTTGTTTGCTTTGGGTATGTGCATGGCATTGATTCCGGAATGGAATATGTTCCAGCCGGGGGTTATTATGGGAGTGATGGGAGTGGTTGCACTGCTGATCATGGCAGCAGTATGGCGCAAAATGGAAAACAAAACTCCGATCAGATTTTCCGGTAAAACAATCGGTGCATTGCTAATCGGTATTGTCGGTGCGTTACTTTTTGGTGTCGGTATGTGTCTGACAACGGTATGGAACAATATGGTCATGGGCATTATTATCGGGGTTGCGGGAATTGTAACTCTCCTTTGTCTGATTCCCTTTGTAAAAGGATTAAGGTAGACATGGTCCGGGTTGTGCGGCGGAGACAGGATTTTCGCCGCACGCTTTTTTCCAGCAGGGTGTTGACGCCTGCGGGCAATGGGACAGGCAGTTTGCTATATTTAACATGTTCACACTTTGGACACAAATTGCAAACAAAACGTAAATGAAACTATGATATAGTAGCCATATGTAAGGCATGGAGCGGCCGGATGGCTATCCGTATTCATTATTTTATACAGGAGGTGTCTGGTGGATTCAAAGTGCATGAAGGAGAGACTGAAGAAAATAATTAAAAAAATATTTTTCCTTCCGCCTGTTCCTACCCTGCTGATTTCGGCGCCGTCCTATGGACTTGTTATTTATGCGCTTGCAGAAGAAGATGTGGAGCCGGTGATTGCTTATACTTCTTATTTTTTGTCGGCTTATGCACTTATTATCACAATTACAGGAACTGTGCGCATTGTCTGCTTTGTCCGGCGGGGAATAGAAGAACATCCGCTTATAAGGAAACTGATGGGTATTCCATTGGTCAGCCGGTATGTGAAGGAAAATGTGTTCCGGGCAGAGGCCGCCCTGTATCAGGGGTTTTTGATTAATCTTTTATATGCAGGTATAAAAATGTTTTCGGGAATCCTTTATCAATCAGTATGGTTTATAACGCTGGCAGTATATTATATACTGCTGGCCATCATGCGTGCCGCCCTCCTTCATTATGTGAGAAAAGCCGGGAAAAATAAGGTTTCTGAATGGCGCAGGTATCGTTTATGCGGAATTATTTTATTGTTTATGAATGTTACACTGGCCGGAATTGTTATTCTAGTGGTACACCAGAACAGCGGGTTTGAATATCCAGGCATATTTATTTATATCATGGCCATGTATGCATTTTATGCGGTGGTCACGGCAGTTTGGAATGTGGTAAAATTCAGGAGATATGGAAGCCCGGTTATGTCTGCGGCAAAGGTCATTAATCTGACAGCAGCGCTGGTGTCCATGCTTTCACTGGAAACAGCCATGCTGACACAGTTTGGGGCTGCCGATGATCCTGTGTCCAGACAGATTATGACTGCCTCTACAGGGGCAGGCATAAGCATGATTGTGCTTGGCATGGCAGTTTTTATGATTGTATGGTCTACGAAACAGTTGAAGCACGGCAAACAGGAACAGGAGATGTGATGTATGATAAATATTCTTGTAGTGGAAGATGATGTAAAGTTAAACCAGATTGTATGTACTTATTTAAATGACAGCGGGTTCCATGCGAAAGGATGTCTGAATGCAAGGGAAGCCTATGAGGAGATGTACAACAGTATCTATGAGTTAATTATTTCTGACATTATGATGCCGGAGATTGACGGATTTGAGTTTGCCCGGACAATCAGGCAGGTAAACAAAGCGATTCCGATTCTGTTTATGTCAGCAAAGGACGATCTGCCTTCCAAGAAGAAAGGGTTCCGGCTTGGGATTGACGACTACATGGTAAAGCCCATTGAACTTGATGAACTTCTGTTGCGGGTGAGGGCGTTACTGCGCAGGGCGAATATCGAAATGGAAAGAAAAATAACCGTTGGGAATCTGGTGCTGGATGCAGACGGCATGAGTGCGGAGATTGACGGGGAGGAAATCAGCCTTACTACAAGAGAATTCAATATTATCTACAAACTGCTGTCGTATCCGAAAAAGACATTTTCAAGGGCGCAGCTTATGGATGAATTCTGGGGTGTGGAATGCGAAACCAGTCTGCGTGCAGTGGACGTGTATGTGACGAAGCTGCGGGATAAACTCTCGGCCTGCGACGGGTTTCAGATTGTGACAGTGAGGGGATTGGGATATAAGGCGGTGTTGCAATGAAGGTCAAAGAAAATCTGTTTCCACCATATCTGTTTGCCATTTATTTAGGGGTGCTGCTTTTAATGTCCGGTATTCATACCGGGCTGATTGTATTTATGGATACTGTGCGCTGGAATGGGATAGTCCAGACAATCATCCCTATGGTTTACTGGGGGATAGTGGCGGTGGGGCTTACCCTGTTTACAAGGCAGAAAATGAAGAATACCTATGAAGAACCCCTGCATAAAATGGCGGAAGCAACAAAGAAGGTATCAGAGGGGGATTTTTCAGTATATGTCCCAGCCATCCATGCGGCGGATAAGCTGGATTACCTGGATGTTATGATTAGGGATTTCAATAAAATGGTAGAGGAGCTGGGGAGCATTGAGACGCTGAAGACAGATTTTGTTTCCAATGTGTCCCATGAGATGAAGACGCCTATTGCCATAATTAAAAATTACGCACAGCTTCTGCAGACAGGGCAGGTGTCCGGGGAGCAAAGAAAAGAATATGCAAAGGGAATCGAAGATGCGGCGGAAAGGCTTTCTTCCCTGATTAGCAACATTCTGAAGCTGAATAAGCTGGAACACGAGAGAATCATTCCAGAGGCGGAGACTTATGATGTGTGCAGACAGTTGTGTGAAAGTGTATTCCTGTTTGAGGATGCAATGGAGGAAAAAGGGATTGAACTGGAGGCGGCCATGGAAGATTCGGCGATAATAAAGGCCGATGCAAGTCTGATGGAACTGGTATGGAATAACCTGCTTTCCAACGCGGTAAAGTTTACAGAACGGGGAGGCAGCATTGTCATCCGGCAGATATCGGATGGAAACCACGTGATAGTATCAGTGTCAGATACGGGCTGCGGTATTGGGAAAGAGAAAATAAAACATATTTTTGACAAATTTTATCAGGGAGATACTTCCCATGCTTCGGAAGGAAACGGTCTTGGCCTTGCCCTGGTAAAAAGGGTGCTGGAACTGGTGGACGGAGAGATTCAGATTACCAGCGAAGAAGGAAAGGGAAGCACTTTCACAGTGACGTTGCCAGAGGCTGCATGTTAAGCAGGAGGAAAAAGCATGGATGATAATGGAAAAAGCGAATTTATGGAAAAAAGACAAAAGAACTATATTGGATATGAATATAAGGAGATTGAAGGGGACAGCAGCATGATTTCGCTGCTTCTGGACGGGTATGAAAATTTTGGCTGGGAAGTGAATGAAAGCCTGCCGGATGGCAGCAGGGGAGGAAAGCCGGGCAGCAGTAAGCGGACGGGGATATGTCTAAGGCGCGACCGTAAGATTATTAATAAAATGGAACTAACCAGACTGCAAAGGAATTTTGAGGCATGTGTTGCGGAAATACAGATGCTGGAACAGAGGAAAACATCCGGGCCAACTACGTATGCAATAATCCTTGGAATCCTTGGCACTGCATTTATGGCAGGGGCTACATTTGCGGTAACGGCACGGCCGTCTCACATTATTTTGTGCATAGTCCTTGCGGTTCCGGGATTCCTTGGGTGGATATTCCCGTATTTTATTTACGAAAAAACCAGAAATAAACAAATAGAAAAGCTTACGCCGCTGATTGAGGCAAAGTATGATGAAATCTATGAAATATGTGAGAAGGGAAACAGGCTTCTATACTGAAATGTCATAACAGCGTGGACACGCAGTCTTCTTCTTAATACAGGACACAGGTTCGGCAGGGATTTTTGCACTCCCGAATCACTTTCTTACGACCAGCGCAGTAAATGCGCAGGTCTGTGTGAACAGTAACTGCTAATCCATGAACCTGTAGATTTGCTGTCCTGCCTGCTTGTTTGGTATATGAATTTATGGTAATATGAAAAGAAAGGATTAATAAAAGCATGCATAGAAACCGAAGCGGATTTTGTCAGGCAGCATAGGATATAGTTAAGAGATGAAAAACGCAGTTATAAGAGTTATGAGACTGAAAAGGTGTGACTGGGCATCGTTCATTCTATCTGGGACGGTATTGCAGGTATGTACGCAGTATTGGGGGGATAAAAATGAAAAAGAAGCAAATTGGGAAAAGGACTGATAAAGGGATATCTTTGCTTCTTTCCATTATTTTGATATTTTGTATTTTAGGGGTTGTCGTATTTTCTGTATCACGGAAAATATCTGCAGAAATGTCAGCATCGGCAGTTCAGAATCTGAGCGAGAGTCTTGATCTGATAAAATCTACCATAGAGGCAATTTTAAATAAGGAAGCAGAGTTCCAGAAGCTGATGGCGCAGGAGATAGCCCGTCTGGAAGACCCGGAGGGGTATATTCTTTCCTGTGAAAAGAATCGGACAATGATTAAAGTATCTTTAATATGGTCCGGGGAAACAGAGGGAATTTCCAATACAGGAGAAGTTTTTTCAGAGGAAGGCCTGGATTTTTCTATGGGGGCAACGGTGGACGGTCTGGAAATTTCCCAGTCATATTTGAACTATATGGGTACGTGGGCATATACCATGAAATGTCCTGTGGTAAAAGACGGACAGGAAATTGCAATGCTTTATATAGAATATATTTATGATTCCCTTGACGATTCCCTTCCTAATGGATTTTATGCCCAGAGGGCGATGCTGTATATTATGGATGCACATACGAAAAGGCTGGTGCTCAAGCCCAAAGGAATGGGTGAGAGGAACGCAGGACACCTGAATCTGGAAGACTTTTACCGTGCCAATGATATTTGGGAAGAGGAACTTCAGGAACAGGTTGCCACCTGCCTGGAAGAGGGAAAAAGCATCATGTTTTACCACGATATCAGGGGAAAAAATTCCCTGAATTATATGTGGATGGTTAATGGCGGTACCATATATTTAATCGGTTATGTTCCGGTGGAGGCAATCCAGCAGGAAGGACGGACGGTAAACCAGAATATTTTTATTGTTGTTGCGGTTATGCTGATTGCTTTTTTCCTTTGCTGTATTTTGTATTATTTCAATCAGAGACAGCAGATTAAAATCAGGAAAGAGCGGGAGGCGGAAAGGGAGATACACAATAAGCAGCTTGCAGAGGCCCTTCAGGCGGCACAGATTGCCAGCAAATCCAAGACAATGTTTCTTTCCAATATGTCCCATGATATCCGTACGCCAATGAATGCAGTTCTGGGTTTTACAACACTGCTTGCCAAAGATGCGGAAAATCCTGATAAGGTAAGGGAATATACGAAAAAGATTATGGCTTCAGGCCAGCATCTGCTAAGCCTGATCAATGATATTCTGGATGTTTCCAAGATCGAGAGCGGCAAAGTGGTGCTTACGGTTGAGGAGTTTACATTAAATGATCTGGTGTCTTCCGTTGATGCAATTATCCGCCCTATGGCGAAAGCAAGGGATCAGAAGTTCCATGTGGAAGTGACGGGTATTAAACATGAATATCTGATGGGGGATGAAACAAGGATTAACCAGATTTTAATTAACCTGCTCTCAAATTCCGTAAAATATACACCAGAGGGAGGTAATATCTGGTTCCGGATTATAGGGCTAAAGCAGCGCTCCAGTCAGTTTGAACATATCAGGATTGAAGTGGAAGATGATGGATATGGGATGACACCGGAATATTTAAAGACAATCTTTGATGCGTTTACCAGAGCGGAAAACAGCACCACGAATAAAGTGCAGGGTACAGGGCTTGGCATGGCTATTACCAAAAATATTGTGGAGTTGATGGGAGGAACCATAGATGTTTCCAGCGAGGTGGACAAAGGAAGCCTTTTCAGGGTAGAACTTGAGTTCCGTATACCGGAAGGGCAGGCAGATAAACAGTTTTGGGAAAAGAGCGGCATTTCCCGGATTCTGTCTGTGGAAAGCGACGTACAAAACGGTGAAAACATGCAGGCGCTTATGCAGGATACGGGAGTTTGTGTAGATACAGCCCTTAACCCGGAGGAAGCCATAAAGATGGCCCGGGAAAGCGGAGAAGAAGGTTATCAGATGGTTCTGCTGGATTGGGATAATCCAGACATAGACGGTCTGTACACAGCGGAAAAAATCAGGGAAGTTTTACCGCAGACAATACCGTTCCTGTTCCTGACGGATTATGGCACAGACGGAATGGAAGAGGCGCTCCGGGCAGAAAAGACCGGGATTTTGGCAAAACCGTTTTTTGTGTCTGCACTGAAGGAAAAGGTCATGGAAATGCAGGCAGGGGATTCAGAGCAGAATAATGAATCAGAAACGGTACAGAACGATGGTATTGAAGGGCTTCATTTCCTTGCCGCGGAGGACAATGAGATTAATGCGGAAATTTTAACAGAAATCCTGTCAATGGAGGGCGCCAGTTGTGAAATTGCAGAAAACGGCCAGTTGGTATTGGAGCGTTTCAAAAATTCCGGTGAGGGCGAATTTGACGCTATCTTAATGGATGTCCAGATGCCTGTTATGAACGGATATGACGCGACCCGCGCAATCAGGGCATTAGAGCGTGAGGACGCGGCGCAGATACCAATTATTGCCATGACTGCAAATGCTTTTGCAGAAGATGAAAAGGAGGCGCTAAAAGCCGGGATGAATGTTCATCTTGCGAAGCCGATTGATGTATCGTTATTAAAGCAGGTTATTAAACAGTATATAAATAGAGGAAAGTAAAGTTATGAAAAGAACCATAAAAACAGGAAAACTAATAGTGGTCTGTATGGCAGGGATAGCAGCGCTTACTGTGGCAGCATGTGCAGGGAAAGAGGAATCGGGAGCAAATGTGATTATTACCGAGGAAAAGGAAGAAAGAGTCGTTAATTTGTTCAGCCCCATGGAAAAAACAATGCCGGATGTTGAAAACACTGCAAGAAGCGCCGCCGATAAAACTATCGTTATGGCCGAAGAAAAGCTGGGTGTGAGTGTGGCCTATGTAACCTATACTGCCGCAGACTATCAGGATAAGTCCTATGATGATGTGACCCTTGACAGGGCGCGGAACGATATGGACGATATGTACCTGTTAAATCCAGATACCATCAGGACTTTAGGAGAAGAAGGAAAGCTGATGGATTTGTCGGGCCTTGAAAATGTTAAAAATTTAAGGGATATTATCATAGCGGCAAATACAGTTGATGGAAAGCTGGTGGCCATTCCCCAGGAGGTGGTGGCTTATGGTCTGTTCATCAATAAAGACATGTTTGATGAATATAATCTGGAACTGCCGGAAACGCCGGAAGAATTTCTGGAGTGCTGCCGGGTATTTAAGGAAAATGGAATTGAGACGCCGGTGGGCGCTAACCGCTGGTGGCTCGAAACGTTTGTTCTGGCCCAGGCATATGCAGATTTGTATAATGGAGGGAATACGGAAGCGGAAATAGCGGCTTTAAACAGTGGTGAAAGCAAATACAGCGATTATATGCGTCCCGGTTTTGAGTTCCTCAAAGAAATGATAGACTGCGGATATATCGATGCAGAAAAGGCGGCTGTGAGCGAGGCCATTGAAGGGGAAGGAGCAGACTTCCTGGCACAGAAAACGCCCATTGTAATGGCATACTGGGGGGCGGCAAATACAGAGACTGCCTACGGAAACCCGGATTTTGAAATGCTTGTTATCGGATTCCCCAGCAGCAGGGGGCAGATGCCCGTCATGCCCATGACAGGGTTTGGCATTGGCATAAATGCAGAACATGCAGAAGATGCTCTGAAAGCGCTGGATATCATGATTTCCGATGAGGCGCTTCAGGTTTATACGGAAACCAATAAGGTGATTTCGCCCTCAAAGAATGTGGAAGTGGATTGTATTCCTGCATTAAAGCCGCTGAATGACAGAATCAGGGAAAATGTATTTGTTCTTGCATCTAATGCGGGAATGAAGGTAGAGCAGTGGGGAAATACCTGCCTTATCGTGCGGGAACTGTTAAACGGCGCTTCGGTAGATGAATGTATGGCACAGTTTGATAAACTCCAGGAGGAATCCTTAAGTAAATAGTAATGTATTAGTAACAGAAAACGTAAACTTGGAATATGCAAAAATCCATCGAAAATTGCCTTCGGCAATGGGATTTTTGCACTCTCGAA
>CAMWUN010000097.1 GCA_947177425.1 uncultured bacterium
ATTGAGAATAAAGGGCAGCACCCCAGCTTACAGATATTCTTTGAGCTTATGCTGCATTACAATATTGATTTATGAATTGTAGTATCATATAATAGGAACTAAAAAATCATATTGATTTAAGAAAGCAAGGGTGATATATAGAATGAATAAGAAAGAGCTTGTAAAATATTTTTATGAAGTTATTGTTTCAGAAAATATGCTTGACGAACTTGCTAATGTTTCTTTCATTCTCGCCTTCCTCCTTTAAAAATCTCAGATGCGAAAGCTGACAAATCAGAAAAGACCGCCTGCTTTCACATCCAAAGATGTTGAAAACAAACGGTCTTGCGACTCTTTTTCTATTTAGTTGTTGATGAAAATTCTACCCGGAACAACCTTAAATATGAACTGTAGATTTTTGTATCCACTCATACCAGTTCCATAACTACTGAGACTTTAATCTCGTGAAAAATCTCTTTTTTGCGTCCAATTTCAGCAGTCTGATTAAATCTAAAAACCCTCGCAAAGTGCGTAAATTCAAGGATTTCTACAAGCGAATCTACGGATTTGCTTTGTTCACCCTTTGTAGACAACATGCGACTTCCACATGAATTGTAAGTGGAAACATATCCACCCCCCTGCCTCTCTCCATCCGATACCCATTCCCGCACAAGTATTCCATATCCCTTGCCAGTGTCTCCGGATTACAGGATATGTACACCACCTTCTCAGGTTTCAGTTTCAGGACTGCATCCAGAAACTCAGAACTACTGCCCTGACGCGGCGGGTCCATGAACACCACATCCACTTTCCTGCCTGCCTGAGCCATATCCGCCATAAACTCTCCCGCATCTGCCTGATAAAAACGGATATTGGCAATCTGGTTCTTCTTAGCCCCTGCCACGGCGTCCTTCACGGCATCTTTGTTCAGTTCCACACCGATGACTTCCCTGGCCTTTGCCGCCGCAATCATACCAATAGTTCCGGTTCCGCAGTAGGCGTCCAGCACAACTTCTTTTCCCGAAAGACCTGCATATTCCACTGCCTTTTTGTACAGCTTTTCAGCCTGCGGCGGATTCACCTGATAAAAGGATCTGGGTGAAATCTTAAAGGTCATCCCGCAAAGCTTATCTTCGATATAGCCCGGCCCGTAAACAACCTGTTCTTTCACACCCAGCACCGCACTTGTCCTGCGGTCATTGACATTTATTATTACAGTAGTGATTTCAGGGTGTTCCTTTCTTAATGCTTTAACAAAATTATTCTTGGAAGGCAGAATCGGTGATCTGAGTACAAGCACTACCATAATCTGTCCCGTTTCATAGCCCACTCTGACAAGCACATGCCGGAGCAGGCCGTACCCTGTATCCTCATCGTATATCTTTATCTTAAAAGATTTTAACAACCCTCTGATTGTTTTTATGATGGCATCTGCCTTTTCATTTTCCAAAAGGCATGTGTCTACCGGGACAATAACGTGCGTTCCTTCCCTGTAAATGCCTGATATGGTGTTTCCTCTGGCATCCCTTCCAAAAACTGCATGTACCTTATGGCGGTAATGCTCCGGGTTTTCCATGCCGGTGATACCCTCCAGCTTTCCATAAGGCTTTAAAAGCTTTGATATCTGTTCCTTTTTCCATTCAAGTTGCTTTTTGTAATCCATATGTAAAAGCTGGCATCCCCCGCACTTTTTGTTGACCGGGCAAAGCTGCTTTTCTTTTTCCTTTTTCTTCCCCTGCCCTTTCGACGGCCCTCTTCCTGTACTCTGATTCATCTCCCATTCCTTTCCCGCAGACTGCCATTTCAAAATACCAGTGTGCTGACGCGGCCCGCTGATTACCTTCTGAATTTCCACCTGCCATGCTGGCTCTATAAAGTTCAAGACCCCAGGCGATTATCCCAGGGTCAGTTAGTTCCTTATGCATTTATTATATTTTCTTTAGTTTAACTGAGTCCATTCCCTGAATCAGTTCAGTGGCCCGTTCCACGTCGGCCTCATTAATCCGGATGGTATAGGTATTCTTTTCCTTCTGATCCCCTCCTCCGAATACTCTGGAAAAAAAGGGCTTACCTTCCCATTCAATAAAATAGGAAATCCGGTTTTTTAAAAAAAGCTTTTCCAGCTTCTGTTTGCTGTCCATGCTGTACACTTTACAAAAAGGCACTTCCCTGTTGATAACCTGATTGTCAAAAATTAATGACGCCATCCTACTGTCTCCCTCACTTCACCCTTGCTTAATGCCAGCCCTTCCTAATAAAAACTGCCAGCATTAACTACATTCATTATAATTCATGACATACAGGTATTTCAACAATAAAATGAAAATAATCACATCTTCTTCGACAGTTCCCACAGATCCTTCTGCGCTGTATACTGTTCATTCAGCCAGTCTGCGGCTTCCATGACGCCCTGGGCTGTAAATTCAAATTCCATTCTCTGCTTTTTTTCCTCTGGTGTTCTGGCGTAGCAGTACGGCTCCGGCCAGATGACCGTCTCCAGTTTCGCGCCCTCCTCACAGTCCTTCTTTTTCAGCATGTATCTCATACCGCCCATGCTGGCAGTATATTCTTCTTTTTTTATATAATTTAAAACATGGAATTTCTCTTTCTCTATCATGGATTTGTGCCTGTTCCCTTTCTGTCTGCATTTTTCTGCCGGGAAAAGTAGTCCGCCAGGCCCCCAAGAGATTCCAAAAGTATCCTGCTTTCCTCCTCGTCAAACTGGGCCATGGCCGCCTCGATCATCTGCTTATGGAATTCCTGATGGTGCCCAAAGGCCCTTCTGCCCTTCTCCGTTAATGACAAAAGCACCAGCCGTTTGTCCTCATCGCTTCTTTCCCGCAGCACATAGCTGGTTCTGGTCAGTCTGTCTATGGATTTGGTAAGGGTTCCCATAGTGACGGAAAGCTTTTTGGCCACTGCAGAACTTGGGGACGGATCTCCTGTCCCGATGGCTTCTATCACATGCATATCGTTAATGGTGATATCCGTAAATTCTCCTGTAATCAGTGCTTCCTGCTCAATGTCCATAATATCCCTGAACAGCTTGACCAGCAATGTATTTAGTGCTTTATCCAGTTCCATATTTACTCCATTCCATGAGGTTTTATTCCCACAGGCGGCAGGCTGAATGTGCCTGCTCGTTATTAAAATAAGCTGGCTCGCAGAGCGTGACGGCGTTTGTTACAATAAGCTGGCTTGCAGAGCGTGACGGCGTTTGTTACAATAAGCTGGCTCGCGAAGCGTGGCAGCGTTTGTTGTCCCCCAAAGCAACTGCCGCAAGCGCTGTATCCATGCAGGAATGGTGTCCATTGCCCACCGCAGGGTTATTGGCTACCATATAAGGACTGCTGCCCCCCAGGTAAGACCGGCGCCAAAACCTGCAAGTACAATCTTATCGCCCTTTTGAAGCTTCCCCTGTCGGTTCAGCATATCCATCAAAAGAGGCACACTGCCTGCTGAAATATTACCACATTCCTGAAGGTTTGTGGGAAATTTTTCGATTGGCTGGCCCAATTTTTTTGCTACCGCCTCTATAATTCTTATATTTGCCTGATGGAGCAGAAAATATTTAATCTGCTCCGGCCCTGTCCCTGCCTCTGCCAGTGCCTGCATAACTGCCCCCGGCACGGTTTTAACCGCAAACCGGAATACTGCCTGCCCGTTCATCTGGGCATATTCCGGCTTCCATTCATTTTTCACCAGCGGGTTATTTACGGGCCTGTTATGGCATAAAAGGGCGTCGCCGTTCTTGCCGTCAGTTCCCTGTACCATGCTTAAAATCCCTGTTTCTTCCTTCCTGACCACCGCTGCCCCGGCGCCGTCCCCGAAAAGAACGCATGTGCCCCGGTCATTCCAGTCCATCATTTTGGAAAGGGTTTCCGCCCCTATCACCAGCGCTGTCTCTGCCCTGCCACTTGCCATATAACTTTCCGCAATGGCAAGGCCGAAGAGAAATCCCGCACAAGCCGCATTGATATCAAAAGCTGCTGCGTTTACTGCTGAAATGGCGCTCTGTATCTGGCAGGCGGTGGAGGGAAAACACATATCCCCGGACACCGTCCCCACAATAATCAAATCAATCTCCCCGGCGCTTATGCCTGCATTTTCCACTGCCCGCCGGGCAGCTTCCACAGCCATGGAAGTAGTCGTCTCTTCCACGGCTATATACCGGCTCTCAATCCCGGTACGGCTCAGGATCCACTCATCCGTAGTATCCATCCACTTTTCCAGTTCCTTATTCTCCACCTTCCTAAAGGGCAGGCAGCTTCCGGTTCCAATAATCCTTGCCGGCATAATAAACCTCCTCATGTGCAGGGCTGCTGCTTTTACTTACAATGTCAGTCATCAATATTTTCTAAAACGATTGTATCTGTCCTGTGCAATTTCTTCTCCGGTCATACGGTCAAACCTTCGTAGAAATTCTACCATATGCGCCTTCATATAGCCGCAGATATCTTTCAGAGTAGACGCGTCTGCGCCGCCATATTCGGGAACGATTCTTTCAATAACCTTAAGCTTCTTCAAATCATCCGCCGTGATTCCCATCACCTGTGCGGCTTCCTGCGCCCGTTTTCCATCCTTCCACAAAATAGAGGCAAATCCTTCCGGCGACAGGACAGAGTAGGTAGCATTTTCCATCATCCACACCTCATTGCCCACTGCCAGCCCCAGGGCGCCGCCGCTTCCCCCTTCGCCTATTATAATAGAAAGGATGGGGGTCTTTATCCCTGACATTTCAAAGAGGTTTCTGGCGATAGCTTCCCCCTGCCCCCGCTCTTCCGCCTCCATACCCGGATAAGCGCCGGAAGTGTTGATAAAGCATATGACCGGACGGCGGAACTTTTCAGCCTGCTTCATCAGACGCAGGGCTTTCCGGTATCCTTCCGGGGAAGTCATTCCGTAATTCCTGTAGGCACATTCTTTTGCATCATTTCCCTTCTGGACGCCAATCAGCGTGACCGGCTGTCCGTAGAGCAGTCCGATGCCCCCCACAATGGTTTTGTCATCCCTGAAATTCCTGTCTCCGTGAAATTCTATGAATTCTTCAAATATTTCTTCCATAAAGGTAAGGGCCGTGGGCCTTTCCATGCTCCTTGCCACCCGCACCCTCTCCCAGGCTGACTTCGCAGGAGTTTTTATCATTCTCTCCCGGCCTAACTCTGAGGGATTAAACTTTTCTATTTTTTCTGTAAAGTGTGTGTAGGCATTGCTTTCCGAAGAAATCCTGTGGGAATTTAAAATCTGGTACAGGGTTCTTTTCAAATCATCCCGTTCCACAATACCGTCCACGAAACCATGCTCCAACTGGAACTCTGCACTCTGGAAACCTTTAGGGAGCCTCTGCCCGATAGTCTGTTCAATCACCCTTGGCCCTGCAAAGCCAATCAGGGCCCCCGGCTCTGCAAGGATAATATCCCCCAGCATGGCAAAACTTGCAGTCACGCCGCCTGTAGTCGGGTCTGTCAGCACAGATATATACAAAAGCCCTGCATCTGAATGTTTCTTAAGGGCTGCCGAGGTTTTTGCCATCTGCATAAGGGAAATGATTCCTTCCTGCATCCGGGCGCCGCCGGAACAGGTAAAAAGCACCACTGGAAGCCGCTGCCTTGTAGCCCGCTCCACTGCCAGCGCAATCTTTTCTCCCACTACATGGCCCATGCTCCCCATAAGGAATCGGGCGTCGCAGATGCCAAGGCAGACCTTTTCCCCTAATATCCGTGCTTCCCCTACCGTTACCCCTTCATGAAGTCCCGTTTTTTCCTTTACCTCTTTCAGCTTTTCCTCATATCCCGGAAAAGTCAGTGGATTGCTGATTTCCATATCCTCATACCATGGAATAAAGCTGTCCCTGTCGCACACCATGCGGATTCTGTTTTTCGTCCTGACCCGGAAATAGCTGCCGCAGGCCGTGCAGATATAATTGTTAACCACCACATCCCCTTTGTCCAGCTCTCTCTTACAATCAGGGCATATAATAATCTGCTTTTCCACCTGACCATCTTTCTTTTTTTGTGCCAGCCAGGTAATCAGCCTTGATTTTTCTTCTATTTTTTTCTCTCCCCCTGCTTCTCTCTCCCGCAGTGTCTTTTTATGAAATAATCCTGACATTTCCTGCCTCCACATAATCTTTGTTTTCATTCCTGTATTGTGGTATTTTACGAAATTGCAAAAGTCAGTTCCGCCGTAACAGCTACCTCGCCATCCACAGATGCAACTGCCTTTCCTATGCCCATAGGGCCTTTCTGCTTTACAATCTCCGTCTCCAGCACCAGCACATCGCCGGGGATAACCTTTCTCTTGAATTTTGCTGATTGTATAGCCGCAAAATAGGCGGTTTTTCCCTTATTTTCTTCCAGACTTAAAATCGCCACAGCCCCCGTCTGGGCCAGCGCTTCAATGATGAGAACCCCGGGCATTACCGGTTCTCCCGGAAAATGTCCCTGAAAAAAGGGTTCATTGTAAGAGACGCATTTTTTTGCCGCCGCACGTATGCCGGGGGTAAGCTCCTCCACAGTATCTATCAGCATAAAAGGCTGTCTGTGGGGAATAATTTCCATAATTTCCTTTGCTGTTAATAAAGACATTTCATCCTCCCTGCCTATCCGCTGTATTTTCCGATTAAAATGCTCGCATTATGTCCGCCGAAGCCAAGGGAATTGCTTAAGGCATAAGGAATTTCCTCTTCGTAAGCTTCCTGGCAGTAATCCAGATCCAGTTCTTCATCAGGGGTTTCATATCCCACTGTCTTATGGATAAATCCCTCTTCCATCTCCTTCACACAGGTGACAAACTCAACAGCACCCGCTGCCCCCAGCAGATGGCCCACCATGGACTTGGTGGAATTGATATGTATTTTCCGGGCATGTTCCCCGAAAGCTTCTTTGATAGCTCTCGTCTCAAAAAGGTCGTTATGGTGGGTGGCTGTGCCGTGGGCATTAATGTAGGTAATGTCCTCCGGTTTTATGCCCCCGTCCGCAACGGCCGCCAGCATGGCTTTCGCCGCCCCCATGCCGTCTTCCGCCGGGGAGGTTATGTGGTAGGCGTCGCTTGTGCACCCGTACCCTTTCACTTCCGCATAAATATGTGCGTTTCTGGCTCTGGCGTGTTCCAGTTCTTCCAGTATCACAATGCCTGCCCCTTCTCCCATCACAAAACCGCTGCGGTTCCTGTCAAAGGGAAGGGAGCATTTGTCAGGGTCATCCACATTCGACAGGGCTGTAAGGGCGCAGAACCCTGCCACACCTATGGGACTTATGGAACTCTCCGTGCCTCCTGCCGCCATCACATCTGCATCGCCGTACTGGATGCTGCGGAAGGCTTCCCCAATAGAGTTTGTGCCTGTAGCACAGGCTGTCACAACGTTGATGCTTTTTCCTTTCAGACCAAAAAAAATAGACACGTTGCCTGCCGCCATATTGGAAATCATAAGGGGAACAAAAAGGGGATTCACCCTGGAAGGCCCTCTGTTTATTAATTTTCCGTATTCCCGCTCTATGGCCTGCAGGCTTCCTATCCCTGAACCTACCGCACATCCTATGCGGTAAGGGTCTTCCTTCTCCAAATCAAGGCCGGAGTCCTCAAAAGCCTCTTTTGCCGCCGCCACCGCATACTGGCTGAAAGTTTCCATGCGCTTTGCAGTCTTAAAGTCCATATATTTTTGCGGTTCAAAATCCTTTACCTGCGCCGCAACATGACACTTATAATCAGCACTGTCAAACCCGGTGATCGGGCCAAATCCATGTTTTCCCGCTTTCACTGAATCAAAAAAATCTGCCACATTAAGTCCGATGGGGGTAATGACTCCCATGCCTGTAACTACTACTCGTCTGCTCATCCCACGAATTTTCTCCCTTCTTACTATACTGCCATTCCGCCGTCCACAGATATCACCTGTCCGGTTATGTAATCCGCCTTTTCCGATGCCAGAAAAACAACTGCCCCTGCCACATCCTCCGGTTTTCCGGGCCTGCGCAGAATAATCTGTTCCTTCATGGCTTCTTTCACGGAATCGGGAAGTTTTTCCGTCATTTCTGTCTCTATCAGTCCCGGTGCCACAGCGTTTACCGTAATGCCACGGCTTCCCAGTTCCCGGGCCATGCTTTTGGTAAGACCAATGATTCCCGCCTTGGAAGCACAGTAGTTTGCCTGCCCAGGATTGCCCATAATCCCTGTGACAGAGGAAATATTGATTACTTTTCCGCTGCGCTGTTTTAAAAACTGTCTGTAAAGATGCCGCATGGTGTTAAAACACCCCTTAAGGTTTATGGCAATCACCTCATCGAAATCTTCCTCGCTCATCTTTGCCATCAGACCATCCCTTGTAATGCCTGCATTGTTCACAAGAATGTCAATATGCCCGTACTTTTCAATCAGCTCTTTCATCATCTCACCGCAGGCGTTAAAGTCCGCCACATTGCATCCAAAGACTTCCGCCCCGCCTCCTGCCGACCGGATGGCTTCCACTGTCTCACGGGCCTTTTCCTCAGATCCGTTATAATTGACCACCACAAAAACGCCCTCTTTTGCCAGTCCCAGGGAAATCGCCCTTCCAATTCCCCTGCCACCACCTGTCACCAGCGCTACTTTTCCTTCAAGCATCTCCAAGCACCTCCAAAGCCTTTGCCAAATCTTCATATTTATCAATATTGACCACTCTGGCCTTTCTGTCGATTTTCTTCACAAACCCGCAAAGTGTCCTCCCAGGTCCAATCTCCACAAAAGTGTCCACACCGTCCGCCAGCATCCTTTCAACAGACTGCTGCCATTTTACAGGGGAAGATATCTGCTTTTCCAAAAGGCTTCTGATATCCTGGGTATTTCGCACATAATCAGCCGTCAGATTGGCCACATAGGGGATAAAATCTTCCCCAAGCTGTACCTTATCCAGATCCTTCCTCAATCTCTCCCCTGCCCCTGCCAGAAGCTGGGAATGAAAAGGGCCGCTGACATTTAAGGGTACAATCCTCTTTGCCCCCTTTTCCATCAAAACTTCCACTGCTTTGACCACGGCCTTCTCCTGTCCTGAGATGACAATCTGTCCGGGACAATTGTAATTGGCAATGGTCACAATTCCCGGCGTCTGGGCGCACACTTCTTCAATCACATCGCTTTCAAGGCCAAGGATGGCCACCATGGAGCCGCCTGCAGGCACTGCCTCCTGCATATACACTCCCCTGCGCCTTACAATTGCAAAAGCATCCTCCGGCCTCATAACGCCTGCTGCCACAATCGCCCCGTATTCCCCAAGACTGAGTCCGGCCGCCGTGTCGGGGTGCATTCCTCTTTCCTCTAAAACTTTTAAGATTGCAGTTTCAACTGTCAGCATGGCAATCTGGGTATACTCTGTGACAGAAAGTCTGTCATTTTCCTCGAAACAGATTGCGGCAATATCAAGTCCTGTTATTTTGCCTGCCTTATCAAAAATATTTCTGGCCGTTTCTTCCTTTTCATAAAAGTCTTTTCCCATTCCTATGTACTGTGCTCCCTGTCCCGGAAACATAAACGCTGTTTTGCCCATTTTACTCAACACCTGTCCCTTTCACCTAAAAGCCCTTTGGCCTCCTTCATCATCTCTTCTATTATTTCACGGCAGGCCTGTTCCCTGGTGATAAGACCTGCAATCTGTCCAGCCATCAGTGTGCCATTCACCACATCCCCGTCCATCACTGCCTTGCGCAGGGATCCTAAGGTCAACTGTTCTAACTCTTCCAGTCCTGCCCCTTCCTTCTCCAGCCGCAGATATTCCCGGCTCATCTGGTTGCGTATCTGGCGGATAGGGTGTCCGGTGCTCATTCCGGTAACTTCCGAATCTATGTCTTTTGCTTTCAGAACCTTTTCCTTATAATTAGCATGGACAATGGATTCCTCTGCCACCACAAATCTGGTTCCAATCTGGACGGCCTCCGCCCCCAGCATAAAAGAAGCGGCAATTCCTCTTCCATCGCCAATGCCGCCTGCGGCAATCACCGGTATCTGGACGGCGTCTGCCACCTGGGGTACCAGACACATGGTGGTGGTGGAACCGATATGGCCGCCCGACTCCATTCCTTCGGCTATCACCCCGTCAGCCCCGCAGCGTTCCATCATCTTTGCCATAGCTACGCTGGCTACCACGGGAAGCACCTTCACCCCTGCTTCCTTAAAATCCTTCATAAACTTGGCAGGATTGCCGGCACCGGTAGTCACAATTCCGACTCCTTCCTCCAGCACAACCTTCGCCACCTCCGGCGCATTGGGATTCATCAGCATAATATTCACCCCGATGGGCCTGTCGGTCAATGCCCTTGTTTTCCGGATTTCACTCCTTACCACCTCTGCAGGCGCGCTGGCCGCCGCAATAATACCCAGCCCGCCGGCCGCCGATACAGCAGCCGCCAGATGGTGCTCTGCCACCCACGCCATTCCTCCCTGTATGATTGGATAAGTAATTCCCAAAAGTTCCGTCACTCTGGTTTTCATTTTTCTGTCCCTTCACTTTAAACTCAATACCATTTACTTTGATAGTCAAATTATTTGACAATCAAAATATATACCTCATATTCCCATTTGTCAACAACAAATTTATCTGATATATTATTTACAAAAATATGTTACTGTTCATTCCGTGACCAGTAACATGCAAAAATCCTTCGGCAATGGGATTTTTGCACTCTCGAATCACTTTCTTACGACCAGCGCAG
>CAMWUN010000098.1 GCA_947177425.1 uncultured bacterium
GAGTCCTCTGACAGACCCTGCTAAACTTAATGACATTGTGTGTGAACAGTAACTGTATTTCTTCGGAAACAAAAGCAATATCTGCACTGCACACCGCCAAATATCTTAACATGTCTTAAATCTTCGTTCATAGGATTCACTGCTATAAAAAAACGGCACAGTGTATTACCATGCCGTTTTCTGAAAAATTTCTTATACTGTTTTCCTGGTTCAAACTTTAGAAACCAAAATCATAAAGACTTCCCGAACTATATGTGCTGTTATAACTGCCTTTCGTATTATAAGTGTTAGCCTTAGCCGCCTCTGAACTTGCCGCAAAGTCAATCAATGACGCCTGTGAGGATACCCTGTACCCGTAGGAAAAGTTCCCATTGAACAGCGACTTAACAGTGTCCATATTAGACTCTTTGAAGGTCTTCTCATCCAGTGAAAGGGTATTATCACTGTTAACAGTAATGCCCACCTTTGAAAGCAGTGTCTCGTTAGCTTTGGTAGCCCCTATCATGGAATTGGTCTTGTGCTGTATATTCGTGCTCTCTGCATCTCCCGCCTGCTTAATCAGTTTATTATAATCGCTGACAAAACTGGAAACCGATTTATAAATTGCATCGGTGTCGTATTCCTTGGATGTGGTAGTCACACCATTCTTATCAGTCTTCTCTACATCCACCTTATTAAATACAGATTTACTTCCTGTCTTAAGCAGATCGTCCGCAGAACTCTTTAAGCTGTCCGCAGCCTTTTCAATTTCTGATAATGTCTTAACCGAATCTTTGGCAGTGGATGTCGATTTCTTACTTGTGGAACTCTCTACGATGGAGGAAACTTCTTTACTGCTGCTGCCTGCTTTGCCATAGTAAGCCTTCATCAGTTTGCCGTAACTGCCATTCTTGATACTTGCATAGTCTGACAGGAAGTTTAAGTTCCCAAGACTTCCTCCGCTGCTGGTAGTCATCCCTTGAAATAAGAAGGAATAATCCTGTTTCATATTTTTCATACTGCCTACATTAATACTGATTCCCATACTATCACTCCTTTGACCATTCTACTCTTCACTTATTAATTCTCAATTCACCTGCTCATATCTTCTAATAAGCGATTGGAACATCCATGTTCTTCTTCTGACAATTATATCGTCATAAACTCCTCTATAATTAAGTATAGTATAGCACTTACCTTTTAAAAGTACAAGAGCATACATAAACATTTCATTACAAATTATGGCTGATTTAGGTAAATTTATGTAGTCTCGAATCACTTTCTTACGACCAGCGCAGTAAATGCGCAAGTCTGTGTGAACAGCTTTTTCAGAGAAATACAACAATACAACATGAAATGCAACACAAAGAAAAAGAAGCCTTATTTCTAGGGCTTCTTTCCATGCAGGAAAAGAGACTTGAACTCTCATGGTATTGCTACCACACGGACCTGAACCGTGCGCGTCTGCCAATTCCGCCATTCCTGCGAACAATGACTATTTTATCTGTTTTTTCCTCTCCTGTCAACTACTTTATTAAAATTTTCCAAAATTTTTACATTTTCCAATAAAATCTCAAATAGAGAACGTATCATTTTCAGGATCGCCTTCCTTGTATCCCCGTCCACTTCTCTTGCTGCCAGCGCAACGTTTTGCAGGCATTTCTTCAAATCTGCCCCGAATTCAAAAACATTGGAGGCTTCCGATGCAGAGATTACCTCGTACAAAGTATCCACGAAAAGATGCGTCTCTTCCTCAGAAAGAGAAAGTATCCACTCATTTAATGCGGCGTCCCTCCTGATTTTGCTTCCCGTCATGTTCTGGGCGCGCATGAGAGAGCCGTCTTCGATTTTCCAGCTATAGGTATTGTGCTGGAACAGCCCTATCCCTTTGCTCTCAACGATTTCATAATCGCTGTGGTCTTCCAGAATCATGCCTACCAGCGAGGAACGGGGAATGAATTTCACCACCCTGTCTTCAATTGCCTGGAAATTTCCCTGTTCCCGGATTTCCGGCCGAAAGCCGGGCCCGTCGTTGTTAAATACCTTAAGAATTTTTTCCCTTGTCTCCTCCTTGCAGTTCATGGCGGCATAGACCGCCAGATTTCCGCCTTTAGAGTGTCCCCCTACATAAAACCTGCCGGAAATATAGTCCGATATTTTTTCCATATACTCCACTGCCAGATACTGCCCCTTAAGGGGCTTGGAAAAAGCAAGATTCAGATCTTCCTTCCAGCCAATAATAGTAGCGTCAGTTCCCCGGTATGCAAGATAGATATTTTTATTTTCCAGAAAATAGGTCATGGCAGAAAACTGCGTCTCCTGCTCCTCGTCAATGATGTTTACATAATAATTCATTTTCAGGGAGCCAAATCTGACTGACTGGGCTGCCGCCGCAAACAGTTCCTTATTATTCTCCCGATACCAGTAATCATCCAGGATTTTGTCCCTGTCCGGATGGGCATAGACAGCCTTGATGCTTACCGGCCCGTTATTTTTTTCCACGCCGGGCACAAACTTCCCGTAATTCAGATACACAAGCTGGCACAGCACCAGACTGTCCGCCTCGTTAAGGGGTTTTTCATAAAAACTGTACTTCCCCCAGTTTTTTACATAATCTATGATATTTTCCATTTCCATTCACGCCTTTTTACTCTCTATTAATATAAAATACCGTCATAATATTTTAAAAGAAGCTTCACTACCCGGCTGTAGCTTATGGTCCCGTCTGCCACGCCGTTTAAGGTAAGGGTTGTATCCAGAAAAGTATCAGCCGCCTGCTTGACCGTTTCCGTGCGCAGGACAGCTTTCTTTTCCACCGCCTCCCAGGCTTCCTTTGTGAGGAATATCCGGTCTGCAGCCGCCTGCTGGCTGATTTGTGGATGATCCAGATAAACATCCCTGTCCTCTCCAATAGCTTTTATGAAATCCCTGTCAAGGTAGCCGATGACGCTTAAGTACGCGCTGTACTGGAACAGCAGATCCTCCGAATCCACACAGGCCAGATAGCCGATAAAATTCGCCTCATCCTCCAGAATAAACCCCTTTAAGTGGGACAGTTCATGACACATTGTCACCGGCATATTGGTAATATACATCTGTCTGTTGAAATTGGCCTCCATGGAAAAAGGGAAATAGTATCCCATAATATACTGCTGACTGTAAAATCCGGACAAAAACAGGGGTTTGGGGCTTGGATAATACCCTTTTAAATTATCAAACTTCTCCCCCAGACGCTGCATCTGCGCCCTGGCCTCTTCCTCCAGACTGCCTTCATAAATAAGATACCCTTGCGCATCCCGCTCAAAAACAGGGGCCAGCCGATTGGCCTGCTCTACCACATAATCCCGGAGCGCTGTGATTTCCTCCACACCGTAGTCCTCTTTTTTTCCTTCCCCTATCCGGTATCTTTCGGTAATGGGAGACGCCTGATAAAGGAGAAAGCAGTTTAAAGTCATAATCACGCAGACAATCCCAAACATCCAGTAATAAAACAGGGCATACTGCCTGTATATTTTCTTAAAAGAAGGCCGCAGCTTCTTTTTAAAAACCCCGTAAACAATCCCTCCTGCCAGCAGAAGGGCGGTAAGAACAACTGCCAGATAAAGCAGCCATTCTCCCACGGAAAAGGAAAACAGCCCTGTCACCCTTCCATAAGTCTCTACCCACACAGGGAAAATATAATTCACATAAAAATTACTGAACCCATGCCACATTCTCCCCGCCACATTCAGCAGCGCCGCAGCCAGAACCAGTCCTCCCGGCACAATAAGCTTCCAATATCTCAATTTTTTTCATATCCTTCCTTTTATGGTACTATATTAATAGTAAGATTCTTTCAGGCCTGCCGCCTGGTCAGGAAATATATGCAGTCTATATTTGCCTTTATGCAGTCCATTAATCAGTTTTTGTGGAGTGGTCCCCTTTTATTCCTTTTAATGGGTACACATCTATATTTTACCATGAAACTCCATTTTCCGCAGAAAAATATTTTTAAAGCAATCCGCCTTTCCGTAACGCCCTCCCAAAATAAACAGGGCGCAAATCTGTCTGTTTTTGCCACCCTCTCCACCACCCTGGCGGCAACCCTTGGCACTGGAAATATTATCGGCGTTTCCACCGCTGTGGCATTAGGCGGTCCGGGGGCAATCTTCTGGTGCTGGATTACAGGAATTCTGGGCATGGCTACCGCCTATGCGGAATGCTTCTTAAGCGTACGTTTCAGAAGCCGCGATAAGGAAGGAGCCTACCAGGGAGGACCCATGTATGTGTGGGAAAACGGTTTACATAATGTACCTGTGGGCAAATTTTACGGACTCCTCACACTGATTGCGGCATTTGGCGTGGGATGCACCACACAGTCAAACTCCATTACCCAGACCACTTCCTTAAGCTTCGGCCTTAACCCCCACATTGCAGGTTTTGCAGCCGCTCTTCTGGCGGGCCTTGTGATTGTGGGCGGAATCCGCTCTATCGGGAATGTCTGTATGAAGATAGTACCCTTTTTGGGAATCCTTTATACTGCAAGCTGCATCCTTCTCCTTATCATCAACCGGGAAGCCCTCCTGCCCGCCGTCCGGCTGATTCTGTCCCACGCCCTTGCTCCCAGGGCGGCTGCGGGAGGCGCCGCCGGTTCCTCTCTGATGCTGACCGCCCGGTACGGAATAGCCAGAGGGCTTTTTACCAATGAAGCAGGCATCGGCACCGCTGCCATTGCCGCTGCCGCGTCAGATGCCGACAATCCTGCCCACCAGGCTTATGTCTCCATGACCGCCGTATTCTGGGATACTGTTGTTATGTGCCTGTTAAGCGGTCTGGTCATCGTGACTAACATAATCCTCCATCCATCCTCCGCCACGAAAGTGAATGAAGCAGGACTTACTGAAGCCGCCTTTACATACCTTCCCTTCCTTGGAAGCACATTTTTGTCCCTGTGCCTTGTGGCTTTTGCCATCACCACATTAATCGGCTGGTCCTATCTGGGAGAGCAGGCATACCGCTACCTGACCGGAAACCGGGGCGTCTCCATTTTCAAAATTGCCTACATTGTGATGATATACGTAGGTGCAGTACTGCCCCTCCATCTGGTATGGGAGTGCACTGATTTGATAAATGCTTTTATGGTACTGCCTAATGTGGCCGCCCTGTTCCTCCTGCAAAAGTACCTGCGTTCCACTTTATAAAATTCCCTGCATCCTGCTGTTTTCCAGCAGCCATCGGGATTTTATGAATTCTTCATTTGCATATTCCCTATAGAACGCTTATAATGGTTAATTATGCGTTATTTCAGGAGGTTCAAATGAAAAAGCGGTATGCGGGATATATTTTTCCTTCCATGCTTTCCTTTTTGCTGACAGGAATTTATTCTATTGTGGACGGTATTTTCGTAGGCAGGGCCATGGGCGATCCGGGGCTTGCCGCCATTAATATTGCCTGGCCTCTGGTAGCCCTCATCATTTCCCTGGGAACAGGAACCGGCATGGGGGCCGCTGTGGTAGTGTCTTTAAACAGAGGCGCCGGAAAAGAAGAAAAAGCCCTGCGCGCAGAGGGCAATGCCTTTTTCCTGCTTTTTGCAGGCTCCGTCTGCCTGATTGCGGCCCTTTACCTGTTTGGGACGCCGCTTCTTAAGCTGCTGGGCGCCAGGGAAAACCTTCTGCCGCTGGCGGTAACATATCTGAAATTTATTTTGACCGGGGGCGTGATTCAGGTCTTTGCTTCCGGTCTGATTCCTCTTATGCGCAACCACGGCGCATCTTTTTATGCCATGTGTGCCATGGCTCTTGGCTGTATCAGCAATATTGCGCTGGATTACTTGTTTGTCATGGTTCTGGATCTGGGAATGATGGGGGCGGCCCTGGCTACCGTCTTTGGGCAGGTGCTTACTCTGATTTTCTGTATTGCATTTTATTTAAAGAAAAAGAACCGTATCCCTCTCTCCAGTATACGCCCGGAAAAGGAGACGGTTCTCTCTATTCTGCCTGTCGCAGTATCCCCCTTCGGGCTCACTTACCTGCCATCGGTCACAATTATATTTATGAACTTACAGGCTCTCAAATACGGCGGTGAAGAAGCGGTCAGCGCCTATGCCGTCCTTGCCTATATCATTTCCTTTATGGAACTTCTGGTGCAGGGTATCGGTGACGGCAGCCAGCCCCTTCTTTCCTTAAGTGAAGGCCGGGGCGACCACAAAACTTTAAAAACCTATGCCAAATGGACTTTTTCTCTTGGAATCGGCTTCGGCGTTGCAGGAGCTGCCATTTTTATGCTGGTGCGGAATTTGATTCCGGCCTTTTACGGTACCTCCCCGGAAGCTGGCGGATACATCGTCCATGCAGCCCCCGCCTTTGCCCTGGTCATGGCTCTTTATGGCCTGACCAAGCCTGCAGTTTCCTACTTTTATGCCACCCACCAGGTCATCCGCTCCAGCCTTCTGGTATATGGCGAAATCATCCTGACTGTGTTGTTTATCTTTGTCCTGCCCCTTTTTATGGGACTGGAAGGCGTCTGGTACACCATCCTGGCAGTCCAGGCAATCCTTAGCGTCTGCTGCATATTCTTCCTTAACAAACGCCGCCACGCTTCGTAAGTCAGCTTATTAACAAACGCTGCCACGCTGTGCGGCAGTACCCTTATGGCGGAGTATCTTGATTTAACATCTCCGCCATCCAAAAGGGCATGTGGCAAACAGCATATCCACTGCGCTTTCATACTCTGCCGCCCCTTTTGCCTTACGGATTTTTTTCATGCATTTTTCCCTGTCCCCAAACATAAACTGCATATAATTCCACAATTCTTTCATCTTAAACAGGGTATTCTTATCTCCCTGCATGATTTTTCTGTAATCCCCGTAAATCCGGTCATGAAAAGCCTTAAAATCATCCTTTTCCATTTTCTTTCCTGTAAGGATTTCCGAAAGAAGTCCCGGGTTGGCCAAAAGCCCCCTGCCCAGCATGATTCGCTTCACCTTTGGAAAGCGTTCTGTAATCATCCGGTAATCTTCCATAGTAAATATGTCCCCGTTATAGCACACCGGAGCTCTGCTCCCTTCCAATGCATGGGCAAATGCCTCAAGGTTGGGATGATTCTCGTAAAAATCAGCCCTGACCCTTGGATGCACAATCAGCTCTTCTAAAGGATACTGGTTATATATTTCCAGAATCTCCCCAAATTCCTCCGCCCTTTCCATCCCAATTCTGGTCTTGATGGAAATCTTCACCGGAGCAACGCAAAAAACTTCGTCCAGAAATTCCCGCAGAAAGTCCGTATCTGCCAGAAGCCCTGCCCCCTTTTTCTTGGATACTACCGTCTGGTAAGGACATCCCAGATTTAAATTGATTTCCTCATACCCCAGCTCCCTCAACCGGTAAAAATAGCCTTTCATTTCCCCTGCCCTGCTGCCCAGAAGCTGGGGAACCACAGTCATTCCCTGGTTGTTCGCCGGGCTGATGTCTTCCACTTCCCGGGATTTGGTAAGGCCGTTCTGGCTTACTGCCAGAAATGGGGTAAAATATTTCCGGATTCCGCAGTCAAAAAAATCGTGATATGCATTTCTGTACAGATATCCCGTAATTCCCTCTAAAGGGGCAAAATATATTTCCATTCTTTCACCCTTTTGTTTCGTCCGTCCTGACACTAATCTCTCCGCTGGATAAAAATTCTATGGCTCCATCATCATATCTTACTTTCAGATGGCAGTCGTCATCTATACCAAGAACCTGGGCGTACTCCCGGCTTTCCCCGCCAGCGCCTGCCTCTTTTATCTCCCCATGGCCGGGAGTAATGATGCGCACTCTTTTTCCTATAACAAAGCAGCGCTTCCTGTATTCTTCCAGGTAGTCCCTTGCCGGAAAGGTTTTGTAATAGTCCATAAAACTGACCAGAAATTCCACTGCCAGACGGTTGCGCAGGTTTTCTCTCTGTATGTCACCGGCAAAGACTGCTCCTGCCACGTCCTTTATATCCTCCGGGAAGCCGCCGGGCGGTTCGTACAGGTTGATACCGATTCCCACCACTACATATTCCAGTTTTCCTTCCTCCATGGAGGAGGAGCCTTCGGTCAGAATGCCGGAAATTTTCCTGCCCCGCATCCACACATCATTCACCCATTTAATCTGCACCGTCTCCCCGGAAATCTTCTCCACCGCCCTGGCTGCTGCCGCCGCTGTCAGAGTAGTCAGCATGGCTCCCTCTTCCGGCCTGGCCTTTGGATGCAGCAAAAGGCTCATATAAAGCCCCGTACCCTCAGGTGAATAGAAAGAACGGCCTCTTCTGCCCCTTCCCGCACTCTGCTTCTCCGCCAGAAGAACCATATCCTCCATCCTTCCCTCCGCGGCATACTGCTTTAACACATTGTTAGTGGAATCCACCATCTTTTCCGTCTGTACCGCCAGCGGAATTCCTGCCTTTTTCAGACGTTCTTCTATATAGACTGCGGAAAGCACATCGGGCGCCATTTTTAAAATATACCCCTTATTGTTCACCGCTTCAATGGCATAGCCTTCCTTCTGCAGAGCCTTCACCGCTTTCCAGACGCTGGCCCTGGTAACGGAAAGCTGTTGGGCTATCTCCTGTCCCGAAAAGAAAACCTCCCGCTGGTTTTCCAGTAAAAGAAGCACCTGATCCTTAATTGTCATGACGGCTTTCTCCTCTTTGGGCGGCTTTCTGCTGTTCCAGCTTTTCCTCCAGAAGGGCCTTAAATTTGTCCTGGGATGCATCAAAAACATCCAGCAGCCTTTCCCATTCCTTAACTGTATAGGACTGGCTTCCTATCTGGAACCGTTCTTCCAGTTCTCCCTTTCGTGCCTTGTCGTATATTTCGTTTTTTCTGTCGCGTATTTCCTGCATAAGTTCCTGGGTGCTCATACCCATACCTGCAGAAGGATTCTTAATCTGCATAATCTCTCTCCTTTTCTAATTAAATGTCCGGGCTGAATTTTTTAAGCTGTATCTGAAGAACCTCCGACTGCTCAGCCAGTTCCCTGTTTTTAGGGACAAGGGTCAGCCACACGGCGGTTGCCAGTATCAGCAGCGTATAAATCCATGAAAGGAAATCCAAACTTACGGCCAGAGGATACTCCAGAAATCCCTCTATGTATACCCAGGAAAATTTTTCCCATGAATCAATGCCTCCCTGGACAAAAAGTGTGTTCACATAGGACACTATGTCCTTTGCCGCCAGTAAATACAGACAGCCAGACAGCTTCCACTTAGGCCCCATGGCGCAGAGCAGAAAAATTGCATACATCCCAAAAGCCATCAGCACGGAAAACATGACCGCAATCATGGAAGCACCTGTGCTTTCCCTCAAAACCCATGCTTTCGCCGCCATAAGCAGCAGTCCGGCAAGAAGCATGAATCCAATCCATCTTCTTTTAGCCGTCTCAAACTTATCCACCTGGGGATAATCTGCGTAAATGTTTTTCCGGTAAGCGTTAAACTGCTCCTTTATCAGAACCCGCTGCTCTTTTGTATACACTTTCCTATCCATCCCGGAAGCAGGATTCCCCATCGCCCCTGCCGGGATGCCTTCCTTCTGTGCCTGCTTTTTCCTGGCCCTCTTGGCTATAAAATGAATAAGTGTAAAAATAATGATAAAATATGCTGCAAACAAAATATAAATCCTGTACATTTTCCTATCCTGTCCTTTCCATGATTTTGCTTATGCGTGCTCCCCTGCCGGGACTCCCAGATTATAAGGACAGATGTCCCTGCATTTGTGGCATGCTATCCGCCATATCTGCTTCTCTCCATCGTCGCCAAAGGCATAGTCCCAGCATACCTGCTGCTTCATCTGTGTCTCTTCCAGCGCATTTACCGGACAGGCTTCCACACACAAATTACAGCCATTACAAATCCTTTCTTTTAAGCTGTCGGCTTCCAACTCAGCTTCTGTCAGCACAGCCCCAAGCCACACCATGCTTCCAAATTCCGGCGTGATCAGCAGAGAATGTCTTCCTATAGTCCCTATCCCGGCCGCCTGGGCCGCATGTTTCTGAGAAACAATGCTCCGCCATCTTCCGGTTCCCGCATCCCACTGACTCTCATTGGCCGGCACAGGAATGGAAAGCGCCCCCTTCTCCTCCAGCCAGATACACAGATCAAGGGCTATTCCGTCCATTTTAGCCGTCAGGGAATTCCTTACCCTTGTGTAGGGAACATGGGTCCTGCACCCCAGCGTCCCCGCCGGAAACCTGCACGCAAAGGAAATCACGGACTTACAGGAAGGGAACACATCCGCCGGGTGATACCCTTCCGGCGCGTCTTCAAACCTGTCCATACCTGCAACTCCGCACAAATCCGCTCCCAGCGCCCTGGCCTTTTTCTTTACCTCTTCACTTGTCATAAACGCCCTCCCACAGTCCTTTCATCCTCACTAAGGATATTATACTTCCCACCCGCACCATTGACAAGCAATAGTTCCTGCCCGGCTACAGGTCCAAAACTGTAGGGGTTACTGGCCACTCCGTGACCAGCAACATGCAAAAATCCATTGAAAATTGCCTTCGGCAATGGGATTTTTACACTCTCGAATCACTTTCTTACGACCAGCGCAGTAAATGCGCAGGTCTGTGTGAATCGTAAATTACAAGTGTTACTGGCCACTCCGTGACCAGCAACATGCAAAAATCCATTGAAAATTGCCTTCGGCAATGGGATTTTTGCACTCTCG
>CAMWUN010000099.1 GCA_947177425.1 uncultured bacterium
AGCTGATTTATGGCAGGAGTCCTCTGACAGACCCTGCTAAACTTAATGACATTGACCGTGAATAGTAACGATAATAGTCCAGATTGTCTGAACTATTACAAATTTCTTGTTTCTTTTTTTCCATTTTACGGTTATAATACAATATATATGTTCAAAATATAAGGAGGCAGCCTATGAAAAGTTCTTCTATGAAAGAAGCGTCTATGAATACTCATATGGGGAATATTGCTATTGATAATGAAGTAATTGCCCAGTACGCAGGCAGTGTTGCAATGGAATGTTTTGGTGTCGTTGGAATGGCGGGCATCAGCGTTAAAGACGGTCTTGTGAAACTTCTGAAGAAGGAAAGCATGACCAGAGGAATTTATGTGTCTGTCAATAAGAATAAGCTGACAGTGAATTTTCATGTGATTGTGTCTTACGGCGTAAGCATCCTTGCCGTTACCGACAATCTGGTCAGCAATGTAAAGTACAAGGTAGAGGAATTCACAGGAATAGAAATTGAGAAAATAAACATCTTTGTTGAAGGTGTTAGAGTGATTGATTAAGAGGAGGACTTGCTGTGACTAATACAATCGACGCTAAGATACTTGCAAAGATGTTCTTAGCTGGCGCCAAAAATTTGGAATCAAAAAAAGAATGGATTAATGATTTAAATGTTTTTCCGGTACCAGACGGTGATACAGGTACCAATATGACGCTTACGATTATGTCGGCGGCCAAGGATGTGGCTTCCATGGAAGAGCCGGATATGCGTTCTCTTTGCAAAGCAATTTCTTCCGGGTCACTTAGGGGCGCAAGAGGCAACTCGGGAGTTATCTTATCCCAGTTGTTCCGCGGATTCACCAAATCCATCCGTGATAAGCAGGAACTGGATATACCTGTTTTTGCGGACGCCATTGAGAAAGCTGTGGAGACAGCTTACAAGGCAGTTATGAAACCTAAAGAAGGCACCATCCTTACAGTAGCCAAAGGGGCGGCTGTTAAGGCAAGACAGCTTGCGGACGAAGGCTGCGAAGATCTGGGCATCTTTTTTGAAGAGGTAATAAAGTATGCCGATGAGGTTCTGGAGAAAACTCCCGAAATGCTGCCTGTGTTAAAGCAGGCAGGAGTTGTTGACTCCGGTGGTCAGGGACTGATGCAGGTATTAAAAGGCGCTTACGACGCTTTCCAGGGCAAGGAAATTGATTTCAGCATCAGCGAATCCGAGGGTAAGGCGGCGACAAAGGCCAGCGCCCAGAGCAATGGCGATACGGAAATCAAATATGGCTACTGTACAGAATTCATTATTCTGCTCAGCAGAAATTTCAATATTAAACATGAAATGGATTTTAAGGATTATCTGGAATCCATTGGAGATTCCATTGTGGTGGTGACGGATGACGACGTGGTTAAGGTACACGTACATACCAACGACCCCGGACTTGCCATCCAGAAAGCGTTGAAGTACGGTGCATTATCCAATCTGAAAATTGACAACATGCGTTTAGAGCATCAGGAAAGGCTTTTTAAAGAGGAAAAGGCATCCGCCCAAAAGGCTGCCGGGCCAAAAGAGAAGGAAGCGCCCATGCCCCATAAGGAAGTCGGATTTATTGCAGTTTCCGTGGGCGAAGGCATCAATGAGATATTCAAAGGTTTAGGCGTTGATTATATCATTGAAGGCGGCCAGACCATGAATCCCAGCACAGAGGATATGTTGAACGCCATTGAGAAAGTGAACGCAGATACGGTTTTCATCCTGCCTAACAACAAAAACATTATTCTGGCAGCAAATCAGGCACAGATGATGGTGGAGGACAAGAAGATTATCGTAATTCCAACAAAGACGGTGCCCCAGGGAATCACGGCAATCATCAATTATGTTCCCGATATGCCGGTGGAAGAAAATGAAGAAACCATGAAGCAGGAAATCGGCAATGTCAAGACCGGGCAGGTTACTTATGCGGTCAGGGATACAGTAATTGACGACAAAGAAATCAAGCAGGGCGATTATATGGGAATCGGCGATACAGGTATTCTTTCTGTGGGCGGCCAGGTGCCGGAAGTTTCTTTTAACATGCTTAAAGAAATGATGGATGAAGGCAGGGAATTAATCAGTATCTACTACGGTGCAGATGTTTCAGCCGACGAAGCGGAAGCTTTCCGGGCGCGTATCGAGGCGGAATACCCATCCTGCGATATTGAATTGCAGTACGGCGGACAGCCGATTTACTATTATATTATATCTGCGGAATAAATTTGTTTTGCCGAATAATTTTCTGCTGAATCATATATTCTATAGCAGACGGAGAAAAGGACGGAGCGACCGTCCTTTTTACGTAGTTCAAAAAGTAGAATCAAAAGCCATATATCATGGTTACGAGGAAAGCCAGATGGAATGTCCAAACGATATTATTAGTTTAAAGGGAATAGGTGAAAAAACGGCGAAGCTTTTTTACCGCATGGGAATCCATTCTACGGCAGATTTACTCTGTCATTATCCAAGAGATTATCAGATCTTCGAGATGCCTGTTAAGATAGCGCAGGCGCCGGAAGGGGGGCTGGTGACATTAGAACTTTTCCTTCCAGCCGCCTTTAGCTGGAAAAAGGTACGCAGTCTTTCAGTGGGGACAGGTGTGGGGAGTGATGGGCAGTCGCGGGTTTCCATCACATATTTTAACGCTTCTTATCTGAAAAAGAAGCTGACAGCAGGAAGCACATATCTGTTCCGTGGGAAAATAAAGAGGACAGGTGGAATATACCGCATGGACCAGCCCAAAATATATACCTGGGAGGAATACCGCCAACAGATGGGACAGCTCCAGCCCTGTTATTCCCTTACGGCAGGGCTGACCAACAGGGCCGTTGCCAAAGCGACAGCCCAGGCTCTTGCCCTGTATCAGGAGGAGGAATATCTTCCTGAAGAAATTCTGAAAGAATATGCCCTTCCCTCCAGAGAGGCAGCGCTTTGGCAGATTCATTTTCCCAAAGACTGGGACAGCCTGCTGACGGCCAGAAAAAGGCTGGTCTTTGACGAATTCTTTCTGTTTCTTTTGTCCATACGGCAGATGAAGAATTACAACGAAGCGCTAAAAAGTGATTACCCTATGATAGAGACTGCCTGGCCGGGGCGGCTCATAGAAGCCCTGCCATATCCCCTTACCAAAGCCCAGAGGAAAGTATGGCGTGAGATAGAAGAAGATTTGGTAAGCGGACGGTGTATGAACCGTCTGGTACAGGGAGACGTAGGATCCGGAAAAACAATTCTTGCTTTTCTTGCCCTTTTGCTTGCAGTAAGCAACGGCTGTCAGGGGGCTTTGATGGCCCCCACAGAAATTCTGGCCTCCCAGCATTTTGAGCAGCTATGCCGTATGACCAAAGAATACAATCTCCCTTTCCGCCCGGTGCTGCTGACCGGTTCTTTAAGCGCCGGAGCCAGGAAGGAAATCTATGGGCAGATTAAAGACGGGAGGGCCAATGTGATCATAGGAACCCACGCGCTGATACAGGAGAAAGTTGTCTACCAGAAACTTGCGCTGGTTGTCACAGACGAACAGCACCGTTTCGGCGTCAGACAGAGGGAAATTCTGGGACAGAAGGGAGGATGTGCCCACGTTCTTGTGATGAGCGCAACGCCTATTCCACGGACTCTTGCCATTATTTTGTATGGGGATTTACATTTGTCCCTGCTGGACGAACTTCCGGCCCAAAGGATTCCTGTTAAAAACTGTGTGGTGGACACTTCCTACAGGAAAAAGGCTTACGAATTTATTATCAGGGAGGTGCAGAACAAAAATCAGGTATATATTATCTGCCCCATGGTGGAAGCTCCCCAGGAGGGCATGGAAGGGCTTGAAAACGTAACAGACTACGGGGAACGTCTCCGAAGCCAGTTGCCCGCCGATATCCATGTGGAAATCCTCCATGGAAAAATGAAACCTGCGGACAAAAAGAGAATTATGGACGCCTTTGCCGCCGGGGATATCCATGTGCTGGTGGCCACCACGGTCATAGAAGTGGGAATCAACGTGCCTGGGGCCACTGTCATGATGATTGAAAACGCCGAACGGTTCGGCCTTGCCCAGCTTCACCAGTTAAGAGGGCGCATTGGCAGAGGGGACAGGCAGTCCTATTGCATTTTTGTAAACGGCTCGGACAATGAAAAATCCATGGAGAGATTAAAGATATTGAACCGCTCCAATGACGGTTTTTATATTGCTGAGGAAGATTTAAAATCAAGAGGGCCGGGGGATTTATTTGGTATCCGCCAGAGCGGGGCATTGGAATTTAAGATTGCCGATATTTATCAGGATGCGGATATTTTAAAGAAGGTAAGCGTAACCGTGGACGGCATCCTGAGGGAAGATAAAAACCTTGAGATGGAAAAGTACGCGTCCCTTAAAAGGTATATGAATGAAAATGCCGGAAAATTTGTTGACTTTAGGTCAATCTGACAGTAAGATATATTTGCGTGTTTTTTGAAGGAAGGATTGGTGGAGAAATTGAGTAAGAAAGTTGCAGTAGTTACAGATTCAAACAGCGGAATTACACAAAATGAGGCAAAGGAACTTGGGATAAGAGTGCTTCCCATGCCTTTTATGATTAATGAAGAAACTTTTTTTGAAGACATAACCTTAACACAGGAAGCTTTTTATGAAAGACTTGAGGGCGGCGCAGACGTGGTTACAAGCCAGCCCTCTCCGGAGTCAGTCATGAATCTGTGGAAGGAAGTCCTTACAGAATATGATGAGATTGTATACATTCCCATGAGCAGCGGCTTATCCGGATCCTGTCAGAGCGCCATGATGCTTTCAGAGGATTTTGACGGTAAGGTACAGGTGGTCAACAACCAGAGAATTTCCGTAACCCAGCGGCAGTCCGCCATGGATGCAAAGCTTCTGGCCGGCAGGGGGATGGATGCAGCCGCCATCAAAGATTTCCTTGAAAAGGATAAGTTCAATTCCAGCATCTATATTATGCTGGATACCTTATATTATCTGAAAAAGGGCGGAAGAATCACACCTGCGGCGGCAGCAATCGGAACCATCCTGAAATTAAAGCCTGTGCTTCAGATTCAGGGGGAAAAACTGGATGCTTTCGCTAAGGCCAGAACCGCCGGCCAGGGAAAGACAATTATGATAAATGCCATAAGAAACGATATGGAAAACCGTTTCGGAGGAGCGGATGCAGACAATATCTGGCTGGAAGTGGCTTACACTAAAAACCTGGATGTGGCAAAGCAGTTTGCAGAGGAACTTTTAAAAGAGTTTCCGGGATTTGATATTGTGATAAATCCCTTATCCTTAAGCGTTGCCTGCCATATCGGCCCAGGTTCTCTGGCAGTTGCCTGCTGCAAGAAAATACGTTAATCAAAGACTTCGCAACAGTCGCAAAATGGACGTGCTGACACGTCCCCGACTGGTTGCCCACAGGAATAAAACAGGCAGTTTTTGAAAAATAGAAAGAGGTTTGCGGCAATGGCAAAAGCGGCAGTTTATGACGCTTCCAGTATTACCGTGCTGGAAGGACTTGAAGCGGTAAGAAGAAGGCCGGGGATGTATATTGGAAGCGTCTCCACCAAAGGTTTGAATCATCTGATTTATGAAATAGTAGATAATGCAGTGGACGAACATCTGGCAGGGTTCTGTGATACTATTTTTGTTACCCTTGAGGCGGACGGCTCCGCCACCATTGAGGATAATGGGAGAGGGATTCCTGTAGGAATGCACGAAAAGGGTGTCAGCGCGGAGCGGCTGGTTTTCACCACCCTTCATGCAGGAGGAAAATTTGATGATTCCGCCTATAAAACAAGCGGCGGTCTTCATGGGGTAGGCTCTTCGGTGGTAAATGCTCTGTCTACATACTTGACTGTTCGGGTCAAAAACGGCGGACTGGTCTATGAAGACAGATATGAGCGGGGGAATCCTACAGTGGAACTTGTGGACGGCCTGCTTCCAGTTGTGGGAAAAGCAAGAGGGAGCGGCACCCGGATAAACTTCCTGCCAGACGGAGAAATTTTTGATAAAACCCGTTTTAAGGAAGACGAAATCAAAAGCAGGATGCATGAGACAGCTTATTTAAATCCCGCTCTGACCATTATCTTTGAAGATAAGCGGAAAGAAATCCCGGAGTATGTGGAATATCACGAGCCGGACGGGATTATCGGCTTTATCAAGGATATGAATAAATCCAAGGATCCTGTCTGCGACGTGATTTATTTTAAAGGTGAAAGCGAAGGGATTTCCGTGGAAGGCGCTTTCCAATATATCAACGAATTCCATGAAAATGTCCTTGGATTCTGTAACAATATATATAATTCGGAGGGCGGCACCCACCTGACAGGGTTTAAAACCGCCTTTACCAACATCATTAATACTTATGCCAGGGAATTAAATATTTTAAAAGAAAAAGACGCCAACTTTACAGGGGCGGACGTGAGAAATGGGATAACGGCTGTTATTTCTATTAAGCACCCAGATCCAAGATTTGAAGGACAGACCAAGACCAAGCTGGATAACCAGGACGCAGCCAAGGTGGTATCCAAGGTTTCCAGCGACGAACTGGTCCGTTATTTTGACCGTAACCTGGAAACTCTCAAGAATATTATAGGCTGTGCGGAAAAGGCGGCCAAGATCCGTAAGACCGAGGAAAAAGCAAAGACAAATATGCTGACAAAACAGAAATTTTCCTTTGATTCCAACGGCAAATTGGCAAATTGTGAGTCAAAAGACGCCTCCAGGTGTGAAATATTCATTGTAGAGGGTGATTCTGCAGGAGGAAGCGCTAAAACTGCAAGAAATCGTGCATTTCAGGCTATTCTTCCCATCCGTGGAAAGATATTAAATGTGGAAAAAGCAAGCATCGACAAGGTTTTGGCTAACGCAGAAATTAAAACCATGATTAATGCCTTTGGATGCGGTTTTTCGGAAGGTTATGGAAACGATTTCGATATCACGAAACTGCGCTATGACAAGATTATCATTATGGCCGATGCGGACGTGGACGGGGCCCATATTTCCACATTGCTGCTTACTCTTTTTTACCGTTTTATGCCGGAACTGATTTATGAAGGCCATGTGTATATTGCCATGCCGCCTTTGTACAAAGCCATGCCCTCCAAGGGAAAGGAAGAGTATCTTTACGATGACAAGGCATTAGAGCAGTACCGGAAGCGGCACAAAAGCCCTTTTACTTTGCAGCGGTACAAAGGTCTGGGGGAAATGGATGCAGATCAGCTCTGGGAAACCACCCTGAACCCGGAAACGAGAATCTTAAAGCTGGTGGAAATAGAAGATGCCCGGATGGCGTCGGAAGTGACGGAAATGCTGATGGGCACAGAGGTTCCTCCCAGAAAAGCCTTTATCTATGAACATGCCGCTGATGCGGAACTGGATGTATAACCCCGGCAGGAGGAAGAAATGGAAGAAAAAATCATAAAAACCGAGTATTCTGAGGTGATGCAGAAATCCTATATAGATTATGCCATGAGTGTTATTATTGCCAGAGCCCTGCCAGATGCCAGAGACGGACTTAAGCCTGTCCAGCGCAGAGTCCTGTACGATATGCACGAGCTTGGAATCAGGTATGACCGGCCTTACAGAAAGAGTGCCCGCATTGTGGGGGACACTATGGGTAAGTATCATCCCCATGGAGACAGTTCCATCTATGAAGCCCTGGTGGTTATGACCCAGGAATTCAAAAAGGGGCTTCCCCTGATTGACGGCCACGGAAACTTTGGCAACATAGAAGGGGACGGCGCGGCCGCCATGCGTTACACGGAAGCCCGCCTTTATAAAGTCACCCAGGAAGCTTTTTTGTCCGATCTTGACAAGGATGTGGTGGACTTTATCCCTAATTTCGACGAGACGGAAAAGGAGCCGGCAGTCCTTCCGGTGAAATTCCCCAACCTTCTTGTAAACGGTTCCGAAGGGATTGCAGTGGGGATGGCTACCAGCATTCCTCCCCATAATCTGGGAGAGGTGGCGGAGGCGGTAAAAGCCTATATGCTGGACGAAAACATCACCACAAGGGAACTTATGAAATATATCAAAGGCCCTGATTTTCCCACCGGAGGCATTGTCATTAACAAAGATGAGCTTTTAGGGATTTATGAGACGGGGACAGGGAAAATCAAAATCCGGGGAAAAGTGGATATCGAAAAGGGAAAGGCCGGAAAGACCAATGTTGTCATCAGCCAAATCCCTTATCCTATGGTAGGGGCCAATATTGCAAAATTTCTGCTGGACGTGGCGGCTCTTTCAGAGACAAAAAAGACACAGGACATTGTGGATATCTCCAACCAGTCCTCCAAAGAAGGCATACGGATTGTCATTGAACTGAAAAAAGACGCGGATGTTGACAATTTCATTAACATGCTTTACAAAAAAACCCGTCTGGAGGATACTTTCGGCGTCAATATGCTGGCTATTGCAGATGGCAGGCCGGAGGTCATGAGCCTTAAGCAGATTATCAGGCACAATGCGGAATTCCAGTTCCAGGTAGCCGCCAGAAAGTACGCCAACCTTCTGGCAAAGGAGCGGGACAGGAAGGAAATACAGGAGGGGCTGATTAAAGCCTGCAATGTGATTGATCTGGTCATTGAAATCCTCCGGGGCTCCAAAGACAGGGCTATGGCAAAGGCTTGTCTGGTGGAAGGGAAGGTGGAAGGCATCAAATTCCGTTCCCGGGAGTCCAAAGTTATGGCCGCCCAGCTTAACTTTACGGAAAAACAGGCCAACGCCATACTGGAAATGCGCCTTTATAAGTTAATCGGTCTGGAACTGGAAGCTCTTATCAATGAGCATGAGGAGACTATGGCAAATATCTACCGCTATGAAGATATTCTGGACCGCCGGGAATCCATGATACAGGTCATCGTAAACGAACTGGATGCCATACGGAAAGCCTATGCACATCCAAGGAAAACGGTTATTGAAAATGCGGCGGAAGCCGTTTATGTGGAGAAAAAAGCGGAAGAGATGGAGGTCGTTTTCCTGATGGACCGTTTCGGGTATACCAGAACCATTGATGTGTCTGCTTACGAACGGAACAGGGAAGCTGCGGAAGCGGAAAACAAATATGTTTTCCCATGCAAAAACACGGGCAGGGTATGTATTTTCACCAATACAGGCCAGCTCCACACAGTGAAGGTCATGGATATCCCCTTCGGAAAATTCCGCGATAAGGGCGTTCCTATAGATAATATCAGCAATTTTAACGGGGAAAAGGAGACGGTGACTGCCGCTTTCAGCCAGACGAGCCTGAATTTGTACCGTTTAATTTTTGTCACTGCCTTAGGGATGATGAAGGTAGTTGACGGGGGAGAATTCGATGTGGCCAAACGCACCGTTGCCGCCACCAAACTTTTGGAGGGAGACGAGGTGATAAGCGCCGTTGTCTTAAATGAACAGAAGCAGATCGTCCTGCAGAGCAGGGAAGGGTATTTCCTGAAATTTGATGTGGAGGAAATTCCGGAAAAGAAAAAGAATGCCGTGGGCGTGCGGGGGATGAAGCTGGGAGAAAAGGACAGGATAGAGCATGTGTTCTATACCCGCAGCGGTACAGATTCCTTCATTACCTATAAAGAGAAAACTCTGGATTTAGGTAAACTGAAAGCCGCAAAACGTGATGGCAAAGGAACAAAGGTGAGGGTATAACGGCCAGCCCTTTAAGATAGAAGAAAGGAATCAAAATGCGCGTAATAGCAGGAAAGGCAAGAAGCCTGAAATTAAAGACACCGGAAGGGCCGGGTACCAGGCCGACGACGGACAGGATCAAAGAAACTTTATTCAACATCATTCAGAGGGAGATTCCCGGATGCATCTTTATTGATTTATTTGCCGGAAGCGGCGGCATTGGCATTGAAGCCTTAAGCAGGGGTGCGGCCCATGCATACTTTGTGGAAAACAGCAAAGAAGCCATCACATGTATCCAGGATAATCTTTCCTTTACAAAATTTGCGGATAATGCTACACTGCTGAAACAGGAAGTGTTCTGTGCCCTTCCCCTGATCCATGAGAAGGAAGCGGACATTATTTTTGTGGATCCTCCTTATCAGGCAGGATATGAGGAAAAGGTCTTCAAGGCTCTTTTGGGCCAGCCCTATGTGACGGAAAATACGCTGGTTATCTTAGAGGCGGAAGTGGATAAAAATATGGATTTCCTAAAAAAAATAGGATATGATGTGGTAAGGGAAAAGAAGTATAAGACCAACAAACATGTGTTTGCAAAAAAGAGCGTATCAGCATAAATGCCGGAAGAAAAGAGGATGAAATGAAAACAGCAATCTACCCCGGAAGTTTTGACCCGGTCACTTACGGACATCTGGATGTGATAAAGCGTGCAGCCCGGATTTTCGATGAATTAACAGTCAGCGTTTTAAATAATAAACTAAAGACTCCATTGTTTTCTGTAGAAGAACGTGTTAAGATATTACAGGAAGCAGTCAGGGA
>CAMWUN010000100.1 GCA_947177425.1 uncultured bacterium
GCCGAAGGCAATTTTCGATGGATTTTTGCATGTTACTGGTCACGGAGTAAACAGTAACAGTATACTGTCCTGTCACCGGCTGACTTCTGAAATGCAGTTCCCATGCAAAACCCCCGGACGGTGGAATCATCCGGGGGCCTGCCCATATATACTAAACTAAGGGATTAGGGAAAAGCATTTTCACTTTCTCATTTATTCTACATCCTGTAGCGCCGCAAAATCTTCTTCACCTGTACGGACTTTAACAACCTTATCCACATTGTACACGAAAATTTTACCGTCTCCGATATGTCCTGTATAAAGGGATTTCTTAGCCGCTTCAATAACCGTCCCAACCGGAATCTTGCTTACCACCACTTCAACCTTAACCTTCGGAATCAGTGTCGCATCAACTTCAACGCCGCGGTACATTTCCCCTGCGCCCTTCTGGACACCGCATCCCATAACCTGAGTTACCGTCATGCCTGTTACTCCCAAATCATTCATGGCCTTCTTTAAGTGGTCATATCTGGACAGTCTGGAAATGATTACAACTTTGTATATACCTGTTGCTGATACGGGCGCGGCCGCTATTCTTACGGCTGCGTCCCGCTGTACCGGGGAAGCCTTAGCATAATCCTCTGTTCCAAGGTCGGTATTTTCATTGACCTCCATGGTCATTGTGTTTGCAATATCCATAATGCTGAAGCCCGCATAGGCAGAGGGAAGGCCATGCTCACAGGAATCAAGCCCGACAATCTCCTCTTCCTCTGTAACACGCAGACCGGCTGCAGCCCTGATGATAAGGAATGTAATAGTAATTGTAACTGCTGTCCACGCCGCTACAGATGCAAACCCTGTCAACTGAAGGCCCAACTGACGGAAACCGCCTCCATAAAAAAGACCTGTAACACTGTCATTTCCGGGAGCCGATGTGGTTGCAAAAAGTCCTACTGCAATAGTTCCCCAGATACCGTTCAGACAATGAACTGCCACAGCGCCTACCGGGTCATCCACATGCAATTTATAATCCAGGAACCAGACGCCGAACACCACCAGCAGTCCGGCCACAGCGCCAATGAGAATCGCGCCCGTCACATCTGTTACATCACACGGAGCCGTGATAGCCACCAGTCCGGCCAGGGAAGCATTCAGACACATAGAAACATCCGGCTTTCCATACTTAACCCATGTAAAAACCATACACACCACTGTGGCAATGGCAGGGGCAACCGTAGTCGTCACAAAAACTGACCCCAACTGTTCCACACTGGTACAGGCAGCGCCGTTAAATCCATACCAGCCAAGCCATAAGATAAATACCCCGAGACATCCAATGGGGAGATTATGTCCCGGAAAAGCGTTTACTTTTGTAATTTTTCCATTTTTATCCTTTGCAAACTTTCCAATACGCGGGCCTAAAATTTTTGCTCCAATCAGCGCGGCTATACCGCCTACCATATGTATTGCGCAGGAACCTGCAAAATCATGGAATCCCATCTGCGCAAGCCAGCCGCCTCCCCAAATCCAGTGGGCTTCAATGGGGTAAATCAATGCGGAAATAACTCCTGAATAAACGCAGTAAGAAAGGAATTTCGTCCTCTCCGCCATGGCGCCGGAGACAATCGTTGCTGTTGTCGCGCAGAATACAAGATTGAACACAAAATTTGACCAGTCAAAAGACTCATAACTTGCAAAAATGTCAAATCCCGGCTTTCCAATCAGTCCCGCCATATCCTCGCCAAGCAGAAGTCCGAAACCAATCAGAATAAAAACCACTGTACCAATACAAAAATCCATCAGATTCTTCATCAGGATATTTCCCGCATTTTTGGCTCTGGTAAATCCTGTCTCCACCATGGCAAATCCCGCCTGCATCCAAAACACCAGCGCGGCGCCTATAAGGAACCAGACGCCGAACACTTCGCCGTTAACGGCACTCAAAATTTCTTCTGTCATAATTTTTCCTCCTCACATAAAAAAGCGGATACAAAGGATTTTCTGCCTTTCCGCAGCCCCTTTGCTCCGCATTTTAAAAAAAATATTTCTTTCAAACGCTGCCACGCTTTGCGAGCCAGCCTGTAGTAAAAAAAGCGCCATGGTCAACCCACAGCGCCTTTGCTTTACGTACTGCATAATAGCACCCGATTTCTGTTATGTCAATAGTTTTCTCATAAATTTTTTATATACATTTTATATTCGTGGTCCTTCACCATTACATTATGATTATATGCAAATCCCAGTTTATTCAGTAGTTGCAGGCTGTTGATGTTTTTTTCCTTTACCAGAGCCTGCACCTGCTCAAAGGCAAGTTCTTTCTCCGCATAATCGAGCACTCCGCTGCACACCTCAAACCCATATCCCCTGTGCTGGCAGGCTGCTTCTATGACAAATCCAAGTTCCGGCAATTCATACCCTTCCCGCACGCTTAATCCGGCCCGGCCGATCACCTGCCCTGTCTCCTTCAGCAGAACCGTCCAGAGCCCATAACCATAAAACCCATATATCTGGTCTATGTATGCCCGCATATAGGCCCGCTCCGCCTCCCTGTCCTTGTACAAGTCTTCCATATACAGAGTGATAGACGGATCCCTGTATATCCGGTAAAACTCATCCACATCCTCAACCGTGCTCTCCCGGACTTTCAGCCTGTCGGTCTCAAAAATATTCCATGGCAGTCCTGCCAGCCTCTTATACGCCTCTTCATAGGAGCGGTATTCCAGCATGAACACATCTTCCACCCCATACCTGGCCATAGGAAAATACTGTCCCCTGTTCTTTTCATGATAAAGGATCACCACATACTTCCCTTTATCCAAAAGACTCTGAATCCTTTCAGAACCGTCCGCAATGATCAGCGTATCCTCCAGATTAATTTCATCTGTCTCAAAAAATCCTCCCAAATCTTTTTCCAGTACCATTTTTACCTTATGGGGATTTAATTTTGCATAAATCTCCCCTGCACGTTCCTCAACAATCCCGTAATAATATTCAGACAAAAGGAACAGGACGCATTTTAGCATTGTAAAGTCCTCTCAATTCATATAAAATAAGTAACATAGTTCTTATTATAATACAGTAAGACCTAAAAGAAAAGAAAGGAAGTTATAACTATGACTCAAAATCCTGTTGTAACATTTACAATGGAAAACGGAGATACTATTAAGGCAGAACTTTATCCGGATATTGCCCCTATTTCCGTAAACAACTTTATCAGTCTCATCAACAAAAATTTTTATGACGGACTGATTTTCCACCGTGTTATCCGGGGCTTTATGATTCAGGGCGGCGATCCGGAAGGAACCGGCTGTGGCGGCCCTGGCTACAGCATTAAAGGCGAATTTGCCGCAAACGGAGTGGAAAACAACCTAAAGCATACGGAAGGCGTCCTCTCCATGGCAAGAAGCGCTGCTCCTGATTCCGCCGGTTCCCAATTTTTCATCATGCACAAAACAAGTCCCCATTTGGACGGCGCTTATGCGGCGTTTGGAAAGGTGATAGAAGGTATGGATGTGGTGAACCGCATCGCTGAAACAGCTACCGATTATTCCGACAGGCCCCTTGAAAATCAAGTGATGCAGACGGTTACAGTCGATACGTTCGGTATAGAATATCCCGAACCTGAGAAACTCTAAGGAGTTTCTCAGAAAAGTATTATCGAGTACTGTTCAGCACGGAGTCCTGCCGGATATCCTTTGGTGTCTTTCCAAAATGTTTTTCGAAAAGCCGGTAAAAATAACTGATATTTTCATATCCCACCTGCTGTGCAATCCGTTTTATCGGTAGTGCAGTCTGTTCTAAAAGCTGCTTTGCATATTTCATCCGAATCTCAATTACATACTGCTGAAAAGATTTTCCCCTATATTTTTTTAGAATTAAATGATAATAATTCCTATGATAATGAAATCTTTTTTCAAGTTCTGCCACTGTTACGGTAGCAGCGTTTGTCCGAATGTAACATTCCAGCTCATATAAGAGAGCTTTTTCCCTGCTTTCCCGGCTATCTGTATGAAGCTGCAATGTATAATCCTGACATAAATGCTGCAAAAGACGGATCATAAGCCCCTGTTCAATCTTCTCATATCCAGGTTCCCTTGCTAAATCTTCCGATACAAGAAATTCAAGAAGCTGCTCCATATCAAACTGTAGATTACAATCCGCTTCTGTCTTCCGGAGTTCTAAGAAACTTTGTTCCCGTTTCTGCCTCCACAATGCATGAAACAAAAACTGCTGCATCTCGTCTGTTCCATCATAGCTTTTCAGCAGTTGTTCCAGATAGTCTGCACGGATCTGTAAAAAAATTACAGCAGCATCCTTTGCCTCAATATAGTCTGCATGCTCACAGTTCTGATCCGTAATTACAAATTCGCCCTGCTCAAACCGTATTTCTTCTCCCAAAAGGATTTGTGTAAAACTCCCTTCAATCACATAAAGAATCTCAACATATTCGTGCTTATGGAACCGGCCGCGTCTTGGGATTTCTCTGCAGATAAAACGTTTTCCCATCGGGCTTATACTCCACTCTGCCCCATCAGCCCCGTAAATCACTAAAAGTACAGAAAGTTTATCTAAAACCTTTCGATTTTCTGTGGATGACAATATGCCTGCTTCATCAAAAAAGGGCAGTTCGTCATATTCTCCCTGTCCATCCGGCTTCATATAGACAGATTTTATATATTCAATCCGATTGGAAATCCGCTGAAAATTAGTCATTTTGACCTCCCGCTTTTTTCATGCATTTCGTCCTTGTTGATTATTATATTCTTTTTTTTAGTCATTGTCATTTCAAATATTTCGATTTAACATAATGATAAAAACACTACATTAAGGAGGTACATAAAGATGCGTAGTCTAAATATTGACCAAAGCTGGCAATTTCAACGTGGGCCAAGCAGCGGCTATCCTGCTCCCGGCCAAGAGAAATCTATACGTGAAGTGAATCTTCCACACGATTATATGATTGAGAGCAATGTCACGGAAGATGCTGCCGCCGGTTCCGCCAGCGGTTTTTATACCGGAGGAGTGGCTTCTTACACAAAACATATTGAAATTCCTAAAGAATGGGAACAAGAAGAAGTCTATCTGCACTTTGATGGTGTAATGATGAATGCCACCGTTGATATCAATGGAAGCAGAGCCATCTTACAGCACAACGGATACATTCCATTTTCCGTAAACATTACTCCATATATCTATTTCGGAAAAACAAACAGGGTATCTGTAACCGTAAATCCCAGTATGCAGCCGAATTCCCGCTGGTATTCCGGCGCCGGTATTTTCCGCAGTGTAGAACTGCTTCATATGCCAAAACTTCATATTGTAAATGATGGTATTTTTGGTTATACCAGGGAAATTGAGTATGATACGCAGGGAAATCCTGTTTTTGCTTACCTTCACACTGAGATTGAAGTGCACAATGAAACACTGGAAAATAAAATTGCGCTGGTGGAAGTATATCTTACTGAAGACGGAGACGATAAAGTCATCCTCAGCCGCAAACAAAAAGTGCAGATTAACCCTTGCGCAATTGATACCGCATACTTGAACCTCACTTTAGAAAATCCAGCCCTTTGGGATGTTGAAACTCCAAACCTCTATAGGCTCCACGCAAGAGTCACGGATCTGGGTGTATTCAAGACGCACTTTGTTCCATACCCGGAAAGTACCATTGATGAATCCTCTGTTCTTTTTGGCATCAAAACAATAACGGCAGATGTAAATCATGGCCTGCGCATCAATGGAAAAACAGTAAAGCTAAAAGGCGGATGCATCCACCACGATAATGGGATGTTAGGTTCTGTCTCCCTTTATAACACCGAATACCGGAAAATCTCAATATTGAAGGAAATCGGGTTTAATGCGGTACGGACCACACACAATCCCCCATCCGCAGCACTGATGGAAGCCTGTGACCGTCTTGGCATGTATGTATTTAATGAAGCTTTTGATTCCTGGGGCATCATGAAACAGCCAGGCGATTATAATCAATATTTTGACACGGATTGGGAAAAGGATTTGACTGCCTTCATGAAACGTGACCGAAATCATCCATCTGTCATCATCTGGTCCATAGGAAATGAAATTCCGGAACGCGGCGGCATGAACAATGGTTACACACGTGCAACTCGTCTGGCAGAAGCAGCTCATATTCTCGATCCAAGCCGGCCAGTCTGCAACGCTATCTGCTCATATTGGAGCGGGCTTGATGACGAATTGTCACAGGAAAATACGAAAAAAATAATGGGGGAAGTTCCTGCAGATGCTGCCTCCCTCCAAAATGCTGACAGCGGCAAAAATGATACAAGCTGGGAAGAATATTCGGAAGCATTTACAAACGGGCTGGATATCGTTGGATACAACTATATGGAAGATAAATATCCACTGGATCACGAAATGTATCCTGAGCGGGTCATTCTTGGTTCTGAAAACTATCCAAAAGAAATCGGCATCCGTTGGCCAATGGTAGAAAGCACCCCCTATGTAATTGGCGACTTTACCTGGACAGCCTTTGATTATATCGGCGAAGCCGGGATAGGAAAAACGCTTTTCCTGGAACCCAATGACCCTTTACTTCAAATAGGTCCCTTTGCCCTCATGTCGAACGGTTCCAAATTCCCATGGCGTCTTGCCAATGATGCGGATGTAGACATCAACGGTTGTTTGCTTCCGCAGGGGGCTTACCGCAGCGTCATTTGGGGAAGCGATAAAACCTTTTTATTTTCCTATGACCCTGCTGTCATTGGTAAAACGGAATTGATAAGCAAATGGGGATTTACAGATATTACTAAAAACTGGAACTGGAAGAATTCCGACCATAAACCAGTTCAAGTTGCAGTCTTTTCTAATGGGGATGAAGTAGAACTCGTCCAAAACGGCGCTTCTATAAGCAAATGCAAAGCAGGAGAACGCCTGGCAGCCGATTTGCCAAAAAGTTTCCTCTTCGATCTGACTTATATTCCTGGAGATTTGGAGGCAATCAGCTACAAAAACGGAAAAGAACTCTCAAGAGACACTCTGAAAACCACAGGATTAGTGAAACGAATCCGTCTTCTTCCAGAAAAAGAAGAAATGTTTGCAGATGGCCATGATGTAATTTATGTTCGCGTAGAATTAGTTGATGAAAATGGTGCTGTAGTTCCAGATTCTGACTTAATACTCCATGCATCCATAGACAAAACAGCTTCTTTATCTGCTTTTGGCTCTTCCAATCCAATTACTGCGGAGAATTATACAAGCGGATGCTTCACTTCATACAGAGGAACAGCAATGGCTATAATCCGAAGCGGATACCATGCCGGCCCATGTACCTTAACAGTATCCGCCGACGGACTGGAAGACGTTGCCGTTACCGTAGACTGCTTTGGGGTAGAATACCCGGAACCTGAGAAGTGCTAAAGCGCTTCTCTTTTTCTTTCGTAATCTTTCGCAGCGTTCACATTTTGTTCATATTTAATTTAAAAAAACTTAATCCGCATTACATTCTTTAGACATTTCTCTGCCTTATACTAACATCATAAGATACAGAAAAGAACAACAGCCACTTAAAAACAAGACATTCTCAAAGTAATTGATTTATTAATAACTTTTTCATAATAAATGCCAAGTAAACTTTGTTTACTTGGCATCCTCCCTTTTTATAGGTTTTTTCATGTTTTTTTCAATTTTTTCTTGTACTTTGCCCTATTTTCCTGTATAGTAATTAAGGTAATCAATGAGGATTTACTATAATTAAGTAAATTCTCTTTTTTTGCATCAAAGTTCAACTATCTACACTTATGAAAAGGAGATTTGTTATGGAAAATGTGATGAACGTTATCGCAAGTGTCAATGATGCCATAAACAGCGTGGTGTGGGGCATTCCCATGCTGATACTGATTATAGGCACCGGTATCTATATGACCATAGGGATGAAGTTTTTTCAGATCACGCGGATTAAGCACTGGATGAACGAAACATTCCTGGCCATTTTTAAGAAAAAGCACGTAACTGCCCATACAGGAAAAGATGAAAGCTCTATCTCGCAGTTCCAGGCCCTTTCCACTGCCCTGGCAGCTACCATCGGCGTGGGAAATATCGCAGGCGTGGCAGGAGCTATTATTACAGGCGGTGCGGGAGCCGTATTCTGGATGTGGCTTTCTGCATTATTCGGAATGATGACAAACTATTCCGAGAATGTTCTGGGCATTTATTACCGCCGCAAAAATTCAAGGGATGAATGGTCAGGGGGCGCCATGTATTACCTTCAGGACGGCCTGAAAGGGAAAAAGGTAATAGGTGCAATTGCCAGACCCTTAGCTGTTTTATTTGCCCTTTTCTGTGTGTTTGCCTCCTTTGGCATCGGCAATATGACGCAGGTACATGAGATTGCCAGTTCCCTTCAGGATACCTTTAAAATTCCTCCCATTGCGACAGGCATTATTATTTCGGTAGTTGCCGCACTGGTTATTTTAGGCGGCATCAAGGCGATCGGCAGTGTAACGGAAAAAATTGTTCCTTTTATGGCATGTGCATACATTCTCGGAACCATTATTGTACTTATTATGAATATCACTTCTGTCCCCGCTGTTTTCGGCGCCATCTTTACCAACGCTTTCGGACTCCGTCCTATTGCCGGCGCAACAGTAGGAATTATGATTAAACAGGCCATGACCATGGGCTTTAAGCGCGGTGTATTTTCCAACGAAGCCGGACTTGGTTCTTCCGTAATGGTACACTCCGCTTCCAATGTAGTGGAACCCATTACCCAGGGCATGTGGGGCATTTTTGAAGTATTTTTTGACACGATTGTGGTATGTACCCTGACGGCTTTCACTGTTTTAAGTTCCGGACTGATTGATTTGGAAACAGGTGAAGTCCTCACAGCATCTACCGGTGCTTCTCTTGTAAGCGAAGCTTTGTCAGAAGGACTTGGCACGCTGGCAGGAGGATTTGTGGCCATTGCCATCTGTCTCTTTGCATTCTCTACGGTTTTAGGCTGGTCTTTCTATGGAACGAAATCCTGTGAATATTTATTTGGCACCAAGGCAACCATCATCTATAAAGTAATTTTTATTGTCTGCATTATATTTGGCGCTACCATGAGTTTTGACCTGGCCTGGGCCATCGCCGACACCTTAAACGCATTGATGGCTATTCCCAACTTAATTGGTGTCCTGGCGCTTTCCGGAACAGTGTTTGCCATAACAAAAAACTATCTGGCGCGGAGAGTCACAAAGACAGACGTAAACGCCAAACCTATGCTGTCCTATGACCCTGAAATCCAGAAAATGCAGGAAAAAGTGCTGAAACAGCAGGAAGAAGCATAGCCCCTGCCAGGCTTGGCAAGCCAGCTTATTATAACAACGGGCAGTGCGCTTCGCGAACTTCCCTTATGCCAACAAACGCTGTCACGCTTCGCGAGCCAGCTTATTATAACAACGGGCAGTGCGCTTCGCGAACTTCCCTTATGCTAACAAACGCTGTCACGCTTGGCGAGCCAGCTTATTGAAACAAAAAGGCTGTCCACATCAAATGGACAGCCTTTTTGTTTCATTTCAGATTTTCTCAAGCTTTGTCGATAGAGCCGAAAATTTCCATCTTCTCTTTAACGGTAGCTTTAATTGCTTCGAAACCGGGAGCTAAAAGCTTACGGGGGTCAAATCCCTTGCCTTCCTGATCCTTACCTGCTTCGATATATTTACGTGTAGCTGCTGCGAAGGATAACTGACATTCTGTGTTAACGTTAATCTTAGCTACTCCCAGGGAAATTGCTTTCTGAATCATTTCTGTAGGAATACCTGTACCTCCGTGAAGAACCAGAGGCATGTCTCCTGTCAGTTTCTGGATGGCATCCAGTGTTTCAAAGGATAATCCTTTCCAGTTTGCAGGATATTTGCCATGAATGTTACCGATGCCGGCTGCAAGGAAGTCAATTCCCAAATCTGCAATTGCCTTGCATTCGTCAGGATTTGCACATTCTCCCATACCAACTACGCCGTCTTCTTCACCACCGATGGAACCAACCTCTGCTTCGATGGAGATTCCCTTTTCATGAGCTGCTGCAACCAGTTCTTTGGTCTTAGCCACGTTCTCTTCAATCGGATAATGTGAACCATCAAACATTACGGAAGAGAAACCAGCTTCGATGCATTTGTAGCAGTGCTCATAGCTGCCGTGATCCAGATGAAGGGCTACGGGTACTGTGATGTTCTGATCCTTGATAAGGCCGTTTACCATACCAACTACAACATCATATCCGCCCATATATTTTCCTGCGCCTTCTGATACGCCAAGGATAACGGGTGAGTTGTTTTCCTGTGCTGTTAACAGGATGGCCTTGGTCCATTCAAGGTTGTTAATGTTGAACTGACCAACTGCATAATGGCCTGCTTTTGCTTTTTGAAGCATTTCTGTTGCTGATACTAACATTTTATTTACCT
>CAMWUN010000101.1 GCA_947177425.1 uncultured bacterium
GGCAACGACAATAACACAGGCGGCGGTAACGATAACAACACAGGCGGAGATAATGATAACAATGCCGGTGATAACACAGGCGGCAATCCCGGCGGCAGCCCTGGTGGGGATAAACCTGGAAATAATTCTGGAAATACCTCCAGTGGAAACAATCCAGGCAGCAGTTCAGGTGGCAATGCCGGCAATAATACGGGATCCGATAGTGGCAGGGTCAAAGGTACTCCCGGGACATCATCCATCATAAATTCAGGTATAAGAGCGGTTGTGGAAACATGGAAACCTACAACTCCTGATGAGACAAAGCGGTATGCCTGCATGGGGAAAGAAACTGTCCAGTACACCCCGTCAAAAGACAATGCCTATCAGATTGCCGTAGAGAATGCAATACAGGGACCTAAGTGCTTTCAGTCCTTTGAGGCGGTCCTTGGGGATTATACGATTGGGAGGACCTATAACATTTACTCGCTTTCCGACGACATCTACAGCATGGATAAGGAAATAGAGGTTACAATCAAAATCCCATCAGCCATTTGCAAAGAAAACAGAGAGTATAAGATGATCTGTGTTACAAAGGGTGGGCAGCCGATTATTTATAACGATTTAGACAGCGACCCTGAAACAATCACAATAAAAACAAATAAATTCTATGCTTATGCATTGATTTATAAGTAGAAGCAAAACGGGCCAGATGTAATGATTCCCGCGAGCAGCGAGCCAAGTGGGCATGCTTGCATGAACATTTGGCGACTGCCGCGAGGATCCATACCCCGCTGCTCTGCAACGCTGCAAGATTGATGCCCCGTTGCCTGCAGCGGGGTTGTTGACTGTATAAAAGTAACTCTTGATGAGGCCCATTTATACAATCATTTATTGCAGAAAATTGCGACAGCGTAAACCATTTAGGGAGAATGCACAGCGTTTGTTCTCATTTGCCTGCTGAGTGAAAATATATCAATATGGCTTTTGATGAAAAAGGAATGAAGAAAAGTTTTATATATTCAAGGCTGAGGTACACATATGGAATCAGAAATCATATTATCGTTTACAAAAATTATGATATCCAAAAAGTTTTTGGGAAATGACCTTCTCATTGTTGTTGAGGGTGGCGACAGACCTCACATAGGAACAGCGGTACTGGCAGTTCCCAGACCGTCGCTGACAGGTGATGGAACCATCAGTACGACGGCTTCTGTATTGAATGTGACTGGTCATAAGGATGAAGTGATTTGCCGGATTCTGGCAGAAAAGGCTTCAAAAAAATATGGGGTAACTGCGGTCTGCATTGGCGGTTTCCATATTGACAATATGGAAACCGGGCAGATTAAGGAAATTGTATCCGCAATCCAGAATTTTGACATATGACTCCCAAAGTTCAGATGCTTTTTTTCTGAAAATACTTCGTCATACTTTTGAAAAATAATGCGGCAGCGCCGTTATTATTGTTACGGTTATAATAGGTATAGATTGGAAAAAAGCATTCTGGATCAGAGATCGGAATCGTTTGTGTGTGTGCATATACACGATGCTTGAGATGATGGGGAAGTATCATAACTCCCCGCCCCAACTCTACCAGTAAAAGCGCATGGTCTTCTGTTGAGGCTCCGATTTTTGTAAGCTGGCCATAGCATTTGTGCTTTACAATAAAAGAAAGCAGGGCGTATGGTTCGACCAGGTTATCTTCATAAGGGATAATCAGCGTTTCCTCCCGCAGGTCAAAAAGGCTGACAGACGGTTCCTGGCCGAAACGGTGGGATGGAGGAATGGCCAGCCATGCTGACTGTGTGGTAACAAGCATTGCATCTATATCTGACGATATGCTTCCCGTATAGTCGCAGGGAGAAATTACGATATCGGCACTGTATATTAAGTCAGGATTTGGATATGTTAAAAACGGCTCCATTTCCAGATTAATATTTTTATACTGTTCCTGAAAAGTTCGCAAAAACTGAAGAATTCCAGTATTTAGTGTCTGTGGGGAATAAAGAATCTTAATTTTTCCGTCTGCATTGATCAGTTCTGAACTGAGTATAGCTTCTATATCCATAGCTTTCCTCAAAAGGCGGGGAATCTGGGTCTGGAAAAATTTTCCCTCGCTTGTGAGCACAACGTTCCTTGTGGAACGTGAAAAAAGATGGACATTTAACTCTTCTTCCATGCTTTTTATATGGCGGCTCAATGCGGACTGTGAAATATAGAGTTTTTCTGCCGCTTTACTGTAACTGAGTGTAATCGAAAGTATATAGAATTCATTTAGCTGTTCTGTTGTCATTTCTTATTACTCCTAAATTCTAAAAACCCATTAATGAATGGTACAACTGCAGGATTCGTTGTTTTTGTGTTATACAGCATGTAGAGCCAGGTATCATATCCTTTGTCTTCAATCGGTATCAGTACAGAATTTGGCGCTGTTTTTTCCCGCCAGTTCCATAAACGGATTCCTTTTCCGATTGGGACAAGCAAATCCTGGAAGAGCGGCGAGCATGATTCCTCATAGATTTGATAATCAATTCCTGACTGGTCTAAAATCGATAGCTGCAGATCCCGGACCCAGGAGTCCGTCATATGGGGATATAAAATAAAAGTTTCGCCTGAAAGGTCAGAAAAACAAAGCTTTTTTTCGTTTGCCAGTGTATGGTCGGAAGGAAGATGTACATACATATTGGGAAAAAAGGATAATGGGACCCGGCCCGAAATATCCTCAAAATCATTTTTCCTGCATATGACAAAAGATACGTCCACTTTTCCAGAAAAAAGCCCTCCCCGGATCTGGCAGGTGTTTTCATCGTAAATATTGAGAATAAGCTGCGGGTGCCTTCTGCAGAAAATATCCAGATAAGGGCCTAATTCTGATGCCATCATATGAGAACAGAATTGCAGGCACAGGCTTTGGAAAATATGTTCCTTTAGTTCATTCAGAGAATCTATCGTATGTGTATATGATTTGAGAAGTGTTTCTGCATTGGGCAGCAGGGCTTTTCCGGCGTCTGTCAGTTCAAGCCCGTTTTTGACCCGGCGGATTAGTTGTGTATTTAATGAATCTTCAAAAATATGCATACGGGTTGAAAGGACGTTGGGCGCTACATTCAGCCGTTCAGCGGCTTTTTTAAATGATTTTTCCTCTGCAACAATCAGAAATTCCTGCAATTTGCCTAAATCCATTCCCAATTACCCTCCTAATCTTGAAAAAAAGATGTATTTATTATACATGACAGAGGCTGATAAATCAATTATTTGCATAAAAAGGGACAGAAGAATCTGCTATCATATGTGCAATACATAATAATGCAGCTAAAGGAATTGATTGTATGAAGAAAAGAATTATTATAGGAATGAGTGGAGCTTCCGGGATTCCGATTGCGGTGGAAGTTTTAAGACAGTTAAAGAATATACCGGATATTGAGTCCCATCTTGTGTACAGTAAGGGTGCAGAGATGACGGTTCCTCTTGAGATGGAAATTTCACTGGAAGGAATCAGAGCCCTTGCAGATGTGGTATATGATAACAATAATATTGGCGCAGGCCCTGCCAGCGGTACGTTCCGCACCATAGGAATGGCAGTAGTTCCCTGCAGTATGAAGACGCTGGCAGGGATTGTCAGCGGATACAGTGATAATCTATTGCTACGTGCGGCAGACGTTACGCTAAAAGAACGGCGGAAGCTGGTTCTTGTAACCAGAGAATGTCCATTTGGAACCATTCATCTGCGCAATATGTACGAGGCGAGTCAGCTTGGAGCTGTCATTGTCCCGCCGGTTTTAAGTTATTACAATCATCCGGAAACATTGGAGGACTGCACCAGGCATATTGCGGGAAAAATTCTTGATCAGTTTGGACTGGAACCCGAAGGCATGAAACGATGGATGTAGAAAGAAGCCGGGATGAGGGCGGAGCAGATGAAAGAGAGAGGCGTCTATTGGAGAATACCAATAGGCGCTTTTGCTGTATAAAGTTATAAAGGCGTCGTTACGAAGGAGGAGCCTGAGAGGCTACATGCCAGTTATAAAAAGAATATCTGTGCAACAGATCTGCGCAGCGCTCTCTTTTTGGAATTGGGAATAGAAAAAAGCATATGGATATGGTAAAATATCAGCAGTATACCGGAGTCTGGAAGGGACATTTTTCACAATGACGTTCAGACCGGCAGTGGGAACTATGAAATAAGCTATAATATTTCTGCGGCCAAAGCGGAGATCACAGAAGGGACGGCAGCCGGAAGGGAGACTGGCTTATGCCACAGAGGGAGGAAAAGGATGCAATCAGAAAAACAAAAGAAGCATACCACTTTTTTTATCATAGTGGGAGGAATTGTGCTTGTGGCGCTTCTTATTGCGATAATATGGGCGGCTGAAGGTGCGAAAGCAGGCACAGGCCAGGCTGTTTACATACTGGAAAAGATGGGGATGGAATCTCCACAGGATCTGCGCAGGTTCCTGATCCAGACTGGCGCAGTGGCAGTTGTGATGCTTCTGGTATTTTTGATACTGGTTCATCAGTACAGGAAAAATACAAGGATTCTTCTGGAGCAGGAAAAGGCGGACAAGGACCGGCTCAAGGCTGCGCTGGCCCAGATTGAGCGTGAGCGGACCGCGATGGAAAATATTCAGGCGGCCCTGGGCTCCGGCCCCTGGAGCATGGAGTTTAACGAACGTGGAGAGATAGTCTCCTGTATCTGGACCGATGTGTTCCGGCACATGCTGGGATACGAGAGCGAAGCGGATTTTCCAAACAGGCTGGATTCCTGGTCGAATTTGCTGCATGAAGAGGATAAAGATTATGTAATGAAGGAGTACTGGGACACGGTAAGGGATTACACAGGTGAGAAGACCTACGATGTGATATACCGTCTTCTCACTAAAAATGCAGGGTGGAGATGGTTTCATGCAGCCGGCCGTCTGTCCAGGAGAGAGGATGGCTCTCCGGATACCTTTGTAGGTTTTTTTGTAGATATTGATGACGAGAAAAAGATGGAGGCGCAGTTGGAAGCGCAGAGGACAGACCTTCAGGATGCGCTTGCTGCGGCCCAGCATGCCAACCGGGCGAAAACCACCTTCCTAAACAATATGTCTCATGATATCCGTACGCCCATGAACGCCATCATAGGCTTTACATCGCTTGCCGCCGCACATATCGACAATACGGAGCAGGTGAGGGACTATCTGACGAAGATTGCCACCTCCAGTAATCATCTGCTGAGCCTGATTAATGATGTGCTGGATATGAGCCGCATTGAAAGTGGAAAGGTAAAAATTGAGGAAAAGGAGTGCTCTCTTCCGGAAATTCTTCATGACCTAAAGACCATTGTACAGGCAGATATTATGTCAAAGCAGTTAGATTTCTATATTGATACGGTGGACGTGATAAACGAACATGTTTTGTGTGACAGGCTCAGGCTGAATCAGATTTTGCTGAATCTGTTAAGCAATGCCATGAAGTTCACAAAGCCGGGCGGTATGGTAAGTGTCCGGATTCGGCAGAAGAGAAATGCACCGGAGGGTTATGCCGATTATGAATTTCAGGTAAAAGATACGGGAATCGGAATGAGTCCGGAATTTTTAAAGCATGTTTTTGATCCCTTTGAGCGTGAGCGGACAAGTACAGTCAGTGGAATACAGGGAACCGGGCTTGGCATGGCGATTACCAGGAACATTGTGGATATGATGGGCGGCACCATAACTGTGGACAGTGAGACGGGAAAAGGAACCACGTTTACGGTATCTTTGCAGTTTAAGACCTGTTCTGGTCCGGTAAGGCAGGAAACCATTCCTGAACTGCAGGGGCACCGGGCGCTTGTGGTAGACGATGATTTTAATACCTGTTCCAGCGTGACCAAGATGCTGGCCGATATCGGCATGCGCCCGGACTGGACCACATCCGGCAAGGAGGCGGTGCTCCGGGTAAAGCTTGCCGGGGAACAGAATGACAAGTATGCCGTGTATATCATAGACTGGCTCATACCGGATATGAATGGAGTCGAGGTGGTGAGGCGAATCAGGGGGCTTATCGGGGAGGAGACGCCCATTATCATTCTGACTGCCTATGACTGGACGGATATTGAAGACGAGGCGAGAAAAGCGGGCGTTACGGCTTTTTGTTCCAAACCAATCTTTTTATCGGAGCTTAGAGAGATACTGGAGTCGCCGTTTGCGGTCACAGATTCGGAAGAGACTTTACAGGAGACGTTTTCTTTCCATGGAAAGAAAATTCTTCTGGTGGAGGATAATGAACTGAACCAGGAGATTGCTGTGGCAATTCTTCAAGAGGTGGGCTTTGCCGTGGATGTTGCAGATGACGGCGCCGTTGCGGTAAAGCGGATGAGGGAAGCAGAGCCGGGCCGGTATGATCTGATTTTGATGGACATCCAGATGCCGGTTATGGACGGTTATGAAGCGACAAAACAAATCCGGGCGCTGGAGGATTCCAGTATTGCGGGTATCCCGATTATTGCCATGACAGCCAATGCTTTTGAGGAAGATAAAAAGGCGGCGATGGAAGCCGGTATGAACGGTCATCTCGCAAAACCCATTGACGTTTCCAAACTGCTGGAGTTTTTGTGGGAGACAGTAAAACCGGCAGAATGTTAAAGCAGGATTTTTGCACTCTCGAATCACTTTCTTACGACCAGCGCAGTAAATGCGCATTCCTGACCCGTGAAAAGTAACTATGAGGTGTTACTTTTCACGGCTTGGAAGCCGCTCATAGTAACATTCGGGGCGATATTTAAAGTTTGCTTCGCAAAAATCGCCCCTCACACTTGAATCATGTTCTCACGGAATGCGCAGTAAATGCGCATTCCTGACCCGTAAAAAGTAATTATGAGGTATCTTATTGAACAGTTTAGCCTTATATGTTCTTGGCAAAAGCAAATGGGGAACGGTATACTGAAAATGAAGTTAGTGGCTGCTAATATCAAGCGGCCACTTTTATAAATGGCATATGTTAGTCTATGCTAACGCGTGCTGGGATGTGTGGGATAATGGGTGAAAAGCAGTTTCAGAAGGTGAAAACAGGCATACCAATGCCGTTATGGGACGCTTTACGGCGGTCCATGCCTGTGGAAGAATAGGAAACAAGTCCTGTCACGATTCTGTGTATTGCTTTTAGTCTGACTTCGTATTAACAGTCCAAAAAACGAATTTATTTATCATGCATATAATTTATTATGATAAATACATCATCACTCAATATAAATATGAATGAGGTGATTTCAATTGAATAATTTTAATACGAACCGGATGTTTAATCCGCCAAATCTATTCGGTATGAGAATTCCCAACAGGAACTGCAGTCAAAACGCAGCTCAGCTTTCTTCTGGTTTTATATATGAGCCAAATACTGCTGTATCAGTTCAGCCTCAGCATACAGGTACTGCGGAGCCGGAGAAGTACGCTTCTTCCTGCTGTTGTGAATCTGGGACGATAGAATCAGGAGAAATGCCGGGTCCGCCCGGCATTCTTTTTGAACGTGGAGAGCCAGGGCCAATGGGGCCGAGAGGAGAACCAGGTCCGCCTGGCTGTCCCGGTGAACGTGGGGAAACCGGTCCTCAGGGAGTTACCGGTCCCCAGGGGCCGCAGGGCGCCACCGGCCCAATGGGGCCAAGAGGAGAGCCTGGTGCACGTGGGCCGGAGGGTCCTCCCGGCTATCCGCAAAACAGTATATTTGCAACGTTTTTGGGCCAGGATCTGATGATGCCGGAGTGCGCCAGTCTTCCACTCAAAATTGCGATACCGGATATAACCCAAAATATATCTCTTTGCAATAGCCGCTCTGTGGCGCTGACACCAGGTTACTATGCCATCAGTTATTATGTATCAACAGTGATGAAAAGGCATGGATGCATAAAGCTTACACCGATATTTAATGACTGTAAGCAGACTATATTTACTGCATATGCAGAGGCGGCAAAGCGAAGGGAAATGCTGGTGTTATCAAGATATTTTATTATTGAAATACAGACTGGCTCTGTGCTGTTTTTTGAGTGGCAGTCTTCAGCCGGGGCGTCCAAAATCAACATGAATCTGAGCATAGAGAAACTCTGCAGGCAATAAATCAAAGAAGAGAGGGAACAATATGCCAACAATTAGTCTTTGTATGATAGTCAAAAATGAAGAGATGCATATTGCACGCTGTCTCGACAGCGTGAAAGAACTTGTAGAGGAAATTATAATTGTAGATACCGGTTCCACAGACCGGACGGTAGAAATAGCGTCCAATTATACACCCAATGTCTATTTATACCCGTGGAAGGATGACTTTTCGGATGCCAGAAACTATTCTTTTTCCCGGGCGTCTATGGACTACTGTATGTGGATGGATGCCGATGACATTCTGGAAGAGTCGGAAAAGGATAAATTTCTCCAGCTAAAGAAGTCTTTGGCACCGGATATAGATATTGTAATGATGAAATATAATACTTCTTTTGATGAAGCTGGTAAGCCCTCTTTTTCCTATTTCAGGGAAAGATGGATCAGAAATTGTACGAGGTACCGCTGGGTCGGAGCAGTTCATGAAGTAATTCCGCTAAACGGCAGGGTGATACATTCAGATATTGCAGTCAGTCATAAAAAAATGAACACAGGGGATTCTGACAGGAATCTGAAAATATACCAGAAGATGATTGCAGATGGAAAGCATTTGGAACCGCGGCAGCAATATTATTATGGACGGGAACTATATTATCACAAACAATACGAGGAGGCTGTTTCAGTGTTAGAGCAGTTTCTGCTTTCCAAAGAGGGATGGATTGAAAATAAAATAGAGGCATGTTCTATTTGTGCCAACTGTTATTATAAGCTGGGGCAGGAACAGTCCGCCCTAAATACCCTTTTACGCAGTATGAGCTTTGATCTGCCAAGGGCTGAATTGTGTTGTGAGATTGGGAAACATTTTCTGGAACGTGGAAACTGTCACAATGCCATCTATTGGTATGAAACTGCACTGAATACACCTAAAAATGAGTATTCCGGCGGGTTCATCCTACCGGACTGTTATGATTATGTTCCTTTCTTACAATTGTGTGTGTGCTACGACAGATTAGGAGACCGGCAAAAGGCAAAAGAATACAATGAAAAAGCCGGATTCTGTAAGCCTTATTCCCAGGCATATCTTTACAACAAACGGTATTTTGACAGCCTGTAATTTTTTCGGAGCGTGTTTTAAACACGCTCCGATTGTATTACAATAAGCTGGCTCGCGAAGTGCAGCAGCATTTGTTTAACATAAGGACAGTTAGCGAAGCGTGCTGTCCGCTGTTTATAAGTTGGCTTGTAATGGGTACCGTTTGATATCAAAGCAGTTTTGGTAGTGTTTTTTGGGTAATTTTTCGACAAAAAGTGGCAACTATTCCAGAGTTACATAAAATATTTGTAGAAAAAGATATTTTTTAGTATCTTTTGTGAATAATTTGTAAAGGATGTGTTTTGAATGAATCAAAATAATTCATGTAACTGTTGTCAGAATCAATGCCATCCCTCCTGCTGTGAGCGTGGTCCTGCAGGACCTAAGGGCGATCAGGGCCCTATGGGTCCCCAGGGGCTCAAAGGGGATACCGGGTGTCCCGGACCCAAGGGTGACAGAGGGGATCAGGGGCCTATGGGGCCTCAGGGAATTCCTGGCGCTCCAGGCGCAAGAGGGCCCAGAGGAAATACAGGTCCGGTAGGGCCTACTGGAAACACTGGACCAAGAGGCTATGCCGGACCAAGAGGTTACGCAGGTCCTCAGGGTATTCAGGGTATCCAGGGGGTTCGCGGTGATATAGGACCAAAAGGTGATCCGGGATGTGAAGGCCCTAAGGGAGATATGGGTCCCCAGGGCCCAGCGGGTCCGGCAGGCCCAGCGGGCCCGGCTGGTCCCCAGGGAGATATCGGCCCTCAGGGCCCCAGAGGTATTCCAGGTCCAACCGGCCCGACTGGCCCAACTGGTTCCATGGGGCCGCAAGGTGTGACTGGTCCCCAGGGAATTCAGGGTGTGACTGGTCCCATTGGAGTTCAGGGGCCGAAAGGTTGTATGGGTGATGAAGGCCCAACCGGCCCGACCGGCCCAACAGGAGCCACAGGAACGGATGGAGCGACTGGCCCAACAGGAGCCACGGGAGCGACAGGAGCGGATGGAGTAACCGGCCCGACAGGGGCGACGGGAGCCACAGGAGTGGATGGAGTAACCGGCCCGACAGGGGCGACGGGAGCGACAGGAGCGGATGGAGCGACTGGTCCGACAGGGGCGACGGGAGCCACAGGAGTGGATGGAGTAACCGGCCCGACAGGGG
>CAMWUN010000102.1 GCA_947177425.1 uncultured bacterium
GTTTTTCACTTTCTCCATAACGTTCAAGAATACGCTTTGCCCGGTCTTCCATATCTGAATAGATCAAAACGTGCAGGCAGTCGCTGTTATCCCGCAGGATATAATCACTGCACCGCCCCACAATGACGCAGCTCTCCTTTTCAGCAAGGTTTTTAATAATTTTTGTCTGTGCAAAGTAAATCGTGTCAGCGGGAGATGGCTCCGTGCGTCCATGCAAAGAACGGTTCATGACAAGGTTAAATAAAAGGCTGTTCTTTGCAGTAGAGTCTTCGGCAGCCTCTTCAATAAATTCCTTTGAAAATCCGGTTTCCTCTGCAATTTTTTCCAATAATTTCTGATCATAAAAGCCGATTCCAAGTGTTTCGGCAACTGTCTTCCCTATACTGTGCCCTCCGCTTCCAAACTCCCGGCTAATCGTGATAACTCTTTTTTTCATGGTACTGTTCCTCCATTCTTTTTTTGGTATGTTCCTGCGTATCAATTAAAAGGCAGAAAATAAATCCTTTATGTTTTTTGCTGTATATGGCCGCAAACAGATTAAAAGATACTGCCCCGACAAAGGTTACAAATAAATCTTCCATTGTATCGTATAACCCGATATCCAAATACCCATTAAGCACAACTTCTCCGTCATTGATCGTTACCTTTTCAATCGGGGATATGGTGGTAACTTTGCTGTCAGAACCTGTATCAAGAGAAACCGTAGAAATTTCACTTACCCATGTGTCTTTCTGCATATCCTTTTTTCAAAAACGGTCAACGCCAAATTCAAAAAATTCCCATAATACCCCGATCAGCATGGAAAAAGAAACCGCCACAACCATAAGAAATACCGGAGACAGGCGGAAAAGCATTCTGTCCTGCTTATTGAGCAGAACGACCAATGACAGGCTTAGAGCAGCACAAACGATACCGTTTACTGTGTGCATAATGGTGTCCCAATAGGGGAAGCGGACGAAAAAGTTTTCAACCTCCCCTAAAATAATCCCGCAGACAATGAAAGTCACTATGACGATCTCCATAACCGGCGGTATATACAGCTTCAGCCACCTGTTCAGAACATGGGGCAGCATGAACAGGATCAGCGCCAGTACACAGAGAAAAATATGCTCTGTATTCATCCGCAGGCATGAAATAATCAGGGATATACCCACGATAGCTGCCATGCCATAGTAGAAAATGTTTTTTCTCAGACGTATCAACCATTTAGGACGCATTTTCGCTTATCCGCTCCATTTTCTTAATTTCCTTGAAACAAAAGGCTCCCGAAAGGATAAAAGCCAAAGCGTCTGCGGTAGGCCCTGCCATCAGAATACCTGTCAGCCCAAAGAACCGGGATAAAATAAGCATGGCCGGAATATAGAAGATCACCTGCTTTGACAGGGATGTGATCGCCGCTTTCATGGGCTGACCGATCGCCTGAAACAATACGCCGGCACACATCTGCAAGCCATTCAAAAATGTAAGCAGCAGATAAATATGGAAACACTTGACCGCAAATTCCTCATACAGCGCAGATTCCGTCCCGAATATCCGGATAAGCTGCAGCGGGAAGCACTGGAAAATGATCCATGAAACAAAGGTTATGATCGTAGCAACTCCTGCACTCAGCAAAAATGTCTTTTTCACACGGCCGTATTTCTTTGCGCCGTAATTGAACCCGATGATCGGCTGGCTGCCGCTTGCAACACCAATGCCAAAGGAAAATGCAAGCATACTCACTTTCATACACAAGCCGAAGGTTGTGAGGGGAATATCCGCTCCATAAGGAGAGAGCGCGCCGTATTTTGTCATCAGGTTGTTTGATACAAATGCCACCACCGTTGAAGTCAGGTTGTTGGCCCCGCTTGCAAATCCAAGGCTTGCGATTCTTCCGGCAGTCCGGATATCAAAAGAAAACGACTGTCTGGACAGCTTGATCGTTTTCAACCGGAACAGGTAAGCAATATTAAACAAAAGACCGAATAACTGGCTTGCAACCGTGGCAATCGCAGCACCCGCAACGCCCCAATGGAATACAAATATAAAAATTGGGTCAAGAATGATGTTGAGAACCGCCCCGATCATCATTGCAAACATGGCATAACGCGGGCTGCCGTCTGTCCGGATTGCACTGTTGATCGCATTCCCGACAATCTGAAAAGTAAATCCGAGCACGATGATACGCCCATAATCAAGAGCATAGGGAAGGATATTTTCCGTGGCTCCGAATATCAGGCATAACGGCCTTAAGAAAGCAAAAGCGATAACGGTCCAGATAATGCCAAAGATACTTCCATAAATAATTGACGTCCCAAGTCCTTTCGCTGCTTTCTCACCCTCACCCTTTCCAAGGCTGAGACTGAAAAAAGCTGCAAGTCCGTCACCGAAAAGCGTGGCAATCGCAATCGTGATCGTCGCGATCGGGGCGATAATGTTCGTTGCCCCGTTTCCCAAAAATCCTACGCCCTGACCGATAAAAATCTGGTCTACCATGTTATAAAGGGAATTGATGATCAGAGCTATGATACTTGGGATGGCATACCTTGCCAGCAGCCTCCCCACCCGCTCAATCCCAAGCGGATTTTCCACAGTTGTTGCTTTATTCATGATACTTCATCCTCCTATATTCAATAAATTTTTAGAAAGTGGGCAAACGCCATATAATTAGAATTCTAAATAATTAGGCAAAAAATAGCGCTTCGCAAGCGGAACACAACGTGCTGGCCGCAGTCCAATCTTCATTTTTGTAAGCAAAAATTATCATCTCCATTCCTCCATGATAAAACAAATAGAATTCTAATTATATAGGTAAAAAACAACATTTTATTTGTCTGCATTTTTTGCCATCTGCAGGATCACAGACTCAAAAATTTTCAAGTGTTCTTCCGGTATTCCCTCAAACATACTGTGTATGTAATCATATACCCGTCTTAAAATATCCTCCTGCATCTCTCTGGTCTTTTCTGTCAGCACCAGCTTTTTGTACCGGCCATCCGATTCCAGACTCTCCCGGCGCAGATAACCGCCCTGCTCCAGGTTATTGATCAGGCTGGTGACTGATGACCCTTTGATTCCCAGAAACTCTTCCAAATCCTTTGGGAAAATATCCCCCCTGTCACTTTCCACAATGAGGTAATGAAGGACAATCCCCTGGATACAGGTCAGTTGGGAATCAGAAAAGTAGCTTGCGAAATGCCGCTGCATTTTCCGGTTCATTTTGTCATACTGTTCCATCAATTTCTTTTCATCCATAACTTAACCCCAAAAACAATTAGAATCCTATGTATCAAAAAGCATTTTACACCTCTGCAAATCAAAAGTCAATAGTAAAAATATCAGTTCACAGTTTTTTACATATTTGGAATTAATGCACTACACTTCCATAAGTACAGGTTACATTACGCATTTTCTTTGAAAAAAGGCTTGAAATGCAGGCTCTTTTTTCGTTTCCTCACTCGTAGTAAAACCGTAGTCCCCCACTGCTCCTATTGGCGCGATTTACGAGGTTTGCGTTTTTCGTAGAAATTGTTAAAAAAGTGACGAAACAAGCAAATCAAGGCAAAACAGGGCAAGTTGATGCCGTCAAAAGTAGTAAAAACGTAGTAGGAATTGGGGATTTTTTACTACTGCTATTTTCTATAATCTGTATTGCCATATCATATTCTGTAGTTGTTTTTACAAATCCATCAGTTCGCCAAGCAAATCCGGACGTTGGCGCATTACAAGGGATTCCTTTAAGCACTTTCTCTGCTCAAGATAATTATTGGACTGCTGCAAGACCTCCACTGCTCCGTACTTCTGTTTCGACAATTCCACGACTTCTTCCAGCGTATGAGGATTGGCGGTAATTCGCCTTTTTATCCTATTCCTTTCTAATTTGCGGAAATAATTCTGTATGCGTGTTGTCAGCTTCACCTTACCACCTTTTCCCGCGATAAAAATGCTTGTCGGCCCGTCTATAATAGATACGTTGTCCACCCCTTTCCCATATCTGTATCTCCGCTCCCTACTCCCCGATTCCCAAATCTGCCGGAACGCCGTGTATATCTTCCGCATCAATTACCTTCATGCCGGCCGTTTTCAGCATTTTGCAAATATACCCTGCCCCTCAATAAGTCTTCCGCTAAAAGTCCCATCATATATTTGATTAGCCCCACAACTGGGACTTCCTGACTGCAAAATAGCCATATCTATTTCCCCATTTAGAGCCTGCCTTAATGCCAGAGCCGCACCTTCATGAAATTCCTTATCAACACATATTCCGTCCTCTGTGGCTTATTGGGAATATGTTTCAACTAAGTTCCTTTACACTGGCAAAGACTTCTTCCCAAGCAAATACCCATACCCGCCAACAAAAACCGAATCAATTACATCCCCATGATATGAAAGATCTACAACAATTCTTGAGATTTCTCCCATATTATGTCCCTGCTCAAAAATATATTGTGGCTGCTGCTTATAGTATTTGAAAAGATAACACGCCAAAGCGCAGCTTGCTGTGCCAGTTGCTGACTCTTCATCAATCCCATACAATGGGGCAAAATTCCTGCATATGGCTGTTACATCTGATTTCTTAATCATGGTAAAAGCATGGATTCCAACTGCCTCTTTCTTTTTGCTTATATTTGCAATCATTTCAAAATCTGGAGATAACCGCTCTAAATGCTCTGCCGAATCAACAGGGAGCATAATGTCCTTCAACCCCGTAGAAACTATCTGTATCGGAAACCTATGGTCTATAAAGCCCCTTTCTATACATCCCGTAAAAATATCTGAATTCAAGACTTCAAGATATGTCGGACAATTCTGCTCCATTAATACCAGACCATCATCTTTTATATGGATATTGAGAATCCCGGCTTCTGTTTCTATGGTACAGTCTGGTTTATCTAATATACCCAGCAGTTTAAGGATAGAAAATGCTGCTATTGTGGCATGGCCACACAGTGGGACTTCTTCTGTTGGGGTAAAATATTGCAGCTTAAAATCTGCCTTGCCAGAATCCAACACAAAAACTGTTTCAGAATATCCCATTTCTTTTGCTATTGCTGTTTTTTGAGCAGAAGTCAACTCCAATCTGTCCAAAACCACTCCTGCCTTATTTCCGCCTTTATTGTCTTTACTAAAAGCAGCCGCCACATATACATCAGCCATCTTATTTCTCCATACAATCCCATTTTCCAGTTCTGTCTATATTTGCAATTTCCCACCATTGTTTTAATATAGTTCCAGGACACTCACCTATGTCGGATGCAGGTGTCCTGGAACTTTCTCTTTCGTTAGGCTGATGCCATTATATCAGTTCATTCCGTGACAATCAATCAGATTAATTTGTGGACAGAATAAATGGGCAACAACAGCAATGGACGCAAAAGCCGCAGAAAGGTCTAAACTGGCGCTTCTAGTCTTGGCATATGCAGTCTCTACTGATCAGAGTTTTCGCTTATCACCATCTCCTCCACAGAACACATTCTTCCCCCATCCAGGGCAAACTCGTACTGTATCTGCTGTTCCTGATCCTGATAAATCCAACCATCATATGGAATATCACTCTCCACTTTCATAAGGGAGCCTCCTGCCTCCCGGACTGCTTTCTCCAGATCTGAAAAAGACATTCCCAACATAAACCGCCCATCCCGGCTCCCGCCCTCCTGAATCATGATCCTGACCAGCCTATTCCGGCTATCAAAATAACAGTGAAACTGGTTATTCTGCGCCGAAAGACCTGCATTCCCGTCAATGTGAAAGGTATGCATACCGGCACTGTTGATAATCTCCTGAGCTTCCTCTATGGACATGCCAAACTCCAACCTGCGCAGGATTGCCATATTGTTGTCTACAGAGTATTCTACTGCCTGGACAGGAACAAAATCATCACTGTAGCGATTGGTCTCGGTTTCCTCAAGATCTCCGTTCACCTGGGTTACTTTCTCCTTATCCCCTATGTCCAGTCCAACAGCCAGTAAATTGTTGTCCTCTGTTAATACAAAAGTGTTAAATATATAATCCGTTTCCCACCTTCCGAACTCTGAAGACTTGCCTATGGGATCACTGAAGACGATTCTTTCCGGCCAGACCATTTTCACATGATCCATGACCTTTATGGGAGTGCGGACAAAATCATCCCCTGTAACAGGTGTTCCGCATTGTCCAAAAACATTAAATCCCCAAGTATACAATTCTCCCGACTCACTGATGGCAGCACCGTTAAAGGTTCCTGTGGTAACATATTTACATTGTTCCATGATCTTCTTTGGCCCCGCAGCAAACATTTTCAGCGGATTAGATGCATCCTCTTCCAATTTCCAATATTCATCATAATTGCTGCTTACATGAGTATGTGTTAAAGGAGCATACTGTCCCCACCAGTAAGCGGTCTTATTATTTTGAAGCGCAACAATGCATTCCCTTCCCGCTCTTGCATAAGCTACATCTGTCATTAAAAGAACCGGTTCCGTAACCTTTTGGAAATCATAATTCGAATAAACCCAAGATTCACTTCCTTCCCCCAAAAGCACCTCCGAATGATTCGAACCAACACCATAGAGTTCTCCGCTTTCTGTCAGATAGATACAAAAATAGTCGTTCCAGGAGACATCCACAGAAATGACATTCTCCGCAATCTTAACCGGCTCTTCATAGTATTCCTCCATGTCATAAGTACCTGTACCAAGCTGCCCGAATTCGTTCTTTCCGGTGCCCCAGAGCACCTTGTTTTCATCTATGTAATAATGATTCGACGCAGTATAGCGGCTGGTAATATAGTAATCTTCCAGCGAAAAACTTTCTCTAATTTGAAGCGCATTCAAATCTTCCACATAAAAAACCGGAAGTATTTCCATTTCCTCACCATTCCCCACATCGGCGCCTGCATTTCCGCCATCCTTATCATCAGTTGATTCTTCTGCCGGTTTTTCTGTCAGTTCTTCGCCCGTTTCTTCCGTTTTCACATTTTCCTCTACGTTGCCGTCCTTTTTTTCTGTCAGAAACATCACAGACAGCGCCACGATCACGATCGCTACTGCGATTCCAATTCCCGGAAGTGTATATTTATATTGCATGATATTCCTGATTCTTGACTTTACATTTCCCTCATCAAAACAAATCGGTGCAATAAATACTCTTTTCTTTCTTGACCCGTTCTCTGCGGCAATACGAAGCAGTGCATAAGCGTACTCCTTCCGTTTCTCCCTGCTCATGGCCCGAATGACATCTTCATCACATGCCTTTTCCATATCATTTCCAAACAGGAAATAAGCAATCCAAATAAAAGGATTGAACCAGTGAATCAGGCATACTGCATAGACAAATATTTTAAACAGCCCGTCTTTTCTTTTGACATGCATCTTTTCATGGGCAATGACATAAGAAAGATCCTCGGATTCCATAGAAACCGGCAGATAGATTCGGGGATGGAGTAAGCCAAAAACCATAGGCATACCAATATTTTCTGCCCACCAGATATTATCTTCAAATAAAATGCTTACCCGCAATTTGCTTTTAAGTGCAAAATAAGAATACAGCATATGACCGAAAAGGCCGCTTAAACCTGCCAGCCATATAAACGCTATCACACGCCCAGCCTCAAATTTTGCCGGGCTATTATCTTTTATCTCATTCATTCCAACAATATTTTGTCCCATAGATTCCACAGGAATTACAGCAGCAGTTCCTGCAGTGTCACTTGAGGCAGCGGCAGGCGCACCTGCCATAGTATTGCCGGCAATACCTGCCGGATTAACAATATTTCCTATGTCACGGGCTTCTTCATACCTTTCATCTGACACCGGCCGGAATTCTGAAATCATGCTCATTTCTTCCGTGATACTTGCATTGTTCCAAAATCCGACAGACAGGCTCAGCTTCCACGGAAAAATGAAATACAGGAAAGCCATTGCCCAAAGGCCCAGAATATATTTATGCCCAATTTGTAATTTCTTCAGCAATAGCCGAACAAGCAGGACAACAAGAATAATAACTACTCCACGCAGGCTCATTTTGATAAGCGCACCCATAAAAGCATCCATGATCTTTTCTCCATCCTCTTTTTTAGTTTCCTTCGATAATTCGTTTCAGTTCTTCTATTTCTTCTCTGGAAAGTTTTTTTTGTGAGACAAAAGCCGCAACAAAATTTGGAAGGGACCCTCCAAAAGTTCCTTCCACAAACTCTTCACTCTGTTTTGCCTGAAATAACTGTTTGGAAACCAGCGAATATACAATGCCTTTGTCATTTTTAAAGATGCCTTTGTCACATAGTCTTTTTAAAACTGTGTAGGTGGTGGTTCGCTTCCAGTTCAATTCTTTCAGACTTAAGGATGCCAGCTCACCCGAAGGAATTGGCTCATTTTCCCAGATAAGCTCTGCAAATTTCATTTCTATTTCGCCTAATTTATACTCTGCCATAATACCCTCCTGTCTACACAATGTAGAACTCATTTTATATTCTACATAGTGTAGACATAATTGTCAAGGCTTTCGCCCACTGACGCCGGATTGCAGTTCATCTGTCATTCGGAGCCGCCCCTGCTCTCTTGTAATAAGTCCGAACAGCTATCTCCATGACCTTGTTTTGCGGAAATCCAGCAGCATCCTCTTTTCCGCCAGTTCCTCCATGCTCTCCGCAAAAAGCTCCGTCCGCATATCGTTCTCCTTCCATTCCTCGTAGGATTCTTCTGTATAGCCGTTCTGCTCCATCGTCTCCCGGTTCCGCTGCTCCTTTTTCTTCATCTGTCACCATGGGCGGTAGTATTTCAGATACTCTTTTTCCGTAACACTTATTGTGAATTCTTCATTTTCTGACTTGATCCTGATGATTTTTAGACATAAAAGCGTTCCTTTCTTTACGCCTTCGTAAAGCCAGAAACGCTTCTAGTACAACAAATATTAAATTGTTGATAGCTTAAATATTTGCTGCTTCATCAGGATCAACTTCATCCATTTTATATGTCCAATGATAGACGATCGGATCAGCATTGATTTCATCGAAGTAGCGGTATATTCGCTCCGATAGTTCCTCCTTTGAATTGACACGGATGCCTTTTAACATCTGCTTTGTCATTTTGCTAAAGAAACTTTCAACCATGTTCAGCCACGAGGTATGTGTCGGAGTAAACACAAATACAAAACGGCCTTCTGGTAACGTTGCAAGAAACTTCCGTGTCTCCTTTGAAGTATGGGCTGAGTGGTTGTCCAGTATCAGCCGGATCGTGTCACCCTCAGGGTATTTTGCATCAAGAATTTTTAGAAACCCGATAAAATCGGAACTTTTGTGTGTCTGGCTGACCAGTGGGATCGCTTCTCCTGTTAGAAGATCAATGCCTGCAAGCAGTGACAGTGTTTCAGGCCGCACATATTCATAATCCCGGCGGACATAACCGTTTCCCTCTGTTGGATTATGGTCGGGATATTTGTTGGCAACAGCCTGGATGCCCGGTTTTTCATCATACGAAACCGTATGTGTCAAATGCCCGTTGTCTGGTATGATGATATTTCCATCATCACCAGGCTGCATCTCAACCTGTTTATAAACCAGCAGGACATCATGCATCTTATTCTCAAAATCGGGGTCTTTCCGTTCCAGATAATACTTGATCCTGAACGGTTTGATGTCCATCTTTTTGAGATATTTCTGAAGCCATGGTTTTGTAACTGTCTTTAATCGTGGATAGCCGGCTTCTTCAGCATGTGTCTGTATGTGTTTGTGCAGCGCAGCCAGTGTCCACAATTCTGCGGCGCAGCCAAGGTCACAGGGCTTTTGGCAGGCGATACTGACAATCCATGATTTTGCATCGTCAGTAATCTCAACCGGACGGCCGGAGCGTTCGTCATCAAATATGGCAGGATTGATTCCACTGTTGAGATAACGGTCAATGCAGCGCCGGACAGTATTCACGCTAACGCCAAGACCATCTGCAATAGCTTTGTCTGTTTTGGCTTCAGCCTTCCATAACAACATACGCGGTCAACAACCTGTGCCTGGATAGTCCTGGCTTTAATCAGTGATTTCAGATAAGCACGTTCCTCATCTGATATTGTAATACTGTAAGGTAATGCTGGCATAATTGACCTCCATAAAATTTATTGGTTAAGCCCATTGTACCAGATGCCGAAACTGTCAACAACTTAATTTATGATATAATTCATTAGGAAAGTATCAGATTCAGAGCAGACAAAAAGAGCAGCT
>CAMWUN010000103.1 GCA_947177425.1 uncultured bacterium
AATCACTTTCTTACGACCAGCGCAGTAAATGCGCAGGTCTGTGTGAACAGTAACGTGCGGATTAATCCTGGCTTCCACCTTCTTCCACCTGTGTTTCCACCGCCTCCCGGGCCAGTTCAAAATCCGAAAGGGATTTGTTTAATGCGTAAAAAAGGGAACTGTCAGCCGTATAGACAATGTTTTCATCGTTTATATTAAGATAATAGCTGTCTATGACAGAGTTGTAATCTCCTACTTTAATTGTGTACATATTGTCCTCCCATTGCAGAGTTATGTTGAGGGACGGACTGACTAACCCATACTGGGCCATATCAGTGACATCTTCTATTTTGACATCGGAAGTAATGGAAGATATGCTGGCCAGAAAATTATCCACCTGATTTTCGTCTACCTGAAAGCTTTCATCTTCCAGCGCTTTCCACTGTCCGTCTTTTTTCAGAAGATTCACATTTTCCCCCTGGGCTATGATGCCGATTTCCTTAACCATAGATGAATCTATCTCAATAACTTTATATTTTTCCATCTCTTCCACGTCATTGGAAGAAGCACGTTTATTATACATCTTTAGTGCCGCAAAAGCCGCCGTCACTGCCAGAAGCAGTACAAAAAGCAAAAGCAGATTCCGTTTCCTCTTTTTATTCATAAATCCTCCTGTTACTTCCTTCTTCTTTTGAACCATACCACAAAGCCTCCGGCCAGAAAAGCAAAGGGTATCACGATAACTGTAAGCAGACTTAAGAATATGATGCTGTTCTGGTTCATTGTCAGGTAACTGATTTCATAACTCTTAACAGGAATGGCGAAACTGGAAGGATGTTCCGCAAAACTTCCCAGCGTACCTGTAAAGAGTTTCAGATTTGTTCCGGCTACCATCTCATTGGCATTTTGTGTAAATAATAGTTCACTGGAATAAACAACTCCAAGAGAGGTTGCATCTCCTGTGGCCTTTTCACATTTTACGCCAATCTCGAAAGGACCATCCAAATCTCCATCCTGCTTTTCATATCCGTCACTGTTTTCCATCGCTTCCCTTGCATAGCTGTCCTGGGAAGTGGACAAAAGGGAGGATACGCTGACATCCTCTTTTTCCTCTATATAAATTCCCTGTGCATAGGGTGCAAAAACATAGCTTCCGCTGTCTGCCACGCTTTCCGTAATGCTGTCATAACCGATTTGGGGAAGCAGATAAAAGGGATCCTGATAGTAATTATTTCTGTTTTCTTCAATAACCAGCCCCTTCGTGACTTTCACTCCGTAAAATCCAAGAACTGTGTCCAGATTGGTCAGCTCTTTTCCAGTATAAGTGGTAATAATGAGCACATCACCGCCATTTTCCATATAGCTTAACATTTTATCCGCATCATCTTTTGAAAAATCTTCTGTAGGCGCATTAATGACCACACATACAGCGTCCTCAGGAACCATGTCATAATTCATCAGATTGATGGTTTCATATTCTATATTTTCCTTTTCAATGGCAGAAATAAATTCATTGTCAAAGGCCAATTCCCCATGGCCTTCCAGTATATAGATCTTAGGCATATCGTCGGAAATCACATAGGCAAGGGCACTGGTAATCTGTCCTTCCCCATCATAGCCGGTTACATTGGAGGAATAAGTGCTGTAATCAAATTCCGTCTGGTAAATATCCCGGTAATCAATTACCCTGCTGCGCTTTTTGCTCTCCACCACCACACTGTTGGAGGACACCTGGGTGTCTGTATATTTGTTGATAAATTTAGGATTTACCGCAGGATCCACATAGGAAATTTTAATATGGGAATTTTTCCCGCTGTAATTCTGCAAAGTCGCATCCAGAGTACTGTCTCCCTGATTTTCATTGGCCAGTACATAAATATCGATATCTTCTTCTATAAGGGAAAGCAGCTTATTGGTTTCATCTGTAAGGGAATACAGCTTATTGGATGTCACATCAAATGTACGGATGTCCGCAGGCAGTTCCCCTGCCATGAAATTAACCAGAACAACAAGGGCTGTGCCAAGCAGGATGACTGATGAACTGTATGCGCTCATGCTGATATTTCCTGTGGATACTTGATAACGCCTTTTCTGAATGGACTGTACCGTAAAGATAAGGAACAGCACAATCACCGAAAGGAAATAAACAATACCGGAAAGCTGGAGGGAGCCGTTTAAAAAGCCTTCAAACCTGCTTACCATATCAAATGCCCCCAGGATCCTGGTCAGGAAATTTCCTGTAGTGGATATCATATTGCAAAGCCCCGACATAACATAACCCATGAACAAAAGCCCAAAGGTAATGACTGCCGCAATTACCTGGCTTTCCGTCAGGGATGAGACAAAAATACCAATGGCAATGCAGGCAAGCCCGTAAAGGCAGAATCCCAAAACAGCCGTGTATGTTTCGCCAAAGGCGATTGTTCCAAACTTTCCCAGCACCAGTGGATATAGGCTTACAATTCCCGTTGGAATCAGAAATATGGTTGCCAGCGCCAGAAATTTGCCCGCCACAATGCCTCCCACTCCCACAGGCGATGTGAGAAGCAACTGATCCGTTTTCTGATGGCGTTCTTCCGCCAGAATGCGCATGGTAAGGATGGGAATCCCAATCAGAAACAGGAACACAGACGATGACAGGGCATATCCAATATAAGGATATCCCATAAAAAGGTTGTATACTGAAAAATAAATTCCCAAAAGAAACAGTATCGCCCCGATAAACAAAGGCCCTAAAAAGGAATGAAAATAAGACTGTAGTTCTCTTTTATAAATAGCCGCCATTATTCCTGCCCTCCTTTTGTCTGCGTCAGTTCAAGGAATACATCCTCCAGCGACTTTTCCACCCGGCTCATAGACATGACAGGCAGTTTTTTCTCCGCAAGGGCGTAAAACAGCATTTCCCTCACATCTTCCTTTGCTTCAGTCTCAATTGTTATCCCGGTGCAGCCTTTTTCACTGGCATTTTCCTCAAAATGGTATGTCTTTATCCGGGAAATTCCCTTTATTACTTCCTCAACCCTGTCCCTTTCACCTAAAATATCCATCTTAAGCCGGGCGCTGCTGCCCATAAGTCCGGTAAGTCCTTCCGGCGTGTCGCAGGCTGCCAGTTTTCCTTTTGACAGAATCATGATTTCATCGCATACTGCCTGTACTTCCGACAGGATATGGGAACTTAAAATAATGGTGTGATTTTCTCCCAGTTTTTTAATCAACTCTCTGATTTCAATAATCTGCTTGGGGTCAAGTCCCACTGTAGGCTCATCTAAAATAATCACATCAGGATACCCAAGTACCGCCTGCGCCATTCCCACCCGCTGCTTATAGCCTTTAGATAAATTTCTGATAAGGCGGTCTGGCACATCGGAGAGCATGACCAGCTCCATGATTTCCTCTATCTGCTTCTTTCTGGATTCTCCTGCCGTCTTTTTAAGGGCTGCAGCAAAGTTTAAATACTCCATAACTGTCATATCCTGATAGAGGGGCGGCACCTCTGGCAGGTAGCCTATGCATTTCCGGGCCGCCTCTCCATCCTTTACAATGTCATGCCCGTTAATCTTTACACTTCCCTCTGTAGCGGCTATATAACCCGTCAGAATATTCATGGTGGTACTCTTCCCTGCCCCATTAGGCCCTAAAAAACCGTAGATTTTCCCCGGCTGTACCTGAAATGAAAGATGGTCAACAGCCAGATGGCTGCCATATCTTTTTACCAGATTATCTACTTCTATCAAAATACTTCTCCTCCTTCCTGCTCTGCACCGGCTGAGTGCATACCATATACCAGTACACCGTTTCGCAAGTAACTATGCCAATAACGCCGCAGCTTCCGGACGCGCTTTTCTTCCCTGCACTGCCGTCTGCCAATCTGTAAAATGTAGCGTCGTTTTATTAGTTTATCTCCAAATTGTGTTTGAAAATAAAAGAAAGTGTGAAAAAATTGTGTTTGCAGGGAACCTGCTATTTTCCCAATCATACTATATTATTAAAATATCTTTCGTTTTATGAGAGGAAAATTATGCAGGATTACAGTTTCAACGAATATTTTGACCGTTTTCCACTTGCCATGGCCTATGTTCCCTGGCAGCACCTTACCAATGTCTTTGAAAATCTGGATGAAGGCTATAAAGCAGGAACCATATTCCCTGAACTGGAAAAACCTTTTACAGGAAGGAGATGCGTAAAATGACAACGCCAAACAGTGAACAAAGCAGACTTTATCATGATATCGGGGTTATTGATTTCGTGATAGTTGAAATGAATGAATACCTGGACACCCATCCAACCGACAAGGAAGCTATCGAATATCTGGGCCATTATGTGCGCATGAAGAACCAGGCCATGCGGGAATATGCAATGAAATACGGGCCGCTTCGTATTACAGATGTGGACGGCTGCAATGAAACCGAATGGAAATGGGCAACACAGCCCTGGCCCTGGGAAGGAGGATGCTGATTTATGTGGAGTTATGAAAAAAGATTGCAGTTTCCGGTTAATATCAAAGAACCCAATGCTAAAATCGCACAGGTAATTATGTCCCAGTACGGCGGCCCCGACGGGGAACTTGGGGCCTCCATGCGGTATATCTCGCAGCGCTATTCCATGCCTTATAATGAGGTGGCGGCGATCTTGACGGATATTGGAACGGAGGAACTTGCACACCTTGAAATGGTATCCACCATTGTCCATCAGCTCACTAGAAATTTGTCTATGGAAGAAATTGAACAATCCGGCTTTGCTAACTATTATGTAGACCATACTCTTGGCATCTGGCCTATGGCCGCGGGAGGAATTCCTTTTAACAGTTGTGAATTTCAGTCTAAGGGGGATGCAATTACGGATTTGTTTGAGGATATGGCAGCAGATGGGGCGATGTCGTAAGAACAACTTGAGGAAGTGGGATAAAAATGAGTCTGCTCTGAGTATTGGAAGTATCAGGGAAGGTCTCACAAATTGATACCTCATTGATACTTCCTTGAGACCTCCTAAAATCCGCATAAAATCAGCAGTTCACGATTTTCTTGTTAGTGGTTTTAGGCAAGGTCTATGCACTTCATGACAGCCAAAATTCTGTCTGATATTTTCTCCCGTAGATAAGCAGGGTTTAACTGCCTTTTAGAGTATTTTAGGTAACTATTCTGTGTACATTGGATGAGCTGTGCCGTAAAAAACCGCTCCCAGCTAAAAAACTCTTTACTTTCAATATAATCTTCCGGATGCTTAAGCATTTCTTCACTCTCACTGTCCTCTATCACTCCTGCACTTAAAATGATCCACTCAAAAGATTCCGGCAGATAAAGCACTATATTGGGATACCCCTTCATAAGCCGCACCAGTTTCTCCATTTCAGAACCAAAAGCCGCCCCGTCTGCAATGACCAAAATTTTCTCATTCAGATTATCAACAACGTATGCAAAAATATTTGATTTCCCCTGTGCACTGATACACCTGACCTTACCGCCTTTCTCGCAAATACTATGAAAAAACTGAAAGCCGGAATTGGAGTCCTCGGTAATCACCTTTTTAGGTTTAACTGTCTGAATGAAGTCTGTCATCTGATACAAATGGTAAAATTCATTATAGGTACGCTTCAAGGTTCCATATTTACCTGAATTGCGGATTCCATAAATCTCCTCCACGCTGTACGGCAGGGACGAAATCCCCTCTCTGGTTACGATTACATAATAATTATCCGTGTCCTGAATAGCCGCCGCAAAATCATTACTCGTAACAAAGTCATTTCCTTCGTCAATAAAAACAATACAGTCCGTCATCATCGAGAGCTGTCCGGCCCATGTACGGCCATCCAAGACAGTACACACCTTATCGCAAATGAGCTCCACCCCACTGGCAGAGCCATTTTCAAAATGCTCACGTATCATATCTACCAGTGCCGTTTTGCCCGTTGCACTGTCCCCGCGGATAACCGTTATATTTCTTCTTATTTCGAAATCATAACGGATACGCTTATTCTGTACAATAATTCTATGACTCCCCTTCATCTGCAGCCCCTCTCATACATACAGTCCGGCAATCGGAACAAGTTCTCTCATGCTGTGGACGATCTGATCTGTATTCAGGATATGGATGTCAAATATCCCCTCCCCAAAATCCATCAGATGGCGCAGGTTAATTGTGAGATCATCCGTCTCAGCCAGTCTCAGAATCCATTTAGCACAGTTGTCGCCGCAAGCGGAAGCATTGAATACCTTCGAACGCTCATTTTTCATAAGAATCAGCGTTTTCACACCCCCGGAAAGCGCCATAGGCGTAATCTTTCCCATGACAGGACTGTCAATCACTGCACTGTCCAAAACAACGGATTTGTCCACGTCAAGAATCATTTCTCTTGCATCCGGATCGGTAATCCACTCATCTTCGTAGGTATTTTTGAAATATACTGACGTATTAAAGATGGCCTCCGGCATATTACCGTAATAAATGTTTAGCATTTCCGTTTTCCTCCCGCTATGACATATATCCTTATACATAATCTCATGAGTATAAAATTTGTATCACCGAAGTAAGTCAATTCCTTAAGTCTCAAGTCAGTCTCAAAATTCTATAAAAAAATGAGACTGGTTTGAGACTTGAAATGAGACTTGCTATAGTCCATTCCTATAAACCCTTGAAAAACCGCACTTTTTCAGTCTCAAAGCAGTTCCAGACTGTTTGAGACTACATGAGACTCACTTGAGACTGAAATGAGACTGAGATTTTATAGAGTCCATGTTGAGGTGTTTTTATCATATGCTGCACCTGTGACTCTTCCCTACTTTTTTAAGTATACTTGCAATTCCCGAAAACTTTCCAACGCACTTTGTAAATTTTCAATGATATCTGCCGCCAATTCTTCTGGCGCTGGCAAATTATCCAAATCAGCAAGAGACTTATCTTTAATCCAGAAAATATCCAGACTGGTTTTATCTCTTTCGAGTATTTCTTCAACTGAAAACTTGCGCCAGCGTCCCTCCGGATTTTCCTCTGACCAAGTTCAAAAGCCCACTATGGTATCTCATTCTTGCCATACTGCTTGTTATTATCTTTTATAATACCAACAATCCAGCCAATCAGCAATAAAAGATTTCTTGCCTGTAAAGTCTATTAGCATTCAGGTTAATAAGCATATTATCCAAAAAGCAGACAAAAAGCTAGTACTTCGTACTCAAAATTTCTGTGTAATTCTGTGTAATTCTGTGTAAATTTCTGAGGATATTTTTTCGAGGGTACAGGTCAAAAAACGGAGGCGTAGCGGGCTACGTTGAGTATTTTTGACCTGTGCTATCGGGAAAATAGACCAGAATATTTACACGAGAAATTTGAGTACGGAGTACTAGTTTCGACTGCGTAACTCAAAACACTCCATTCGTTTTAAGTCACTCCGGCTTATTCTTCAGCAACTTTTATTTTCATAAGATCAGCATAACGTACAAGTAATTCTACATAAGTTGTCATATAGCTCAAAGGAAGGTGATATCTTGCCCGATACAGATTCAAAAAATAATTGCAAAAATATTTTTAAAAATGGTGAAAGCACAACTTCTAAAGATAATTTTACCAAAGTATGGATCCACCTTATTAATCAGCTTGAAAGAAACAACGGATGCCAGGCTTCACCTGCCATCCCTGTGTTTAACAATAAATCAGTTGAAGAAAAACGATAATTTACAAGTTATATGTTGCCATGTATAATAGATATATGGAGCAGACTTGTTTTTATCTCTTAAGGAGGGATAAAAACGAATGAGCATAAAAGTAGCTATTTACTGCCGCTTATCCGAGGAAGACAAAAACAAGCAATCTGAAACCGATGACTCCGGCAGCATCCAAAACCAGAAATCAATGTTACTGCAATATGCTATGGAACAGGGATGGGAACTTTATAACATTTACAGCGATGATGACTATGCAGGAGCAGACAGACGCCGCCCGGAATTTAACCGTCTGCTAAACGATGCGGAGCAGCACAAATTTGATATTATCCTCTGCAAAACACAGTCACGATTTACCCGGGAGCTTGAGCTTGTAGAAAAGTACATACATGGACTTTTCCCGGTCTGGGGCATTCGCTTTATCAGTATTGTTGACAACGCGGACACCGCAAACAGAGGAAACAAAAAATCCCGCCAGATCAACGGGCTTGTCAATGAATGGTACTTAGAGGATATGTCCGAAAATATCCGCAGCGTTTTGACAAACAGACGGATAAACGGTTTTCACATTGGCGCATTTGCTCTCTACGGTTACAAGAAAGACCCCGATCAAAAGGGACACTTGATCATTGACGAAGAAGCCGCCACAGTTGTCCGTGAAGTATTTACCCTGTTTTCACAAGGTTACGGAAAAACTGCAATCGCCCGTATGCTCAATGACAGGGGCATACCTAATCCGACTGAATACAAGCGTCTACATGGCCTGCGCTACCAGCAGCCCAAAAACCCAAACAGCACTCTCTGGAAATATTTTGCCATCTCCAATATGCTGATAAATGAAATCTATATCGGAAACATGGTACAGGGCAAATACGGGAGCGTATCGTATAAAACAAAGCAAAACAAGCCCCGCTCTAAAAGCGAATGGTATATTGTCGAGGGAACACACGAGCCGATTATTGACCGTGAACTATGGGACAGAGTACAGTCGCTAGTCTCACTGAAAGCAAAACCTTTTACGACTGGCACAATAGGTTTGTTCGCAAGAAAAGCCCGGTGCGCTAACTGTGGTTATACAATGAGTTCTTCCAAAAACCACGACAGGCATTATCTGAAATGTTCAAACCGTCATGTGGCCAAAGATGCCTGTATTGGTTCCTTTATCTCCGTTGATAAATTGGAGCAGCTTGTAATCAACGAGCTTAACCATTTAGCAGAGGAATACCTTGACAAGGACGAGTTAGAGCAAAACATAGAATTCTGTGATAATCTGCAGGAGCAAAAGAAACGGCTGCTTTCTGATATAGCCGTCTATGAAAAAAAGGCTGCGGAATATTCAAAAGGTATTCGGGAGCTATACATGGACAAGGTAAAGGGCTTGTTGTCCGAAAGCGATTATATGGAAATGTCAAAAGATTTTACCACAGAGCGCGATCGTTTAGAGCGTGTAGTCACGGAAGAGGAAAAGCAGTTATCCGAAATCGAAGAAAAAATTGCGGCTGGCGATAACCGCCGCGAACTGATCGAGCAATACACCAACTTAGGGCATCTTACCCGTGAAATGGTGGAAACTCTGATTGATTATGTGTCCGTTGGAAAACGTATACCGGGAACAAAGGACGTTCCGATTGAAATTCACTGGAATTTCTAAGGGAAGCACTGATTAAATCAATACTTCCCTAATTCCATAAACCTATTACAATAAGCTGCATCTGATAGCGTTTGTTAATCAAAAGTTGTTCTTATATGATTGCAGCAGAGCAAAAAGCACGCACTACTTACGATAATATACTGCGTCTTGTAAAAGATGAACCAGACGTATATGAACCCATCAAGTTCCTCCGTGCCCGCGAAATCGTGCACTTCCAGCGTTTTGGCGAAGCAAACCGGAAAGATTGTGGTAAAAATTGCTGTTTTTTAAGTCCTGTCCGTTTTCTGACTCTCTATATCTTTCAAAAATATGTTTCAGACCTCTGCGGAACATTTTCGATAATCAGAAATTATATCTTTTAATGTAATGCTTTCCAGACTGTCGCACAAATCATTTCCGATTTTCTGATAAGAACAGTCCAAAACATTATGAATATTTTTCCCTACAGGACATAATTGTGAGGGTAGTGAATGAATACCAAACAGTTTAGAAACAAAATCTGGTTCTATCGCTTTGCATATACGATATAGTGTTATTTCGCTCAAGGGGCAATTCAGTGTTGCACCGCCTGTTCCAAATTTAACAGATATTATTCCGTCTTTTTTCAGTGAACTTATAATATTTCGTATAGTAACAGGGTTGGTTCCAGTAGACAATGATAAAAGATTACTGGTTACTTTTTGTTTTTCCCCATATTCATAAATAAAAATCAAACAATGAATTGCGATTGAACATTTTGTACTGATGTGCATAGCATTTCTCCTTTCCGCATTCGTTACTGTTCACTCCGTGACCAGTAACATGCAAAAATCCATCGAAAATTGCC
>CAMWUN010000104.1 GCA_947177425.1 uncultured bacterium
GCGGAACCAACCGCTGCGCCCACGGCGAAACCAACCGCGGAACCTACAGCCGCACCCACTGAGGAACCTACGGCCCGGCCTACTGTGGCGCCGACAAAGGAGCCTGCCGCTTCTCCAACGGTGAAGCCTACAGGGAAACCCACCGCGAAACCCACAATAAGACCAGACAGTACGCCCACAGTATCGCCTACGGCGAAGCCCACGGAAAAGCCTGCAGCAAAACCAACGGAGAAACCTGCTGTGAAGCCTACTGCGAAACCAACCATAACGCCTACAGCATCTCCGTCTCCAACAACCGGTATTTCTAAGAAACCCTCTGGGGGAAATGGACATAACGGAAACGGCAATGAGGAAGGTAACGGGGACGGGAATGGAAGCGGAAACGATGCATCCACAGAAAATAAGAAGGACACAGGGGAAGGGCAGAAGAACAAAGAGGAAGAGCGGCAGGATGCAGGAGACAAATCTCCATCCGGCAATGGTAACAACAGCGGAAATGGCAGCGCAGGAGGCGGCAGTAACATAGGAAACAACAATGATTCAGAACTGGAAGAAACAGAAAAAGAGGATGAGGAATCCGCCAGACTGACAGTTAAAATAAAAAAGCCCGTCATGAAGGAGACGGAATCCGTACAGGCAGCAGAGGGCAGGGCGGAAAGTGAAATTACCTATACGATAGGAAAAAGGTCGCGGAGAGGCGGTTTTTTCACTCAGCCTGCGGTGAAGGTCATTACGGTAACAGTCAGTTCCATACTTTCCCTGGCGGGAATTTTTGCATTGCTGCTTCACTTTAGACGCAGTGTAAAAGTCTACAATGATGACGGGGAAGGAAGAATGATTTATTTGGGACGATGTATGGTAAGCTTACATGAGGAAGGATATGTCATTACCATTAAGGAAAACATGGTTGAAAATTCCTGTACAAACCGTTACTGCATAAAGCCGGGATTTTTCAAAATAGGAAAAAAGGAAGGACAGGAACTGATAATATATAAAGAAGGAAAAAAGACCACTGCATACCTGGATACAGAGATGATTGTCATAATATAATGATTACATTTGGGTAATGGCCTGGCCTGTCTGAACGGTAATAAACAGTTACACATTTGGCATTTTGCATTTATTTTCAATAAAGCCTTGATTTTGGGTTATGAAAGTGATAGACTCGTAGTGTTTGTAAGAACAAATGCATATTTATGCACAAGGAGGAATGAGTTATGAAAAAATTATTTGTAGCAAAATTATTTGCACTGTCGTTGACAGCAGTCATGACCATGGGCCTGCTGACAGCCTGTGGAGGAGATGGTGCTGCATCAGCAGAGCCTGCTGAAACACAGGAAGCAGATACACAGGTGGAGGCTGAAGCTGATGATGCAGGGACAGAAGAAAACGCAGAGGCAGCAGATACAGAAGCAGAAACTGCCGGCACAGAAGAGGCTGGGGCAGCAGTTTCGGAAGCACTGGCTGACGGTGTGCTGACTGTGGGAACAAACGCAGAATTCCCGCCTTTTGAGTATGTGGATGACAACGGCGAGCCTGACGGATTTGACATTGCCCTGATTAAGGCAATCGGTGAGAAACTTGGTGTGGAAGTGACAGTCGAGAATATGGAATTTGCTTCTCTGGTATCTTCCATAGGAAGCAAGATTGACGTTTCCATTGCAGGTATGACCGTTACAGACGAAAGAAAAGAATCCGTTGATTTTTCAGAGCCTTACTATGAAGCTGTACAGTATGTAATTCTTCCTGCAGATTCAGAAGCTTCCACAGCGGCGGATCTTACAGGAATGACTATTGGTGTACAGTTGGGTACAACAGGTGATTTCATTGCCACGGATGATGTGGAAGGAAGCACCGTACAGCAGTACAATAAAGGCGTGGACGCAGTGAACGACCTGATTAATGGAAGGGTAGACTGTGTTATCATTGACAAGAACCCTGCACTGGTATTTGAAAGTAAATTTGAAGGCCAGATAAAAGCAGTTGACGGCGCACAGTTTGAATTCGGAACTGAGGAATATGCCATTGCATTGCCAAAGGGCGATACAGCATTGGCAGCCCAGATTAATGGCGCATTAGAAGAAATCAAAGCTGACGGAACCTTCGATGAATTAGTGAAGACTTATATCGAACAGGAATAGTGTGAAGAAAGTTTCTAAGGCGTCTGAAAAATGCCGCCTAAGAACTTCTAACGCTTACAGCAAGGGCTGTTGTAACATGGGAGGTAGCATAAGTTATGCCATAGGCTTATATGCTATCTCCTTTTGGAAAAGAAGAAAGGAACGTATGATATGCAGGCATGGTTGGAAAAAGTCGGCAAGATGTTTGAGATGGCATTTATTTCCGGCGACAGGTGGAAGCTTTATATAAGTGGCCTTGGGGTCACACTGGAAATTGCTTTTTTTGCTGCAATTTTAGGATTGCTGATAGGTACGGTTGTGGCACTTATGAAGCTTTCCACAAGAAAAAACGGAAAAAAGACCATATGGACATTTATTGCCAATGCCTACATAGATATTATCAGAGGGACGCCTTCTGTGCTGCAGCTTTTAATTATGTGGTTCATTATTTTAAAAAGTTGTAAGAACGGCGTGCTGGTAGCGGTGCTTTCTTTTGGTATCAACAGCGGTGCATATGTGGCGGAGATTGTGCGTGCGGGTATTCTGGCTGTGGACAAAGGGCAGACAGAGGCCGGGCGCTCTTTAGGGCTTTCCAAAGCACAGACTATGATTTACATTGTAATTCCCCAGGCCATTAAAAATGTGCTGCCGCCTATTGGAAATGAATTTATCGTATTGCTGAAAGAGACGGCGATTGTAGGTTATGTCAGCCTGACAGACCTGACAAGAGCGGCGAACCAGATTTCATCAAGGACATACGAAGCGTTTATGCCGCTGATTGGAGCCGCTGTCATTTATTTTGTTATAATTAAAATATTAACTGTTTTACTGGGTATATTGGAGAGGAGACTGCGTAAAAGTGATAATCGTTAAAGACCTGCACAAGAAATTTGAAGGAAACCATGTATTGCGTGGTGTGAATTACCATGTGCATCAGGGTGAAAAAATCGTAATCGTAGGGCCTTCCGGTTCGGGGAAAAGCACCTTTTTGCGCTGTCTGAATCTTCTTGAGACGCCTACCAGCGGGGAAATCTGGTTTGACGGGCAGTTGATTACAGACCCCAAGGTAGATATAGATAAAATCAGAGAACACATGGGGATGGTGTTCCAGAACTTTAATCTGTTCAATAACCTTTCTATTATGGACAATATTACCTTAGCCCCCGTAAAGCTGAAACTGATGAGCAAAGAAGAAGCAGGGGAAAATGCCCTCAAGCTTCTGGCAAGGGTTGGGCTGAAAGAAAAAGCGGATGCCTATCCCAGCCAGCTTTCCGGCGGACAGAAACAGAGAATTGCCATTGTCAGATCCCTTGCCATGAATCCCAGAGTGATGCTTTTTGACGAGCCTACATCGGCTCTTGACCCGGAAATGGTAGGGGAAGTTTTAGACGTTATGAAAGAACTGGCGGAATCGGGAATGACCATGGTGGTGGTGACACACGAGATGGGATTTGCCAGAGAAGTAGGTACGAAAGTATTGTTTATGGATGAGGGAATCATCATGGAAGAAAATACCCCCGAACAGTTTTTTGGCAGTCCTAAATGCGAAAGATTGCAGGATTTCCTGTCCAAGGTGCTGTAAGGCTCCTGGACGGCTGACAGACAGGCTCTGCACTGGCTTTATGTTCAGACTGAAAGGATTGCGATAAGAAATAAGGCTGAGGCAAGAGGGCTGAATGTTTTGCAGGAAAATCTCCTGTGGAAAATTCAGGTCTTGCCCCAGCCTTGTTATATTATTTACTGCCAATGTCATGATTTGAAAGTGTCAGCATCCTCCTTCTCAGGCAACATAAGCATGGATGCCATCAGATAGAAGGGGAAGGAAAATACCATGAAATATACATATCTGAATTCTGTGGCAACAGGAGTTGCGATGAGTACAGTCAGAAGCAGCGCGGCGCTTGGCAGATAGAGAATCAGTTTTTGCAGTTCCCGTCTGACAATTGCGCATCCTATGCAGAAAATCAGTACCCAGCAGATGACGCCCATGCTCCAGAGTGTTCCGTAAATTGGAACCATACCGCCCAGTTTGATGGAGATTTCTTTTAATTTAACTACAAGAGGGCCTCTGATAAGAGGGGTATGTGACACGCCGAGAGAAGTAGCGCTTACGCCCTCGGCATCAGCTACCAGATAAAAGAAGTCGGGATACCAGTAGCCGTAGGTCTGGCGGATGTAGGCGGTCAGATAATCGCCCGGATAACGAAGCCCTAAAGATAACCAGAGTTTAAAAAACTCCTGCCTGTGTTCCGCCAGATATTCTGGATGCCCGGCCCTGACCAGTTCTTTCATGTTGTCGGCAAAGTAGGGAACATATAAATCTTTGATATAGGTAAGGTCTATCACATTTTCTATCAGTTCCAGTTCATCGTCTGTCAGTTTCCGGTCATTGCACAGGACAGACGCCACCTGCTGGATGGGAATAGAAAGGGACTCTACCAAATCCGGCTGTGTCACGTGCAGGGCGTTCATTAAGGGATACTTTATAAGAACTGACACCAGGAATATGGCAAAGAAAACAGGATACAATGTCTTTTTATTTTTCCTGAAATAAAAGAGCAGTATGGGAAAACACAGCAGAAAGGCATACCAGCCGTTGGAGCGGAACAGGCACAGCATCATGCCGGAGATTCCCATTATGCATAAATCAGCGTAAGAAGCCTTTTTGATACATCTGAGAAGCGTACAGCCGAAGCACAAAACAGCCGCCGCAAACAAAATATCCTTCCAGATAGTGACGGAATACACCGCATGATAGGGAACCAGTGCATAAAATAATGTGATTAGAAAACAGATAAGAGGTTTAATGCGGTATTGTTTTAAAGTATTGATAAAATAGGATACACTGAAAGAGAGGACGCACATCTGGAAAAAGGTATAGCAGGACAGGGCAACCAGCATGCTTCCGGTGATGGCAAGGCCCATGTCGTAGAACAGTTTGATTAAGAGCGTGTGCATCCAGGGATGGTGGTTGCTGTAAGGGATAATCCCAAGCACCTGCTCGAACTGGTTGATGCTGTCGGGAGTCATAATGCCCGGATACTGGTAAAGGAAGTAGGGAAGCCAGCAGAACATACATAGGAGAAAAGCGCATAATCCGGTATGCTTTAAGTAGAAAGCATAGAGACTGCCCATTATTCTGGCAAACCGTGGATGGCGGTAATTTATGTAAACTAATTGAGGCGGGCAGTTATAGCGGTCGCTGAAAAGCACGGCGGATAAACGCTTTTTGTCTCCGGCTATTGCAAACAGCAGTTTCAGCAGATGATAAAAAAGAACCACAAAACCCAGAAAGGCGGCGGAAACAATCCCGAGACGGAAAAGGGGATTTGTCAGCGTTTCAATATATATGGGGTAATCTACAGCCATATAAAGGGTGGAAAAAATAACCGCGGTAATGATGCAGACAAGGGGTGTCTTACGGCTTATGTCAGGACTGGATTTTGCCAGTTTGTCATTCACATAGCCGTAAAAAATAAAGCAAATGATAAAAAAGATAAGGGTGAAAATATTGCCCGGTTCCATGCGGCCTGCTTTCATAAGCGCCCATGAGGTAAAGAAACTTTGAAGGATTCTCAAGGCAACGGGGATTTTCCGGGTAGATTTCATGGTAATAACTCCTATTCTAAAAATAACTCCTATGATATGATATATCTATTGATATGGCATATCTATGATATGATATATCTATGATATGATATACAATATACCAATAAAAACACTATAGATGATGTTGGCAGTACTGTCAATATTTCTGTTTCAATCGCACGGAAATCAATTCAGGAGATAATTGAACCGTAGCAGGTCGGGAGGAACATTCTGTGATTACGATTAGTCTTTGTATGATTGTGAAAAATGAGGAGAGGGTTCTTGGCAGATGCCTTGAGAGTATTTCTGATTTGATGGATGAGATTATTATTGTGGATACCGGGTCGGATGACGGGACGAAGGGGATTGCGGCTGAGTTTACGGATAAGATATACGACTTTAGGTGGACGGGAGATTTTTCGGAGGCGAGGAATTTTGCTTTTTCCAAGGCTGGATGTGATTATATTTACTCGGCGGATGCGGACGAGGTGTTAGATAAGGAGAACCGGGAAAAATTCAGGATATTAAAGGAAACGATGATGCCGGAGGTTGAGATTGTCCAGATGTTTTACGGGAATCAGCTTTCCCATGGCACAGTGTACAATTTTGACAGAGAACTGCGTCCCAAGCTGTTTAAGCGGCTGCGGACATTTCAGTGGATTGAGCCTGTTCATGAGACGGTACGGCTCCTTCCAGTGGTATTTGACAGTGATATTGAAATCACGCATCTGCCGGAGTGCAGTCATGCAGGCAGGGATGTGCAGATTTTTGAAAAGATGACGCAGGAAGGAAAGCAGCTTTCCGCGCGTCTCACCAACATGTATGCACGGGAACTGCTCATAACCGGAGAGCCGGAGCAGCTAAAAAGGGCCGAAGATTATTTTACCCGTCTGGCGGACGGGGAAGAGACGGAACCGGAGCAGATGAAGGAGGCCGTCTGTGTTGTGGTCAAATCTGCCAGAATCCGGGGGGATTTCCTCAAAATGTATTGCTATGCCATGAAGGATATTGCCAGCGAAGGTGTAAGCGAAGTATGTCTGGAACTTGGGGAATATTATTTCTCCCGGAAAGAATATAAGGAAGCCGCTGTGTGGTTTTATAATGCGGCCTATGGAGCCCAGAGTATTTTAAATATCCGCAGCAGCCAGGATATGCCCCTTTTGGGACTGGCCAGATGCTATGAAGCAATGGGCATGAAAGAGCAGGCGGAAGAATACAGACAGGAAGCAGCCGGGACGAAGCAGGACTGTGCAGGGAAATAGGCAGAATAATGCTTGCAGGAGCGGATGGATAATGTTACCATAGGTAGCGAAGCGTGATAAGACAAAAGACTGGAAGGAAGTTTATGTATGAGCTGGGAAAAGAATGTGAGAAGGGTGATGCCTTATGTGGCTGGTGAGCAGCCTAAAACGGAAGACGTCATCAAATTAAATACCAATGAATGTCCTTACCCCCCGGCGCCGGGGGTGAGGGAGATAGCAGAAAAGATGGATTGTGGGAATTTCCGGCTATATCCTGACATGAATGCGGAAAAGCTGGTCAATGCCCTGGCAGGGTATTATCATGTTGGGCCAAAGCAGGTGTTTGTGGGTGTCGGTTCCGACGATGTGCTTGCCCTGGCGTTTTTGACCTTTTTTAACGGGGAAAAGCCTGTGCTGTTTCCCGATATTACGTATTCCTTTTATGATGTGTGGGCGGAACTGTTCCGCATACCCTACAGGACCTGTGCCCTTGACGAGGATTTCTGTATCAGAAAAGAGGACTACTTTGCGCCCAACGGAGGAATCATTATTCCGAATCCCAATGCGCCTACCGGGGTATTTGAAGAGACGGGCATGTTTGGGGAGATTGCGGAAAGGAATCCTGATTCGGTGGTGATTGTGGATGAGGCGTATGTGGATTTTGGAGGCAGAAGTGTAATTCCTCTGATAGAAAAGTATGATAATCTGATGGTTGTCCAGACTTTTTCCAAATCACGGGCCATGGCCGGGATGCGGATTGGATATGCCATTGCCAGTGAAAAGATGATTGGATACCTGAAAGATGTTAAATTTTCCTTTAATTCCTATACCATGAATATGCCTGCCATTGAAATGGGGACGGCGGCGGTTTTGGAGGATGCCTATTTTAAGGAGATAATCGGAAAAATTGTGAAAACAAGAGAGTGGACGAAAGGGCAGTTAAGGCGGCTTGGATTTTACTTTGCAGATTCCATGAGCAATTTTCTGTTTGTGACTCATGAAAGGGTTCCTGCAAAGGACATTTTTCTTGCATTAAAGGAACATAATATTTATGTAAGATACTGGAACAAACCCAGAATAAATAACCATCTGCGTATCACCATAGGCACGGACCGTCAGATGCAGGAACTGGTTTCATTTTTAGAAAATTACTTAAAGGAGAGGTAGGGAAACAATGATTAAAAATTTATTAAAAGGTATGGTAATGGGAGTGGCGAATATTATTCCCGGAGTCAGCGGAGGGACGATGGCAGTCTCTATGGGGATTTACGACAGGATGATTCATTGCGTTACCCATTTATTTAAGGAATTTAAGGAGAGTATGAAGTTTTTAATCCCTATTTTTATCGGAATTGGGATTGCCCTTGTGGGACTGTCCTTTATTATCGAGCCTGCTTTTGAGCATTTTCCCCTTCAGACCAATTGTCTGTTTATAGGGCTGATTGTAGGCGGACTTCCGGCTATGTATAAGAAGGTAAAAGGAAAGGGCATAAAGATAAGTTATATCATTCCCTTTCTTCTGTTTTTCGCGCTGGTAGTTGGCATGGCGGCTATGGGCGAAACGGAAAGCGCGGCGGCGGATCTGTCTTTCAGCATCTGGTCAGTGATCAAACTGTTTCTGGTAGGGGTGATTGCTTCCGCAACCATGATTATTCCCGGAGTCAGCGGCTCCATGATGCTTTTACTGCTGGGATATTATAATCCGATTATTGCCTCCATCAAGAATTTTATTACAGCCCTTGCTGCTTTTGACGTGGCAGGCATCATTAAGGAGTGCGGTGTGCTGGTACCTATGGGAATCGGAATAGTTGTGGGGATTTTTGTTATTGCGAAAATTATTGAAATAATTTTTGAAAAATTCCCTATCCAGGCTTTCTGGGCAATCATCGGTTTGATTGTGGCCTCCCCCATAGCGATTCTGCTTATGGGAAATATAGGAACTATCAGTGTGGTGAGCGTGCTGGTGAGCGTCGTCACCTTTGCAGCGGGTTTTGTAGTTGCCATGAAACTGGGCGATTAAAAGGGCTGTCTGGAGCCGGATTTTAGGTATACAATAAGGATGAAGATTGGAAACCGCTGGAAAGAAGGGCGGTTCAGGTGAAAATATATGGAAGCTTATACGGATTTTGCCAGTGTATATGATATTTTTATGGATCAGACGCCTTATAGTGAATGGGCGGACTTTCTGGCGGATACAATAGAAAAATATGGAATTTCCAAACCGGAAGCCGGAAAAGATGGTTTGGCCTTTACGGCGGATGGGGTCGAAGCCGGGGAAATTTTAAGGTCGGAACGGAATCTTGTACTGGATTTGGGATGCGGAACGGGAACCCTCACGGAACTTTTGTACCAGAAGGGATATGACATGATTGGTGTGGACAACTCAGAGGAAATGTTGGGCGCCGCCCTTGCCAAAAGGGAAAAGTCCGGCAGTGAAATTCTTTATCTATGCCAGGATATGCGGGAACTGGATTTGTACAGCACGGTTGGGACGGTGATAAGTGTCTGTGATTCCGTGAATTACCTGCTGGAGGATGTGGATGTGGAGGATACTTTTGCGCAGGTCAATAACTATCTGCATCCGGGAGGACTTTTTATATTTGATTTCAACACTCTTTATAAGTATGAAAAGGTCATAGGCAACGCGACCATTGCGGAGAACCGGGAAGAATGCAGTTTTATCTGGGAAAATTATTACCACGAAGATGAGATGGTTAACGAGTATGACCTCACCGTATTTGTAAAAGAAGATAATGGACTTTTCCGCCGTTTTACGGAAACCCATTTCCAGAGGGGCTATACATTGGAAGAAATGGTGAAATTTGTGGAAGAAGCCGGGATGGAAGTGGTGTTCACGCTGGATGCGGATACCCATGAAAAGCCGGGGGAATCCAGCGAGAGAATCTATGTGGCGGCCAGAGAGTGCCAGAAGAAATCCGGTTAGATGCGGAACTTTAAAACAGCAACTGCCCGTACAAGGGCCCAGAGTAAATACTGGCAGCGGAGCAGACGGGATTTACTCTGCTGCTTGCTGGCGCCTGGAAGGGCAGATTGCGGAACTTTAAAACAGCAACTGCCCGTACAAGGGCCCAGAGTAAATACTGGCA
>CAMWUN010000105.1 GCA_947177425.1 uncultured bacterium
TAGCTGAATTAGGCATGATGGGAATTTGCTACCCGAAAGAATACGGCGGCGCAGGACATTCTTATCTTGCTTATATTGCCGTTATTGAGGAATTAGCAAAACACTGTTCAACTACGTCCGTTATGCTGTCCGATCACCATTCTTTAGGCTCTTTCCCGCTTTCAGAGTTTGGTACAGAAGAACAGAAGAAGAAATATCTTGTACCGCTTCTGAAAGGGGAAAAATTAGGTGCTTTTGCAGTAACAGAACCGTCCGCGAGGGTGGGCTTTGGCCCGAAGAAGGTACATAAAAAGAACAGGCGGCAGGGGTAGCCCTGCCATTTTTTGTTTGAGCCGTGATGCAAGCGGAAAAAGGGGATATTATAATTTACATTACATATGCGGATATCACTGTTTAGGAGGGTTTACTGTTCTTTCATTTTGCATTTTATTGCATAGGGTCTACTTGTATAGCAATCTGTAACATATAGTTATCAGTATTCTTTTCTCCAATCTCATCAATCAAAAATTCCTCATAGGCATTTCCGCAAATCTTTAATCCGTGTTCATCCATATAACGGAATATTTTTTGGTAAAGGGAATCCGTATGCTCGTAGTCGGTAAACTGTGTTCCAAAGATATAACGTCCGGCGGGTTTTATATAATAATCGGGATATTGATTTTTGGGCAGCCGGCAAAAATATTTTGCAGGCTTATCAGCCAGCATGGCTCTTGACGGGTCATACTCCACAAATGAGCCAACGGTAAAACCGATCTGGATACCGTGTTCAATGCAGGCGTTATAAAAAGATGGAAGACAGTCCCATCCGTCTGAAAGCTGGAAATTATCCGGCAGGTCAGGGCCTAAAAACAGGTTTTCTTCGGGACATTCCTCTATCCATATTTTTTCAGAACCAATCGTGATGCCCAGCTCTGTATGCTGCAGCCTTGACCGGACCATGCCTTTGATGCGTTCCAGCTTTCTGATCTGTTCTTCCAGACTGCGTTCCTGCTCATGGAAAAGCGCCATCAGTTTCTCAGGAGAGCGCTCAGCGAGATAATTGCGGATGCATTCCAGGGACATACCGGCCTGGCGCAGCGATACGATAACGCTTGCGTTTGTCAGCTGGCGGTAGGAATAATAGCGGTATCCGTTTTCCTGATCCACCTGTTTCGGATGGAGGATGTCCTGGTTGTCATAGTAGATCAGCAGCTGGCGTGAGATGCCGGAGAGTGCCGCAAATTCACTTATCTTTAACAATTTCTCCATTTTTTTATTTCTCCCTCTTGACTGTATAATTGTTATATAGTTTATAGTGTCAGATATACAAAGTCAAGAGAGGCTTTAAATTTTGCTCAGGAGGACAAACTATGCCGATAGAAAAGAACCGGATTTATCTGACCGCTTATGAAAAAGCAGCCGGAGGATCATCTGCACAAGAGCAGGATACAGCCGCTGGCTTTGATATGAGAGAAAAATAAAGGAGATATAGAAACCATGAGTGAGCGTAAAAACTTTTTCCGATTTGTAATACCATCTGTCCTGGCCTTTGCCCTGTCCGGCGTTTACACCATTGTAGACGGATTTTTTATCGGGCAGAGACTGGGGGACACCGGACTGGCAGCAATTGTCCTGGGCTATCCCATTGCCGCCATCATCCAGGCCCTGGGTACAGGCATGGGCATGTCAGGAGCCATCCGCTTTACCATCATGCAGGCAAAAGAGAGCGGGGAACAGCGGACGTGTCTGGGCGGGACGGCACTGCTGATGCTTCTGGCCGGTGGACTGATCACTGTCCTGCTGTTGGTCTTTCTCCATCCGCTGCTGCGCCTGCTGGGGGCGGAGGGGGATATCCTGCAGCTGACCGCAGAGTATATCCGGGTCATTGCCGTTGGGACGGTGTTCCAGCTTCTGGCTACCGGCTTTGTGCCGTTTATCCGGAACATGGGCGGTGCGGCCTTTGCCATGACTGCCATGATCGCCGGATTTCTGACCAATGTTTTCCTGGACTATTTCTTTGTCTGGAAATGGGGCATGGCCGGGGCTGCCTGGGCTACCGTAATAGGCCAGGGGGTCACCATGCTGGCGGCGCTGGGATTTTTTATTGCAAAGAAAGCCGTTTTTGCCCTGCCGCCCGTCTCCGCCATTCCGTCATTTTTTGCTTCGGTGTGCAAGGTGGCAGTGGCTCCTTTTGGCCTGACCATTTCCCCTACGATCACCATCGTTATGATGAACCGTTTTCTTCTGCTGTATGGAAACGAGCAGGATGTGGCGGCTTACAGCTGCATCAGTTACGTGGTCAGCATCGCCTATCTGCTGCTGCAGGGCGTGGGAGATGGAAGCCAGCCGCTCATCAGCAGGCATTATGGGGAAAATGACATGACGGCTGCATTGGGTGTCCGGAGGCTGGCTTACAGGACGGCCCTGGCTATCACCGTGGTGTGTATGATAGCGCTCTTTCTGGCACGGGCCTTTGTAGGGACATTGTTCGGAGCCTCCCCTGATGCCAGCCGGGAAGTGGCGGCCTATCTGCCGATGTTCCTGGCGACGATGCTGTTCCTCGCCTTTGTGCGTGTCACCATATCCTATTTCTATGCCACGGAAAAGACAGGGCTGTCCTATGCCCTGGTGTTTGCGGAACCGGGATTCCAGCTGGCGCTGTTTCTGACCCTGCCGCTGGCCTTTGATCTGTTTGGGGTGTGGCTGACGGTGCCATTGGCGCAAGTCCTGGCATGGCTTGTTTCTGTCTGTGCCAGGCACAGGATTGACCGGAAAATAATAGCTGAGGTAAAGAAAGCATGAATGAGAACGCGAATACCATTTTGGGTGAGGCTCCGGTAGGAAGGCTCATGCTCAGGTTTTCCATCCCCGGCATATTGTCTTTGCTGATCGCCGCCCTCTATAACATGGTGGATCAGATTTTTATCGGGCATGGAGTGGGCTATCTGGGGAACGGGGCTACCAATGTGGTCTATCCGGCTACGGTGATTGCCCTGGCGCTGTCCATTATGGTGGGCAATGGGTGCGCAGCCTATTTGAGTATCTGCCAGGGAAGAAACGATCATGAAAGTTCCCATAAGTCGGTGGGAAACGGAATCATGGTGACTGTTTTAAGCAGCCTGGCATTAACAGTGCTGTTCGCTGCCTTTTCGGAACAGATCCTGTGGGGATTCGGCGCCACGGAAAATAATATCCCGTATGCCAGGGATTATTTCAGATACATTATTCCTGGCATTCCCTGCTATATGTTCCAGAACAGCATGAATGCCATTATCCGGGCTGACGGTTCGCCCAGGTTTGCTATGATGGCTACAGTATCCGGCTGCATTGCCAATATGATACTTGATCCTGTCGCCATTTTTGTTCTGGACATGGGTGTGGCGGGAGCTGCCATTGCTACCGTCATCGGCCAGTTGCTGGGTGCTGTGGTAACGGTATGGTATTTCTTCCATACGAAAACTTTCCGTCTGCAACGTTCCAGTTTCCGCCTGCAGGGGAATATCCTGGGAAAAATCCTGCCTCTTGGAGCCTGCAGCCTTTTGACGCAGGTTTCCACAGTCATCGTCCTGGCGGTGATGAACAATATTCTGGTACATTACGGTACCATGTCGGAATACGGGCCGGACATTCCCCTGACGGTCTACGGCATCATCATGAAGATATTCAGCCTTGTGACATCTGTCATCATCGGTCTTGCCCTTGGTACACAGCCTATAGTGGGCTACAACTACGGCGCAGGGAAGTTCGGACGGATGAAGGACACTTTCAAAAAAATGGTGTATGTGGAGGTAGGCATAGGCCTGGCCTCCCTGGCGGTATTTGAGTTTCTTCCTATGCAGATCATGGGGCTGTTTGGGGAAGGGGATGTACTGTATCAGGAATTTGCGGTGACTGCCATGCGGATCTATCTGTCTGGCATAGTGTTTTACTGTGTGCAGAGAGGGTGCGCTATCTTCCTGCAGTCCATGGGGAAGCCGGCGCTGTCGGCAGCTTTGTCATTGCTGCGTGATATCCTTCTCAATATTCCTGCTGCGTTTCTGCTCCCGCTTAGAGCCGGGCTTATGGGGGCTCTGTATTCCGCACCGGCGGCGGATGTGGTTTCGTTTCTCATTACCATAGCAGTGATGAAACATACTTTTAAAAAGATAACAATGAACACAGGAAAGGCGGAAAAAGGTTGAATAAATTCTCGGATGAGCAATTTATTCAACCAAGAATTTGTGCCGAAGCGTCACAAATTCTATTGATCGCAGAGCAGAATCTAAAATTCTACTCGCGTCCTCAGCGCAAAGCGCTTCGGAATGGAGGATAAAGATGAAAAACCGAATCATAACCATTAGCCGGGAGTTTGGGAGCGGAGGCAGGACCATTGGCGGACGGGTTGCCGAAAAGCTGGGTATTCCCTGCTATGACAGCGTATTGATCACAAAGGCTGCGGAGCAGAGCGGGTTTGATAAAATATATGTGGAGGAAATGGGAGAGCATACCGCAGGCGGATGGTTTTCCACAGTGAATGTATCAAGGCGGTTCGGGCCGACGAGTCAGGATATGCTCTGGTTTATTCAGCAAAAGGTCATCTCCGAAATAGCGGCAGAGGAAAGCTGTGTAATCGTAGGGCGGTGCGCGGATTACATACTGCGTGGGAAGGCAGACTGCCTGAATGTATTTATCCATGCAGACAAAGAAAAACGGGCTGAACGGATTGTAAAGGAATACGGGGAACAGGAATTATCCCCTTTACGGCTTCTGGAAGATAAAGACAAACGGCGTGCCACTTATTACCGCTTCTATACCCATATGGAATGGGGGAAGATACAGAATTATCATATCGCTTTGGACAGTGGGGTGTTGGGGATTGACCGTTGCGTGGAGCTGATAGCGGTCCTCTATTGATATCAACAACCACGTAATTCAAGCCAATAAAAAATTTTAAAGACAGATGAGATAGGGAGCCTATGGGTATAATTTCAGTTTCGGCTTTCTTATTGTATATGAGTGCGGGAGGCGTTTATTGGAAGATACCAATAAGCGCCTCTGCATCTTTGAAGGAGAGGAGGTGGTAGATATCCGGAGAATGAAATGCTCCAATGGCGAGTGTAAGAAACGTGTCTGCGATATTTGGGAGAATCGTTTCGGGGTAATTGTGATAGAACTGAAATGTCCGCACTGCGGTGAAGTGGTACGGGGGTACTGAAATCCACCAAGACCAATGCAGGGACAAGGAAACTGCCCATGACGGATGATGTGGCGCAGTGCTTCCGGGCAATCATCGAGGACAGGGAAGAGCCGAAATGCGAGAGGGTGCTGGACGGCTATGCGGGATTCCTTTTCACGGATAAGAACGGCTACCCGGAAGTAGCCATGCATTGAGAACACCGCTTCAACCACATGGTAAAAAGATACAATGATATCTACCGGGTGCATCCTATATTCTTAAACAATAAATAAAACATATATATTTTTTATATTTCAGTTTTATTTAATATTTCTTTATCTATAATTCAATGTTTTATAATTTATTCCATATTTTTAATCCAAGAAAGGAGGAAGATACATATGGATCACATGAAATGGAAGAAGATAGTCATAAAAGATAAGTTCCAGTTGGAAAACGGAACAATACATAACATCCAGAGAATCTACATCTCGTTATGCAATACAGAAACAGGAGAATATTTAATCTCTCCATTCTCAGATTTCCTGAATGAATTTGCAGGCAGAAAGACAGTTACAGTTTCCCTTGCAGCAGATATCATAACAAGATTCTTAAATTATATTATTTTCGAGAGGAACAAAACCATAGAAACCCTGACAATCCAGGATGGGATAGATTATCTCAATTCGATTACAGAAACAGCACAAAAGAAAACACAGAGCGAGTATGCCCGCTATTTAACAAAATTTTATGCATTTCTTGACAGGAAAAATATGCTGAAAGCTGTTCTTCCAGAAGAATTAGAGTATTCCATTAATAAAGAAGGACATAGAGTACTGGAAAATCCATTTACAGGCAGGTTCATAGAAGGGGCAAGAAATGATGCAGAACTAATCCACAACATTGAACCAGAATACCGTTATACATTTATCAAAACAGCAATAGATGAGGTTCCTGATATCGCATTAGGGGTATTTTTACAATGTTTCGGAGGACTTAGGAAATCAGAAGTTGTTTCCCTTGAATATAAAAATATATCAATAACGGCTGTGGGAGATAAGAAATCCATGCAGCTTACTTTAAAAGATAAGGATTTAAGGGAAGATATTTCAACGGCATTCCTTTCGGGATGCAAAAGGAACAGGATACAGACAGTCCTGCCAGCCTATGATGATCTGCTGTGGGAACTGTTTGAAAGACATAAGAAGCGATACCAGAGAGCAGGCTGTTCTGCTGTATTTGTGGATATAGATGGAAGGGCGATGACAGATGCCGTTTATTATAAAAGATTCTGCATCCTGAAAACCAAATTCATAGAAAGGCTCCGCAATTCTGATAATTTTGATGCAAAAAGCTATGCAGTATATTTAAGCATTTATAAATGGTCTACCCATTTATGCAGAGGTATATTCAGCAATCTCATAGCCCAGGGAACCGACAATATCATGGAGATTGCAGCATGGAGAGGCGACAGGGATTTGTCATCAGCCCTGAGTTACCTTACAGACAGGAAGCAGATGGATGAAAATGCCCTTCGGGTATTAAATGAGCTGTACAAGGAGGAAATTGTTTAAGATGCAGAAGCTGACATTTTCAGAGATTAGACAAAGATATAAGGAAAAATATGAAAAAAGATTGAGCAGTAATAACGATGAATTGAAAAATTAGTTAAAAGAGTATCAGACTTGTCAGGATGGTAGCTGTTTTTTTATAGAGACACAGGATAAACAAAAAGAATGTGAAAAAATTGTAGATTACCTGAATATCCAGAACAGGGCATTCCATGAACAGGATGTGGTGAAGAAATATCAACTCCTTCTTATGACACTTCCAAAGCATTATCAGCAGACATTCCCCGCTACACTTCAATACCATAACGGCTATGTGATACATCTTATCAACAGCAGGAAGAATACCAGGGCCCAGATGACACATAGCTTTAAATCATTAAAAACAATGCTTGCCCTGATGGATTGAGTTATCAGAGGACGATATAAGGTTTCTGTTAAAGATAAGGATGCAGCTTACAGATTCCCCACAAAAGAAACTGGAGATATGGCTTAACAGGGCAGATGAAGCAGAAATATATTACAAGGCACATGGTACTTTGTCTATGCCGAATACAACCCTGTTTCATGACGGGCGAGTATGTTCCAGTGGGTGCATCAGCAGAAGAAGCTGTATAAGTTGGGGGAACTATCAGCTTATCAAATCGTGCGGTTAGAAGATATGGGGATGCAGTGGATCAAGCCTAAGCAGGTGACAGGATGGAATCAAGGATTTCAATATGCAGAGCAGTATTTTGAAGAGAATGGACATTTATTTGTCCCTAAGAAATATGTCACTCCTGATGGGTTTGAACTTGGCAAATGGATTCAGGAACAGAGAAGCAGATACCTTGGACTGTCAAGATATGAGATCAGCGATGACAGGATTGATAGGCTAGAAGAGATAGGTATGTTTTGGGAAGACCTTAAAAATGCAGAATGGGATTGGTTCGTTGGGCTTCTCAGGGAGTGCATCAGAATAACAAAGAAACCTTTTACAATAGGGAAAAGTTATAGACATAAAAACTATGCACTTGGAGAAGCTGTAAGCAGGGTGATTGGACAGTATGCGGATGGGAGTCTGTCTGCAGAGCAGGAGAGGGAACTTAGAAAGGGCGGGTTTCAGTTTAATATACATATCAAGTAAGAAAATGGGAACTGGATATTTTCAGTTCCTTTTCTTTGTAATAGTTGGAAAATGATTAAAGGGATAGTACAATTATTTTAATTATATATAAATGAGGAGGAGTTATAGAAATGATGACAAAGTTAGACATGCTTAAGAGTTTTGGAACAAAGGTCGCTGAATACTGTGTAGACATAGCAATAGACAAAATTAAAGAAGCGGATAAAAACAGGAAAGTCGATGGTCAGAGCATAGAAACCAGAATATATCAGGTTGTAGTAGATGCTTTGAATGAATTTCCATACAATAAATATAAAAAGAAAGAGAAAGTATATGATGCTGCAGAAAGTATCTTAAAAGAACTGAAAAGGGAAAACATAAATTATAAAGAATCTGTAAGAGTGGGGCTAAATATGCTGTCTTCAGAAATTACAGAAGATATATGTGAAGAGTTTTTAAAGTTATTTTGTGATGAAATATGCAAAGAGAAAAATAGAGATTTAGCCGTAGGATATATTATTCATCAAGGGGAACGAATTAGCGAGCAACAGCAACAAATGGATAGACATGTGCAGGAGGGATTTGGCGAGAGTTATCAAAATGAAAAAGACATATTGGAAGAAGTGAAAGATGTAAAGTTTTTATTAAATGCGATAAAAGGGGAAAAAGGTTGTAAGACGGAAAACAAAAGACCAATAGTAAATAGAGTAAATGAATATGCAAAGAAATGGAATGAAAATGTATTTTTGAATGATTTTAATGAAGAAGATGAAAATGCTGGTGTAAATATTAAACTGAAAGATATATATATAGAGGAATGTTTGCCGCATTATGTATGGAAGAAAAACGCTCAACCATCAGATAAATTGAAAGATTTATTAAAAAAGTATGTAATTGATAATAGTGATAATAAAATGTTATTAATTATGGGACAGGCAGGCATTGGAAAAAGTACACTTATTACATGGATTATGGCTAGTCTAGTAGAAAAAAAGGATAACATTTTAGTGTATCAGTTTGCTAGTGATTTAGATAATGTTAATTGGCAGAGTGAAAATATATTAGATGATATATTTAATGTTATTGGCTTAGAATATGATGAACTTGAAAACAAGACATTGATTCTTGACGGGTTTGATGAGATATATGCAGGTGGAGAGAGGGAAAGAATTTTAAATAAGCTGGATCAAGAATTAAAAAGAAGAAATACTTTAAAAAAGTTTTCCTTGATTATAACTTGTAGGGAAAATTATATATATAATTTACAAAATATAAAATGTGATTATATTACATTGCAGGTATGGGATGAGGTACAGATAGGAAATTTTTGTAGAACATATTGGAAAAACTGTGGAAATGAAATATTAGAGAATAAAATTCAGAAGATATTAGAAAATAAAGAAATTTTCGGAATACCCCTTATTTTGTATATGATACTAGCATTAGATATTACTATTGAAGAGAGCAGTTCTATTGTGGATGTATACGACCAAGTATTTTCGCTAAAGAGAGGAGGTATTTATGATAGATGTTATGATACAGAACATCGAATCAACAAACCTGAAATCAAAAGACATATACATCAAGTTTCCCAAAGAATTGCTTTCTGGATGTTTGAAAATAATGCTGATGAAGCCTTTATTTCGCAGGAAAAATTTGAAGAGATTTGTGAAAATGAAATGAGTGAATCAGGGGAAAAAGATGAAGATATACAAAGCAATACTCTTATTGGGAATTTTTTTAAATTAAAGCATTGTGAAGGAAAAGGAACGGATGAATTACAGTTTGTACATCGAACGATATATGAGTATTTTGTTGCTGTATATTTTTATGAGTCTATGTGCAGAGTGAATGCAAAAGATAAAGTGGCAGGAAAGCTAGGGGAATTACTAAAAGGAAGGCGGTTATCTAACCAAATTCTTGAATTTATAAAGTGTAAGTTTGATAGTTTAAAGGAGCTTCCTGTATAATTCAAGTATAGGGAATTCCAAGAAAGAAGGTTG
>CAMWUN010000106.1 GCA_947177425.1 uncultured bacterium
TTCTTACGACCAGCGCAGTAAATGCGCAGGTCTGTGTGAATCGTAAATTACAAGTTACATTTTTCACAGGAATCAGGGATAGCGCATTGTGATGTAAGGAAAATTATGTTATAATTTTGTACTGTAGAGAGTTATAGTAAACGGCATAACAAATTTATGCTTCCGGTTCTTGCCAAATCCATATATGGAAGCTTTTGCAATACCGAGAGTGAAATTTTTAATGTCGTTAACTATAATAATCCCAGAATTATTTCCGACATAAAATTTCCTTTTTTTACATATTCCGCCACCGGACATATTTCCGGACGGAAAATTGTCGAATATTATAAAAGAAAAAATTTTATAAAATGCATATCGCATAAGGAGGGGCATCATGGGAAATCAATTAGTATGGCAGGACAGGTTTAATATCGGAGTAGACATTATCGACAAGGAGCACAAAAAACTTTTCAGTATTGTAAACAAATTATTTTCACACAGCGACCAGGCCGCAAAGCGCCAGTGGGTCTGTGAGGAAGGCATTAAATATTTTAAAGACCATGCCATGAAACATTTCGCAGAGGAAGAAGCATATATGGCTTCCATTTCCTATCCCGGATTTGAAACCCACAGAAATATCCATAAATATTTCCGTACAAATACGCTTCCTGCCCTCGAGCGGGAACTGAACAGATCCATGTTTTCACAAGATGCAGTCAATCACTTTCTGGGCGTCTGCGCCGGATGGCTGATTGGGCACACGCTCACAGAAGACCGGGCCATTACAGGCAAAATTACAAGCAAATGGAGCAACCTGCGGCCGGAAGAAGAACAGCTTGCCATGAAACAGCTTATTACCCAGCTTTTAAATGACATGTTCCAGCTAAATGCATCGCTGGTCAGCGAATGTTATGGAGGAGAAAAGTTTGGCAGCGGAATATACTACCGGATTGTCTATACCAATGAAAAAGGCAGGAACTGGGAAATCATCCTGGTTTTTGAGGAAAAGCTTCTGATTAATACCATCGGAAAACTCATGGATGAAGATGCAGGGACTTTGAGTGTCCTGATTGTGAACGCCACCAGATATGCGGCAAGACAGTTTGTGGAGCGGATCAAAGAACACATCCCATCCTCTGAACTATATAAGCTGAAAGGCGAAAATCTGCTGACATACGATCAGTTCCAGCAGGTATTTAACAGCCAGCACCCACAATACAGCCTGCTTTTTGACACAGGCGCAGGATACTTTGCATATTGCGTCATTGCGCCGCACATGCAGGAAAATGAAGCCGTCTCTTTCCTGAAAACAGAAAATGTAATGACGGAAATCCAGAAATATCTTACCAAAAATGAACAGACAAATAAAAATAACCACAAAAAGAAAATCCTTGTGGTAGATGATTCTGAGATGCTTCAGCAGTTTATGAAAAAGCTGCTGGGGATAGACTACCAGGTTTCACTGGCCAACTCCGGTTTATCCGCCATCAGGGCCATAACCCTGAACCGGCCTGACCTGATTCTTCTGGATTATGAAATGCCCGTGTGCGACGGCGCCCAGGTATTAGAAATGATTCGCTCCGAGAAGGACTTTGCCGACATCCCGGTCATCTTCCTGACAGGCAGATCTGATAAGGAAGCCGTAAATAAAATGATGTCTTTGAAGCCAAAGGGCTGCCTGCTAAAAAGCATGAAGCCCGCGGAAATCAAGAAAAGTATTGATGATTATTTCAAAAAAGCAACGGCCAGATAGTGTTAAAGGATATATTGTATGAAGGATATCCAAATCGGGACCGCGTCTGTTAACGATGCAAAAGACATTTTGAAAAGCCAATCCCCTGAAGAAATACCCTTCTCCTGCAGCGGTATCAGACGGCAAAATCTCAGGTTATGCCTGTGCCGGACCTTTCATCGGGCGTGCGGCTTATGGTCCGCAGAGATGACCATATACATCTCTGCGGACAAAAAACTGCGGCCCTACTCCGACAGCCATTTTATCTGGGGAAAATATTCAAACTCTGCTCTTCCGATAATCTCGCTCTTTTCCACAAATTTGTCCATCCAGAAACGGGAATCCACGGAATTATTTCTGTTGTCCCCCATGACAAAATAGGAATCTTCCGGCACCGTATATGGTCCGAAGCTGCCTTCCATCTCTTCCTTTATATAATCTTCTTCGTACACTGCGCCGTCAATATAAATCTTCCCGTCAATGCCCTCGACCGTCTCCCCTGGCAGGGCAATAATCCTTTTAATGTACTCTGTCTCTCCATCGTCAGGAAAGTAAAACGCAATAATGTCCCCCCGGTCAGGCTCCCGGGACATGTATGCCAGACGATTAATAATGATACGGCTTCCCGTCATAATTGTTTCTTCCATGGAGCCGGACGGCACCTGCGCGTTGGCAATCAATGTACTGCTGACAAAAACCCCCACCACAATGCCCGCCAGAATTGCCTTTGACCAGTCGAGTATTTCATATAAAATCCTGTTTTTCATAATTCTGTCTTTCTTCTTTTTCCTTTTCATACTGCCCTGTCCGTCATTTTTCTTTTTTATATTCTGATTTTTATCATAACAGATTTTAATTTTCCTGACAATCCCTCAGAAAAGCTGCCACAATATGCTCTGGCAAAATATACTATCGAAAAAAGGCGTATTTCTTCTTCACTTACTGGTTTCAATTTTTCTCATTTTGTGTTATAGTGTATAAGAGCTAAATGGATTTCCAGGCTCACTGAATCATAATGCCATGGGGGGTATGATATGAAGCAACAAAGGCACAAACGAAAGGAATCTTTTTACATACTTCTGATTTCTAATACGGGCCGGAGCAACAGGCAGTTTCAGATTTCACTTTCCATTTTACGCATGCTTTTCATATTTCTGCTCATTCTCTGTGTCGCTTTGGGCTGGTTTGCTTACCAGTTTTCAATTGCCCACAGGGTACAGAGTTCCCTAAAGGAGCAGTTAAGTTCCCAGGAACAGTTAGTCAGGCAGCTTGAGAGCGAGAAGGAAAGTCTGAATAATGAAAAGCAGGCACTGATTGCAGAAAATGAATCCCTGCGGCAGCAGCCTGAACCCAGCGTTGCAGAAGCAGAAGAAACGGAAGAGACAAACGAGGAGGAGGCAGAGGCAGAACCGGATGCTCCTGGAGCAGATCCATTCTTTCCCAGTCTTTACCCTTCCTCTGATACAGCCATGCTGTTATCCGCCTATTCACAGGAACAATCCTATCTCTCTATTACTGTCCATGAAGAGGGCAATATCATTGCGGCCGGCAGCGGCACAATCATTACGGTCAGTTCTGATGACACCTATCCGCTGATTGTCGAGGTAGATCACGGTAATGGTTATGTGACCCGCTATATGAGCCAGCAGACAGTCGAATCCAGCCTGGAAGAAAATACACAGGTTCAGGCCGGAGAAACTTTGTTTACCATTATCACAGATAATACGCAGTTGGATTATCAGGTTCTTTTAAACGGAGAGCCAATCGATCCCTTAAGCGTGTTTGATGCGAAAGGATAAAAGGAGGAGAACTATTATGTTAAGAAAGAACAAAAACAATACTTACTCATCAGAGGCTTTGGCCAAAACAGGCACTCTGATTAGTGAAGGGGCTGTCTTTGACGGCAATCTGAAGGTTCCTGACATGATTCGGGTGGATGGTACCGTAAATGGTAACTGTGTCTGCCAGAAGGAATTGATTCTTGGACCTAAAGGACAGATTGTAGGAAATGTTTCCGCCCAGAGCGTAATCATTTCCGGAAGGCTGGACGGCGATGTTTCCGTTCTCGGCAAGCTGGAACTTCTTTCCTCTGGAAAGATTAACGGCAATATTACGGCAAGATCCCTTGTGATTGATGAAGACGCCTACTTTGACGGCAGATGTACCATGACATCTCCACAGTCCGGCGATTCTGCCCTGATAGGGCAAAACAGCGATACGGAAGACGAGTAACGGCTAAAAGGAGAAATCAATGGACATCCAGATTATAACTGATTCATCTTCAGATATTACCGGTTCAGTCAGACAGGATTTAACCGTCCTTCCCATGAAGATAACTTTTGATGATAGTGAATACCTTGACGGGGTCAACCTGACCCACAAAGAATTCTACGAAAAGCTGATAGAATCTGACTCGCTCCCTGTTACCAGCCAGATACCGCCTTACGAGTTTGAGACGGCAGTCAGAAAAGCGCTGGAAACCAGAGACTGTATTATTATCATTACTTTATCCAGTAAAATCTCTGGCACCTGGCAAAACGCATGTATCGCCGCCCGGGAATTTGAAGAAGGCCGGGTATATGTGGTGGACAGTGAAAATGCTACCGTAGGTGAACGGGCGCTGGTTGAATACGCCCTGCAGCTTAAGGATTCCGGTATGGACGCAGCGTCCATTGCCGCAACGCTGGAAAAAGAAAAGAAAAATATCAGACTCATTGCTCTTTTGGATACCTTAGAATATCTGAAAAAGGGAGGACGCATCTCCAAGACTGCCGCACTGGCAGGCAGTGTCCTTTCCATCAAACCGGTAGTCGGCGTAGTGGACGGCCAGGTTGTTATGCTGGGGAAAGCCCGCGGTTCCAAACAGGGCAATAATCTTCTTGCCCAGCACATCAAGGAGTCCGGCGGCATTGATTTCCAGAAGCCATATTTCTTAGGCTACACTGGCTTAAGCGATTCCTTAATGCAAAAGTACATAACTGACAGCGAGGCTCTCTGGAAAGACCATGCGGAAAGCCTTCCCGTAGCCACTGTGGGCGGCACCATAGGAACCCACGTAGGCCCCGGCGGCATTGCTGTCGCTTATTTTGCACCTTCTGCCAAAAGCGGTAAGTAATCTCCTGCCTGTTTGCAGACAACAGAGTACTGCCTGCGGCCGTGTCAGACAACCGTACAAATAGGGCTTTCTGGCCAATGTCTGTGGGCAATCTACTGCTAAACAATCGCTGCCACGCTTCATAAATCAGCTTATTAACAAACAATCCCCTGCCCTTTTTTAGGAGCGGGGGATTTTAAAATACAGTCTGTACCAGCGTCATATAAATAATTGTTCCAAGGGCAATACTAAGCAGAGTATTCCGTTTCCAGAGATGAAGCAGAACCACTGCCAGACCAGAAATCAGTTCTGGCAGTCCATAAGGCTTCTTTAAAATATCTACACTCCGCAGGCAATATACCACCAGCATCCCCATAATCGCATAGGGAAGGACATCCGACAGGTAAACAATAAAAGCAGGCGTCTTCTTCCTGCCGCCAAAAACGATAAACGGAATCCCCCTGAGCAGAATTGTCACAAGGGCAATCACTGCCACCATCAGTCCTGCATGTAAATTATCCATTTCCAGCGCCCTCCCTTTCCTTCTGTTTCTTATCCAAAACTTTTCGAAAAGCTGTTAAAGCCGCTGTAATTGTCACCATAGACGGTATCAGAAAGCTGTCCGGGCCAAAAAACAGAAGGCACGCCACAGAAGCCGCTACCCCGATAACCGCGCTTAAATGGCTGGAAGCGCTTTTCCACTGTTCCACAAACACCACGATAAACAAAGCCGTCATGGAAAACTCAATTCCTGATGTATTGAAGTGAATAAAACTTCCAATCAGAGAGCCTGCAATGCTTCCAATTACCCAGTAGCTCTGGTCAAACAGGGATACCCAGAAGAAATACTTTTTCTGGTCCACACCTTCCGGCGCCTCCCCGCTGCACACCAGCGAGTAGGTTTCGTCTGTCAGGGCGAAAATAAGATATGGCTTTTTCTTTCCTGTCCCTTTATATCTCTCAATCATGGATATCCCATAAAAAAGATGCCGGGCATTGACCATAAGAGTCATAAGTGCGGCTGAAAGAAGCGATGCGCCCCCAGATAAAAGGTCAATTGCCACATACTGCATAGAGCCTGCATAAATGAAAACGCTCATCAGCAAGGCCCACCATACGCCGTATCCTTTTGTCTCAAGCAGTATTCCAAATCCAATCCCTAATACCAGATAACCGGCCATAACTGGCAGGGAACGTTTAAATGCATATCTAATACTCATCATTTCACATGAAAATCTCCTGCCAGATAGTATCCCTTCTCATTGTCAGAGAAGTTCTTCAGCAGACGATAATGGCCGCCGGAAAGTTTTCCATAAGAACTCTCCCAGCTTATTTCCATAGTGTCTGTGCTTCCTGCCGGAACCCACAATAATTCCATTGTAACTGCCACCGGCCGCTCCGGCTCCACCAGATACCATTTTCCGTCTTTTTCCTTCAAAAGACTGTAATCCTGTCCATAATTCAAGTCCCTGCCAGACTGGTTGCTTATGGAATAAGTAAGTCCCGTAGGCGTTACCAGCGATTCATCCACCGAAAGTTCCGCTCCCTCCAGCATATTTACTTCTTCTGAAAATTCCGCTCCCAGCTTCTGCCCGCATCCGGCAAAGAGGACAAGGCACATTGCCAGCACGCAGGTCAGCAGCTTCCTGTTTCTATTCATATGAAGTCACCTTTCATCCAAACAGTTACTTTAAGTCACCTTCCTTAGGCAGGTCAATTTTAATGTGAACATCCTTAAGCTGCCTTTCGTCTACCTCCGAGGGTGCTCCCATCATCACATCCTGGGCGGTCTTGTTCATGGGGAAAGGAATAATCTCGCGGATACTCTCTTCTCCTGCAATAAGCATTACCATTCTGTCCACCCCGGGGGCAATACCTGCATGAGGAGGCGCACCGTAACAAAATGCATTGTACATGGCCGGGAATTTTGCTTTCACATCTTCCTCGTCCAGTCCTACTATCTGGAATGCTTTGACCATGATTTCGGGATCATGGTTTCTCACTGCCCCGGAAGAAAGTTCCACCCCGTTACATACCAGGTCATACTGATAAGCATAAATATCAAGAGGGTCTTTGTTCAGGAGCGCATCCATACCGCCCTGTGGCATGGAAAAAGGATTATGACAGAATTCCAGTTCCCCGGACTCCTCCCCTATCTCGTACATGGGAAAATCCACAATCCAGCAGAATTCATAACATTCCTTATTCATATGGGCGTCACAGGCATTTCCCAGAAACTTGCGGAGCACACCTGCACACTTCTGGGCGTCTGACTTTTTGCCTGCAGTCAGACCCACGAAGTCCCCATTCTTTAATCCGAGAGTTTCCACCACCTGTTCTTTCCTGTCCTTTAAAAATTTGGAAATTCCTCCCACCAGTTCTCCATTTTCATCCAGACGGAACCAGTATGCCTTCTGCCCGCTCTGCACTTCCACATCTGCACATATTTTGTCGATAACCTTTCTGGTGGCTGCAAAATTATCTACCACAATAGCCTTAACGGTCTGTCCCTCAAAAGGGCCGAAGCCGCACCCGTCCATACATGTGGTGGCATCCTGAAGAGTTAAGTCTATCCGCAGGTCGGGCTTGTCCGATCCGTATTTTTCCATGGCATCATTATAAGATATCCTTGTAAAAGGCGCTTTTGACGCCTGCTGGTATTTTCCGTATTTTGCAAAAACAGGGGGCAGTACATCCTCTATCACGCCAAACACATCATCCTGGGTGGCAAAAGCCATTTCCATATCCAACTGGTAAAACTCACCGGGAGAACGGTCAGCCCTGGCATCCTCATCCCTGAAACAGGGCGCCACCTGAAAATACCTGTCAAACCCTGACGTCATCAGAAGCTGCTTAAACTGCTGGGGCGCCTGGGGAAGGGCGTAAAACTTTCCTGGATGGTTTCTGGAAGGGACAAGATAATCCCGCGCACCTTCCGGTGAGGAACAGGTCAGAATGGGTGTGGTAATCTCAAGGAAATCATGTTCCGTCATGCTTTTCCTTATTTCCGCAACAATCCTGCTCCTAAGAACAATTTTTTCCTTCACCGCTGGATTTCTCAAATCCAGATATCTGTACTTTAATCTGGTGGCTTCGTCCGCCTCCTTTGACCTGCTTATCTCAAATGGCAGTTCATTATAAATACATTTTCCAAGCACCGCGATGTCTTCCGGTACCACCTCAATTTCACCTGTGGCAAGCTGGGGGTTCTTGCTGGAACGTTCCCTTACCTCCCCGGTAATGGAAAGCGTGGACTCATTGTTGACCCCGGCTAATTTCGCCATCATCTCTTCGGTTTCAATGACCACCTGAGTCACGCCGTAAAAATCCCGCAGAATTAAAAACCCAAGATTTTTGCTAACCTTCCTCATGTTATCATACCAGCCGGTAATCGTGACCGTTTTCCCTACATCCCCGATTCTTAACTGGTTACAAGTATGTGTTCTCGACTGTACCATAATTTAACCTCACTTTTAAAATGCATTTCACGTTTTGCAAACGCCTATATTATACACGCTTTTTCTTCTCTTCGCAACACTGCTTCTAGCCGCAGCATCGAAATTGTGTCCCCACTGTTACTGCTCATACAGACCTGCGCATTTACTGCGCTGGTCGTAAGAAAGTGATTCGAGAGTGCAAAAATCCCATTGCCAAAGGCAATTTTCATTTTAATTTGGTAAACAGACCTTTAGTGACAGACACAAAGAGGGGCTTTTAGATAAATCTTATCCCGCACAATTAGGTGAGGTCTATAAAATTACCGTGATAGAACAAGCAGGCGCTGATGCTATGTGGGATAGAATGCCCATGATAAGGGTAAATGGCAAATTATACTATGATACAGGGAAAGAAAGCACTATCAGTGGGCGTTGTGGCACTATGGATGGAGAAATAACGTCAACTGTCGCTGAAACTGAAATTCCAATAGACGATAATCAGTCTAATTTTGGAAGTGGATTTGGTTATCAGTATGGAGCAGACGATACAATAGAGATTTATATGAATGAAAAGTGGTTTGTCTTTGCGTACAGAAAAGAATCTGAGTGAAGAAATCACTTCTGTTATTAACTGCCCATTAACGTTCCGACGGGCACATTCAAAAACCGGATTACATCCCATCCGCACATAGCAATACATAGCAGGGCGGCCAATACCATGATACCCGAAGAAATAACCGCCGCCCGGGAATCCACAGATTTTATACGTTTTAAGAAGAAAATAATGGGAAGCAGAACCAGCAATATCCATATTGCAATACCCATAACTCCCATTACTTCCGCTATGCCTTCATCTATGGAAAAATCATATTTATAAATAAGGCCTGTTACATAAAGGAACACCAATGTCAGCCAGACCGGACTAACAAACGAGGTAAGTATACACCATATTCCAAGAACTATATATCCAAACTTTTTCAAAGTAAAAACGCTTCTTTCCTATTTTTAGTATTCGTCTTACTGAAAACTCCACCCAGAATAGTGCTGTCTATCAGCTTTACCATATTTTATCAAATATAAGGAAAAAGTCAACATCCCACTCCAAGCAAGTGGGGCATCTATCCTGTAACACGTTACTGTTCACACAGACCTGCGCATTTACTGCGCTGGTCGTAAGAAAGTGA
>CAMWUN010000107.1 GCA_947177425.1 uncultured bacterium
CTATCATACAGGTTTGCTCTTGTTTTGTATAGGTACGCACTATCTACCGTTTACACAGATTTTAGTATCTGTCTGACTATTGCTAACAAAAGATAAACACTTGATTCTTAAAATAAAAACTCTGCATGATTTCTCACACAAAGCTTTTCATTCGTTTATGAGTTTATTTGAATCCACCGCTGAATTATGTATTCCCAATCCATACCGTCCTGCAAGATACGGAGTACTGTCACAATACCTTTATCATCATCTATGGTGTAAAATAGAAGGTGATTGCTTTGAGGTTTCATGTAAATATCATATCCATGATATTTGAAGCCTGTTAATTGGTGACTGGTCGGAAATATGGCTAATTCTTCTGCCGCTTTTTTGATTTTAGACGAAAAATTTTCAGCATGTTCACGGTACTTGAAATTCTGGATTATATAGCGTTTTTTATTTTTAACATCATTTTTACCGCTTTGGGCGATTACCACCTTATACCGCTTGTTCATCTGTACCCCTTATATACTGTCAATCTCTTTCCAGGCTTCTTCTATGGTCTGTACCCTGCCGTTTTCCATATCGTCAATTGCTTCATCAAGTTTTCCAAACAGTACTTCCATAGCGTCATCTATTGTATAGGAAATGTCTGCCGTTTTTGTTGCTGTAGCCATGTATATCACATCCTTTCTGCTGTTATAGGTAGCATACCACAAAAAGAAAGTTTTATCCATCATTATTTTGGTTGATAAGATTCTGCTAACAAAACTGCTAACAGGACAGTATGATATTGTGTGATATAAAGTATGAAATGATGATATTCTAATAGCAGTCATATCGTTAAAGAACATTGTATTCCCTATAACTGAGCAGTATTATTATCCATGTAATACAATTGTAAACACGGTTCCGCCTCCTTCCGCGTCCCCAACCGTAATTGCGCCTTTGTGTGCATTTACTATCTCATATGCAATAGACAATCCAAGCCCGAAGTGTCCTTTCGTGTTTCGGGATTTTTCTGACCTGTAAAAGCGGTCAAATATTTTGGTCTTGTCCTCGTCAGATATGCCAATGCCATTATCCGTTACTGCTATAAGGAAATCCCCTTTTTTATATTTGAGAGAAATGTTGATTCTGCCATTTTCGGGGGTATAACTGATGGCATTGTGTAGTAAAATAGAAATAACCTGCCGGATGCGGTCCGGGTCGCAGGAACATGCAGGCAGCGTATCTTCCGGTAGTTCTATAGACAAAGTGACAGATTTTTCTTTTGCAAGCGGTTCAAATGACTCATAAGAGTTTATAACCAGAGTATCCAGTTCCACAGTCTTCTTTTTTACAGAAAACTGCTGGCGGTCTGACTCTGAGAGGGTAAGCATATCAGTTATAAGTGAAGACATGCGCAGACCTTCCTGTTTAATGGTTCTTAAAAAGCGTTCCTGCCTGTCGGGAGAGGATTCCGCACAACATTCAACGGAAGAGAGAATGACAGCAAGAGGCGTTCTGAGTTCATGGGAGGCCGAAGCCACAAATGCAATTTGTTTCTGCTGGTTTTCAAGAATAGGTTTCAAAAGCTTTCCTGTAAAGAGCCAGGAAAAAGCTGTCAGGAAGAAAATGGCAATAATGTTTATCAGGGCAAAAAGGATTCTCTGTTCATGTATCTGCTGTTTCAATTCATATAGGGAAGTAAAAACAAAAATCTGCAGCAGAGAAGAACCTTTCTCAATTTCTATTACACTTCCAAAAAAGTCCTCCTTCTTTGAAGAGGATGCAAATTCAAATTCTACATGATATGAAGAATATGGTGTAAGTTCTGTGCGCTGAATATCAAATAGTTGATTATAGGCATCCATACATTCATTAAATATTTCATTTTTGTCAGATTCATTAGAATCGTTAAGCTGGTTATACAGAAATGGAATACCATTATCCAGTAAAAAAAAGGTATAGTTGTTCTGGGATTCCATTTTGGATATCCATTCCATGGAAATAATGGGCTGCTGCTCCAGATTGGTGGTAATGGTATTCATATCATTTTTAAAGGAACTATAGTGATTTTCATAAAGTGCTGTTTCGGAGACAAATAAATAACTGAGAGACATAATAATCATAATAGCTGTGGTAATTCCGGCACAAAGCGCTGTTAACCGAAGGTGGACTTTTTTATACATAAAGCTTCTCCAAAACAATAAAGATATCTATGCGTCTGATTTATCCTGCAGGCAATATCCGATTCCACGGATTGTTTTGATTTGCAGGCAGCTTCCCGTGCCTTTAAGCCTTCTGCGTAGAAAATGGATATAATTGTCCAGATTTCCATCTTCTACATCGCTCTCTGGCCCCCATACTTTTAAGAGCAGGAGATTTCTGGACAAAGTCTGATCTTTTCTTCTAAGGAAGGTTTCCATCAAAGCAGCTTCCCGTCTGGATAAGGTACAGCTTCCCAAAGGTCCTTCAAGGCGGTCCTCATCCATATACCAGATAATGTCAGATACGGTAAGGACATTGTCTGAGTTTAAGGAGTTAGGACGTCTGGTGAGACAGCGGATTCGGGCAAACAATTCTTCAATGGCAAAAGGCTTCACAAGATAATCGTCTGCGCCCAAGTCAAGTCCTGTCACTTTGTCAGATAAAGTACCAAGAGCTGTAAGAAGAATAATGGGCGTGGTAATACCCTTTTTTCTGAGAGTGGTTAAAACTTCCGTTCCCTCCATATGAGGGAGCATCCTGTCTAAAAGTATCACATCATAAATATTCTGCTCCCCATAATAACAGGCTTCTTCCCCGTCAAAACAGGAATCAACTGTAAAACCTTCCAGCTCCAGCTTGAAGGTCAGGCTTTCATTTAACTGTTCATCATCTTCTACAAGCAAAATTCTCATGTCGGTATCCTCTTTTAAAATAAATAAGCTGGTGTTATTTTTTTATTCTATCACAGAAACCTTTAATTAGTCTCTAATTTTTTTCTTAGAGATATTTTAGAGACTAAACTGTTATGATGAATAAAAAGTTGAGCCGGTGAAGTAAAAGGCTCGGAAATGAGGTAAATTATGAAAATGAAAGCAATTATTTTATTATGTGCCTGTTCTTTATTAAGTATGACCGCGTGCAGTGGGAAAGAAGAACAACCGGAAATGGTCGTGGAGAACCTGGATGAATTAAACCAAAGTGGTAATTCAAATCCGGCGGAAGAAACAGAGCCGGAGTCTGATGCAGAGGAAACAAAGGAGCCGGGGAATTCTGATAATGAAACTGGTAACGAGTCCAGTACAGGAGAAGAAAGTATGTCTGAAGAAAAAAACATAGAAATCCTGGAAGGCAGTGTTGAAAGTATCGGAACCGGAAGTGTTATTATATGCAAAGCATATACATATGAAGAGGAGGACGGCTTGGTAATGGTGTCATCGGCAGATGAAAGCGGCAATGAAACACTTGTTACAGTAAATCTTCCGGAGGGTGTAAAGTGGGAACTGCGCACAGTTAGGAACGGAGGTGTAAACGGTGACTCTGACGTTACGCTATCCGAGGCATCCATTTCAGATATTAAAGAAGGTATAGGCGTGAAGTTTACAGGATATTATGTGACAGAAGAAAAGGAATTTACGGCGGAGAGTGTAGTTATCTATAATTTTGTCTGATAAAAAGCAATAAAGGAAAATTTAATCTCACTTTGTGAGCCAGCTTAATGTAATAATAAGTAATTATAAAAAATAAAAATGATGGAGGCTTGTATGTCATTCAAATTGAAAAGAATAAAGGAAAAACTGGCTTTATTAATGCTGTTTGTTATGATGATATGTTCTCTGGCAGGATGTGGGAATAATCAGAAAGGTTCAATAGAAACCGATGATGGGAAGGAGGAGACTTTGGACAATGTACAGTCTGATGTACCGGAAGAAGAAAGTTCCGATGATTCGGAAAAAAACACTGCCATGGGAAGATATGTGGAAAGTTCTATGGATTTATCAGAATACTGTTTAAATACGCTGGAATTAAAAAAAATGCCCGATGGAAATATTTTTATAGCAGATTCGTTTAATGGTAAGATTGTATCAAAGGATAATGGTATAACCTGGGAGACACAGAAGGAAGAGTGGCTGTCGGATCTTAAAGAAAAAGAGGCATATATTATGTCTGTGTCTTATGGCGCTGACGGTACAACAGGCATTCTTTACAATGTCCACGAAAATCAGGACGAAAGTGGAGAAGAAAATCAGGAGGATAATAAACTTCACCCTGTAGGGCTTATTGTCAGACCGGATGGAACACAGATATCTTTTGATATTCCTATTACAGAAGATGAAAATTTTATGAGAAAAATATGGATTTCTGGTTCGGGAAGAGTTTTTGTCACTACATTAGGCGAAACAATTTATGAAGTGAAAGAGGACGGAAGCAGTGAGAAGTTTCTTAAAGCGAATGGAAGGCCGGAACTGATTAATTTTCAGGATAACATTATGATAATAGACGGCAGCCATTTTGAAGGGCTTGCGCTTTATGATATGGAAAAAAAGGAATATGTGGAAGATGAGGTCTTAAATGCATTTATAAACGAAAATTATAAAGACAGAAGTTATGATACCGCTGACTGCTACGAGGTATACTCTTTTCCGGGAGAAGAAGGGGTAATTTATATTGCAGGAAAAAAGGGACTTCACAGACATGTTATTGGAGGCAGCGCTGTAGAACAGATTATTGACGGAAATCTTTCCTGTTTCAGCAATCCATCTTACCTGTTAAAGGGAATGGTTATGCTTCCCGATAATGAATTTATTGCCCTGTTTGTAGGCGGAAAACTGGTAAGGTTTACTTACAACCCAGATATTCCCACAGTACCCAACGAGAAACTGAAAGTATACAGTCTGAAAGAAAACGATACTTTAAAGCAGGCAGTTACCATTTATCAGTCAAATAATCCGGAGGTTTATCTGGAATATGAAGTAGGTATAAGTTCGGAGAGCGTAACAAAGGATGATGCACTAAAGAAGCTGAACACCCAGATTATGGCTGGACAAGGGCCGGATTTACTTATATTAGATGAAATGCCTGTGGATTCCTATATAGAAAAAGGATTTCTTCTGGACTTAAGTGACTGCCTGGCAAGTATGGAAAGTAAAGATAAGCCTTTTGAAAATATTATAAGCGCCTTTAAAAAAGATAACAGCGTATATATGATACCCTGTGAAATTCAGATTCCAATAATAGAAGGAAAAGAAAAGTATGTATCAAAGGCGGATGATTTGGAAGGCATTGCTGATATGATTGAAGAAATCAGGCAGGAAACACCACAGGCAGATATATTGGATGTCTGCTCAGAAAAAGGAATCATGCGGTTATTTTCCATGGTATCAGCGCCTGCATGGAAGAAAGAAAGCGGGGAACTGGACAAAGAGACATTAAAAGACTTTTTACAGCAGACAAAGAGGATTTACGATGCCCAGATGGACGGTATTTCAGAAAAGTCTGTGGAGGAGTATGAAAGTCGGAGCCAGAATATTTATGCTTATACCGGAGTAAAACTTGAGGACAGCGATTATCTAATGATGGTTAATTCACTTGATATAGTGGCAAAATATGTACAAATTGAATGTGGAACATTGTATTACAGGGGAGATTTAACGCAGGCATTCTCCGTCAGCAGGATAAAAGAGTTTGAAGATGATATGGTTGTGCCCATGAACGGACACAGTAAAAATGTATTTGTGCCAAAAACTTTGATAGGAATTAATGCAGCTTCCGAAGAAACGGAAAGGGCAAAAGATATGTTGAAAGTACTTTTGGGCAGGGATAACCAGTCTTCCTTATATAAAGGGTTTTCTGTAACAGAAGCAGGATTTGAAGAAATGTTCAAGATTGAAGAAAGTTACATCAATGACGAAGGCATATATAGTTATATTGGAAGTTCTGGCAGAGACGGTATAGGAGTAGATATGGCTATATACTGGTTTACAGATGAACAAAAGCAGCTTACCAAGGACTGGATTCATGGGTTAAGTACCGCTTATATACCTGATACTGTATTGGAAAATGCAGTATACGAAGAAGGCGAAAGCTATATAAGAGGGGACAAAAGCCTTGATGAGGCAGTAAACGCGATAGAACAAAAAGTATCTATTTATATGTCAGAATAAAAAAGTTTCTAAAGCGTCAGTTTCTGACGCTTTAGATTTATCTGGAGGTTTTATGTGAAAAGAGGAAAAAAAATAAGAGCCTTTCTGATTTTTATGGCTCCCAGTTTCCTGGGCGTGGCGGTTTTCGTAATTCTTCCTTTTGGGGATGTAGTCAAAAGATCCTTTACCACAGCAGTAACAGGAAACTTTACAGGATTGGCAAATTATATAACAATTTTTCACAATCAGGCATTTATGATTGCCGTTAAGAATACTTTAAAGTTTACCCTTGTTTGTATACCGCTTCTGGTTTCCATAGGTTTCTTGATCGCCATGCCTTTAAGCGGAATTAAGGAGTCAGGGCTGATAAAATCTATCTATCTGTTTCCCATGGCAATGCCCACAGCAACCATTGTTATGGTATGGAAAATGGTGTTTTATAAACAGGGATTTATCAATCTGGTCCTGACAGAAATAGGAAAGTGGACAGGATTGTGGGGAGAAATACATACAGGTTATCTTGATACGGATGCTGCTTTCTGGGTGCTGGTATGCAGTTATATCTGGAAAAATACCGGATATACGGTGGTACTATGGCTTTCCGGTATCCTTGGGATTCCGGCGGAACTTTTGGACGCGGCCAGGGTAGATGGCGCCGGGAAATACAAACGCATCTGGTATATCATACTTCCAAATTTAAAGGGTACTCTTTATACCATTGTGATACTGTCCTTTTTGAATTCATTTAAGATTTACAGAGAGGCCTATCTGGTGGCTGGAGCCTATCCCCACAGGAGCATTTACCTTTTACAGCACACATTCAACAACTGGTTTGTAAATATGGAATTTGACAAAATGGCAGCAGCAGCAGTATGCACAGGTTCATTTCTGCTGGTAGTGATTCTACTATTGCAAAAAGTATGGGACAAGGACGAAGCATGAAAAATCAGAAACAGATATATAAAAATGACAAGATAAAACAAAATATAATAGCAAATCTAAATAAAGCGTTTGTTATGGCAGTATTGATACTTCCAGGTATATTTGTAGTTTTTCCTGTCATCATATTGATTACAGGGTCGGTTATGGATCAGTACGAGTTAAAGGGATATCTGAGTTCTGTTTTTATGGATGAACTTTCATTTATTAGCTGGAAACTGATGCCTGATTATCCTTCCTTTGCCAATTACAAAAAGCTGCTCTTCCAGGATCCATCTTTTTTCATTTTATTTTGGAATTCCATGAGAATGACTGCATGTATTATAGGAGGCCAGCTTTTAATAGGAGTGCCTGCCGCCTGGGCCTTTGCAGTATATAAAGTACGGGCTGGTAAATTGCTGTTTGCCTTCTATGTAGTGCTGATGCTGCTTCCTTTTCAGGTGACAATGTTGTCAAATTATCTGGTGCTCAATAAATTATCCCTTTTAAATACGGACAAGGCAGTCATTTTGCCTGCCATATTTTCTACCTTTCCTATTTTTTTGTGTTATGGAGGTTTTAGAAGTATTCCTGCCCAGCTTTTCGAGGCCGCCAGGGTGGATGGGGCAGGAGAAGGGATCATATTTTCCAGAATTGGTCTGCCTCTTGGAAAGAGCGGTATCCTGTCAGCCATAGTGCTGGGATTTCTGGAATACTGGAATATGATGGAACAGCCCATGGCGTTTATAGATGACAAATCCCTGTGGCCCTTGTCTCTGTATCTTCCGGAAATTACCTGGACAAAAGCCGGATATGCTTTCTGCGCTTCTTTCATCACATTGATTCCGGCAGTATTCGTATTTGTCATGGGGCAGGATTATCTGGAGCAGGGAATTATTTATTCTGGTCTGAAGGAATAGGGGAGGAAGAAAATGGTCAGGAAAAAAATTATGGCAGGATTTATTCTCTTTTTAGCGTTCATGTGGCTTTGTACCTTAATTTCAAAAAGTTATTATACAACAAAACTTCCATTGGTAACAACTTCTGTACTGGAAGAAAAATATATTGAACATATTATGAAAGCGGATGGAATTGTGGTAGAAGGGGGAAAACAGGCAGTCACATCCCTTGGTGGACTTCGTGTGGAATCCCTTATGGTTCATGTGGGAGACAGGGTGGAAGAGGGCGATGTACTTTTTCAAATTGACCTGGATGATTTAAAGGAGATCATAAAAGAGAAGGAGACAGAAATCGATAAGCTGCAGCTTCAGGTAAATACTATCCTTGAAAACCAGGAACTGGCAAAGCAGAAGAAGGAAATTGAGGAGGCCCGGGCAAGAGAAGATTACGACAGGACGGCAAGGGAAAAAAATACAGACGTGGGACGGGCGTCGGATGTATATGCCCGGACAATGGAAGAACTGGAAGGCGCAGATGACGAAATTGGACAGCAGGAACTGGAAGATGCTTTGCAGCAGGCGGCTTACGGAGAAGCCGACGCCATGCGGGAGAGGGACAGCGCCATGAGGCAGGCTCAGAGAAATATAGAGGATATACTTTTTCCGGAGGCATCTGATTCCACCTTATCTGTCACCCGGACAGAGATAGGAAGACTGAAAGAAAATCTTTCCTCTTATCAAAATATCCTGAACAATCAGGGAATTGTAACGGCAGATGCATCAGGAATGATTACAGATATTTATATAGAAGCAGGCAGCAGGATACCGGACTCGGCTGCCATAATGATGACCGACGACAGTATTCCCTGCCAGTTCAAAGTGCTTTTGGATAAGGAGCAGAAAAAATATGTGGGATTTGGAGATGAGGTGTCTTTAAAACTGGATGGCAGCAGGCAGAAAATGGATGTAAATATTGAGTATTTTTCTGAAAGCCAGATTATGCCCGGAAGCTTTGAAACATATATTACGCTCCCGGAAGGTACAGGAGTTCCGGGACTTTCGGGTACCATTACACGCTCGGAGACAGGGGAAAGATATAATTACTGTATTTCCCCTCTGGCAATTCACAAAGATAATATCAGAACTTTTGTGTATATATTAAAAGAACGTGAAGGGATTCTGGGTATGGAATATTATGTGGAGGAGGTAAACGTGAAAGTGCTGGATGAAAATGATAATTGGGCAGCAGTCGAATCTCCGTCCCTGGATGGGGAAAGCAAAATCATTGTTTCTTCAGATAAGGAGTTTGCAAAAGGTGATGTGGTCAGATGGATAGAATAAGAGTTATAGCTAGTTACTGTTCACACAGACCTGCGCATTTACTGCGCTGGTCGTAAGAAAGTGA
>CAMWUN010000108.1 GCA_947177425.1 uncultured bacterium
TGTTGAATTTTCAGGGCTGCATTGCTGTTTATTTGTCAAGGTGCTTTGTTTTGCCGCATTTTTTATTACCGACGTGCGACTTTCACATAATATCAGATAAGGAAATTATTGTCAACACTTTTTTCAAAAAAATTTTATTTTTTTTACATAAGGGTAGTTCGCAAAGCGTGCTGTCCGTTGTTTACAATAAGCTGGCTCATGAAACGTGGCAGCGTTTGTTTTTATACCCGTTCCAAAATGGATAATCCCCAGTTTTTAAGGAAGTATACCAGCAGTCCAACTATCAGTCCAGCCTCTGCCAGGCCCACGGCAATTCCCAGAAGTTTGTCCAGCCACTTAATAACCGGCAGTCTGGATATCAGTTCCAGAGATGTAAACAGAACATGAATCAGACGGTACACCAGACATACTACAAAGAGAACTACCGCCATTTCTACTGTTTTTCCTATTTCCCGGTTCAGATAACTCCCTATGGCCCCCAGAATAAGGATGACACAGACTCCGGCCACAGCCATGGCTATTAAAGAAATTATTTCCTGTACCATTCCCTTTCTGAATCCTGCGGCCGCTCTCCATATGAAAATCAATACTATTATTATTAATGATATGTAATACATTTGTGCCTTCCTGTTATTTTAACTCGATTGTATTTACAGCATCAGCAGTGACAGTAGTATATTTGTAGGCAGAAGATGTAGGTATCATAAGAACCGTACTTTCTGCAAAAGCGCCCAGAAATCTGTCCACACCTTTGAGATTGCATATCTGACATTCTGAATCGTTATAAATAATAATCTGGTCTTTGTTGAATATTATATCTGTATATTCTATGTCAAAAAACTGAGAATGTACTTTGCTGCCCGATGCATTATAAACATCCAGCCGGTAGGCGGATTCACCGCTCTGGTTAATAAATACAAGCCCCACGTAGCTTTCATTATAAAATATGCTCTGCACTTCCTCCTCAAGAAAATTGGAGGCTATGTTAACAGGTTTTTCCTCCCCTGCAAAAAAGACGATTCTGTCATCTGAAACAGCAAACGCAGAATTATTATCCATAAATTGTATGTAAGGTACCACTGTGTCCAGATAATTATAACCGCTCACATAATTATCCGTCTCATTTTTTCCCACTTCCCCGAAATTATAAAACGCAACAGATGATTTAATATCACCGCTGTCTACATATAAGTAGGAAACTGCCATGATTTTCCCATTTGGCGTAAGGGCGATACTGATTGGGTATCCGCTTTTATCCATCGTAGCCTGTGACTGCACAATAGGAGTTTCCGTGCTTTCATTTCCATCATAAACATAAATTCTTGCTATATCCACATCATCCAGGACCGTTGCCACAACACCGTTAGCGGAAACGCAGAAATTTCTGATAGGCAGGTTTGTATTAATGGTTCCTTTTTCTCCGGTTTTGCTCACCACATAAATGGAACGTCCATTATAATCGCCAATGGCTGCCATCTGACCGCAGATGGAAATCATCGGGGTCTGCATCTCGTAAGTACGGTTCCATACCGCATTTCCTTTCAGGTCTATACAACTGGCCCCGTCTTTACTGTACAGAAGCACATTCCCCCCTAAATTTTTCACGGTGGCGCCCTGTACAATCGTTATAGGCGCCTGATTCGTAATCACACTTTCGCTAAAAACCCTGTCCCTCCACTGTATCACGAAAAATGCGATAACAGCAGCAGCCAGTAAAATAAAGAGAACTCCTCTGTAAAATATAGTCAGCTTATGGCTGCGGATTCTCTCTCTGTAATCAATCTTTTTCCCAGTGCCCAGCCTTTTTTCTTTTTCTTTCAAATAGTCCCGCACATTTGCCATACGTTTATCTCCAAATCTTTCGTATCAACGGAAATATCTCAGTAGTCATTTTCTGCCATTGCCATTGCCCTGTCAGCCGCTTCCACAAAACCGTTCATTTTGCCATAATCATTGACTGCTGTCACTGCAGCCGCCAGTATAATGATGCATCCCCCATAAAAAATTTTTCTGATAGTATCTCCCACCAGGACTGTCCATCTTTTTGGCAACAAAGGAGGCATGTCCCCGGATGCGCTCTGCCTGCTCATCCCCCTGACGCTGCTTTCCTTTTCTTTCCTCTGATAGCAGAATAATAAATAGTTCTGCATGGCTTCGTTTTTTTCATAAAAAACGTAATACCCCTCCTTCTTTCCGGGCAGTTCGTGGTTTTTACTGTATATATTAACATATCCAATCAGTTCATGCTCCTGAAAATATTCTTTTCTGACCTGTTCCTCATCTCTCCCGCACTCTAATTCGTCGATCACGCAGGAAGCCCCGTATATTAGATAAAAATTCCTGTCCTTTTTTTGATAAATATTTCCAAACAGCGCAACCCGCACTGGAAAAATTTCTTTTTCCCTCTTCAGTTCATTCAGGTAGGTATAAACATAGTCTTCTACATATACTCTCTGTTCTCCGTCCGTCTTCCCGATTTGCTTTACTATATTCGGCAATTGCATGTACAAGTCCCCCATTTCTTTTATGCTTATCCTGTTTTAAGTGTAGCATACTGCCATGGGAATTGGGATTGTAATGCATCGTCATAAACATCCACCAAACTTAACAAACGCTGACACGCTTTGCGAGCCAGCTTATTGTAACAAAAAGATATGAGATACTCCCATACCTTTTTATTTTAACACTATTCTATTCAAATTTATATATGGTTGTGCTTTCATATTTTCTGTCAGGCCCGAATACCGATGAAGGAAAATCCGGTTTATTGGGCGTATCCGGAAAATATTGCGTTTCCAGGCACAGGCCGCTTCTGGCATCGTATACAGCCCCTTCCTTGCCTGTCTGCTTAGTGATGAAATTGCCCGCATAAAACTGCACGCCCGGCAAATCCGTATACGCTCTCATCACACGCCCTGATGCAGGTTCCGTCACAACAGCGAACTCCCGGAGCGCTCCTTCCGGCCCGTCGAGAACCCAGTTGTGGTCGTAACCTCCTGCTGCCTTAATCTGTTCATTGTCCGCATCTATCTCGTCCCCAATTCTCTTTGGCTTTGTAAAGTCAAAGGGAGTTCCCACAGCCGGTGCAATCTCTCCGGTTGGAATGGAACCCGGCAGAACAGGCGTATAAGCGGACGCCTTCAGTTCAAGGACATGATTACATATAGTGCCCCTGCCCTGACCTGCAAGATTAAAATAAGAGTGATTTGTCATATTGATAATCGTATTTTTGTCGCTTTCGGCCGTATACTGTATTTTTAATTCATTATCTTCTGTTAACGTATAAGCCACCCGGACTTTCTTATTTCCGGGAAATCCCATATTTCCGTCTTCATCCGTCAGATGTAAAATAATGCCGTCTTCCTTTTCTTCCACATTCCATACCCTTTTATGATATCCTGCTTCTATATGGCTGTGAAGATTATTTTCCCCGTCGTTAGGGTCTAATTTATATTCTTTTCCTTCCAGGAAAAAAGAGGCTTTCCCAACACGGTTTGCATTGGGTCCCACTGTTGCCCCCAGGAAGCATCCATTTACTGTATATGGTTCTAAATCATCATAGCCCAATACCACGTCATCAGTTTTTCCGTCTTTATCTGGCACAAAAAGGTTTACAAGAACCGCACCATAATTGATGATGCCTGCCCTCATTCCTTTTGTATTTTCAAGCCAGTACCGATAGATATCTTCCCCCAATTTTGTTTTTCCAAACAATTCTTTACGTATACCCATTTCCCGTCTCCATCCTGCAGCCCTGTGCTGCATCTACATTTCCACTCTTCCTTCCAGTGCCCGCAGGAGCGTTACTTCATCAATGTATTCCAGATCGCCCCCTACCGGAACGCCACTGGCTATCCTTGTAACTTTGATTCCCGTAGGCTTAATCAGCTTACTGATATACATTGCCGTCGTCTCTCCCTCCAGGCTTGAGTTAGTGGCAATGATAACTTCTGAAACATCCCCCTCCAGTCTGGCAATCAGTTCTTTCAGCCGTATATCCCCGGGCCCGATTCCCAGCATGGGGGAAATAGCCCCATGAAGCACATGATAAATACCTTCGTACCTTCCGGTCTTTTCGTAGGCCGCCAAATCCCTGGTATTCTCTACCACCATAATAGTGCCGTGATCTCTTTTACCATTTGCGCATACCGGGCACAGTTCACTGTCTGTAAGGGTAAAACACTCCTTACAGTAACGTACATTTTCCTTTGCCTCAACGATTGTCTTCACAAGCCTGTTTACTTTATCCTTCGGCATATTAATCAGGTGAAACGCCAGTCTCTGGGCCGACTTGCTGCCAATCCCTGGCAGCCCGGACAACTCATCTATTAATTTATTGATATGCCCGCTATATAAATCCATCAGAAGGGAAGCCCTCCTCCCAGGCCAAGTCCTCCCGTCATTTTGTTCATAATTTCTGTATTGGCTTCCTCCGCCATACGGAGCGCCTCGTTGGTCGCTGCCATTACCAAATCTTCCAGCATTTCGATATCGTCAGGATCTACCACTTCCTCTGACAGTTTCACTTTCGCCACTTCCCTTTTACCGGTTACAGTCACTTCCACTGCCCCGCCCCCGGCTTTGGCTGTAAACTCCTTTGTCTCAAGTTCCTTCTGGTTCTCCTCCATCTGACGCTGCATTCTCTGGGCCTGCTTCATCAGATTATTCATATTCCCGGGAATCCCGCCGCCGGGAAAGCCTCCTCTTTTTGCCATACTTACACTATCATCCTTTCCATCGTTCATTAATTATTTTCAACTATAATGCAATTACTGCCTAAGGTCAATCACATAAATCAATAACCCGCAGAAATCAATATGGCTCTTCCGGGAAGTCTTCCTCCTCTTCCAGCTCCATATTAATGACCTGGCTTATTACCTGTGTTAAATCCGGGAAGAGTTCCTTAGGATTTCTGTCCTGTTCCGTGCTCTGTACCGTAACCTTTATTTCCTTTCCGGTATAACCTGCAATCAGTTCTTCCAGGCTTTTCCGGTGTTCCGCATCTTTAAAGTAATCCGAAGGCAGGCCGTCCTGGACCACCACCAAAAGGCTATCATCCCCGGCAAGGCTGGGGTATGCAGTTTTCAGGTAAGCCTTCATGGGCATGGATGCCTCTCCCACAATGGATGACCACTTGCCCACCGCCGCTTTCACATCTTCCGGAACGGCCTTGGGCAGTTCTGCCATTACTACCGGTTCCCGGACCGCACTGCTGCCCCCGGCACTCTGCTGCCCCGGCGCCGGGACTGCCGCCACCTGAATTCCGTTTTCTATTTTTTCTTCAATCTGCCGGATACGGTCTGTCAGAGACTGTACATCCGTCTCCATGCCGGGCCTGCACAGCTTAATCAGGGCTATCTCCACCATAATTCTTTTCTGGGAAGCATAGCGTATCTGCCCTGAAAGTTCCGACATCACCCGGATATAACGCATGATAACATCATTTTCCGCCATCTGCGCCTCTTCCTTAAGACGGGCAAGATTTTCCGTGGAAACATCTATCACATCCTCAATTCCGTCTGCCGTTTTCACCAGCAGCAGATTCCTTAAATACCATGTAAAATCCGAGACAAACTGTGCCAGTTCCCTTCCCTGCATGACAATTTCTTCCAGCAGGGATATGGCTCCTGTCACATCTGCGCGCAAAACAATACGAAGGAGTCTGCTGAACACCTCCGTATCTACTGCTCCCAGTACATCCAGTACTTTATCATAAGTCAGTTCCTGTTCAAAGTGAAAAGCAATACACTGATCCAGCAGGCTTAAAGCGTCACGCATGGAACCATCCGCCGCTTTGGCAATATAACGCAGCGCCTTTTCCTCAACCCGGACCTGTTCTTTGTCCATCAGTTCTTTAAGTCTGTCAGATATAGTATCGATTGTAATCCTCTTAAAATCATATCTCTGGCACCTTGACATGATTGTAATGGGTATTTTATGGACTTCTGTGGTTGCCAATATGAAAATAACGTAGGAAGGCGGCTCCTCAAGGGTCTTAAGAAGGGCATTAAAGGCTCCTATGGAAAGCATATGAACCTCATCAATAATGTAAACCTTATATTTCCCCTCCGCCGGTGAATATGTCACCTCGTCTACGATTTCACGGATACTGTCAACGCCGTTATTGGAGGCCGCATCAATCTCAATTACATTCATGCTGGCTCCCGCAGATATTGCCCTGCAGATTGCACACTCCCCACAGGGACTTCCGTCTTTCGGATTTTCGCAGTTCACCGCTTTTGCAAAAATCTTGGCAACGGTGGTTTTCCCGGTTCCTCTGGTACCGCAGAAAAGATATGCGTGGGAAGTGCGCTCTGCCTTAATCTGATTTTTTAATGTTGTAACAATATGTTCCTGACCCTTTACATCTTCAAAGGCCGCAGGACGAAATTTTCTGTAAAGGGCTGTATACGACATTCCTTATCTTTCCTTCCAAAAATACTTTGGGCCGTGTTTATCAGCCGCCAAAGCTGATGCCCAATAATTTTGCCTCCCGTACGATGGAAGCGTCAGGGGAAATCATTTTCAGTTTTCCGGCAACCTCTTCCAACGGAACCTTTACGACTTCACGGTTCTTGTAACCTACCATGAAACCATACTCTCCCTTCAGAATCAGTTCCCCTGCCTCTGCTCCCAGACGGCTTGCAAATACACGGTCATAAGGACAAGGGCTTCCGCCTCTCTGGGTATGCCCGGGAACCGTCACTCTTACTTCGGTTCCGGTGGCTTTCTGAATCTGCTCAGCCAGTTCGTAAGAAACAGAAGGATACTTGTAATTCTTCATTTTCTCTTTATATTCTTTCTTGGACAGTTTCGCGTCTTCCTTGGAGATAGCGCCTTCCGCCACTGCCAGAATGGTAAAGCTGCTTCCATTTTTGTTGCGCTCTTCAATCTTGGAAACTACCTTTTTGATATCATAAGGGATTTCTGGAATCAGAATGATATCCGCACCCCCTGCCATACCTGCATTCAAAGTAAGCCATCCTACTTTATGCCCCATTACCTCTACAATAAATACCCTCTTGTGGGATGCTGCCGTGGTATGAATACAGTCAATTGCGTCCGTGGCAATGTTTACTGCACTCTGGAAACCAAAGGTCATGTCTGTGCCCCACAGATCGTTATCAATGGTTTTAGGAAGGGTAATAACATTCAGTCCTTCCTCCCTCAAAAGGTTCGCCGTCTTATGTGTGCCATTTCCGCCTAAGATTACCAGGCAGTCCAGACGGAGTTTGTAATAAGTCTGCTTCATGGCATCCACTTTATCCAGCCCGTTTTCATCGGGATCCTTAATCGTCTTAAAAGGAGTACGTGAGGTTCCCAAAATCGTGCCGCCCTTTGTAAGAATTCCAGAAAAATCATGGCCTGTAAGCATCCTGAAATTTCCGTAAATCAGTCCTCTGTAACCGTCAATAAAACCGTAAATCTCAACAGTCTCCTTGCTGTTGAACATACATTTTACCACGCCTCTCATGGCTGCATTCAATGCCTGACAGTCCCCGCCGCTTGTTAACATACCAATTCTTTTCACTTTGCCCATCCTCCTTGTCCATATGTAAATAATATTACATGTCATTACTGATTATTATACATAATTTAGGAGTTCTTAACAACCTTTTTGCCAAGAAAAAACCTCAAAGCTGTCTATGCAGCGGCACGGAATGTGCGGACCTGTCCGGCCTGTTTCTGCATATTGCTTTGAGGTATTGTTAAACATATATTTATACAGCTTTGTTGATTAAATTAAGTCCTTTGGACGCCGTAGAAAGCATCTTCTCCATTTCTGTCTGGGGGTCTGTCTTTTTGCCGTCCCTGTTTTCGCTCTGGGCATCCTTCCCTTCTGTCTTGTCTGCGTTTGACGGCCTGCCCACTGTGCTGCATTCCTTCATTAGGGTTTCCATATTCTGGGCGTCTATCATGGCCTGCATCTGATTGATGCCCTTTTGGATTTTCTTTTTCTCCTCCGCCCGCATTTTCACTTTTCCCATCTGCTGTTCCTTAAACTCCTGTAAATTACCTATTTGCATACTCTCTTCCCTTTCCTGTACCTGTTTGTGTCTTGTTGTAAGTGTGGTGCAATGTCATAAAATTCCTTCAGAAATTTTATCGGTCTTAGCATCATGATTGTTTACGCAAATTACACTAAATGCCCCTTTCCTGTCATGAAAAAGGATTGAAAAAAAGCTCAGGCAGGGGATTGACTTGTATTTTTGAAAACAGTATAATAGGAGAAGTTCTATTATTTTTGGAACTTTACGGAGTCGTATCGAAGCGGTCATAACGGGGCGCACTCGAAATGCGTTAGCCCTCCGGGGCACGAGGGTTCGAATCCCTCCGACTCCGCTGTAAAAGACGCTGCAAATACACAATATGTATTTACAGCGTTTTTTAATAGAAATCAGACACGCACTGTTTTATTGCAATAAAGTATGGATGTGCTTTTTTGATAGTTACAGGACTATTCCGCAAAAATTCAGACACTGGCACATAAAGTACTGCCTGCTTCTGCAAGTTCTTCTTCGGTATAGCCAAACGCAATCATCTGCTCTTTTGTTGCATTGGCTTTGATCATCCTGCCAATGGCATTAAGCCGCTCTTTTTTAATGCCTTTCTCTATGCCCTTTTCCATGCCTTTTTCCATGCCTTTTTTCATACCCTTTTCCATGCC
>CAMWUN010000109.1 GCA_947177425.1 uncultured bacterium
TTGAGTTAGACCATAAGATGAGATTTTTTCAATCGGCTAAACTTAATGACATTGGTTCACTCCGTGACCAGTAACATGCAAAAATCCATCGAAAATTGCCTTCGGCAATGGGATTTTTGCACTCTCGAATCACTTTCTTACGACCAGCGCAGTAAATGCGCAGGTCTGTGTAAACAGTAACCCGGGAGCTTTCTAAATTTATTTTCCCTGTAATAGAAAGAATATTCATGCACAACAAATGTCAAATCTACATAGATTATAGCTATAAGGATCAAATAATTTGGAGGAACTATGAATCAGCCTATACTGGAATGTAAAGACATCTGTTTCTCTTATCACAATTTGAATGGTGAGACAAGGGCTTTATCCAATATATCATTTCAGGTAAAAAAAGGAGAATTCCTGGCTATTGTAGGCCCCAGCGGATGCGGTAAATCCACGCTTTTATCCATCATTGCCGGGCTTATGGCTCCTGAATCCGGCTCCGTAATCATAAATGCAGGTGAAAACTTCCGGATTGGGTATATGCTGCAGCAGGATCATCTCCTTGAATGGCGCACCATATGGAAAAATGTGCTTTTGGGACCTGAAATCAATAAAACGCTTACTCCTGAAAAGGAGGAACTGGCAGACCGGCTCCTTACAGATTACGGCCTGTCCAGGTTCAAAGACAAAAAGCCCGGGGAACTCTCCGGCGGCATGAAGCAGCGCGCCGCACTAATCAGGACCATGGTCATGGAACCGGAACTGCTTCTTTTGGATGAACCTTTCAGCGCTCTGGATTACCAGACCAGACTGATGGTTTCGGCAGATATAGGAAATATCATCAGGGCTTCCAAAATCACGGCTATTCTGATTACCCATGATTTGTCAGAAGCCATATCCTTAGCCGACCGGATTCTTGTTCTGAAAAGGCGTCCTGCCACCATTAAGAACGACATTCCCGTCCGCCTTACAATATCCGGCAATTCCCCGCTTGCCGCAAGAAACGCGCCGGAATTCCAGGATTTATTTACTTTATTATGGAAGGAGATTTCTGATGAATATTGCGGAGAAAACGGCTAGGACTTCCAGCAGGAATTCAAATATAAATAAAGAACCAACTGCCCAGGAATTATATGTAAAAAGCCACCACAGACATCATCATATTGTCACCCTGCTGCGTCTCCTTGTCCTTGTATTATTTCTCGGGCTCTGGGAAACTGCCGGACGGTTTGGGTGGATCGATACTTTCTTTTTCAGCAGCCCCGGCATGGTCGTTTCCTTTTTTATTAAAATGATAATGGACGGCTCCTTTTTCACCCATACAGGCATCACTCTGCTTGAAACTCTGGTAAGCTTTCTGCTGATTACCATTATTTCCATCATTGCAGCTACCCTTTTATGGTACTCTAAAACATTATCAGAAATTACAGAACCCTATCTGGTGGTATTAAACAGCCTTCCCAAGTCAGCCCTTGCGCCCCTTTTCATTGTCTGGCTGGGAACCGGAATTGACACTATCATCGTAGCCGGAATATCTGTGGCTGTTTTTGGTTCCGTCATCAGTCTTTACACTGGATTCATGCACGTGGACAAGGAAAAACTAAAACTGATTTATACCCTTGGAGGAAACCGCTTCGACGCTTTCCACAAAGTGGTGCTCCCTTCGTCCATACCAGTTATCTTAAGCAACATGAAGGTAAATATCGGCCTCGCCCTGGTGGGCGTCATCATAGGTGAATTTCTGGCCGCAAGGCGGGGACTGGGATATCTGATTATTTACGGCTCACAGGTATTCCAGCTAAATATGGTAATCACTTCCATTATCATTCTATGCGTAATTGCCATGGGATTATACCAGTGTATACAGTGGGTAGAACATCTTTATAAAAAAAGGACATAACAAACACTGTCACGCTTCGCGAGCCAGCTTATTAACAAACACTGTCACGCTTCGCGAGCCAGCTTATTGTAATAAAAGTCCGCAGGTGAACGTATCATCTGCGGACTTTTAAGCTACTGAGGGGACTTGAACCCCTGACCTGCTGATTACGAATCAGCTGCTCTACCAACTGAGCCACAGTAGCATCAAAAACTATTATAAAGGCAAACCTTTCAATTTGCAAGACATTTTTTGCGGAAACAGAAAAACATTAATTAATGGTGATAATGCACATCCACCTGTGGAAAGGGTATACTGATTCCAGCTTCATCCAGTGCCTTTTTCACCTGTTCTGTCAGCCGCCACTTAGTCTCCCAGTAGTCAGTCTGCAGTGCCCAGCATCTCACATTCAGATTCACACTGCTCTCCCCAAGGGAATCCACAAATACAATTCTGTCCCGTTCTTCAATGACATTTTCATCTTCCATAATGACTTTTAACAGAACTGCCCTTGCGGCATCAATATCTTCCCCATAAGCAATTCCTACCGGAATATCGATCCTCCGCTCACTGCACCGGGTAAAATTGGTAATCGTGCCGTTTGCAAGGGTCCCGTTGGGCAGGACAACCACTTTATTATCCGGTGTTACAAGCTGTGTGTAAAACACGTCAACCGCTTCCACTGTCCCCTCGTTTCCAAGACCATCTTTGATGTAGTCTCCTGCAAGAAAGGGCTTTAATGTCAGAAGAAGGACACCTCCCGCAAAATTGCTAAGGCTCCCCTGCACAGCAAGGCCGACTGCCACGCTGGCTGAGCCCAGGATAGCCAGAATACTGGCTGCATCCACGCCCAGCCCCGATGCAATCATAAGAATGAGCACAAAATACAGGCCGAATTTGACAAAAGAATCAATAAAATGAATTGCTGCTTCGTCTACATGGCTTCTGGTAAGGGCATTTTTTAGTAATTTCCGTAAAAGTGAAATCAACTGCACGCCGATTAGAAAAGCCAGTCCTGCCAGTACCACACGCAGTCCAAGATGAAAAGCTTTTTCCGGGAGTTGTTCCAGGAATCTTTCAGCAACCCCCGCTTCCTTTTCAATTTCTTCCAGTTGTTTTGCGCTCATTTAAAAGAATCTCCTTATTTTTTCTTTGAACCGGAAGCTTTGGCCGCGGTCTCTTCCTTTTGCAGTGCCTCTAACTTTTTGGCCTCTTCCTGAGCTTTCTTCATTTCTGCAAGAGCCTTCTTTTCGGCTTCCTCAGCCCTTGCAATAGCTTCCTGGGCCTGTCTTTTTGCTTCTTCCGCTTCTTCTTTGGCCCTTAAAGCCTGTTCCTTTGCTTCTTCCGCTTCCTTCCAGGCCTCTTCTGCCTTCTGCTGGGCCGCTATCCTTGCTTTCTTTTTCTCGATCTGTGCCCTTTCCTTTTCCGTATAGGGCACAAAGGCAAAGATGCTGGCTGATAAGGGTGCGCTGACCATTTTGAATGAGTAGGGCTTTCCGTCCGCTTCTTCCTCGTCCACAAACAAAGCCTGCGCGTTGACCCGTCCAAGTCCTCCGTAAATCTTATCATCAGTATTTAAAATTTCCTTGTACTTTCCTTCATAAGGCACACCTATTGTAAACTCCTGCTCCACATTTGCAAAGTTTACAACGACAACCAGAACCTCTTCTTCTTTTCCTGATTTTCTAAGGAATGATACCATACATTTTTCCGGGGAAATACAGTTAATCCACTCAAATCCTTCCGTACTGGTATCCAGCGCATATAAGGCAGGTTTCTCCCTGTATAATTTATTCAAATCCTTTACAAGCTGGTTAACGCCTTTATGGGCATCCTGTGAAAGCAGCGCCCATTCTGTCTCCCTGGTTTCGTCAAACTCTCTGAATTCCGCAATATCCTGTCCCATAAAAAGGAGTTTCTTTCCGGGATGGGTCATCATATATGCATAAGTAATCCGCAGATTGGCAAACTTATCCTCTATGGTTCCCGGCATTTTGCCAATCATAGTTGCTTTCCCGTGGACAACCTCATCATGGGAAAATACTATCATAAAGTTCTCGCTGTAGGCATAAATCATGCTGAATGTCAGTTCGTCATGGTGGTGGGCCCTGAAATAGGGATCATAGCTGATATAAGTCAGGAAATCATTCATAAAGCCCATATTCCATTTAAGGTCAAATCCAAGTCCGTCATCTTCCAGACTACCTGTGATCTTAGGCCACGCCGTGGACTCTTCTGCAATCATCAGAACGCCCGGATTGCGTTTTTTCATTACAGAATTCAGATGTTTTAAAAGTTCAATGGCTTCCAGGTTCTCTCTGCCTCCGTAAATGTTGGCAACCCACTCTCCGTCCCGTTTTCCGTAATCCAGATAAAGCATGGACGCCACTGCATCCATACGGATACCGTCTGCATGGAATTTCTCCACCCAGTAAAGGGCATTGGCAATCAGGTAATTGGCAACCTGGGGCCTTCCGTAGTTATAAATCAGCGTTCCCCAGTGAGGATGCGCCCCCTGTCTGGGATCTGCATGTTCATACAGACCTGTCCCGTCAAACTGGGAAAGCCCGTATGTGTCTCTCGGAAAATGGGCCGGAACCCAGTCTAAAATAACGCCAATCCCCGCCTGGTGCAGGGTGTCGATAAAATACATAAAATCTTCTGCCGAACCGTATCTTGCGGTAGGTGAATAATATCCAATTACCTGATATCCCCAGGAAGCATCCAGGGGATGTTCCATAATCGGTAACAGTTCAACATGAGTATACCCCATTTCCTTAATATATTTCACGATTTCAGGGGCAAGTTCCCTGTAATTTAAGTAAAAATTCGTATCCTTGTCCCTCTTAAAGGAGCCAAGATATAATTCGTATACACTGATAGGGGAATTGGCCTGCTGGAATTCCTTGCGCCTGCCCATCCATTTTTTGTCGTTCCATTTATAATTAAAGTCACAGACAACAGAAGCCGTTTCCGGACGGAGCTGCTGGCCAAAGGCATAAGGATCCGCCTTTAAATAGGTAAGGCCGCCTTTTACCTTCAGTTCAAATTTGTAACACTCTCCCGGCTCCACATCAGGTACGAATATTTCAAAAATACCGCCTTCCGGATTTCTCTTCATCTGGTGCACGCGGCCGTCCCAATGGTTGAAGTCGCCTACAACGCTGACACGCAGGGCATTGGGCGCCCATACTGCAAAGGAGGTTCCCTTTACCCCGTCTATGGTCTTATAGTGTGCCCCCAGCTTTTCATATATCGTATAATGGATACCTGCATTGAACTTATCAATGTCATGTATGGTTATATCGCCGTCATATCTGTATGCATCTTTGACCCGTGTGGTCACTCCTTCTGCATAATGTACCTCATACTCATACTGGTCTGGTATATTACCCGGCATAAGATATGCAAAATAGCCGCTCTCATCCACCATTTCCATATCATATTTTTCTTCATCATTTCCTATTACAATCTGCACACTGGCAGCTCCCGGCCAGAAGGTCTGAAATAACACATTTTTCCCATTCACATGAGGCCCCAAAATTTCATGCGGGTTGTCCTCCTCGGAATAGATAATGCCTTCAATTCTGGGCCAGTTCATTAATTTGTATAACTTATTGTTCATCCTTTCCCCTCCGTTCAATGGGTTGTATATATTTTCTATTTTAGCAAAGATATCTATACAACACAAGCATCAAGTGTTACAATTACAACAGTTCCTTAATTTTTCAAATATGGGATGCCGCTTCTTAACTTAATGACATTGCATAGGAAAATTAACGGCTTATATTATGGAGAAGGAAGTGAAGATATGTTTCAGACAGGAAAAAATTATGGTCAGTTTGATTCTTTAAGTGAGGAAGATAAGGATATGCTTATCCGCATCAATGCATATTCCGAGCAGGTTCTCGGGGATATCGATCCGCAGAAGACCCGGATTTCTTTCCAGCTTGACAAATTAAAGCCTGTTATGCAGGAAATCGCCGATGAAAAGGGGATGGCGCTGGAAGATGTATTCATCAAATACATGGATTTGGCCAGCATAGTATCCGCCAAACAGGATGCCATGCTGAAAAAAGATCTGGACGAACAGGGACTGGTTGATTTTACACAATTTTAAAAGATGAAGGGTAAATCTCATTTACGAATCGGTACAGGATGAAACCGCCGCAAACGGCGGTTTCAGGTACTTTGGGCATGAATGATGCTCTCCTCTTTTTAATTAAAACAGATTATTTTACCACTCTGACCCGGAACACACCTTTAATATTCTGCAGTTTCTTAATGATTTCTACCTCAGCAGGCTGTTCGATGTCAATCATGGTATAGGCCACTTCTCCTTTGGACTTATTGGTCATATCCGTGATATTGATGCCTTCGTCGCCGAAACATGCGGCAAATTTTGTAATCATGTTTGCGATGTTCTTATGGAAAATCGCCACACGTCCCGCCTGGCTGCACACACCCATATCACAGTCAGGATAATTGACGCTGTTGTTGATATTCCCATTCTTTAAATAGTTCATCATTTCTTTTACAGCCATTTTTGCGCAATTGTCTTCGGATTCTTCCGTAGAAGCCCCAAGATGGGGAATTACAATGCATCCATCCTGTCCTGCTGTGGTGGGATTGGGGAAATCGGAAACGTATTTACGGATTTTCCCTTCCTTAATTCCTTCCAGTACATCCTCTTCATTTACAAGCAGATCCCTTGCAAAGTTCAGGAGGATAACGCCGTCTTTCATCTTAGCGATTGCTTCTTTATTAATCATGCCTCTGGTAGAATCAAGAAGGGGAACGTGGATGGTTATGATGTCACAGTTTTCGTAGATTTCTTCCACATTGAGCACATGTTTTACATCACGGCTTAAGTTCCATGCAGCATCTACAGAAACGTAGGGATCATAGCCGTAAACTTCCATGCCCATATGCTTTGCAACATTGGCAACTTTTACGCCGATGGCTCCAAGGCCAATAATACCAAGCTTCTTGTCCTGTACTTCCGTACCGGCAAAACGTTTCTTCTCTTTTTCTGTAGCTTTTGCAATATTTTCATCGTCCCTGACGGATTCTACCCAGTTAATGCCTCCCACAATGTCGCGGGAAGCCAGCAGCATACCTGCAATCACCAGTTCCTTAACGCCGTTGGCATTTGCACCGGGAGTGTTAAAGACAACGATTCCTTTTTCTGCACATTTATCCAGGGGGATATTGTTGACCCCTGCTCCTGCCCTTGCAACTGCCAGAAGATTTTCTGACAGTTCCATATCGTGCATGGAAGCACTTCTTACAAGGATTCCCTGGGCGTCTTTGAGGTTCTCTGTCTGCGTGAACTCATCTGTAAACTTTTCAAGCCCTACCTGGGCAATGGGATTTAAACAATAATATTGGAACATTTTTATTTTCTCCTTTGGCCATCAGCCATTATTTTTCTCAAATTCTCTCATGAAAGCAACCAGCTTTTCCACGCCTTCCACAGGCATGGCATTGTAAATGCTTGCACGCATGCCGCCTACGGTTCTGTGTCCTTTTAAGTTTTCAAATCCGGCTTCCTTCGCTTCTTTTACAAACTTTGCATCCAATTCTTCGTCTCCTGTTATAAAAGGAACATTCATAAGGGAACGGTCTTCTTTTCTCACCGTGCCTTTAAACAGGCTGCTTTCATCCAAAAAGTCATAAAGGATTTTTGCTTTCTTTTCATTATGTTCTTTCATGGCAGACAGGCCGCCCATTTTCTTAATCCATTTAAACACCTTTCCGCAGATATAAATGCCGTATGCCGGAGGGGTATTGTACAGGGAGTCTGCGTCTGCATGTGTCTTATATTTCAACATGGTAGGGGTTCCGGGCAGGGTGTCCTCTGTAATCAGATCTTCCCTGATAATGACAATCACAACACCGGCGGGGCCGACATTTTTCTGCACACCCCCATAGATAACTCCATATTGGGTTACATCCACCGGCTCTGACAAAAAGCAGGAGGAAACATCCGCTACCAGAGTATGGCCTTTGGTATTGGGAAGTGTCATAAATTTCGTACCATATATGGTGTTATTCTCACATATGTATACATAATCGGCATCTTCCGGGATAGGTAAGTCTGAGCAGTCTGGGATATAAGAAAAAGTTTTGTCAGCCGAAGAAGCCACCTCAACTGCCTCACCGTAAATCTTAGCTTCCTGATATGCTTTCTTCGCCCACTGTCCTGTCACAATATAGGCTGCCTTGCGGTTCTTCATGAGGTTCATGGGAATCATTGCAAACTGCTGGCTGGCGCCGCCCTGTAAAAACAGCACTTTATAATTATCAGGAATATTCATCAGTTCCCGCAAATCCGCCTCGGCTTCTTTGATGATTCCATCATATACTTTGGAACGGTGGCTCATCTCCATGACAGACATGCCGGAACCTTTATAATCCAGCATTTCATCTGCTGCTTCTTTTAACACTTCTTCCGGTAAAACTGCCGGACCTGCCGAAAAATTATACACTCTGGACACTTTTTCTTCCTCCTCATTTATGGGTATTTCCCCTTATTTCTGTTACTGTTCACTCCGTAAACATCTTCCAAACATTTTAAACTCATTTACTGCTTTCGTCAACTGCTTTCATGGAAATCAGTTTTCAAAAGAATTTCAACAGTTACTGTTCACACAGACCTGCGCATTTACTGCGCTGGTCGTAAGAAAATGATT
>CAMWUN010000110.1 GCA_947177425.1 uncultured bacterium
TCCCATTGCCGAAGGCAATTTTCGATGGATTTTTGCATGTTACTGGTCACTGAGTAAACAGTAACTTTCAATAAAACATGACGCAGGGCGTCCCGATTTCTACCATATCATAAAGTTTCACCACTTCATCTAAGGGAGTATTGATGCAGCCATGGGAACCGTTTGTTTTATAGATGGTACCGCCGTACTCGCTTCGCCAGGAGGAATCATGTATACCCACGCCGCCCTTTACGGGCATCCAGTACTTCACCGGCGAGGCGTATCCTTCCCCTCTGAGTACCCGGTTCCTTTCCTTACTGTACACATAATTGGTGCCCTGGGGCGTCCCTCTTCTCAGCTTTGTATTTCCCGTCACTACAGGGGTTGCAATCTTCTGCTCCCCGTTTTCGTAGTAGTACATCATCTGATTGGTCATATCCACTTCAATATAGGTATCACCAATGTCATCTTTCCCCTGCTTAAGGGCCATCTGCTCATAAACTGGCTCGTGTTCTTCCCTTCTTTTATCCAGAAAAGCCTCCAGCAGATATTCCTTTTCCGCTTTCCGGTCAATTTTGTTACCGTAAATGCCTCCCTCCACCGTCACGATTTCTCCCCGGGTGGCATGGAACTGCCGCGCGCTTCCTACCGTGTCATAATCATCTGCCAGACGGTCCACGAAGGCATATACTTTTTCTTCATCGGTACACAGATTTCCATGCTCATCATAGACAAAATTCCCCTCATCATCTGTCTTTATAAAATCGCAGGCGTCTTTTGCATCTACCGTATATGTCTCGTCGCCAAACCGGTAAACAATGCCGCAGTCCTGGTAGACGGAAAGTTTCTCCCACAAAGCCAGCTCCTCTTTCATCTCCTGTGTCAGGGCCAGGTCTTCATAGCATCCCGCTTCCTCCAAATCAAGGCTGTCTGTAAAGCTTTCAAAAGCCTCTTTTATCCTTTCTTTCGCCTTTTCCTCGTCAAGAACGTGTGTTCTTTCATTTACCAGATAGTACCCCTGATCCCCTTTCTGTACCTTTACGATCCGTTCTTCATCCTTCTTTCCATGAAGAAAAGAAAACCCGTTTATGATTTTGTCATAAGCGTCCTTATCATATGCCGTCTTCGGCTCCAGCCTCTTCTCCCCTGCTTCCCCCAGCAGATTGTCAATCCACAGAACCGGGTTCTGCTTTTCAAGGTATAATTCCAATACTTCATTGAAATCAACGGTAAGATTCACCGTCTCCGCCGGAATAGTATAAGACTTACCATCACTGTCCGTAATGGTAAGTCCGGCATAGTCGTATTGTTTTAAAAGTTCATCATTTACTTCATTTACACTTTTTCCGGTACAGTAAATGCCGTTAATCCATGTATTGTAACTGAAACCGTCCGCATAATAATACGCCAGCCCCAGATACATGGAAATTAAAGACAGTAATATAATCAGACCGCCGATAAGGGAGCCTTTTAAAACACTTTTTTTCATTTTTCTTTTTCCAAATCTGTTGCGTCAAATACCTCGCTGATAGGCGCCCCTGCAGGCACCATGGGAAATACTTTATCGTCTTTTGGAATCACACATTCAATCAGCACAGGCTTCTTCATCTCAATTGCCCGGGCAATAGCGTCCCCCACTTCTTCTTTCTTTGTAACGCGGATGGCTTCACAGCCAAGCCCTTTTGCCACCATGCAGAAATCAACGCCATCCTCAAGAACTGTCTGGGAGTATCTCTTTTCATAAAACAGGGTCTGCCACTGTCTCACCATCCCAAGCACATGGTTGTTGATAACCACCTCGATAATCGGAATCTGGTATCTGGACGCGGTAGCCAGTTCGTTCATGTTCATGCGGAAACACCCGTCCCCGGCAATATTGATGCAGATTTTGTCCGGCATTCCCGCCTTGGCGCCGATACATGCCCCAAGACCGTACCCCATGGTTCCAAGTCCCCCAGAAGACAAGAAAGTTCTGGGCATGGAATACTTGTAATACTGTGCCGCCCACATCTGATGCTGTCCTACATCGGTTACGATAATGGCCTGCCCTTTCGTGGCTTTGTCGATCTCTTCCATAATATAAGGACAGGACAAAATGCTTTCATCATAATTCAGCGGATATTTTTCCTTTAATTCTTTTATATGCCCCATCCACTTTTCATGTTCCATCTGGGGAAGTTCTTTATTAATCAGTGCAAGGACTTCTTTCAAATCTCCCACTACTGACGCGTCTGTTCTGATATTCTTATTGATTTCCGCCGCATCAATGTCTATGTGAAGCACCTTGGCTCTGGATGCAAACATGGCTGCATTTCCTACCACCCGGTCCGAAAATCTTGCCCCAAGAGCCACCAGAAGGTCACACTCGCTTACTCCCAGATTGGAAGCCTTTGTTCCATGCATACCAATCATGCCGGTATATCTTTCATCATGACCGTCCATAACGCCCTTTCCCATCAGGGTATCGCAGACTGGCGCATCCATCAGCTTTGCAAGGGTTCTCACTTCCTCGAAAGCCCCGGATATGACTGCGCCGCCTCCTACATAAATAAAGGGCCGTTTGGATTCCCGGATAAGTTCCGCTGCCTTTTCTATGTCCTGGCTGGTATATTTGCAGGAAGATGCAGGCTCTGAAGGCTGTTTTCTTTCATACTCATAACTGTTGGCTGTCACATCCTTGGTAATATCCACAAGGACAGGCCCCGGCCTGCCCTGTTTTGCTATGGCAAAGGCTTTCCTTATGGTTTCCGCAAGCTGTGCAACATCTTTTACAATATAGCTGTGCTTGGTGATAGGCATGGTCACGCCTGCAATATCCACTTCCTGAAAAGAATCCTTGCCCAGCAGGGGAAGGTTAACATTGCATGTAATCGCCACCATGGGCACGGAATCCATATAAGCGGTGGCAATGCCTGTCACCAGATTGGTGGCTCCCGGCCCGCTGGTGGCAAGGCATACGCCTACCCTGCCCGTGGCACGGGCATAACCGTCCGCCGCATGGGCTGCTCCCTGTTCATGGGAAGTCAGAATATGCCTGATTTCCCCGCTGTGTTTATATAAAGCGTCATACACATTTAAAATAGTGCCTCCGGGATATCCGAAAACCGTATCTACCCCCTGCTCTTTTAAACATTCCACTACAATTTCTGCACCTGTAAGCTGCATATATTTTATCCCTCCTGTTTATCAGATTCCGCAGGCAAAAAGCCAGGCGGATGCGTTTCCCATATACTTGGCGGCTGCCTTTCGGAAAATTCTATTTACTTTCCGGGGATTTCCAGAATCGCCCCTCTGTTTCCGCTTGTTACCATTTCCCGGTATCTTGCCAGATATCCGGTAGTAATCTTCGGTTCCCTGGGCTGCCAGTTTTCCGCCCTCTTTTTCATTTCTTCATCAGAAACCTTCACATCAAGCTTCATACCTGGGATATCAATGCTGATGATATCTCCCTCTTCCACCAGCGCAATGGGTCCGCCTACCGCAGCTTCCGGCGATACATGCCCGATGGAAGCGCCTCTGGACGCACCGGAGAAGCGTCCGTCCGTAATAAGAGCCACACTGGAGCCAAGACCCATTCCCGCAATGGCGGATGTGGGATTCAACATCTCCCGCATACCCGGTCCCCCTTTTGGTCCCTCATAACGAATTACCACCACATCTCCTGCAACAATTTTACCGCCCTTTATAGCCGCAATGGCATCTTCCTCGCAGTCAAATACTCTGGCAGGCCCTTCATGTACCATCATTTCCTCCACAACTGCAGAACGCTTTACGACACTGCCGTCAGGGGCAAGGTTCCCTTTAAGAACGGCAAGGCCGCCTGTTACGGAATAAGGGTTATTCAAAGGTCTTATGACCTCAGGATTTTTATTTACTGCATCTTTAATATTTTCGCCGATGGTTTTTCCTGTAACTGTCATACATTCTGTATGTAAAAGTCCTGCGTCCGCAAGTTCCTTCATCACCGCATAAACGCCGCCCGCCTCATTTAAGTCTTCCATATAAGTAGGCCCTGCCGGAGCAAGATGGCACAGATTCGGTGTCTTTTCACTGATTTCATTTGCAAAGGCAATATCAAAGTCAAAGCCGATTTCATGGGCGATAGCCGGTAAATGAAGCATGGAATTGGTGGAACATCCAAGAGCCATATCCACTGTCAGGGCATTTAAAACCGCATCCTTTGTCATGATATCCCTTGGGCGGATATCCTTACGGTACATTTCCATCACGGCCATTCCTGCATGTTTGGCAAGCTTAATCCTCTCCGAATAAACGGCGGGAATGGTTCCGTTGCCCCCAAGCCCCATGCCCAGGGCTTCTGTCAGGCAGTTCATGGAATTGGCCGTGTACATACCGGAACAGGAACCGCAGGTAGGACAGGTTTTTTCCTCAAATTCTTTCACATCTTCTTCCGTCATGGTTCCCGCCGCATGGGCGCCTACTGCCTCAAACATGGAAGATAAGCTTCTCTTTTCGCCTTTTACCCGTCCTGCCAGCATAGGGCCGCCGGAAACAAATACTGTGGGAACATTGATTCTTGCCGCCGCCATCAAAAGCCCCGGCACATTCTTATCACAATTGGGAACCATCACAAGGGCATCAAACTGATGGGCAAGGGCCATACATTCCGTGGAATCCGCAATCAAATCCCTTGTCACAAGGGAATATTTCATGCCGATATGCCCCATTGCAATACCGTCGCAGACTGCAATGGCCGGAAATACAACTGGAACACCCCCGGCCTGTGCCACTCCCATCTTCACTGCCTCAACAATTTTATCTAAATTCATATGCCCCGGCACAATCTCATTATAGGAACTTACAATGCCTACCATGGGCTTTTGCATTTCTTCCTGTGTAAACCCCAGCGCATTGAATAAACTTCTATGGGGGGCCTGCTGTATGCCAGCTTTTACATTATCGCTTCTCATATCCATACTCTCCTTCTTAGTTATTTTCCGGCCTGCCGCTTTTGGGGCCTGGTTACTTTCTGACCTGGTTTGTTCCCATTTTAACCATTCTCTGGTTCCGCCGCGGTCTGGCCCGCTGAAACTTCTGCTGTATATAAAATATAGTTATTATTTTCGTAAGTTTTTGTCATATTCTGCCGTATATAGTCCCACGGGACTGTATCATAATAATGGTAAAACTCCCATACCATTTCCGTAAAATCAGGGTCTGTCATCCGCTTATCCAAAAGCACGGCATCTGCACCTTCTATCTCCCGGTTCTCACACCGGATACCATAAAGGAAATAGAGCAGGTATTCCTGATTACAGTCGGTTACACATATGGCCTGCCTGTTTTTCATATCCCCCTGGGAAAATGCATCCTGGATTTCATACTCGTTTACCCCGTATTGCGTATGATAGCCGGAGAATCCCAGGCATTTCACACCTACTGCCACCGCTCCAAGAAACAGGACAAAAGAAAAATCTTTCTTTTTTCCGCTGCTTTTTTGAGCCAGAAAAGTAAGAACAAAATCGGCAAGGACGCCCAGAAGCATTGCCAGAAAGACACCCCCGTAAGTAAACACCCGGTAATAAGGACGCTTGCACTGAATCAGAAGACACACTGGAACCAATATGATTCCCCAGAATAAGACCAGATAAAGCAGCATGTCTTTGTACGCTTTTGCCCGGATTCCTTTTACTATTCTGTAAAGAGCAAACAAAATCCCTATGCCCCATATTATCATAACCAGCGACGAAAGTGGATAAAAATATCCTGACAATGTCTGGAGCCATTCCCAGAAACGCCCAAAAAATCCCGCCCGCTCCTCGCTCTGGATATATGGGGTATCCAGCATATATTCCATCCCTCTGCCAATAGCGGCAAAGGGCGCCTGCAAAATCATTTTCACGTGCCCCATGCCGTAATATGCGCTGGATATATCTTTTACCAGCAAATTAGAACCGATTGCCAGCCAGATAAGCCCATAGAGAAAGACCGTCCCAAGGGCTGCCGCCACGGATGCTGCCACCAGCTTTACAAGTTTCTTTCCGCTCTCTGTCTTCAGGACAAAACAAGTCCTTTCCCTGCTCTCCTGTATTCCCTTGAAAAGCAGACAGCAGCCTCCTGCTATGCAAAGAGGTACCACCCAGTATACATTACTGCTGACTGCATACAGCCCAAGCACCAGCGAAAGGGCATATACCGCATAGACCTTCCGTCCTGCCTTTTTTTCGCCGCAGATTGCCGTCATGCAAAGCCACGCTGTGAGAAAACAGGTAATCCCAAGGGTATATCCCCTGCCCTGCACGGCAAGCTGGTTCACAAGATTCATGGAAACATACAAAATCACCACTGCCAGAGGCATCCAGCCTTTTTTGTATTTCTCTGCAATTTTGTAAAGAAGGCATATGTTTGCCAGGGCACACAGATAAGAAATTCCCCGGAGCCCTATGTAAGGATTCCCAAGATAATCAAGGAAAGCCGAAAGCACCGAGTATCCTACGTGATTGTTGGGAAGGGGCCAGTGGATGGCCGCATAAAGCGGCCCTTTGCTGATAAAACAATAGTAAGTATACAGTTCATCGTACCAGGGGGTTAAGGCAAACATACGCCACCCATAATATAGGGCCATTCCCCCAAGGAAAGCCAGTACCCCCGCCTGGCGGTTCAGCTTATTGATGAAAAATGCTGCATGCAGCCGTTTAGTTGATTTCATCTGCTAATAAATCACCCATTTCTTTACAGCCGACTTTTGTACATCCTTCCGACATAATATCCACCGTCCGGTAGCCCTTTTTCAGGATGCTCTTTACCGCCGCTTCCACAGCGTCAGCCTCTTTATCAAGGTCAAAAGAATAACGCAGCATCATGGCTGCAGAAAGAATGGTTGCAATGGGGTTGGCAATTCCTTGTCCGGCAATGTCAGGGGCCGACCCGTGGCTTGGCTCATACAGGCCAAACTTGCTGTCGTTTAAGGAAGCCGATGCCAGCATCCCAATAGAGCCTGTGACCATGCTTGCTTCGTCGGAAAGTATATCCCCGAACATATTCTCTGTCAGAATCACGTCAAACTGGGCCGGATTTTTTACCAGCTGCATGGCACAGTTGTCAACCAGCATATGCTCCAGCGCCACTTCCGGATAATCTGCGGCCACCTCTTCCACAACCTTTCTCCAAAGCCTGGAAGAATCCAGCACATTTGCCTTATCCACACTTGTGACCTTTTTATTCCGTTTCATGGCAATCTCAAAAGCTTTGACTGCTATCCGGCGGATTTCCTTTTCATCGTAGGTCAGCGTATCCACCGCCTTACGCACACCGCCTTCTTCGGTGGTATAGCGTTCCCCGAAGTAAAGCCCTCCTGTCAGTTCACGCATAATCATCATGTCAAATCCGCTGCCTATAATTTCCTTCTTCAACGGACAGGCATCCGCCAGTTCATCGTACAGCACTGCCGGCCTTAAATTGGCAAACAGACTGAGCGCCTTGCGCAGTCCCAGAAGCCCTGCCTCCGGCCTTAAATCCGGCGCCAGCTTATACCAGGGGGAGGTGGTGGTGTCTCCGCCGATAGAGCCCATCAGCACCGCATCCGCTCCCTTCGCTGTGTCAATCGTTTCCTGTGTAAGAGGAACCCCGCAGGCATCTATGGACGCGCCGCCCATTAAGACATCCGTATATGCAATTTCATGCCCGTAGACTTTTGCTGTCTTATCAAGAACCTTCTTCGCCTCCGCCACAATTTCCGGCCCAATGCCGTCGCCCGGTATACATACAATATTTAATTTCATTTTTCCCTCATTTCCGCGCTGCTTTTCATGTTCCGGCCCGGCCGGGATTCTATGACAGGAAGCCTGCCAGCAACGCATCTGCATACTCCTTTAGAATCTTCCTTATAAAACCTGCCACGCTTTGCAGGTCCGCGTCTGTGTATAAAATAAGACGCATGACATGCGCCTTACTTCCAACTCCGACTTATTCTGCGTCTGATTTTTCAACCTGTGCTATTGCAGACTTCTGCATAGGAATACGGCAGTTCTTATTATTACCAAATTCTACGATTACTGTATCATCTGTAATATCTATAATGATTCCATAAAAACCGCTGCTGGTAAGTACACAGTCCCCGACTTCAAGGGTTGAGAGCATAGCCGCCATTTTTTTCTGTTCCTTCTTTTGGGGACGGATCATAAAGAAATAAAGGAACCCAAAAATAAGCACCAGATACACTACCATAACAATCCCGCCGCCGGCGGCGGTGCCAGCTTCCGCTGTCAATAAAATACCCATTCAAATTTCCTCCTGATTTTAACATTTCTATAGTTAACAACATTAGAAATTTCGCTTTTGGTCTTGCAGAAGTTTCCACATATGGCTTTGGCAAGAACCGGAAGCCGAAATTTGTTATGTCGTTTACTATAATTAAGCCTAACAACTATCATACACAATAAAGCAATTAAAAACAAGCCCTTTTATAATGTTTCCTGCATCATACCGGAAAGTTTGTTACTGTTCACACAGACCTGCGCATTTACTGCGCTGGTCGTAAGAAAATGAT
>CAMWUN010000111.1 GCA_947177425.1 uncultured bacterium
CATTGCGCTTTTGCGCATTTTTCCAATCTAACAATCCAAAGCAAATATGTCTGCAGATTTTTGCGATATAAGCAAAGAAGTATGTAGGTTTCTGTGGTGGAATAGTATTCCATGTTTTTAGAAGTGTATCATTAACACACTCCTCCGTATCTTCTCGGCTGTTCAATATCTTCATGGCTAAATGACAGAGTTTTTCTCCATACTTGACTTCTGTATGTTTTATAGCCATTTCATCACGTTTCCAAAACAGACAAATTATCTCGTAGTCCTCCATTTGAACCTCCTTTCTTTTCATATTGATAGCCTCTCACCCATATAGAGGGAAAAAATCTTTGTCGGTTACACTTTTTTGAAATATTTAAAAGAAATTTATCAAAGAAAAGTATAACCATTTTTGCATAAATTTTCCATTGTGCGTGTTTTATAAAATAGCGGTTGTTCACCTGTTCATTGCGCTTTTCTTTATCATTATAAAAATTATCATGAAAGATATAGATATGAGATGGATTCCATAGCCTGTTATGCACATTTCCATAATGCTTGTCTTTTGGTCTTTGGTTTCTTTGGTTCGGAATAGTGTGGTGCTGGCGGTCTATTTCTTGTTTTCGGTTGCTTGCTTCTTTACCGTACATGAGCATTCGCCCCCGTATTGTCGTTGCCGTAACCTTCCATCAGATTGATTACGCCCCAGATACTGCTTATTTGAAAGGAGCTACATTATGGAAGAATTAAAATCTATTATGGAGAAATTCGTTGCGTCTGGTTGGGATTTAATATCCATTCCCGCACAACAATGGTTAGAGGGAAAAGCCGATAAAGACACTTTAGTATCAGCAATCAAGCAAGCAGACAAAGAATGTGGAAGCTGCGGTTGCGAATTAGACCCGTTGTATAAAAGAGCTTTGGAATTGATTTAATATCGCTATCAATTCAAATTTGTGAGGATGAATGTGATGCATGAATTGATGTTGGTTAGGCCATCTAAACTATATGCAGAACAAGTTATGTCATATAAAGAAGAAATGTTACAATGTGGAGATAGTTTTGATGGTTGTGCAGGTCTTGAAGATGTCCAATCATTTGATGAGTGGATTGACTTTGAGAGAAGATTAAGAGAAAAATATAAAAAGCGGATATGTTCCATCAGAAGTGTTTTTAGCGGTAAGGCGAAAAGACGATTTTGTTGTTGGTATGATTGATTTTCGACACCCATTATCGGATTTTCTCAAAAATTTTGGGGGTAATATTGGATATAGTGTCCGTCCGTCAGAAAGACGAAAAGGTTATGCGTCTGAAATGCTGGGATTAGTTTTACCTTTTTGCCGTGCGTTTGGAGAAAGCAAGGTTTTAGTAACCTGCGATAAGGGAAATGTAGCTTCGCAAAGGACGATTATTAAAAACGGTGGAGTGATGGAAAACGAAATTGTTGATACAGTGGGATTAAGTAAAAGCGGCATTATTCGAAGATTTTGGATTTCAATATAGCGTCTTTCTCAACCATTTCCAGTTTGACATACTGGGGAATCGAGATTTATCAAAAAAATGGAGGAAATTATATGGAACAGATATGGAAAGAAATGTTTCAGGCGGCAAAAGCAGTACAGAATGGGCGGCAAATATCTGATTATGTGGATGCGGGGGGAGTTGCTGCCGCAATACTATCATCATCAGGAAAAATATATGTGGGTGTCTGTGTAGATACCTGTTCTACACTGGGAATATGTGCTGAAAGAAATGCGATTTTTAATATGATAACAAATGGCGAACAGAAAATAGAAAAAGTGCTTGCAATCATGTCAAATGGAAAATCCGGTGCCCCATGTGGTGCTTGTCGGGAATTGATGGTTCAGCTTATGCCCAATAGTTATCAGGAAATTGAAGTGCTGATGGATTTTGAAACAGAGGAAATAGTTACTCTTGGTGAACTTACTCCTAAGTGGTGGATATAAACAACTTCCAATTTATTAACACCCCAAAAAAGGCAGCCGCCCCGTCAAAGCGTCTGCCTTTTTTCCTTTGTCCCCTTACCCACATCTGAAAACTTCTGCCATTATCTTTACCCACAGCTTAAAACCGTCAATGAACATTTCCGAGAACTCATACGGGATTACGTCAAGCTGCTCGTCCATGATTTCAATAAACCGCTTGTCAAGGGGCGGCTCCAGTTTAACCAATAACTCAATAAAATCGTCATAGTGGTTATAATTCCCCTGATAGATTTTCCGGTATTCCTCACCTTTAGGGGCATACTGCCCCGATATTCGCAAATTCATCAAGTAAGCATCTTACATGGACGGTAAGCCGCCCGCCGTATTTATCATCTGCCTTGTCGTACATTTCAGGGTAAAAAAATAAGGCCGGGAGCCTGTTTTTGGATTCCCGGCCTACGGTTTTGTTTTATGCTGTCCGTTCTGCTTTCAATTTTTTTACTTCGTCAAGAGGAAGTCCTGCATATTCCGCAATTTTTTCAAGTGTCAATATTCCATCTGTCAACATTCTTTTAGCAGTATTTATTGCCCCTTCTTTTATGCCCTCTTGTAAAGATTCTTTTCTCATATCCTCCATGACTTTGCACATGATTAAAATGCCCTCCTTACTTTCCTTGAAAAAACGAACTCTGTCTGCCAGTGTCGTATAATACATATCTGCCGCATTCGTACATGAAAAATCATGCATGAGTTTTCCGATTGGTGTATCTCCGCGATAAGCACCGTTTACATACAGTATATGTGAACCGTCCTCAAATCTTTCTCCGGTTCCTAAAAAGCAGCGCTCAACCGGATAGAGTGGCAGCCCTTTTCCTATTACATCATTTTCCGTGATGAACACTACCCATGTTTCTGGAAGATTGTCAAAATCATCACCTTTCTTCAAAAGAGTTGCGTCCATCATGCTGGAATTATACCTTGCTCTTTTTCTCCCGGCTCCTTTATCGGCTCGTTGGATTTCAACATTTATTTTAGCACCAGTACTGTCAGTAGCAAGAATATCAAACCTTACTGAACGATTCAACAAATTCTCCACAAATACCTGGGTGCGAGCGTCCAGCACTTTTAAATCCGGCTTTTCCAGAACAATCTGCAATACCAGTTCTATGCTTGCCGTATCTCCCTCAAAACACTTTGTGAGGAAATCATCATCAAGCAGGCGAAAACCTCTTAGCCTCTGTAAATCTTCCTGATGTTTCTGGTCTATCTGTTCCGTCACTGTCAATCTTCCCACCTGCTTTCCCTTCTGTTTTCGTATCTCCATACTACCATAAACCTCCTGATTTTACAAGCCGGGAGCCAGCGCATTTCTGAATCCCGGCCTGTTTCCGTTATCGCTTTTTTACATCTGCTGTATCTCATTTTTCAGCATACACTTGATTTTGCCGCTCATGGTTTCCTTGCTGGTCTTGCTGAAATGAACCCTCACAATGTAGGTAAATCCGGCGTAGGCGGCTGCGGCTGCTCGAAGATCACATAGTCCGAGCCCCGCAAGCGTCCTTTCTCGTTGCGTTCCCTTGAACGGACGATATACCCGGCACTTTCAAACTCCTTAATGGCTTCGCGGATAGCGTCTATCTTTTCCCGGTTGATAAGGGATAAGCCTTTCAAGGTGTAGTCCCAATCTTCGGGGAGTGACAGCATTTGCGACAACAGCCCCTTTGCTTTTAAGGAAAGCTCCTTGTTGCGTAAATGGTGGTTGCTCATTACGGTGTAGCCCCTGTTTCGCTCCACCCGGAAAACTACCATAGTAAATCATTCCTTTTGCTGTGGATTTGTTACGCAGTAGAAGCGCGGTTTCGGGGGATAAGGTATAAATCCCTTGCCGCACCAGATACGCGCCCGCAAAACCGCTTGTAGCAAGGCTTTTCCTACCCCTACTGCGTAACAAAGGGCATGAAAAAAGCGGCGTTCCTGTTCTCCCGTATAGAGAGTAAGAAACGCCGCTTATGCGTCGTATTCAGTTTTTAGTACAATACCCTGCTTGTCCGTCGCTCGAAAAACCTTGATTTTCCAGTGTTTTCAAAAGTATCGTTATCTAACGTCAGCTTTTGACCGGCCGGAGTTCAAACGGATGATGGCCGACATTGAAGCGGGAAATGTAAACTGCGTTATCGTAAAAGATTTGTCCAGACTGGGACGAGATTATATTGAAGCCGGGCGGTTGATTCAAAAGACCTTCCCGGCTTTTCATGTACGTTTTATTGCCCTGACGGACAACTTTGACAGCCTGACTGCGGACAGCAATACCAAATCCCTTGTCCTGCCGGTAAAAAACTTCATTAATGATTCCTACTGCCGGGATATTTCCCAGAAGGTAAAAAGCTGTCAGAAGACCAAAAGGGAGCAGGGGAAATTTATAGGGGCTTTTGCCGTGTACGGCTACCGGAAATCTGAGGAAGATAAAAACAGGCTGTGTCCAGATGACTATGCGGCACAGATTGTCAGGAACATATTTGCGTGGAAACTGGATGGGATGAGCGCGCAGGCAATCGCACAGAGGCTGAATGGGCTCGGAGTGCTTTCTCCAATGGAATATAAAAAATCCCTCGGGGAGAATTATGCTACGGGTTTTCGGACTAATATTACTGCAAAGTGGTCGGCGGTAGCAGTAAAAAGAATATTGACAAATGAAATGTACACAGGAGTGATGGTGCAGGGGAAAAAAGAGAAAGCCAATTATAAAGTAAAGAAAATGATAGAAAAACCGAAGGAGGAATGGATTCGGGTGGAAGGGACGCATGAAGCCATTATTTTCCGCGAGGATTTTGAAATCGTACAGGAACTTTTGAGGTTTGACACAAGAGCAAAGGCGGACGGGACGTGTGCCCATCTTTTTTCAGGGCTTTTGTTCTGCGGGGACTGTAAGGAGCCTATGTACAGGAGGATAAACCGCTATAAAGGCATTTCAAAAGTTTATTTCATCTGTCCCACAAGGAACAGGGGACGGGGCTGTACCAGGCACAGTATTTTGGAAGATGATTTGAAGACAGTCGTACTGCGTATATTACAGACGTATATAGCTGTCTTTTTGGACAGGGGCATCCAACTGGAGCATATCCAGAAGGTGGAAGTAAATTTTGAGGAAGTTGCCAGATTTGACAAAGAAATCGAAAGGCTCCGTAAAGAACAGGAGAAATATTTGAATCTGAGGGCGGGGCTGCATGAGGACTTAAAGACAGGTCTGATTACGGAAACAGACTTTAAGAATTTCCGTGCTATTTATGAAAAGAAGTACGAGGAAGCAAAAGGAGCCCTGCAGAAGCAGGAAGAGATGATTAAGCAATTATTCCGTAATGGTGTGACATCCGGTGTAAAGCTGGAAAGATTTAAGGAAGCTATGAAACTGACGACCCTTGACCGTGACATATTGTTATGTTTTGTCAGACGGATAGAAGTATTTGAGGGAAAAAAAATTTATGTGGAATTCCGGGGAGAGGAGGAATTTTATAAGATGCTGGTTCTTCAGGAATATGTGTCAGAAAAAAAGGAGAATGGAGAGGATGTGATGGCATAAATGGCAAGAACGTCAAAAAAAATAAAGGAAGCATTACCGGTTATAAAAGAACCAGAATATATCTGGAATGCAGGCATATATGCCAGACTGTCTGTGGATAGCCATAATCGGAAAAATGAATCCATAGATACCCAGATTGAGATTGCAAAAGCGTATATCAAAAAAGCGGAGGATATCGTGCTTGTGGAGTGTTATACAGATGGATAGAACCCCGGATTGATACAATTTAGCGGGGGGATAAAGCTGAAAATAGTGTGAAAACGGCTTCTGGAGTGTGAAAATCCGCCTTGAGGACTTTGTTTTTATATAATTTACGAGCTTTTGGGCTTCAGATTGTGTATGGAATCTGTACACCCCTGCCGAGACGGACATACACCCCTAGTACAGCATTGCGTAATGAGCCACGATGACGAATTGCAGGACAGAGCAACAGCATATCAAACCAAAAGGCAATGTTAGAGGATTATGCGGAAAAGAACGGTTTTACAGGCATACGCCACTTTACCGATGACGGAATTTCCGGCACTACCTTTGAGCGTGAGGGGCTTCAAGCCATGCTTGCCGAAGTGGAGAAAGGCAATATCGGAACTATCATTGTGAAAGATAGGAGCCGATTGGGAAGAAATTATGTGCAAATGGGAATGTTGAGGGAACAGCTACGCAGGGCGAATGTAAGACTGATTGCAGTCAACGAGGGTGTTGACACAGGTTCGGGATTTGATGATGATTTCCTTCCGTTCCGAGATGTAATCAACGAATACTATGCGAAGGACATCAGCAAGAAAATCAAGTCAACATTTAAGGCAAAAGGCGAAAGCGGAAAGCACGTTGCGAGCAGTCCGCCATACGGTTATCTGAAAGACAGAGAGGATAAAAACAAGTGGGTGATTGATGAACCAAGACCGCCACAGAATTAGCTTATGCGGAGGTAATCGGCTATAACAAAAAGAACCTTGAGAGGGAGCTTCAGAATGAGAGCCGACAGCAGAACAGGCAACAGAGCAGAACGAAACGGAGGGAGGGAGGAAGAAATTTAATGTGAATTTTATTGTAAAGACAGGCGTTTTTTTGTATAATAGGGATACGGTAGGAGCAAGCTGTATTGTATCTTCTGTTGAATTGCAATAGCGAGGTGGTAAAATGGCACAAAACACGCCAAAGCGTAAAATAAAAGACAGCGTGTTCACAAATTTATTTCAAGACAAAAAGTATCTGCTTCGACTGTATAAGGCACTTCACCCAGAGGACAGTAATGTAACGGAAGAAGATATAAAAGATGTGACTATCAAGCATATACTGGTAGACGTAGAAATCAAGGTACTTTATCAAGAGGACGAGGACAACATAATCGGACAGTATATTATTTTCTGCAAAGTGTATAATGAGCAGAGAAAGAAATATGGGCAAACAAAGAAAGCGGTAACGGAAACAATCCGTATTTGCAAAAATCGAAACGTGTTAAAAGAATATCTCGAAAGTAAAGAACAGGAGGTTGTGGACATTATGATGACATTGTTTGATGATGAGCAGGTTTTGGAAGCATATGCAGAAGATATTAAAAATAGTGAAGCAAGAGAAAATGCAAGGATAATGTTAAAAAACGGAAGAATTACAGTAGAAGAAATACCAAGTTTTTTTCCAAAATTAACATTAGAAGATGCGAAAGAACTTGAAGCCGAGGTTATGCAGTTGGTGTAATCAATCATATCAATCAAAATTAAATATAGTAACAGCGTTAGAGCATATAGAAATCGAAAATCTATATGCTCTATTTTTTTGCCATTAAGGAGGAACAATGAGTGATAACATTCAGACCAACACCACAGGGCGATTAACGCCCTGTTTGCAAAAGAAGATTGATAAGACAACCTACTTAGTCGGGGTATATTTTTCTTCTACGAGTACCCAAAGCGTAGAGGACAAGCTAAAGCGTGTCATTCTCCATGATTTAGAGCATGGAAAACAGGGCAGACCAAGAAAAAGTGATGAAAAATGATGAATATGTCCTTGACAAGTAGCAACAGGAGAAGCAGACGTTCATAATTGCAGAAAAAGGCATCCTGGCCAGGCTTACTTTTAAGAATGGGATGAAAAATATTTTCTTGACAAAAAAGCTGCATCGGGCTATACTGTAATTGTAGCATATAACACTGTTATATAATGCTGTTATATTAAAGGAGACAGAATGAGCGAATCGGAAAAAAGCACATTGGGGCTGATTCATACAGCGGCCAAAGCAGAATTTATGGAGAAAGGGTTTCAGGCTGCTTCTTTACGCAATATTGTAAAAACAGCAGGTGTGACAACCGGAGCGTTTTATGGCTACTATGACAGTAAGGAAGATCTGTTTACAGCTTTGGTGGGGGAATCCTATGAATATATGATGAGCCGGTATAAGCAGGCTCATGAGTATTTTCAAAATCTGCCAATGGAAAAGCAGCCAGAGCAGATGGGAAAGCTGTCGGCGGAATGTATGTATGATCTGCTTAGCTTTTCCTTCGGGCATATGGATGAGTTCTATCTGATTCTGAAATGCTCGGAGGGTACAAAATATGCCTCCATGATAGACGATATGGTGGAGCTTGAGGTAGAGTCCACCCATGAGTATTATAAGGTTCTGGAACAACTTGGAGCTTCTGTCCCTAAGATTGATGAAAGGCTGGAACACATCTTGGCAACGGGGATGATAGGCGCTTTTTTTGAAATGGTTCTGCATAAAATGCCATTTGAAGATGCAAAGGTGTTTTTGCAGCAGTTAAATGATTTTTACACCGCAGGGTGGATGAAAATTATGGGACAATAATCCGGTCATTGATGATAGTAGAAAGAGTGTACTACGGGCTTTCTATTATATTACAATAAGCTGACTCGCGGAACGTGACAGCGTTTGTTACAATAAGCTGACTCGCGGAACGTGGTAGCGTTTGTTACAATAAGCTGACTCGCGGAACGTGGCAGCGTTTGTTACAATAAG
>CAMWUN010000112.1 GCA_947177425.1 uncultured bacterium
CGCCTTGCCGCCAGCGCTGGCTGAGTAGTCCGCGCGGTTATCCACCCGGCGCGCCAGTCTATGTACTGCCCGTTAACTTTGTATTGCGGGGATGCTTAGTCCTCCTTACCGACGGACGTAGGCCCGCATGGGCTTTTGCCTGGCCGCCTGTCCAGGACGCGCGGGCTGTAGCGGGCTGCCGCTTCTTAAACTTAATGACATCGGTTCATTATTCTTCCATCATGCTCTCAAGATAACCGCCGTCCCAGAGCAGAATCTTTAACTTTTCGGCAGCCTTTACCGCAGGCGAGGTAAAATACTGGTTGGTCATCACCGCTCCCACCATCCGGTCATAGTAATCCCTGCCTGCGTAAACCTCCTGAACAGCTCCGACTCCCACCGGCCCCGTATAGCACTTACACTGGATGGCATAAGTCACTCCTTCCTTCTGCGCCAGGATATCAGCACCATAGTCTCCGCTTCCCTTCGTCACTTCCACCTCTGTAAAGCCATTTCTCTTTAAAAGGTCAGCGCAGAAATATTCAAACTCATGGCCTTCCATGTCTTCAAAAATATCTTCCGCCCGGTTTCTCCTACGGAAAAATAACCAAATAATTACGGCTGTCAGAAATATGACAGCCGCTGCTCCTGCAATAAGTTCAGTTGATGGTGTAATTTTCATTCCAGTCATACCTTTCCTCTTTCAGCCATCTTTACCGGTTTTTCTTTTCATAACCATTATAACAGTAAAGGTGTACTATAAAAAGGACTTTGACTATGAACTTTCTACATCATTCCCGCAAGCACCACGCTTGCCGCTATACCTGCCAGAGTGGACAGCAGGGCGCCTTTCAGGGTATAGCGCGTCTTCGTAACCTTTGCGGCAATGAAATACACGCTCATGGTATAAAAGATGGTTTCCGTACAGCTCATCATTATGGAAGTAATCAGCCCTACCAGGGAATCCGTTCCATAATTTTTGAAGATATCCAGCACCAGCCCTGTGGCCGCCGAGGAGGAAAACATCTTAATAAATGCAAGCGGCACCAGTTCCGCCGGAAAGCCTATGGCATTGCTTAAGGGACGCACCAGATTACCCAGCAGTGTCAGGAATCCGGAGGCCCGCAGAATCCCCACGGCGGTCATAAGGGCTACCAGCGTGGGCAAAATACCAGCCACGGTCTTTAACCCCTCTTTTGCCCCCTTCACAAAATCCTCGTACACATTACTTTTATTTGCCACTCCGTATGCGATAATGTAAAAAATAATAACTGGTATGATTATGTTTGAAATATTAGACAAAACTAAAGCCATATACTGTATCCCATGTTTTTACATCTTCTACAATATATGGCTGATTTGCTCATCCTATTCATTTCATAATGCTTTTACAGGCCTAAATCCTATATGATTTAGGAAACTCCACCACCTGGCCTGCCGCCTGTCCTGTGACCGGGCTTCTCTTCTCATAGTCGAACAGGACAAACCGGGGGCTGTGATGACGTCTTAATTCCACCTCTTTGCCGCTGTCCCACACATCATAGTAAAACGCTTCCATATGGGTCATTTTCATAACCTGTCTGGCCCTGTAACCGCTGTAATTTTCCAGATACTGCGGATTTTTTTCTTCCATCTGGTAAAAAATACACATTTCATCCCAGTGCCTTGATAAATCGCCGCAAAAAGCAGGCCGGCTCTTGGCGTTTTCCCGTAAATAGTAATCGAAGGTGAGAAGCTCCTTGATAAGATCCTTCCTTAAGCCTGTATGGCATATAGCAAAATCCAAAAGCACCTGATACCGGTAACTCCTTGCCGGACTGCTTGTAAAGTATCCCTTCTCCCGGTAATACCCTGCCAGTTTTTCAAACAATTCAAAAGGGCTTGCAAATGCCTGCTGCAAAACTGGAAGCGTATACATAAACTGATTGGAATTATAATACAGTTCCAGCATTTCTTCTATCTGCTTCAGTTTCTGAATCTGATCATAGGAAATCCATTTAGTATAAAGTACTTCATAAGGCGGTTTATCGTGACAGACAATACCATATTCCCTGGCTCTTTCCCAGATAGCCGTTCCTTTCAGTACTTTCAGAAAGCCAAGCTGCAACTGATGGGGCCTCATGGCATACACATCGTTAAAGGACTTCTTAAAACTTTCATATCCCTCAAAGGGAAGCCCTGCTATCAAATCCAGATGGATATGTATATTGTTATACTCACGGATAATCCCGACAGCTTTCCCTATATGGGCAATATCTGTATTGCGGCTGATGGCCTTTAAAGTATCCCAGTTTGTGGTCTGCACACCGATTTCCAGTTGTATCAGGCCGGGCCGCATACTTTTAAACAGGGCAAGTTCTTCTTCCCCGATAAGCTCCCCGGCAACTTCAAAATGGAAATTTGTGACACCATTGTCATTTTCTACAAGATAACGCCAGATTTCCAAAGCCCGCTCACGCCGGCAGTTAAAAGTCCTGTCGAGCAGCTTTATCTGTGGTATCTTCTGGCTTAAGAAAAATTTCAGTTCCCTTTTGACCGTTTTAATATCCCGGTAACGCATCTGCCTGTCAATGGATGACAGGCAGTATGCACATTTATACGGACATCCCCTGCTGGTTTCATAATAAAGGATTCTGTTACCAAGGCTTTGGCCGTCGATATGGCTCCCGCTGCTGTCGTGGACAAGCAGTCTGTCATAGAAAAAGGGAAGGTCATTTAAATCTGTCAGATTCCTTCTCCTGGTCTCCTTCCCCTTCATGGCCAGCCCTGGAATATCTCTGAAATTGTGGTATTTGCTGCCAATTTCCGGCCTGCCGTTTCCCACATAATAGGCCATAATGTCTTTAAAGGTTTCTTCACCTTCTCCCACCATAATGCCCTTTACCATGGGAAATTTTTCAAGGATGCCGGAGGTTTCAACAGAAACCTCCGGCCCTCCCAGCCATATGTCCGTCTCCGGAAGAACTTTAGGCAGTTCCACGATAAGTTCCTGTATCAGGTTCCAGTTCCAGATATAACAGGAAAAACCTATTGCATTGGGGCGCCTGCTGTACAAATCGCTTAAAATCTCATCCATTCTGTTATTAATGGTATACTCTGCCAATGCAATGTGAGGCTGTAACTTTTCCCCGGCATAAGCCCGCAGGCTGTAAATGGCCGGATTGGAATGAATGAATTTGGCATTGATTGCCGTCAGTAAAAATTGCACGATATTCCTTTCCTTGTATATTATGCACCAAGGATCGCAATAAACCTGTCAAATGCCCTCTGCCCTTCCAAAGTCCGTTTAAAGACGCCTGCGTCCGTAAGTACCTGCATAAATACAATTCCGATTTCTTTTTGCACAATATTATCTATATTGGACGCATCTATTATATCATACTTATCTCTAAATTCATCTACCCAATCTGCATGTTTTTCAAGAATTTCATCTTCACGCAGATTTTTGCCCTCCAGAATAGCTTTTTTAAGCTTTTCCATCTCGTCTTTCAGACGCGCCGGCAGCACTGCAAGGCCCATAACTTCAATTAATCCGATATTTTCTTTCTTAATATGGTGAAGTTTTGCATGAGGATGGTATACCCCTAAAGGATGCTCGCTGGTAGTAATGTTGTTCCGAAGCACAAGATCCAGTTCAAAGCACTCTCCCCTCTTGCGGGCAATGGGCGTAATGGTGTTGTGGGGTTCCCCTTCTGTCTCGGCAAATATAAAAGCTTCCTCGTCAGTGTAGCCTCTCCACTTCTGTAAAATCATGTCCGCCAGTTCAATAATACGCCGGGTATCTTCCGCCTCCAGACGGATAACCGACATAGGCCATTTCACAATTCCCGCTTTTACATCCTCAAAACCTTTTACCGTAAAGCTTTTTTCCACAGACGCTTTTGCCATTGCAAACTCATAATGACCGCCCTGGAAATGGTCGTGGGACAAAATGGAGCCGCCCACAATAGGCAGATCTGCATTGGACCCTACGAAATAATGAGGGAACTGCTTTACAAAATCAAACAGTTTGCAGAAAGTCCCTTTGTCAATCTTCATGGGCACATGCTTGCCATTAAAGACAATGCAGTGTTCATTATAATATACATAAGGAGAATACTGGAACCCCCATCCATCCCCCTGAATCGTAACCGGAATGATTCTGTGGTTCTGCCTTGCCGGATGGTTGACCCTTCCCGCATAGCCCTCATTTTCCCTGCACAGAAGACACTTGGGATAGCCTGACTGCTTCGCACTGCGGGCAGCGGCAATAGCCTTGGGATCCTTTTCCGGCTTGGAAAGATTAATGGTAATGTCCAGCTCCCCATACTCTGTAGGCGCAACCCACTTGATGTCCTTTTTGATTCTGTACCGTCTGATATAGTCGGAATCGCAGCTAAGTTTGTAATAATAGTCCGTGGCCTTTAAGGGATCCTGTCTGTAATACTCCTGAAATGTCCTGATCACCTCACTGGGGCGGGGCGTTAAAAGGCTCATAATTTTCGTATCAAACAAATCCCTGTATACTACGCTGTTTTCTTTCAAAATTCCCTTTTCGTATGCGTAGTCCATCATAACTTTCAGGATTTCCTCCAGGCTTTCAACCGGCGTATTCTCAATTTCCGCCAGCGTCTCTTCATCCAGTTCCTCAAGTTCATCCAGTTCAAAAAGTTCAAGTAGACGGTTAACCGTATAAATTTCGTCTTCCTTCGGCACAAGTCCTGTTTTTGATCCATATACAACTAATTTTCTGATTGCTTCCTGTATCACTTCCCTGCACCTCCCGGATTATAATATACAAGGGCCGTCCCCTATTTCAACCACATAAAAATCTGCCTGATAGCCAATCTTTTTCAGATAAGCTTCCCCCACCTGCTTAATAAATGCGTCAATAGCCTTATCCTGGACAAGGCTTACAGTACAGCCCCCAAACCCTGCTCCGGTCATGCGGGAACCGATAACGCCTTCCACTTTCCATGCCTCTTCCACCAGAGTATCCAGTTCAATTCCTGTCACCTCATAATCATCCCGCAGAGATACATGGGATTCGTTCATCAATTGTCCGAACTGTGCAATGTCGTTTGCTTTAAGGGCAGCTACCGCTTTGATGGTGCGCTGGTTTTCATATACGGCATGTCTGGCTCTTCTTTCCTTCACTAAGTCCCCGATTACGGATTTATGTTCCTCAAACTGTTCCTCACTTAAATCTCCCAGACCTTTAATATCCACAACTTCCTGCAGTTTGGCAAGAGCCGCCTCGCATTCGCTTCTTCTCTCGTTATACTTCGAGTCCCCAAGACCTCTCTTCTTGTTGCTGCATGCAATTACCAGCTTGGCATTCTCAAGTTTTACAGGCGCATACTCAAAGGAAAGGTCAGCCGTGTCCAAAAAGATGGCATGATCCTTTTTGCCCATGGCAATGGCAAACTGGTCCATAATGCCGCAGTTGACACCGTTAAAATTATTCTCGGAAAACTGTCCTATCAGCGCCAGATCCTGATTGCTAACCTCAAACCCAAAGAATTCCCTTAATATGGAGCCTGTCAGCACTTCCACAGAGGCCGACGAGGACAGCCCGGAACCGTTGGGAATATTTCCATTTAAAAGAATATCCATTCCACTGGGAATCTGAAAGCCCTTCTCCCCAAAAGCCCACATCACGCCCTTGGGATAATTGGTCCATCCTGCTTCCTTTGCCGGCTTCAAATCATCAAGATCAGATTCTATCACGCCCAAATGTCCGAAATTCATGGAGTAAAACCGCAGCTTCTTATCCTGCCTTACTCTGGCCGCCCCATAAGTTCCAATGGTAAGCGCACAGGGGAAAACATGACCGCCGTTATAGTCCGTATGTTCACCAATTAAATTCACACGCCCCGGCGCAAAAAATACCTTCACCCCTTCTGTGTCCCCAAACACTTCCTTAAATTTGTTTAATACTGTTTCTTTCATGTGATACCTCCCATTCCGCCATCACTCTGGCAAAAGTTCCTGTCCGTTTTCTGTTTCCATTATAGGGCACAGGTGTTTTATCATCCATACTGGTTTGTTGCAGAAACCTGTCAAAATGTTAACTGTTTATTTTATTCACCTGATTAATAAATTCTTCTATCTGGCTTAAATATTCCTTGTTTTTTCTTATTTCCCCTCTTTGTATTTCCTTACGGTAAGCGGAAGGAGACATATGCCGCATCTGCTTAAATGATTTAGTAAATACAAGGGGGTCTGAATATCCGCAGGACAGGGCGATACTTTCCACAGGAAGGGAAGTCATCTCAAGAAGTTCCGCCGCCTTTGTAATACGGAAGGTAGACAGAAACTGCTGGGGCGACATCCCCATGGCATTCTTGAACAGGGTATATAAATAACTCCTGTTTATGCATACATAGTCGGCAACATCCGTAATCTTAATAGGGTTACAGTAATTACTCAGGATAAAGTCAACTGCCCTTCTTACATAATTGTCTACTTTATCCTCCTCACCCTTTTCCTCAATATGAGCGCTCTCTGCTATCAGGGATAAAAATAAATGGAGCTGCCCGTCTCTCCTGAGTTCATTCGCAACCCCAAAAGTATTGTGCTCTATCATATCCATAACAGCCTGATAAAGTTCTTTTTCCTTTTCAGATTTAAATACAGGATCCATCAGGGAAAGTCCCATGGTCTTTATTACTTCCTCTGTCATACTGCCATAGAACCCCACCCACACATAGGTCCATGGATCTTCCCCGTCAGCCTGGTAAAAGACAAGTTCATTAGGGGGTATCAGAAAACCGCATCCCCGCTCCAGAAAATATTCCTTGCCGCCGATTGTAAACTTCCCTTTTCCGCTAAGTATGAAATGAATCATATAATGCGGCTTTATGGCCGGTCCGAAACTATGGAAAGGCTCTGTCCGGGACATGCCGCAGCAGTTTAAAAACAGACTACCGTTCTTCTTTCCGCCAAACTCCAGTTTATATGCTTTCTCCATATGCCTTCTCCATCAGTCCCTACTGCGCCGCCAGCAATCCCTCTTCTTCGTCATAAACAAGTTCCAGCCCTACGCCTTCTTCCGTATACTCCTGCACAGGCAACTCTATCTCGTACTCTGCCCCTTCTGTGTCTATTAAGGAAAGCATCCAGGGCGTATTGTCCACATCCCGCTTAATTGCAAGCCCTGCCAGTATCCGTCCGGGATTAAGCGCATCAAGTTCCTCTAGTATATTGGCATGGGTGCCGCCGCTTCCTTTCTCATACAGACTGATACCGGAAAAAGACAACTCCGTCTGGTTGGTAAGCGTAACCGGAATCGTGGTGAGGACAGCCGCGTCCTCTTTCCCTTTAATATCCACAAGGGCTTCCAGATAATTCTCATAGGAATCTGTCAGAGAATCCATCGTCCCAATCAGTACATCAATCTCTTCATCCTCCATCTCCGATAAATTATATGATTCCAGTTCCGATATCTTGTCCCTAAGTTCCACCAGTTCTTCGTCCAGGGAATTATCCTCCACCTTTTTGTGAGCTTCCACCACACGATTATTTAACTCAATCAGCGCCGTATATTTCTGTTGTGCCTGGGCAATCTTCTCTTTGGAAGGGCCGCAGGCCGCAAGAGCGCAGCACATCATATATATAAACGCTCCTGCAATTATCTTTTTATATGTTTTCAGACTTCTTTCCATTGGTTTTCGTTCCTTTCCCTGTGAAATCTCCTCCGGCAGTTACGCCACAGTTTTTAGTATAAAAAAAAAGTGTCCAAAAAGCAAGGTCGCCGGCAAAATCTTCTTGACAAACTATATATAGAAATTGTACAATAATCAAGGTGTTAAAATTATAGCCAAACAAATTTTCATGCGGGTGTAGTTCAATGGTAGAACACCAGCCTTCCAAGCTGGATACGTGGGTTCGATTCCCATCACCCGCTTTTTGTAAATAACGGGCAGACCCTCAAAGGGTACTGCCCGTTGTTTTTGTAAGGAAAGCCGGATACGGGGCAAATCTGGCAGGGATACTGTCTTTGACGCTGCCTGTGCCTGCGTACATCTGGTCCGCCAATTCTGAAAATCGGTGATTGGATGAAAATGTTTATTGCTATCAGATATCCTTTTGGATATAATAAGGT
>CAMWUN010000113.1 GCA_947177425.1 uncultured bacterium
TACACATGGCGTTCACGTCCTCTCTTATTCTATCATCTACCGCAATGCTGTACTCCTTTTCCATGATCCCTAATTTTTCATCAATAGAAAGCTCCATTGACAACAGCGTACTCAGCAGGCGGTGCAGCTCATATTTATCATCATGCTCCGGAAGTTCATTTGCTATACCGATCAGGACAATATTCAGCAGGTCAAGACCGCCTTTCCACGGATAAGAGCCTAACAGCTTATCATCCGTCAGATGCACATAGTCCATGCTGTTCTCGTCCATGTTCATGCACACCCATATGGAGAAAACACGTTTAATATCGTTATAGTTTGTCTTGACAAAATCCCTTTCCTTCTGCGAGGAAACAAGGCGGCTTACATAGAAGACTGCCCGGTTCAGGATATGGTAGCTTATCGGTTCATCCTTCTGTGCTTCTAAATTCACAATAACCTGTGAGATACCGTCTTTCATCCGCACATAAAAGATAATGTCAAACCTTACAAGCCCCTCGTTAATCTCCGCATTTTCCGTATTCATTCCAACAATGCGCTGGCCGTTTTCTTCCTTTCCGGCATTGGTCAGACCTGGCTCTACTGGAACCACACCGATCAAAGGCTCTCCCTCGATATAGGACACCACTTCTTTCGGGTTCATTCCCTTAAACTCATCAACCGTCTTTACCAGGATATGCGCCAGAATGATCTTATTTCCCAACAGGCGTTTTGCCTTATCATCATATTGTGCGTCCTGGTCTGCTGCGCTGACCGCATTTTTAATTTCAGTGTCTATTGACATATCCACAGCCATAACCTCCTTTTGCTCACTTGCAGGAAATGTAAAAGCCATTCCCCAAAGGTATATGACCTCTAAATCATTATACCTTGAAATTCCCGCTAAATCAATCGGAACTTTTTAGATGACATGTCAGAAACAGTTGGAATCTCAAATATTATAAAATCGTTATAGCGTTTCCTCCTTCCCCTTCGCTTTTTCAATACTCAATTTGTCTGTTCCAGACACCTTCGCCTTGAACGCTTCCAGTTTCTCTCTCAGCGATGTCCGCTGCACAGGCTTGTCAGCCATTGCCGCCGCCAGTTTCGCCCCCTGCGGTTTTCCATTGTCCACTGCGTAATTATGCCCTGCGTTTTCTACCGGGTATGGAATCGGCATATCCATAGAGCTTTCTCCTGTTTCCGGCTTTATGGAAGCCTCTTCCTCCTGCCCTGACTTCTGGACATCATGTCCAGAAGTTTCCTGTCCTTCGTTTTCTTCCTCCGGCGCATCATCCATGCCGAGTGCGTCACCGCCCTTTTCGTCCATATTGAGCAGGGCATTTAAGGCGGATAGTGGCGCATCTTCCACCGCAAAGGGCAGGGAATAAGTAGGGATTCCGTTTTCGTTGAACTGCGTCCCATGCCCGCCGTATTGGGGCTGTATTACCCCATTTATGATACCGCTGCTTGTAACATTCATCTCTGAATCCTCCAATCTGATTTTCTGATGCTATTATAAGCGGCGGTTCCCGGACAGTAAATTACCCACTTTTTTGTGGGTACTAATCCGGGACTACTCCCTTTTCCTCCAAGATATGTTCCATGCCGTTTGCTTTCAGGTAATCAATCCCTATATGCTGCATGATCCTTAACGCCTCCAGTATTTTCATTCCCATATCATCTGTTAGTGAATATTCCACATGGAGCGGGTATCCCTCATAGGACTTCTTTTCTACAAAGCCATAATCCGTCAGTTCCTTTAACTGCTCCAGCAGCATCTTCTGTGTGATGCCGTCTATGTCACGTTCCAGCTTAGCCAGAGATGTAGCCCCTAAACGCAGCCGCCATAAAATAATCGGCTTCCACTTTCCCTTGATCATGTCATGTACAAGTTCCAAAGGGCAGGTATATTCTGTCCGCATTTTCATAGGCAGATACTCCTTTCGCTTTCCGCTGTTTCCTATTACTTCGGCAAAATATTGTTCCTGCTAAAGTAAAAGCATCTATTGATTGTACCACAGAAAAATTCCCGTATTTTATTGGATTGCATGAAACGACTATTTTCAGGGAATTAAAAACATAAAACAACCAAAAAAAGATCCAAAACAGCCCTTTATCATTTTTCCATTATCTTTTTACCATTTTACTAATACACTATTTGGCAAAACTACTGGCTTTTGCCAAAAGGTTTCACTTTCGCCAAGCCGTATCAGATTTTCTCTATTTTCCTCTATTACGACAACATTTGCAGACAAAATATTATATCTTTCAGCTAAAATCCGCAATATCCTATCCCTTTTTACCTTTTCCCGACATACAATTCCGGAAACCCCTGACTTTTGCCGAAAGGTATACTTTTGCCAAATTGTATCAATCGCAATGCTATCAGCGGTATCAAAAACCCACAAAAAGAGAGGCTCACCACCCACTGTGATGAACCCCCTTACGCCCGAAATCCCTTGATTTCAAGCCATTTCTCTATACTTTCGCCAAATCGTTCAAAATTCCTATGGCATTATTTCTGAATAGCCGCCTGTGCCGCTGTTAGATTCTGATGACTTTTACCCCTCTTTACCCCATTTACCCCACCCAATTCGACATTCGACAAACGGGATTCGACAAAAAACCTTTGCTTTTGTGCGGAGCAGCCACATTAGAGCAGCCTTAAAAGCTGTACCAGCTCATGCGACTCTTCCGTATCTGATACGGTCTGCCTGGTATCGAACTGCGAAAAACGGTTATCGCGGTAAAATGATAACAGCTTTTCCTCATTTTCGGCTTCCAAAAATGTCACTATACCACCAAGCATATATTGTGCATCCTCTATCACAGTCCATGCCAATTCGACAAGCTCTTTTCCAGTAATCTTTTCATTTGCGCCATTCGTATAATTCTTCCCAAGTTGGGCAATCAGATAGGCTGACATGGTATATGTATCTGATTTCTCGTCCAGTTCACTGATACGCAGCAGTTTCCTTTTCGTGGTCTTGCTCACCGTTTCACCCCTGACTGACAAAGGCTTTAATGCAAGGGTAAAATATCCAAGAAGTTCCTTGCTCTCCACGGAAAACACAAGGTATGTAACTGACTGACTCTTTTTGGTAAATTCCACCGCGTTCTTCTTTAAAAAATTCGCCACATCCTGATTCTTCGGACAGGAAAAACCGGAAAGCACTCTGGCAAGCATTGGCTCTCCGGCTTTATCATCATTTCCTAATGCCAGATAATCACGAATGTTGATATAGAAAAACTTATCATTGATCTGCATTCGCTTTCTCCCATTCTTTCATGAATTTTCTCAGTTCCTCTTCCCCTTTAATCTGCCTTGCAGCCACAGGAGTACGCACAGGACGGTTCTTGGCAGATTCTTCAATCGCATTGATAAACATCTCCACCTGCTCCTTGCCGGAAATGACAAAATTTTTCGTGATGCTTGAAGTTGCCATAATAAACACCTCCTTTGTTAGTATGGTTCTTCCGCTATAATTCATACTTTTCTATCTCTATTTTATTATCTTATATCGGTTAATGCAACAAATCTTTTATGAATTTTTTTTAACTTATTTTTCCGCTTGCCAACTCCCAAATTCAGAGGTAAGCTACGACACCACAGAAAGGAGGGATTGGATTGGAAAAGGATTCTGCACTATACCAGCTCATGGACACCCGCATGAACGGTGTCATGAACGGCATTGTAAGCGGTGACGGGGAATACCAGGCGATTCTCCGGAAGTCGGACATATACTCCGGCGAACTGGACAGGATGGATTTATCAAAAGAAATCCGGCTGCTGATTGACCGCTACGTCAGCGAGCAGAACGCGCATAGCACTTGTGCTATTGATCCCGGTTTGGAATGCTCGCCTACCTGCTTGGGTTTTCCGACTGCAAGGCCATGTTTTGGGGGAAATGCCTGCCGACAGAAGTAAAATGAACATTATCGCTCTTGAGAGCCACCAGTCTCAATCTTGGGAGCCGCTTGAAATTTCAAGTTTGAGAGCCGCCCTAATACACAAGATATAGTATAGTCCCTATTAATCGTGCATGATATTATGTCAAGAATCATTTTAGAGCTGCAAGGGTAAATCCACTGTTTTACAGCTCTTGCAGCTCTAAAATGCTCTTGCTTTAGATTCGTCAAGCGATTAAGACATACTATATATTGTGGTAGCTCTCAAGAGCGACAATATTCATTGTTGCCACATTGTTCTGATAAAACTTAAGTCCTACTCCACTAATGCTCATTTATCAAGTCCTCCATTTAATCGATTTTTAGTTTCATTTCATTGGTAATACAAAGTCATTTCTCCTGTTTCCATTTACTTAGGAATTGTCCACAAATAACTTGTGACAATGACACCGGATAAATGTTCCGCTGCAAAGAAGAAAATTGCAGGCGCAGTGGACTACGTCAAGATTGTCTCCTTACTATCTTTCACTCCCCCGGCAATTTCTAACGCCTGCTTCGTGAATGGTTAATCTGGCTATGTGAATCGCAGATTTTTTGTTTTTTAAAGACCAAATCACCGCTAAAGTTGCCACCGTTCCGTCATCTGATCCTGAAATCCCCGCAAGTGTTCCTCTTATTTTCTCATCCAACGCAGTATCCTCTATGCAACATTGTCAAGTGATGAGTTTGATTTTTCGCACAAAAAAAACAGAGACTCTCTTGAATCTCTGCTCTCTAAAATATTAATCCTATGTTATTGTACCCTAAATTCCTCTGCTTCCTCCTCCGTGAGAGATCTGCCTGACATCTTAAACCTTTCTATCATCTCTGTCCATCTGTACCGCTTGCCATCTGGTACTCCGTTTCCACTTCTTCCCCTTGAATTTTATCACATTTTCCTGCAAGATGCCATTAAAAACACTTTACATTCTCGAATCACTTTCTTACGACCAGCGCAGTAAATGCACAGGTCTGTGTGAACAGTAACATTATTCCACTGCTTTCTCAACAATACAGACACCTGCCTGCATAGCTATTTCAGTCAAAAATACTCCAACTGCCAAAGCAGCGGATCCAATATTCATATCTTTAATAAAACATATGGTACAAAGCACTCCTGCAAAACCTCCGATTATCACCGGCAGGAAATTCTTAATCTGCAATGACTGCAGCCTTGTTTTCTCCCTATCCTCTTCCTTAATGCCCAGAGTAAGCTGTACATAAGAATCCTTTTTCCTGCTGTTTTTTCCGCTGCAATATTGAGTTACCTGCGTAAACAACAAAATAATATTTAATGCCGCCAACATGGCAATCAGGCTGACAATTAATATATTATTCTCTCTCTGCATTTTCATAAAATGCTCCTGCCTGCCCAAGATACGGATTGGCTGCATTTTTTCATCCGGACTGCTTATATCAAGGCTCTTGCCCTCCACTAAATTAACACACAATTTATATTGCAGAGCGCCATGCTGTGCCGCCTTCTGGAAATCATCATCATTCAATATCAAGATACGCTGCTGTGAATCTTCGCAGTTAATGAAATATTCCCATATTTCATAATCTGTAACAAAGGAAGTCTGATATCCACAGATATCCATCGGAATTTCATAATCTATCTCCCAAAAATGCCACTCCCTCCCATCCGGTTCCGTTGTGATATTCACCATTGATCTGTCCAGTTGGCTCAATACAACCATATGCCCTTTTTCAATCTCCAGTGCCTTCCCTGTCATTTCATTATAATCCGCTTCCGGTATCATTACTACTTCCCATTCACCATGCACAGTTGTCCCTTCCAATGATTTCAGAATATGCCTTTCATACACTGCATCTTCATTCCGATTTATAAACTCTGTCATAGCATCATATTCCTGTGCCCCATATTCCAATAAATAATCATATGGACTGTCAGAATAATCCATCATTGCATTGTTTATCCATAACATCACTATAACGACTGTCAAAAAAACATTTATCCAGTTTATGAGTGCATAAGCGGACAGGGCTTTTGCATCATTCCTGTAATAACTTCTGATTTCATTGATAAACAGAAGGCTTTTCCTGCTCTTATCTCTGTGTCCTACAGCAGCAGGGAACCAATACCCAAAAGAAAAAACAGATAAGTACACGCCGCAGATTACCGTTGCTGCAGAAGTAAGCGATACAAGATTAGAAGGCTCCTTTGTCCCTATTTTATTGATAATAATAAAAAGGTTCCCGGCAACCAGCAAAATCAGACCAACTGCCGTCATGACTTTCGGTCTGCCGCTCCTTTTCATTTTCGCTTCACGTCCATTGAGAATATCAAGAATGTCCTTACGATTTAATGCCCTGTGATTCCATATAATTCCCACATAACAGACAGAAATCAAAATCAGAATAGCCGATAACAGTAACGGTATGGAAATATCCTGCAAAATAGTATTTCCCGTATGAATAACAACATTTAAAATAACAATGTCATAAATCCCATAGCCAAATACTGCGCCAGTCACAACTGCCGTACCAACAGGAATCGCAGCCCTGATAAGCAGATGTTTTTTCAATTTTTTCCTTGGCATTCCCATAGCAATCAAAATACCTGAGTTCCTGATATTCGCACTCAAATAAATTCGATATAAACACATCAGGTAAAAAAAGACCGCTGCAAAAATCCCGCCCAAAATAATATACATCATGCCGATCATACCATTTTCCCGCTGCAGCAGTTCCTCAAAAGTCTTATTACATGCCAAAAAAACCAGAAAAGAAAATGCTGCTGAAAGAATTAGTACCGCACCCACATAGAATCGAAATTCCTTTCCTGTCTTGATACTTTTGCTTAACAGAGAATCAAAAGATTCCATCCATCTCCCTCATTTCTTTTTGTATCGCTTTATAAAAATCTTGCTGTGAACCGGACTTTTCAATTTCATTGACAAATTTTCCATCCTTTAAGAATATAATACGGTTACAGAAACTCGCACTGAATACGTCATGAGTGACCATGACAACCGTAACACGATAATCCACATTAATCTTCCCAAATAATTCAAGAACATTTCCGGCTGTATGCATATCAAGGCTGCCCGTAGGTTCATCTGCCAAAAGAACTTTACTGTGCTTTAATACAGCCCTTGCTATTGCCGCCCGCTGCTGCTCCCCTCCGGATATCTCGTCCGGGAAACGTTCTTCATAAGCATCAATTCCAAGTTTCCTAGTAATGGCTGTATAATCCTGTTCCGTTGCCTTTTCCTCTGCATGCATCATTGTGCAGGGCAAAATGATATTTTCTTTTACTGTCAGCCCCGACAGCAGATTGTAATCTTGGAATACATATGAAACTGCTTTCTGCCTGTAAAGCTCTTTCTCCGCATCCTTCATTGTCCGCAAATTTTCTCCACAGACCTCTGCCTCGCCGCCTGAAAAAGTTTCAAGACCGCCTAAAATACGCAAAAACGTACTCTTACCACTTCCGGATGCTCCCATGATTCCTAAAAATTCTCCATCTTCTACAGTTAAATTCAGGTTCTGCAAGATATGCAAATGATTAACATTATCATAGGATTTCTCTAACTTTTTTACCTGTATCATGATTTTCACCTCATTTGATTACCATGCGTCTAAAAGATTCTTTTTACTTACTGCGCGATTTTAATGCCCATACTCCAATTCTCAAAATAGCTGACCAATCTTCCCACCTCGATAACTTTTACAACACCCAAGCTTTCATTTTCCACCAATTTTTGTGTCCATCATGCAGTCTGTAATTTTGCCAACTAAAAATATCTTTTTTAAATTTTATCACGTTATAATCCAAAATACCACTATCTTCAGAAAAATACAGGGGCACATTTTACAGTTCCCCAACAAAATTGTAAGCATCCCCCCTTTCCCGGTTTTACCCGTAGTCAGAGGGGCAGTCCCCTCTGCGTTTGCATCGGAAAACTGACCGCCTATCCCGTTATGGCAGTACCCCATGTGAATATATTATCAGAAAATGTCGGACGCTACAAGCGGTTTCCGGCTTTTTTATTTTCCCACT
>CAMWUN010000114.1 GCA_947177425.1 uncultured bacterium
CTATCATACAGGTTTGCTCTTGTTTTGTATAGGTACGCACTATCTACCGTTTACGATATAGCCCATGCCCATAACGCCAACGGGAACTTTTCTGCTTTTTACATGGCGGAGCATACTTACTCTTCTTTTTTAACTTGACATGTCTTTTCCTGCGCATTTTTCAGCGCCATTTCTTTCAGAACGCTTATCGTAAGGGGTACCGAAACTGCAAGGGTACATATATCAGCAGCCGCCTGTGTCATCTGGACGCCTGTCAGCCCCAACAGCCGGGGAAGTATCAGAATAAGGGGCAGAAAGAAGTATCCCTGTCGGGCCCCCGCTATGGCTGACGCTTTTAACGCTTCTCCTATGGACTGAAGCATCATATTACTCATGACTATCCAGGCATTTAAAGGAAAGGTAAGGCACTGGAACCGTAACGCTAAAGTGCCCGTATCTATCACCGCCTGGTCTTCCTTCCGGAACAGGGCTACCATGGAAGGCGCAAAAATCCCACACAGGGTAGAAATCACAACCAGTAATACAAAGGCATATTTTACACAAAAGAAAAATCCCTCCCGGACTCTTCCATATAATTTTGCCCCATAGTTAAAGCCGCATACCGGCTGGAAGCCCTGTCCGAAACCAATCAGCGCCGAGTTGGCAAACATGGTAATTCTGTTCACTATCGACATTCCGGCTATGGCGGCATCCCCGTATACGCCTGCCGCATGATTTAAATAAATAACAGCAATACTTGCAAGCCCCTGCCTGCACAGGGAAGGAATCCCTCCCCGGAAAATTTCTTTGAGAAAATGTGCATTTATTTTCAGGTTTTTAAATCTGATGGCAATGCTCCCACCTTTCCTTGCCATAAACATTAAAATTACAAAGCTGCAGAGTTGGCTGGAAACGGTCGCAACAGCCGCACCGGAAATCCCCATGTGGAATCCGAATATCAATACAGGGTCCAGAATAATATTGAGAACTGCCCCGGTGACGATTCCCACCATAGCAAAGGATGCGCTGCCCTGAAATCTCAACTGATTGTTTAAAACCAGTGATGAGGTCATAAAAGGCGCTCCAAACAAAATAATCCTCATATACTTTTCCGTATAGGGAAGAATGGTAGGCGTAGACCCTAGCGCCACCGACAGCGGAGTCAGGAATAATGTCCCCAATATGGCTATCACTATCCCCGCAAAAAAAGAAAGGAAAAAGCCGTCTGCCGCCATAGCGGCCGCCTCGTCCAGTTCCTTACTGCCAAGTTTCCTTGAAATATAGTTACCGGATCCGTGCCCGAAAAAGAATCCCACCGCCTGGATAATCGCCATCACGGAAAAAACCACTCCCACCGCTGCTGTGGACTGGGTGTCCAGTTTTCCCACGAAAAAGGTGTCCGCCATATTGTAAAAAGATGTCACCAGCATACTAATAACGGTAGGAACAGCCAGTGAACAAATCAGCCCCGGTATAGGCGCCGTGGTCATCCGTATATATTTTTCTTCCTGATTCAATCTAAAGCCCCCTTATCTTCTACTTGTAAAAAATGTCTCTTAGAAAGCCCGTTATTTTAGGAAACTACTATCGCTTCATAAGCCTGAAGAGCAATATCCTTTTCAATTTCTGTCTTTCCATAATTGGAAATCCACACACTGCCTGCGGCAAATTCATCCGGCAATGGAATTTTTCGCTCATTTTTGCTGAAATTACAGATAACAAGAAGCTTTTTATCCTCGTAAGTCCTTGTATACATAAAGATATCTTCATCCTCCGGCATTAAAAGTTCAAACCTGCCGTACACGATGACCGGATTCTGCTTCCTTAACTGAATCAGCTTCTGATAAAACCGGAACACTGAGGAATCCCTGCCTAACTGCTCTGCCGCATTAACTTTCGTATAATTAGGATTTACCTTAATCCATGGCGTTCCTTCCGAAAATCCGGCATTTGCGCTGTCATCCCACTGCATAGGGGTTCTCGCATTGTCGCGGCTCTTGTAGCGTAAAAATTCCAGCATTTCACCTTTTCCTGCAAGGTTATTTTCTGTGTATTCGTGATAAGCGTTGATACTCTCAATATCCCGGAATTCCTCAAGGCTGTCAAAAGGCACATTAGTCATTCCCAGTTCTTCCCCCTGATAAACATAAGGTGTTCCCTTCATCATATGAAGGCAGACCGCCAGCATCTTGGCAGAAAGTTCCCTGTATTCCTCCGAGTCATTGCCGAACCGTGAAACCACTCTTGGCTGGTCATGATTGCTCCAGTACAAACTGTTCCAGGCTTTTCCTTCCAGATAGGTCTGCCAGCGGTTCAAAACCTTTTTCAAATCAGGCAGATAGATTTTCTTTACATTCCATTTCCCGTGTTCGCCATTATCCAGGTCGTTCTGTTCAAACTGGAATACCATATTCAGTTCGCTTTCATCATCAGCAGCATATCTGACCGCTTCCTCCACGGTAACTCCCGAAGTCTCCCCCACGGTAATGGTATCATACCCCGAAAGGGCCTGTCTGCGCATTTCTTTCAAATAGTCATGCACATGCGGGCCGTTGATTACAAAGGGACCGAAATCGCCGTAAAGAGCGCCCTCCCCTTTTGAGCCGTCGGGAAGCCCCGGCACTTTTGATATCATACTGATTACGTCCATGCGGAAGCCGTCCACGCCTTTATCAAGCCACCATTTCATCATATCGAAAACTTCCCTGCGGACCTTCTCATTATCCCAGTTCAGATCCGGCTGCTTGGGAGAAAACAGATGCAGATAGTACATATCTGTGGCCTCGTCATACTTCCACGCAGACCCGCCGAAACAGGACCCCCAGTTGTTAGGCTCCTTTCCCTCTTTTGCTTCCCGCCAGATATAGTAATCCCGGTAAGGGTTGTCTTTCGATTTACGGCTTTCCATAAACCATTTATGCTCATCTGAGGTATGGTTGACCACTAAATCCATCATGATTCTGATCCCTCTTTCATGGGCAGAGGAGAGCATATGGTCAAAGTCTTCCATTGTTCCAAATTCTTTCATAATCGCCTGGTAATCGCTGATATCATATCCGTTATCATCATTGGGCGACTGGTATACAGGCGAGAGCCATATAACATTAATTCCAAGTTCCCTTAAATAATCCAGCTTCTGGGTAATTCCCCTGATATCCCCAATACCATCCCCATCGCTGTCCTTAAAACTTCTGGGATAAATCTGGTAAACAACACTTTCTTTCCACCATTTCTTATTTTCTTCCACTTTTCATTCCTCCATTTTGGATAAATTCACGAATATTCATTCTATTCTTATGAAGTATACAATACATGGAATATTCTGCAATTTCAAGAGAAGAATCTGTTTTTCTTCCAGAATCTCCTGTTTTAGCTTTATTTCACAGAAAATCAACCAGCGGCGGCCCACAGAAAAATGCTATACAAAATACCCAGCCTGACATATAGTACTGCCATAAAAAGAACCAGTTTTGTTCACTGTAATACCAGCACGATTAGCGTAATACCTGGCATATATTGTAAAAGCGGGCATCAATCATTCTGATTAACACCCGCTCCTAAACTATGCTATCCAATGGCCTTTACCTCTCTTTCCTTTTTGGATACCTGCGCTCCATATTCAGTTTTTCTTTCTCTTTCGTACTTCCGTCCTTTTTCTTTTGTACGTGTGTACTGTAACGTTTATTCCCTCTTCTCTTGTCCTTCGTTACCTTTTCTTCTGTACGTCATACGAATTTGAAATCCGCTTTCCTTAGTACTTAATTCTTTTGTACTTTAAAAGCTTAACTCTTCCACATTTCTGTTATCTGAATCAGATAACTTATCTTACGTTTTTGGTGGTCCGTACCTTCCTTTCTTTAAGATTATCTATGTGAATTTGTTTTTGTATGTTTATTATATCCAATTGCCTTTAATTTGTCAACACATTTTTTCATTTTTTTCTATATTTTTTTATTTTTCTACTTTTATCCATTATATATCTGTTTAATTTCCTCTTTTCTCCAAATTTTTACACAATTACCCAGTATCCTAAGGGGCCGATCTTTGCGCAGCAAAACTTTATTTATCGCCCCGAATCGTTGCTATTCACGGTCTTTAGACCGTGAATAGCAACCCGGTGCAAAGAACTTTGATCAGCTTTTTACCAAAATACTTTCATAGTGCCCGCAATTGTTTTATAATATCACTAACAGCATCATATTTTTTTGTAATAATATTATATTGCTGATGTTTCTAATCTGGACATAATCAAGGAGGATTTCAAATGACACCAAAACAACTTGCTTTCCAGACTGCTGTTGAAGGCATCATTAAAAAGCTGGCCTTAAGAAATATGGAAGGGTATTTTTTTGAAGACAGTGCATCCTGTGTGAAGGCCATCACAGATATGATGGAGGACGGCTCCTCCATAAGCTGGGGCGGCAGCGAATCCATCAAAGAATGCGGGCTGATGGATGCCATAAAATCCGGCAGCTATCAGTTAATCGACCGTTTCAGCGCCAAAACTCCCGCAGAGGGCAGAGAACTATATGCAAAAACTGTTCTTTCCGATTACTATCTGATGAGTTCCAATGCAATTACATATGATGGAAAGTTAATTAATATTGACGGAAACGGGAACCGCGTCGCCTGCCTGATTCACGGTCCAAAAAATGTTATCATTGTGGCAGGCATGAATAAACTGGTTTCGGATGTAGAATCGGGTTATGCCAGAGTGCGCAATACCGCTTCACCGGCTAATGCCAAACGGCTTAACAGGAACACCCCCTGTTTCCATAACGGGAAATGCGGAGACTGCCTGTCTGAAGACTGTATGTGCAATCAGATTGTCGTCACCAGACGCAGCGGAATCCCTGGAAGAATCAAAATATTTTTCGTAGCAGAAGAATTAGGATACTAATTGATGCTATCAGCACTTTTCAGAATGTCAGATGCACCTGGACTTAGACAGCTATCGCTTCCTTATTAATTACAATAAGCTGGCTCACGAAGCGTAGCAGCGTTTGTTCAACATAAGGACAGTTTGTAGCGCATGCTGTCCGTTGTTTGGGATTACCGCACTTTCGATATTCCTAAGTTAAAAAATAACGATAGCCCATTTTTTAATACGGCTATCGTTATTTTTGTACTCATAAGCATAACAAAAATATTACAGTCTATTTATTCTGTTTCCTACATTTCAATAATACGCTTACCCCATTCTCGTAAATTTACAATTAGGCTTTCTATATCTTTTTCTGTCCTTCCGTATTTTGCAATTGAGGTATTATGGAAACTATTCAGATTTCCACAGTATCATACCTGGCACACAGTAAAAAGCAATGGCCGGAAAAATTCCCAAACCACTGCTTTTATATCCATACAAATATCCCCACTGATAATAGATAATACATCAATTTTTGTTCGGTATTCTGTGTGCATAATATATATCCATGATATAACAGCACCGTAAATGCAGCATCCAAAGCAGGCTTTCTGATTCTGCCATAGTTAATCTAACGGATACCTGTCTGTCAGTTTTTGTACGATTGCCCTTGCCTCTGGAATTTTTGCTTCTCCCCCTTTGACAATCATCGCAATTGCCTCTGCAATCATATCCATATCTTCCATATTCATGCCCCGTGATGTGACAGCCGGAGTTCCAAGGCGGATCCCGCTGGTGACAAAAGGAGATTTGGGATCGTTGGGAATCGTATTCTTGTTGGCTGTAATGTGTGCTTCGTCCAGCATCTTCTCCACTGCCTTACCAGTAAGATCGTAAGTGGTAAGATCCATAAGCATCAGATGGTTATCTGTGCCCCCTGAAACAATTTTGATATCCCTGCTCATAAGCCCTTTGCAAAGAGCCTGGGCATTATCCACAATCCCTTTCTGGTATATCTTGAATTCTTCTGTCAAAGCTTCTTTGAAACAGACTGCCTTAGCCGCAATTACATGCATCAGGGGCCCGCCCTGAATCCCCGGAAATATTGCTTTATTAAAGTTATATTTATCTGCTGCTTCCTGATTGGCAAGGATGAGTCCACCCCTTGGACCTCTTAAAGTCTTATGGGTGGTAGTTGTCACCACATCTGCATATGGAATCGGGCTTGGATGAAGCCCTGCCGCTACCAGTCCTGCAATATGAGCCATATCTACCATTAATACTGCGCCTGCCTCATCAGCAACTTCCCGGAATTTCTTAAAGTCAATTGTCCTCGCATATGCGGAAGCGCCTGCAATAATCATTTTGGGTTTACATTCTAATGCTATTTCCCTAAGCCTGTCATAATCAATAAAGCCTTCGTCATTTACTCCATAAGGCACAATATGAAAATATTTTCCCGAAATATTTACCGGACTTCCGTGTGTTAAATGACCGCCATGATCAAGATTCATACCCATAATCACATCGCCGGGGCTGCAGATGGCAAACTGCACCGCCAGATTCGCCTGTGCGCCGGAATGGGGCTGGACATTGGCATAATCACAGCCAAATAATTCCTTTGCCCTCGAAATAGCAAGATTCTCCACCTCATCAACGCACTGGCAGCCTCCATAATAACGTTTTCCGGGATAGCCTTCTGCATATTTGTTGGTCAGCGGGCTTCCCATGGCCGCCATAACCGCTTTACTCACCCAGTTCTCAGACGCAATCAACTCAATATGACTGTTCTGCCTTTCCTGCTCGTTTATGATGGCCTGCGCAATTTCCGGGTCAACATTCCTTACCTCATCAAGTGAATACATGATTTTTCCTCCTACTATATAACAGATTTCATTCATTGTGCTGGACAAATAATTTTGAATATTATAGCATAAACCAATATCTTAAGTAAACAAATATATTTTTCTTATTTTTCAAGGCATGGCGACTCATTGAGCTACTTTTATCTCATCACATTTTCGTAACTTGTCAAGATATTTTTCATTGATTTTATCACATTTTTGCGCTACCATAGAGTTACCATCACGAAGGAGACAAAAAATGACCATTGGACAACGAATTAAAAACATCCGGGATAATTTAAATATGAGCCAAGTAGATTTCGCAGATAAAATAAATGTTTCCAAGCAAACGCTATATAAATATGAGAATAATATAATTACCAATATTCCTTCTGACAAAATCGAAGCCATAGCCTCTATTGGTAAAATATCACCATCATATATTATGGGATGGGATTCCACAGATGTTTCATTGAAAAAAAAGAAAGGCGTAACGATTAACGTTCTAGAGCGAGTTGCTGCAGGCATACCTATTGAGGCCATGGAAAACATTATAGATACGGAAGAAATCCCTGAAGAACTGGCCAAAACCGGCGAATTCTTTGGACTAAAAATACATGGTGATAGTATGGAACCTAAAATATCAGAAGGCGATATTGTCATAGTAAGAAAACAAGAAGATGCCGAAAGCGGACAAATTATTATTGCTACGGTAAACGGAACAGATGCTACCTGTAAACGGCTTAGGAAATACCACGATGGAATAGAACTTATATCAAACAATCCATCCTATAACCCTATGTTTTTCACCAATGAAGAAATAGAAAATGAGCCTGTAAAAATTATTGGCAAAGTTGTTGAGTTAAGAGCAAAATTTTAAAAACTAAAGAGGCGGGGGAACTTTACATATGAAAAAAATACTTAATCTGTTTTCATTATTTTTTACTGTTATTAGCGTATGTGCTACTGCCTTGGTTTGCCACATACTATTTATTTATCCTAACTTTAACAATAATTCTTCCTTAAATACTGCCTTAATACAGGCCAATAACAACACTGAAATCGCAAATACTTACCAAGACAGTTACTTATTACCTAATATAGAAACTAATGATAACATTGCCACCAATTATTGAGAAACAGCACCTGCAGCAACAGGAACGGCTTTTAGATACATCCGAAGATAATACCTATGTATATTTTAAGAACAAAATGGTTGATTATCTCAAAAAAGCCTTGATTTACGGGCATACACGCAGGATTT
>CAMWUN010000115.1 GCA_947177425.1 uncultured bacterium
AATCATTTTCTTACGACCAGCGCAGTAAATGCGCAGGTCTGTGTGAACAGTAACATTTAATAAGTCACTGTTCACTCCGTGACCAGTAACATGCAAAAATCCATCGAAAATTGCCTTCGGCAATTGGGATTTTTGCACTCTCGAATCACTTTCTTACGACCAGCGCAGTAAATGCGCAGGTCTGTGTGAACAGTAACTTTAAATGGAGGAAGAATCAGCATGAACAGTTTTAAGGTAAGGACGGACTTGGCTCTTGAGGCGCGGGAGAGTATGGAGGAGAATGCCAAAGAGTGCAGGGGCGTTTCCGTGGAGGAAGAATACAGGGAAGAAAGTGAATTGAAGATTACAAGAGTGGTGATTGAGACCATGAACGGGGCCAAGGCCATGGGCAAACCCATTGGCACTTATATTACGCTGGAAGCTCCGGCCATGGCTTTGCCGGATGAGGACTATCATCAGGAAATATCCAACGAACTTGCCCGGCAGCTTAAGGAGATTATCCCGGAGATAGACAAGGAGCTTTCCGTTCTGGTGGTAGGCCTTGGGAACAGGGATGTGACGGCGGATGCCTTAGGGCCTAACGTGGTGGACAACCTGACGATTACAAGGCATATGGTGAAGGAATACGGAAAGGCAGCTTACAACCGCAAGCGTGTCCATATGGTCAGCGGCCTGGTTCCGGGGGTAATGGCAAAGACCGGCATGGAATCCCAGGAGATTATCAAAGGCGTGGTGGAAAGGACAAAGCCGGATGTGGTGGTGGTGGTGGACGCCCTGGCAGCCCGCTCCACCAAGCGGTTAAACAGAACCATACAGATTACCAATACAGGCATTCATCCCGGTTCCGGGGTGGGCAACCACAGGAATGCCATAACCCAGGAAGCGCTGGGGGTGCCGGTTATTGCCATCGGAGTGCCCACAGTGGTGGACGCGGCAACCATTGTAAGCGACGCGTTTGAAAAGATGATGCGCCAGGCAGGGGAAGAGCCTATTGACATTCAGGATGAACTGCTGGCCGGACTGGGCGAGCTTTACAGCATGTATGTGACGGGCAAGGATGTGGATTATGAAATCAAGCAGATTAGCCATATTATATGCAATGCATTAAATTGTGCCCTTGAAGTTTGAATGAATGTCCATGGATAAGCATATATTTTCGTAGTGGGGTGCTTGCCGTGACAATGAAGGACTTGAAAAATATTTTGAGAAGATGGGGCATATGGGGAATACTGCTGGCTTGCGGTGCGTGCAGCCTGTACAGCTTCCTGCATGGTCCGAAGGCCGGCAGTGATGACCCTTTAAGCCTGAAAAACAATATCAGGAATTTTATTAATCACAGGATGGAACTGGAATTTTTTCAGATATCCCGCTATCTGGATTCCCAGGAAGATATGGATACACGCGGGATAGCGGAACGCCTCCTGCTGCGGCAGTTCATGCTGTATGATTATGCGATGAAGGATGGGGAGCAGGCGCAGGAGAGGGAAGACGCCCTGATGGCGGAAATCATTGGCCAGTACGAGGGTACGGATGAGGATATTAAAAATATTGACGAGGAACATCTGGATTATGGGGAGGATGCCCTCCATATAGAAAACAGTATTCTGGAAGAAATGGAAAGGGAAAATAGTTTACATAATACACAGTCCGGGGAAGAAACAGAGGGAAATGTGGAACAAAATAAGGGGGAGAGTCTGGAAGATGGCGCAGGAGAGGAAAACGCCCTGGAGGAAGCGGCTGTACCCGAAGGGGGCTTTGTGGAAGCAGCCTATCCGGCCTATACCTATGACTGGTCGGAAAAATGGGATTATGAGACGATTGTGTCCAATTTTTATGCGGTGGATAATTCTACCCGGCTGAAAGAAGAATATGTAGGACTGAACCAGCTTTTATACCAGGATCTGTCAGTGAATAAGGAAGCTGACGGCCCCCAGATACTGATTTACCATACTCACTCCCGGGAGGATTTCATTGACTCCGTGCCGGGGGACAAATCCACTACTATTGTAGGGGCAGGGGATAAGCTGGCGCAGCTTCTGGAGGAAAAGTATGGCTTTCAGGTGATGCATCATACGGAAGAATACGATACGGTCAGGGACGATGCGTACAATAAATCCCTTCCGGCTATAGAAAAGATTCTGGAGGAAAATCCCACCATCGAAGTGGTAATAGATCTGCACAGGGATGCGGTGGCCGGGGACAGAAAGCTGGTGATGGATTTGCAGGGGCGTCCCACTGCCCGTTTCATGTTTTTTAACGGGCTAAGCTGCAGCCGCAAAAGCGGAGACATAACTTATCTGGAAAATCCTTACATACAGGAAAACTTATCTTTTTCTTTTCAGGCACAGGTGGCGGCCAACGAATATTATCCGGGGATTGCCCGGAAAGTGTATCTGAAAGCCTACCGCTTTAACATGCATTTAAAACCCAGGAGTATGCTGATTGAGCTGGGCGCCCAGAATAACACAGTGGAGGAAATTATGAATGCCTGCGACCCCTTAGCCCATATCCTTGCCATTGTGCTGGGCTGAAATTTGTGATAAAATATGGCAGAAGGAGAAGTACTTATGACAAATACAGATCAGAGCAGAATCAGGAATTTTTGTATTGTGGCCCATATTGACCACGGAAAATCAACTTTGGCAGACAGAATTATAGAAAAAACAGGACTTTTGACCAGCAGGGAAATGCAGGCCCAGGTTCTTGACAATATGGAACTGGAAAGGGAGAGGGGAATTACCATCAAGGCCCAGACTGTGCGGACCATTTACAAGGCACAGGACGGGGAGGAGTATATTCTGAATCTCATTGACACGCCGGGGCACGTGGACTTCAATTATGAGGTCAGCAGAAGCCTTGCGGCCTGCGATGGGGCGATTCTGGTGGTGGACGCGGCACAGGGGATAGAAGCCCAGACCCTTGCCAATGTTTATCTGGCCCTTGACCACAATCTGGAAGTCTTTCCTGTCATCAACAAGATAGACCTGCCCAGCGCAGAGCCGGAGCGGGTGAAGAATGAAATTGAGGATGTTATTGGCATAGAGGCCCATGACGCCCCTTTAATATCCGCCAAGAACGGCACCGGCATTGAGGAAGTCCTGGAGGCAATCGTTAAGAAAATCCCTGCCCCAGAGGGATGTGCAGACGATCCCTTAAAGGCCCTTATTTTTGATTCCCTGTATGATTCCTACAAAGGGGTCATTATATTCTGCAGGATCATGGAAGGCCGGGTGGCAAAAGGTACGAACATTCTGATGATGGCCACAAGAGCTTCGGCAGAAGTGGTGGAGGTGGGATATTTTGGGGCAGGGCAGTTCATTCCCTGTGAAGAATTATCTGCAGGCATGGTAGGCTATATCACAGCTTCCATAAAGAATGTGAAGGATACGGCAGTGGGGGATACAGTTACCGATGCAAAGAATCCCTGTAAGGAGCCGCTGCCCGGCTATAAAAAGGTAAATTCCATGGTCTACTGCGGCATGTATCCGGCGGACGGGGCAAAGTACCCGGATTTGCGGGACGCCCTTGAAAAACTGCAGTTAAACGATGCATCCCTGCGTTATGAGCCGGAAACCTCCATCGCCCTTGGATTTGGATTCCGCTGTGGTTTTCTGGGGCTTCTGCATCTGGAGATTATCCAGGAACGGTTAGAGCGGGAATACAATCTGGACTTGGTGACGACAGCGCCGGGGGTTATTTACAAAGTGCACAAATCAGACGGGCAGGTGATTGAACTGACCAACCCTTCCAACCTTCCAGACCCATCGGAAATCGAGTATATGGAGGAGCCGGTGGTGGCTGCGGAGATTATGGTGACAACAGAATTCATCGGACCGATCATGGAACTGTGCCAGGAACGTAGGGGAAGATATCTGGGCATGGAATATATGGAAGAAACCAGAGCGCTGCTTAAATATGATTTACCTTTAAATGAAATAATTTATGACTTTTTTGACGCTCTCAAATCCCGCTCCAGGGGCTATGCGTCGTTTGACTATGAATTAAAGGATTATGAACAGTCGGAACTTGTAAAACTGGACATCCTGATTAACAAAGAGGAAGTGGATGCCCTTTCCTTTATCGTCCATAAAGACAGCGCCTATGAGCGGGGACGGAAGATGTGTGAAAAGCTGAAGGATGAAATCCCAAGGCATTTGTTTGAGATTCCCATTCAGGCGGCGGTAGGGGGCAAGGTCATTGCAAGGGAAACCGTGAAAGCCATGCGCAAGGACGTGCTTGCCAAGTGTTACGGCGGCGATATCACCCGTAAAAAGAAGCTGCTGGAGAAGCAGAAGGAAGGAAAGAAGCGTATGCGCCAGATAGGCAATGTGGAGATTCCCCAGAAGGCTTTTATGAGCGTCCTGAAACTGGATGACAGATGAGGGCCCCGGATGAAGCCGGATTTTTCTGCCCCAAGGCTCTGGGGGTCTATATCCATATCCCTTTCTGTCTGCGCAAATGCCTGTACTGCGATTTCCTTTCAGGCCCGGCAGATTTGCGGGTGCAGGAGCGTTATGTTAATGCCCTGTGCAGGGAAATCCGCGAGGAAAGCACAAAGTACAGGGGATATCGGGTGGAGACGGTTTTTCTGGGAGGCGGAACCCCGTCTCTTCTTAAGGGAGAGCAGATTCAGAGAATTTTAGGGACTCTTTATGGCTGTTACCATATGGCGGGCAGGTGTGAGATTTCCATGGAAATGAATCCTGGGACAGCAGACTGGGAGAAGCTTACAGTTTTCCGGAAAGCGGGGGTAAACCGCTTGAGCATTGGACTGCAGTCGGCTTCGGACGATGAGCTTAAGGCGCTTGGGAGAATTCATAGCAGTGAAGATTTCTTTCATGCTTACAGGCTGGCGGCGGAAGCAGGTTTCACAAATATCAATGTGGACTTGATGACGGGGATTCCGGGGCAGACGCCCGAAAGCTGCCAGGATACTCTTGAGAAAGTGGTGAACTTAAAGCCTGCGCCTGTGCATATATCCGCCTACAGTCTGATTATTGAGGAAGGTACGCCTTTTTATGAAAGTACCCCTCCCCTTCCCGGTGAAGAGGAAGAGAGGAAGCTTCATGAAATGACACGGGATTTCCTTCGGGGACAGGGATATTTCAGATACGAGATTTCTAATTATGCAAAGCCCGGATTTGCGTGCAGGCACAACCAGATTTACTGGCAAAGGGGAGATTATGCAGGATTCGGCACAGGAGCCGCCTCCCTCATTGATAATGTGCGTTTTACCAACAGCCGGAATCTGGAAAGCTATTTAAATAATGAAAGAAAAAGGACAGACTGCCAGCATCTTTCCCTTTCGGAGCAGATGGAAGAATTTATGTTTCTGGGACTTCGGATGACGGAAGGCATAAGCAGCAGGCAGTTCCTTAAGAATTTCGGAAAAACCATAGACCAGGTATACCCCGGAATAATAGACAAATTCTGCGGACAGGGACTTTTGCAAAGGCGGATTTCCCATAAAGACGGGGAATGGATTTCCCTGACCGATTTTGGCATGGATGTGAGCAATTATGTGATGGCAGAGTTTTTATTTACATGACAGTTGAAATACAGGAATGTGAGACAGTGTAGTTGCTATTCACGGGAATGGGCATTCCGTCAGAACATGATTCAGGAGTGAGGAAATAACGCCCCGAATTGTTGTTATAAGCGGCTTCCAAGTCGTAAATAGTAACACAGTGCATCATTTTAGGTATATATTGCGCCAAGATGGATATTGCTATTTTTGCCGCAAATTTGTATAATAAGTTTATTGGAAAGGCACTAGAGGGCTTTTGAAGTCATAGAATAATAAAAATGACTTTGGGGGCGCCTTTTGAAAACCTTTCAAAAACCTTTATCAGCAGCGGAGGAAGCCCATTATATACAGATATTAAAGACTGGAAACAGTAAGGAGGCTGCCAGGGCAAGGGAAATTCTGATAGAACGGAATCTGCGTCTGGTGGCCCATATAGCCAAAAAATATCAAAATGTCGATGAGGACATGGAGGATTTGATATCCATTGGAACAATCGGCCTGATTAAGGCCATATCTTCTTTCGATGCAGGAAAAGGGAAACTCAGTACATATGCTTCACGGTGTATTGACAATGAACTGCTTATGCTGCTCCGCTCCAAGAAAAAAAGTTCAAGAGAGGTTTCGTTATTTGAACCCATAGGGACTGACAAAGAGGGGAATGAAATCAGCCTTTTGGACATTATTGAGCATGAGCAGGAAGATATTACTGATAAGATGGAACTTTGTGAAAACACCAGAAAGCTGGTAAAGCTTCTGGATGAGGTTCTGACGGACAGGGAGAGAGAGATTATTTTTTTAAGATACGGTCTTTTGACCGGAAAGGAAGTAACCCAGAGGGAAATAGGGGAAGCGTTAAATATTTCCCGCAGTTATGTTTCAAGAATAGAAAAGCGTGCGTTGCTAAAATTACGTGAGGGATTTGTTACTTAAGGGATTTCTGATTTGAGGGGGCTATAGGAAAAATGCAGTTTAAAAGGACAGAAGAATTAAAAACAGGGATGAGACTGGCGCGCCCGATTTATAACAGGGACGGCGTCCTTTTATATGAGAGGGATTCGAAACTTACAACCCAGGGAATCGTCAGCATCAAGAATTTTGGCCTGATAGGGATTTATATTCTGGAGCCTGCCGAGCCAGTTCCGCCCATGACACCGGAGGATTTGGAGTTTGAGAGGTTCCAGAGTGTCAGTGTCTTTGCCATTAAGGAGGAGCTGGACCGGATCATAGGGCTTGAGAAGTCGGAAAAGGGCAGAACAGGGGCAAAAATCGAGGTCATCGTGGCAAACATTACGAAAAGTTACGGCCATATGGAAAAGAAACTCAATTTTATCCAGAACCTCCGAAGCCCGGAGGACTATATTTATAAACATGCCCTGAATGTGGCAATCTTGTGCGCCATGATGGGTAATCAGATGAATCTGAAAGTAGATGTGCGTACCGACGCGGTAAGGGCTGCCCTTCTGTGCGGGCTGCACAACTATGAACTGATTGATAAGGTCTGCTCTCCCAGTTCCAATGTCAAGCGTTACTGTCAGCAGTCAGACATGATTTTAAGGGGGATTGAAGAGGGCAGGCTGGACTATGCCACTAAATTCAAGAGAGGTTCCCAGGTTCTTTCCGTTGCGCGCACCTTTGACAATATGACCGCCATGAGCGTTGAAAAGCCGCCGGAGTCGGAGGTAGCCGCTATCAAGTATCTACTGGACAAAAAGGACTTTTATTCAGAGGATGCAGTGAGCGCGCTTATCCGCTCCATCAATATCTTAAACCCCGGTGTCTGTGTGGAATTAAATACCGGGGATAAGGCGCTGGTGCTGGTGGAAAATACCCAGGATATCTTAAATCCCATGGTGCTTAGTTTCACAGACAATACGATTATTGATTTAAGCAGCCGCGCTTATGCCGATGTGGAAATTGTGGATGTGATGAAGACTATGGATAACCGTCATGTGATGGATACGGATATGCTGCGGCAGCAGGGATTTAACGTATAGGCTGCTTCTGGACATGTTTTCTGATGTATCCTCAAAAGGGCAATTGGTTTCATATATTTAATAAAATTTTAATTGATTTTTCTTAAGTATTCAATTACAGTAGACATATCACGGCAGATATGTCTGCTGTATTGTTATTGTTCACACAGACCTGCGCATTTACTGCGCTGGTCGTAAGAAAGTGATTC
>CAMWUN010000116.1 GCA_947177425.1 uncultured bacterium
AGAGACCTGTAAGGAAGGCGTCGGAGAGATTCAGCCTTGCGGAATTTGGCAGAGAGATCGTAACAGGCTTTGTCATGGGGGGACTGTCCAGTGCGGCGTTTTATGGGGCTGGCAGGGCAGTTGAGGCTGTGAAGAGTAGTGTGAGGAGTGATGTGTATGGAGGTGATAGCAATACTGGATTTAAGGATATGATGGATCCAGAAGAGGCAAGAAGATATGATGCTTATTGGAAACAAGGCGCCGGTAGTTATAAGAAAATCTCTGAAAATGGAAATATGAAAGAAATAATTATAGGTAGCGGAGATGCTATAAATACAAGGCAACGCTTGCAAACAAATCCTGGAACAAGAAGTATTATAGATGTGAAATACGGTAAAAATGGTGAATTGTATTATAGAGAGACAATTTTTGAACAATATGGAAGAAGAATTGGGAACAATGATTTCACGAATCATGGTACTCCAGAGATACCATCACACACAAATCCACATTATCATTCCAATTCACCATTAGATCCACAAGCACATGGGGAAGGAATACCAGGCTTGCATCCAAATACACCTTAAGAATTTAGAGAAAAGAGGCTTAGGTATGCCAATAGTGAATTATTTACATACAATAGTAATAAGTGGATATTGGAAAACAGAACAATGGCAATCTTGGGCAGATAAATTAATTTTATCTAGTGATGAATTAAAAAGTTGGGTTTATGATGTATCATTTGCTAAAAACAGAGAAGAATTATGCTTGGCGATTGCCCATGAAAAAATCATAGAGGTTTTTGATAAAGAAACGCTATATTGGGAGCCGGATGTGATTATTGGATATTACTATCTTCTATATCAAGAAGGGAGAATGGATCTGTCAGAACTTTTTTCTAAACTTTGTGATGAAGATGATATATCCAGTGAGGCTAAATTATTTAATTCCCAGGAAGTAATGAGGATGCTTTATAAGATCCAAGCAGGCGAAATTAATATTAAGAAGCTGGATGAATTATTGATGCCGTTAGCAAAGGTTGCAAAGAAACAATTGGAAGCATTATTATATTATATAGAGTAAATTTACAATATTTTCTCTAAAACATAAATACATGATATGATAGTGATTATATAGAGAGAAGGGAAACATTGATTTAAACTGAAAAGAAGAATCAGCGATATTTCTACAAACTGAAAAACTGTAAAATATCGCTGATTTTTTACCTGAAAAGGACAGATACATCAACGTAATGATCTTAATCAAATAATTTTCCTGCTGGAATTTTGTATTATGATTATAATGCCCTGTACATGAGGATAAAGAATGTACAGACCCTTGCAGGACAGGAGCCGTCAGAAGAATTCCTCACGAAAGAAACCAGCTATGTGCCGGATTACTTAAGTATCACCAACAATGACCTGATGGCCTGTGAAAAAGATGCAGATGCGGTCAGCACCATATTCGGGCAGGGCCATGAACGGCTGATGCAGAAAACGGCATCCGGGAATATATACTTCCAGCCCGACCTCTACGGAAGCATCCTGTCCGTATCGGACGGCCAGGGGCAGAGTCTGGGCTACAGTGAGTGGGATGTATGGGGGAACCTGAAATTCCACGGACAGGGAAGTCAGTCCCTGCCGGACAGGGGAGGCATTCCCTGCTTTACCAGCTATATTCCCGATCCGGTCACCGGCAAGTATTTCGCCCAGGCAAGATACTACGACCCGGCCCGTGGACGTATGCTGGCACCCGACCCTGTAAAGAGGGGGCTTAACGGCTATCCCTACTGCGGTAACGACCCGGTGAACTATGTGGACCCTACGGGAGAGGTGGCAAATATCCTTGCGGGCGGGATCCTCGGCGGAATCATGGAAGCGCCGTGGAGCAGCTCATAACAGGAGGGAAAGCGGATGCCGCAAGGAGCATCGCCGGAGGCCTGATCAATGCGGTAAGCGGGGCCATTTATGGAAACAATCCGCTGGGAAGTTTGAAGGAAGCCTTTATAAAAGGAGCGAAAGCAGGGGCAGCCACATCCGGAATTAATTACCTGTCAGAAGTTTTTGGCGGGCAGGATGAGGAAAGAAGGAGTGGAACCTTAAGGGGAAGCCTTGGCCTTGTGCCTTTTGAAAGGGCGAACGACCCGAGACACGGATGCATGACCCGTGATCCCTTTGGCGGAATGATGGAAGGAGGAAGCGATTACGGCTACCGGTACCAGATGCCCCGGAGTGAGAGACCGGTAAGGAAGGCGCCGGAGAGGTTCAGCCTTGCGGAGTTTGGCAGAGAGGTTGTAACAGGGTTTGTCATGGGCGGACTGTCCAGTGCGGCGTTTTATGGGGCTGGCAGGGCAGTTGAGGCTGTGAAGAGTAGTGTTAGGAGTGGGTATGAGGGTGGTACATCAACAGTTGTATATGGAACAGATGATATTGCAAATTATCAATATAATATGATTGAAAATCCTGGACCATTAGCAGAAATGACTAATCAGCCAGCAAAGAATTTCTATGGTGGCAGATATAATGTGGAAGTATTACAAGAAGATAAAATAATGTATCGTGCGGGTAATGCAAATAATCCGTATGGCAGATGGTTTACTAGTGAACCACCTGCTTCTGTGGCTAGTGTGAGAATTGATACAGCGGTAAAGCCACACTGGATAGACCCTAAAACTGGTGCATGGAAAGCAAGTTCGTATATAGATAATGTTTATGCAATTAAAATACCAAAAGAAACAACTGCGTATACCGGTTCTGTAGGACCACAAGGAAGCGCATATATGGGAGGGTATAATGTTATGCAAACATATATAGATACACTATTGAACTTTGAAGTTATAGGAAAAACACCATTACAATAAGCAGGAGATGGAAGAATGCTAAAAAAAGAAGATTTTTTACAATTACGTGTATCATATATAGAGATTGGTAAAATGGTACAAAAGTATGGATATGGGCAATACAATGGAGTATTACAAATTCTTATGGGACAGATTAATTGTATTGATTCTGATGAAAATGATAATGATAAATTGCAATATTTATTAGAGAGCTATAAGAGTTTGTTTATATCCAGAGGAGCGTTAGGTGATTTTGTTATTTATGATGCTGATATTCAATTGAGGAAGAAATTGAATGAGAAGTATAACAATGAAGTAAATAAGTTGTGGACAATTTTGAAGGACTATATTTAATTGCAAGGAATAAAAGGTCACAATACGTGTAATATCCTCTTGCCGCTTCAAGACCCCATGTTATAAAGGCACCCATTAGGGGGATAAGGGGACAAGAGTTTAAGTAAAAACACAGTGTCAGCGGTATTTTTAAGACTTAATAAAGTCATGAAATACCGCTGATTTTCTGTTCGTCCTTATAAGTCCGCCAAAACTGCATCAGTATGAAAAAACAGCATTGCATATCCATCCGAAAAACAGCAGCCGTGTAAGCGGATTCCTGTGCTTATATGGCATCTATCCACTGTGTTATGATTGTTAACTGTTCATCTGATAAATTCAGTTTCTTGCATTGTTCGTTGAGTTCTTTTTCCTTCATGGTGGCTTTCAGAAAATGGTATCCTGCTGAATATTTTGATAAATATTATTGTGATACCGTTCTGTTAGCTATGACGGGGCCGGACAACTGTTGTCTTACCGGAGGGGCCAAAATACAGAGACTTACAGCTATGACCTTCTGGGGAACAGGACTTTCAGAAAGACAAACGGCGCGGACGGGGCAGTTTACCAGTACAATGCCCTGAACCAGTTAGTCTCCTTGTCAGAAAACGGAAAGCAGTACGCTTATGAATATGACAAAAGAGGAAACCTGATACAGGAAAGCCTGGACGGGGCGGCAGTGCGCCAGTATACCTATAACGCAGCAAACCGCATGACCCTGGGAAAGAATCTTGAAACAGGGGAAGAAACGCGGTATGATTATAATGCCCTGTACATGAGGATAAAGAATGTACAGACCCTTGCAGGACAGGAGCCGTCAGAAGAATTCCTCACGAAAGAAACCAGCTATGTGCCTGATTACCTAAGCATCACAAACAACGACCTGATGGCCTGTGAAAAAGATGCAGATGCGGTCAGCACCATATTCGGGCAGGGCCATGAACGGCTGATGCAGAAAACGGCATCCGGGAATATATACTTCCAGCCCGACCTCTACGGAAGCATCCTGTCCGTATCGGACGGCCAGGGGCAGAGTCTGGGCTACAGTGAGTGGGATGTATGGGGGAATGTGAAATTCCACGGACAGGGAAACCAGCCCCAGCCGGAAGGAGGAGCCGTTCCCGGATTTACCAGCTACATCCCGGACCCGGCCACCGGGAAGTATTTTGCCCAGGCAAGATTCTACGACCCGTCCCATGGGCGTATGCTGTCGCCGAATCCTGTAAAGAGGGGACTTAACGGCTATCCCTACTGCAGTAATGACCCGGTAAACTATGTGGATCCCACAGGAGAAGTAGCCAGTATCCTTGCAGGAGGGATTCTCGGCGGAATCATGGGAGGAACCTTTGGATTTGCAGGTTCGGCCATATCCCAGATAGTGGGAGGAAAAGAGTTTGACGTCCGGGAAGCTTTAGGAGCCGGAGCCAGCGGAATGGTAGTGGGAGCAGTGCGCGGAGCGCTGATCGGTTCCGGGGCAGGACTGCCTGTGGCCCTTGTATCGGACTTCACCGCAGGGACAGTGGGAAGCACCCTGGAGCAGCTCATAACCGGAGGGAAAGCGGACGCCGGAAAGAGCATCGCCGGAGGCCTGATCAATGCGGTAAGCGGGGCCATTTATGGAAACAATCCGCTGGGAAGTTTGAAGGAAGCCTTTATAAAAGGAGCGAAAGCAGGGGCAGCCACATCCGGAATTAATTACCTGTCAGAAGTTTTTGGCGGTCAGAAGGAGGATGGAAGGAACGGAACCTTAAGGGGAAGCCTCGGCCTTGTGCCTTTTGGAAGGACGAATGACCCGAGACGCGGATGCACGGCCCGTAATCCCTTTGGAGGAATGACAGAAGGGATAAGCGGTTATGGCTACCAATACCAGATGCCCCAGAGTGAGAGACCTGTAAGGAAGGCGTCGGAGAGATTCAGCCTTGCGGAGTTTGGCAGAGAGATAGTAACAGGGTTTGTCATGGGCGGACTGTCCAGTGCGGCGTTTTATGGCGCTGGCAGGGCAGTTGAGGCTGTGAAGAGTAGTGTTAGGAGTGGGTGTGAGGGTGGTTTATATTCTGTTGGTGATGCTGCATTTATGGATTCTGATGCTACTTTTTTTAAATATATTCAGAATCGAACAGATGTTGATGTTAATGGATATTATGATATTATTGCACATGGAACTTCTAATGGAATACAAATTACTCATAATGGTCAACATATGATAGTAGATCATAGAACTGCGGCAAGATTAATTCAGAACACAGATGGCTATAATGGTCAAGGGATTAGACTGTTATCTTGTAATACAGGTGCTCTGGATAATGGATTTGCTCAAAACCTAGCTAATCAACTTAATGTGGAGGTTTATGCTCCAACAAATTATTTATGGACGAAAAAAGATGGAAATTATTTTGTGGCAGGAATGAAAGAACAAGGAGATCCCAATATGAGTGAATTAGGCATATTTAGATTATTTATACCTGGAGGAAATCAATAAATGTTATGTGAAAAATGTAAAACAAATATGACGCACATTTGTGAGAATTCAGAGCAAGGATGGTTATGCCCAGTTTGTGGATGGGGCATCTTAACAACATATATTGATAAAATACATCAGGATACAACGGAATATAGCGTATATGTAAAAAGTGTGGTGAATATTGATAAAGATAAGGTACAGATAATTTCTCAAATAGCAGGAGTTAATTATATTGTTGCAAAACAAATACTTGAAAAAGGAGATATTTGTATATTAAAAGCAAAGGCTATAGATATTAAAAAGGCAATATGTAAGCTGGAAAATATGAATATTCCGTTTGAAGTAACCCCTGGGTTTAACTACTGTTTAGAATGTTGTTAATTATCCACTATAGTAAGATAATTTTGTTATTATACTACATATAATAAATTTCCAAAATTTTCTCTAAAGCATAGATACATGTTATAGACGTGATTAACAGGGAGAAGTGATACATTAAACTGAAAAGAAGTCAGCGATATTTCTACAAACTGAAAAGTTGTAAAATATCGCTGATTTTCTACCTGAGAAAGCCAGTTGTGTAGAGGAACTCCCTGCTTTACCAGCTATATTCCTGACCCGGTCACCGGGAAATATTTCGCCCAGGCAAGGCTCTACGACCCGGCCCATGGACGTATGCTGGCACCCGACCCTGTAAAGAGGGGACTTAACGGCTATCCCTACTGTGGCAACGACCCGGTGAACTATGTGGACCCTACGGGAGAGGTGGCAAATATCCTTGCAGGAGGGATTCTCGGCGGAATCATGGGAGGAACCTTTGGATTTGCAGGTTCGGCCATATCCCAGAAAGGGTGGAAGTTCTTCAAAATATTACAATTCAGATGGAAGCCCTATATGGCCACCTAATAGAGGATTTGATGGAAGTCCAACAAAAATAACATTAGAGACTGGTACCTTGATTGATAGATATGGATATGATGGAGGAACGTTTGCTTCACCGAGAGGAATACCCTATACGGAAAGAGCATTACCAATAGGGACAGACCAAAAACCATATACAGTCTTTGAAGTTGTTAGGCCAGTTGACGTACAAGCTGGAAAAATAGCTCCGTGGTTTGGTGAAAAAGGAGGCGGGATCCAATACGAATTTAGTCAAAAAATATCAGAGTTATTACAACAAGGAATATTACGAAAGGTGTAAAATTAATATGAACAAACAAGAATTGGAAGAAGTATTATTGTCAAATAAAGTTCCAAAAGACTTATATTCTCTTTCAGGAGGTTTGCCTAACGAAACATATTGTTTAGAAAAGGAAAAAAATGGATGGCATGTATACTATAGCGAAAGAGGAATAAAGACTAGTATAGGATATTTTGAAAATGAAGAAGTTGCGTGCGAGTGTTTGTTAAAAATAATTAAAAAAATAGTAAGTATTGTTTAGTTATGTTTTAACATAAGAGCAGCCGAAGTCAAAACTATCAAGCGTTTTATAAATCAGGATATTTTAAGAGTAGTGTTAGGAGCGTATATGAGGGTGGTTCAGCGGCATCATATAAATATAATATGGTTGAGAATCCTGGTCCGTTAGCAGATATGCCTAATAATCCAGCATCTAACTTTGCAAGTGGAAAATACAACATGAATACTCTACCTGCTGATACAACATTTTATAGAGCCGGGGAATCGGGTACTCCATATGGACAATGGTTTACTTCAGCACCAGCAAGCTCAGCCATTCAAGTTAGAATGGATACCGCTGTAAAACCACAATGGATAAATTCAAGTACTGGGGTATTGGAGGGGCATTCATATGTTAATACAAACTATCCCATAAATATCCCTAAAGGTACAACAGTTTATACTGGTCCAGTAGGTTATCAAGGCGGTTCTTATTTAGGCGGAGAGGATATTCTACAAACATTTATTCCCAAACCGTGGGATATACCAGGTGTGAAAGTTATTAGTTCAAAACCATTACATTAATAAGGAGGTTTCGATGAAAGATTATAATAG
>CAMWUN010000117.1 GCA_947177425.1 uncultured bacterium
AGAGACCTGTAAGGAAGGCGTCGGAGAGATTCAGCCTTGCGGAATTTGGCAGAGAAATCGTAACAGGCTTTGTCATGGGGGGACTGTCCAGTGCGGCGTTTTATGGCGCTGGCAGGGCAGTTGAGGCTGTGAAGAGTAGTGTTAGGAGTGGGTGTGAGGGTGGTAGAGGAGCTACATTTGAAGGAACAATTTACAGAAGTGTGAATAAAGATTTTGCTCCTTTGGAGATGAGTGATTATACTATTAATTCAAATCATAGATATACAGGAAAGGGAATGCCAGGATTATATTTTAGCAGTGGTGAAAAAATCGTAAAAGCAGAGTTGGGAAATTATGATGTTTATGATTATTCTAATAGAGTAATGTATTCGTATGATGTCAAACTAACCAATATGTTAGATGGAGCTAATCCATCTGTTCGTTCTAAATTAGGAATATCACTCGATAGTATAATTGGAGAGAGCTATGACGTTACGCATGCAATAGGTAGATATGCATATATAAATGAGTATAGTGGAATTATTGCACCCTCTGCAAGAGCGGATGGAGGAGTAAATATTATTCTTTTCAATACAAAGGAGGTGAAGTAATGATGGACATGCTTGATTTTTTTGCAGGTGAGTATAATGATATTGAGTGGAATGAATATGCAAATTGTTTTAACGAGTTAAATATTCATGTTACAGGTATTCCACAAGATATAGTGAATGCTATTTATACTATTTTGGGAAGAGATGCTGGATATAAATGGTTACATGCACCACTTCAAAAATTTAATAATAGAAATGCTGTAGATTTGCTAAAAACGGAAAAAGGAGAAAAGGCATTAAAAGCTTTTATTATGCGATTCCCTAATTAGTTATAGTTCTATTATTTAAGGAAAAACATTTTTATATGGTCTGGCTATGTATATTAGGGCTAGTTTGTAAGGGGATAAAGAATTGAAGGAGTATATCTAAAGCAATAACATAAAAACAGAGATTCCACAGAAAATAAATTATAGTGGAATCTCTCGTTTTTTGTCAGTACGTTAGATTTACATAGCTTTTCCGCATAAAAACGGTAAGCGTCAAACTATCCGCCATGAAATAAAGTGACACTTACTAAAAATGTTTTATGGCAGCAGAGTGGATTCCCGGGCTGGAGCACACAGGAAAGTCTGGACGGAACAGCAGTGCATCAGTATACCTATAGTGTTACGAACCGTATGATGCTGGGAAAGAACCTTGAAACAGGGGAAGAAAATATCTATCGGATTACCTGAGTATCACAAACAATGGCTTGATGGCCTGTGAAAAAGATGAAGACGCTGTATGCATTGTATTCGGGCAGGTCCATGAAGGGCTGGTGCGGAAAGCAGCAGCCGGGAAAGTATACTTCCAGCCCGACTCTACGGAAGCATCCTGTCGGTATCGGACGGCCAGGGACAGCCACGTCTGGAATTAATTACCTGTCAGAAGTCTTTGGCGGTCAGAATGGGGACAGAAGGAGCGGAACCTTAAGGGGAAGCCTTGGGCTTGTGCCTTTTGGAAGGGCGAACGACTCGAGACACGGATGCATGGCCCGTGATCCTTTTGGCGGGATGACGGAAGAGGTAAGTGACTATGGCTACCGGTACCAGATGTCCCGTAGTGAGAGGCCGGGAAGGAAGACGCCGGAGAGATTCAGCCTTGCGGAGTTTGGCAGAGAGGTTGTAACAGGCTTTGTCATGGGCGGACTGGCCAGTGCGGCGTTTTATGGCGCTGGCAGGGCAGTTGAGGCTGTGAAGAGTAGTGTTGGGAGTGGGTGTGAGGGTGGCTCATCAACTGTAGGAAGACCTGCACAGGGGCAAGGATTTTCAGAAACAGGATATAGTCCCAGACCAGGAGAAAGGACATTTAATGGGTATGTTGAACAAAATGCGAATCCTGAGATATCCTTATATACAGATTCTGCAAGCTTTAATAATAACAATGGTAATATAGGGGACAATTTAAACGTTTTGGTGCCGAGCCTGGGCATGGAATAAATGGCCCACATGTCCATCAGCCATTGAGAAATGTGGCCCCTAACGGTTCAGTTTTTGGAGATGTAGGGTCAAAAACTAAGAATGAAGGAGTTATTTCCCCAACAGCTAAGGATATTAAACAGCTTTACGAGTATATAAAGAATGGGAAATACCATCAGTAAAATAAGGAGATAATCATTTATGAATGAAGAACAAAAAAAATTTTATATTGAATTAAGAAAAATTCAAGATTTTGCTATAGGAACTAGTTTATGTAAGCAGAGCAATTATAAAAAAACAGAAGATATGCTGGAGGATGTTACATATGATGTTATTTACATGATTTGTGAAATGATAGATGGATATAGAAATGATTTAATAAAATATAATATTGTTAATGTAAAAAATGACAATGTAATAAATGATAAAATAGCATTACATGATTGGTGTGAAGAATATTTAAGATGTACAGATATTTAATGCAACAAAATGTCATACAATAATGTATTTGTTTTTCATCAATTTTGCTTTACATTCTTTAAGTTCTTCTGTCTCAATGACACATAACAGGGGAAGAGAGTAGAGCATTTGAATATAAGTGGGACACCCCTTTCCCAATATTCGCATAAAGTACAGTACCGGAGATATTCTTCTGCCTATAAAAGGCATTCGGATATCTCCGATTTTTTCTGGGCAGTTGTTTTTATCTGCAAACTGTATAATCAGCGGAAAATAGCATTGTATTCTAATTTCCTCCGAGAAACTCTTTCCTATGACAAAGCAGGACGGATGACCGGACTGGAGCGCGTGGGAGAAAATCTGGCAATTGCAGGAAGCATGTCCTATGCCTATGACGGGGCCGGGCAGTTGGTATCTTACCGGAGGGGCCAGAATACAGAGACTTACGGCTATGACCTTCTGGGGAACAGGACTTTCAGAAAGACAAACGGCGCAGACGGGGCAGTTTACCAGTACAATGCCCTGAACCAGTTAGTCTCCCTGTCGGAAAACGGAAAGCAGTACGCTTATGAATATGACAAAAGAGGAAACCTGATACAGGAAAGCCTGGACGGGGCGGCAGTGCGCCAGTATACCTATAACGCAGCAAACCGTATGACCCTGGGAAAGAACCTTGAAACAGGGGAAGAAACGCGGTATGATTATAATGCCCTGTACATGAGGATAAAGAATGTACAGACCCTTGCAGGACAGGAGCCGTCAGAAGAATTCCTCACGAAAGAAACCAGCTATGTGCCGGATTACTTAAGTATCACCAACAATGACCTGATGGCCTGTGAAAAAGATGCAGATGCGGCCAGCACCATATTCGGACAGGGCCATGAACGTCTGATGCGGAAAACAGCAACCGGGAAAGTATATTTCCAGCCCGACCTCTACGGAAGCATCCTGTCGGTATCGGACGGCCAGGGGCAGAGTCTGGGCTACAGTGAGTGGGATGTATGGGGGAACCTGAAATTCCACGGACAGGGAAGTCAGTCCCTGCCGGACAGGGGAGGCATTCCCTGCTTTACCAGCTATATTCCCGATCCGGTCACCGGCAAGTATTTCGCCCAGGCAAGATTCTACGTCCCGACCCATGGGCGTATGCTGGCACCCGACCCTGTAAAGAGGGGGCTTAACGGCTATCCCTACTGTGGCAACGACCCGGTGAACTATGTGGATCCTACGGGAGAGGTGGCAAATATCCTTGCAGGAGGGATTCTCGGCGGGATCATGGGAGGAACCTTTGGATTTGCAGGTTCGGCCATATCCCAGATAGTGGGAGGAAAAGAGTTTGACGTCCGGGAAGCTTTAGGAGCCGGAGCCAGCGGAATGGTAGTGGGAGCAGTGCGCGGAGCCCTGATCGGTTCCGGTGCAGGACTGCCTGTGGCCCTTGTATCGGATCTCACCGCAGGGACAGTGGGAAGCGCCGTGGAGCAGCTCATAACCGGAGGAGAAGCGGACGCCGGAAAGAGCATCGCCGGAGGCCTGACTAATGCGGTAAGCGGCGCCATTTACGGAAACAATCCGCTGGGAAGTTTGAAGGAAGCCTTTGGAAGAGGAGCGGCGGCAGGGGCAGCCACATCCGGAATTAATTACCTGTCGGAAGTTTTTGGCGGGCAGGATGAGGAAAGAAGGAGCGGAACCTTAAGGGGAAGCCTTGGCCTTGTGCCTTTTGGAAGGACGAATGACCCGAGACACGGATGCATGGCCCGTGATCCTTTTGGCGGGATGATGGAAGGAGGGAGCGATTACGGCTACCAGTACCAGATACCCCGGAGGGAGAGGACGGTAAGGAAGGCGCCGGAGCGGTTCAGCCTTGCGGAGTTTGGCAGAGAGATAGTAACAGGGTTTGTCATGGGCGGACTGGCCAGTGCGGCGTTTTATGGCGCTGGCAGGGCAGTTGAGGCTGTGAAGAGTAGTGTTAGGAGTGGGTATAAGTGTGGCAATAAGACACCATCCGAAATAGCAAGAAGTTGGCAAGGTGTAGGGAAATATCCAGGTATTGATGAATATACAGATGTTACTGTTGCCAAAGGAACTATCTTATATAGAGGAGAACCTAATGGAACTGGATATTTTACTACACTGGATGCAATTGAACAATCGGGAAGAGATGCGACAACAATATTTGAAGGATTGCAGGTAGAGAAAAATCCTATGCATGGTTATAGGGGTGAGATGCAAGGTTACTTATTTAATGAAAATATTGCTAGTGCATATGGAATTGCAAATGCAAATCCACAATTTGGAAAAGGCGGATTACCGCAATATTTTGTCCCGGATGTTCAAGATTTGATAAACAAAGGTATCGTAACGCCTGTAGATAATATTAAATTGTATAAGTAAGGAGCCGATTTAGGATGGATATAAGTAACGGAATTATAAAAATTGACAATGAACTGGTTGTTAAGCCTAATTTCACATTTGAGCAATTTAAAGAAACGAAGTTTTATAATAATCAAGATGGTATCAGAATTATATATTTGGATGGACAGCAGATTATAGAAAACAGGAAATATATAGTTAGTTTATTTTTTCTAAACGGGAAGATATATATGCTATCTTTAATTTGCTGTGAGCAGGAATATTCGGAGAACGATGAATGTAAAAGAAAAGATTTGCATGATATAGTCCTGCATGAATTTGGGATTGTGGATAATGGTAAATTTGAGTGGGGAGAGATTGAGTCAGTTTATGATGCGCGAAGTAATGTTAGCAGTATAAATATTATTTATTATGTATCCACATAAGAACATCCGAAATTACAATTAAAATGATTTAGAAGCAATAGAAAGCGATTGGATTTCAGAAAGCGGTTCAGATGTGGAGTCACTTTTGGCAGATTCACAACTAAATAGAATACAGTATCAGCGGTATTTCTAAGACAATAAAAGTTATGAAATACTGCTGTTCGTCTGATAAATTTAATTTCTTGTATTGCTCGTTGGGTTCATTTTCTCTCATTGTGGTTTCCAGATAATTGATATCCTGTTTCACGTTTTGATGGATGGTGTTATATGGTCGTTCTTTCAAGTAATTGAAGAACAGTTGCAAAATATCCATGTTCATCATAGAACGTGCCTCTTTTCTTGACAACACACAATACCGGAAAAGCATAATTAAGAAACAGATTTTTGCAGTAAAGACATAGATAAAGATGGTAAAATTTTAACCAGTGAAAATCATTGCTTTGGAGGATGTTGATTTTTCTCAAAGGGAATGGAACTGCTTGGAAAAATATAAGCAGTCAGACGCGATGTCAAGGGGGGTAGAGTACCTGTAGTAAAGACACAAAAAAATGTAGAGATGTCTTTAACCTTTTTGTGGGTGGAAAATCTACTCCGGTTACTTATTATTCGGTGTACTAGACAATAAGCGAGCGGAACTTATGAAAATGTACATATTAAAATCAAATGCTTTTCTTAAGTAGGATGCTGAAAGGGGGAATCTGATACAGGAGAGTTTGGATGGGACGTTAGTGCGCCAGTATACTTTCAGCCCGGCCTCTACAGAAGCATCCTGCCTGTATCGGATAGCCAGGGGCAGCCACATCCGGAATCAGCTACCTGTCAGAAGTTTTTGGCGGGCAGGATGAGGAAAGAAGGGGCGGAACCTTAAGGGGAAGCCTTGGCCTTGTGCCTTTTGGAAGGACGAATGACCCGAGACGCGGATGCACGGCCCGTAATCCTTTTGGCGGGATGGCAGAAGAGGTAAGTGACTATGGCTACCGGTACCAGATGCCCCGGAGTGAGAGGACGGTAAGGAAGGAGCCGGAGAGGTTCAGCTTTGCGGAGTTTGGCAGAGAGGTTGTAACAGGGTTTGTCATGGGCGGACTGTCCAGTGCGGCGTTTTATGGGGCTGGCAGGGCAGTTGAGGCTGTGAAGAGTAGTGTTAGGAGTGGGTGTGAGGGTGGTACACAAACAGTTATATATGGAACAGATGATATAGCAAATTATCAATATAATATGATTGAAAATCCTGGACCATTAGCAGAAATGTCTAATCAGCCAGCAAAGAATTTCTATGGTGGCAGATATAATGTGAATGTTTTAGAAGAGGATGCTATCTTTTAACGAGCCGGACAATCAGGGTAAAACGTTAGGGCAGTGGTTTACAGCTGAAGCACCAGAGTCAGTTGCAAAGGCTGGAATAGATACTGCTGTGAAACCACAATGGATAAATCAAACTACAGGTGAATTGAGAGGAATATCCATAGCAGATACTGCATATGCAATAAAAGTTCCAAAGGGAACAATAACATATACTGGACCTGTCGGACCGCAAGGAGGAGCCTATTGTGGCGGGTATGATAAGTTACAGACATTTATAGAAACTCCATGGAAAATAGATGGAATTGAAGTTATTAATAGTTTTCCACTAAGATGAGGTGATATATGAATTTAGAAAGAATACTAGAGTTGTTTGAGAGTCTGGAAAGTTTTTTGAGAAAATATGGTGACAATTCGATTTTGCATTCATATAAGATTGTAAATAGAACGATTGATTTTCTTAAATCAGAAGAGAATAGAAATGATAAGGAAGAATATGTAATTTATAGTTATAAAGCATTATTTATAGGAAGAGGAACATTGTCGGAATTTTATATATGGGATAATGACTTAGAAACAAGAAAATCTTTAAACGAGCCATTTGAATGCATCCATAAGGAGATATGGAGAATAATTAAGGACTATATTTAATGGCAATGCGATAAATGTAGATATACCCATGGTACTATGGCACTCACCAAGGGGTATAAGGGGGAAGAAAATTCCTTTCACAACTAAATAGAATACAGTATCAGCGGTATTTCTAAGACAATAAAAGTTATGAAATACTGCTGTTCGTCTGATAAATTTAATTTCTTGTATTGCTCGTTGGGTTCATTTTCTCTCATTGTGGTTTCCAGATAATTGATATCCTGTTTCACGTTTTGATGGATGGTGTTATATGGTCGTTCTTTCAAGTAATTGAAGAACAGTTGCAAAATATCCATGTTCATCATAGAACGTGCCTCCTTTCTTGACAACACACAATACCATAGAAGCCCAAATCCATCCATTTATAGAATCCAATGAAAATGGGCAGAGAAAA
>CAMWUN010000118.1 GCA_947177425.1 uncultured bacterium
TAAGACATCGCCCTTTCACGGCGGTAACACGGGTTCGATTCCCGTCGGAGTCATTGCGATAGATTACGGACAGTACGGTTGACTGTAGTCTGTTAATTTGATATAATATATGTATGGCGCAGTAGCCAAGTGGTAAGGCAATGGTCTGCAACACCAGTATCCACCGGTTCAAATCCGGTCTGCGCCTCTTAGAAAACCCGATATTTTTAGGGTTTTCTTTTTTGTTACAATAAACTGGTTCGCGGAGCGCGGCAGCGTTTGCTATGTTTACTATTATATGATTAAGAAATGATGCGCCCTGTTTTAGACAGGGCAGTCTGCATATCTCAAATTACTTCCTGAAATTTTTCAAGGAAGCTTGCTGCGGCTTTTGGGAAAAACTGATATTTTTTCCATATAAGACTCATTCCCGCATTCAGCGGTGGATAAAGAGGGCGGAAACAGAGATTGCTTTTTCCGCTTATATTGATAATCTTATCCAGGGCGAAAGCATAGCCTATTCCCTCGTCCACCATAAGGGAAGCATTGAACAGCAGGTTGTATGTGGATACCAGATTTATTTCAGACAGGTTTCTTTGCAGCCATGTGGTCAGAGCATCTCCGTCTTTGGTGTTGCGGTTGCAGATAAGGGGTTTGTCCCACAAATCTTCGGGGCAGATGTATTTTTTTTTGGCCAGTGGGCTGTCCCTGCGCATTAAAATGCCATAGGTGTCTGTGACGGGAAAGCTGATGTATTCATATTTGGATGTATCAACAGAACCGAAAATCAGACCGAAGTCAACCAGCCCCTTGTCAAGATTTTCCAGGATATCAATGGTGTCGCCGCTGGCAATATGACAGTGGATATCGGGATAGGTGTTCTGCAGTATGCAGGCGGTTTTGGCAATATAGCGGACAGCATCGGTTTCCCCCGCTCCAATATAAACATTTCCTGAAATTACATCGTTTGCAGCGGCTATTTCATGTTCTGCTTTCTGCACCAGTTCCATGACTTCTTCTGCCCGTTTGCGCAGAATCATTCCTTCTTCTGTCAGTGTAATTCTTCGGCTTCCACGTATGAAAAGTTGTTTTCCAAGTTCGTCCTCCAAATCTTTAAGCTGTCTGGAAAGGGTGGGCTGGGAAAGGTGAAGAGCCTCGGCAGCGCCAGAAATACTCTGTTCTCTTGTAACCGCCAGAAAGTATTGAAGTACCCTAAATTCCATGGAATCGAACCTCCTGTTTAAAATTTTTTTATGCAGCGTCTGTGTTGGCATATTCTCAAATTGCAAATTTTATAATTATATTAACATGAATAACTATAGCTGTAAAGTATATATATACTTGATATATAGCTAGAAAGAATATAAGCTTACTGTTCACACAGACCTGCACATTTACTGCGCTGGTCGTAAGAAAGTGATTTGAGAGTGCAAAAATCCCTTTGCCGAAGGCAATTTTTGATGGATTTTTGCATGTTAACTATTCATGGCTCAGGAAAATTCAAGTTGCATTTTCGCCCTAAATTAAATATAATCATTTTACGAGCACCCGACACGCCTCTCAACGATGCATACCATGTCGGGTTGTTTGATTTTGGGATTTATACTGATACATAAGATTTTCACGGATGCAGTGCCGCTCGAAGGCGGCAGAATGTGAGGAAAAATGTACATAGGCGATTTGCATATTCATTCCAGGTATTCCCGGGCGACCAGCAGGGACTGTACGCCGGAATATCTGGACTTGTGGGCGAGGAAGAAAGGAATTGACATTGTCGGGACAGGAGATTTTACCCATCCGGCCTGGAGGAAAGAACTGGCGGAAAAACTAGAACCGGCGGAGGATGGACTGTATGTTCTGAAAAGGGAATACCGGATTGAGGGAGATGGCGTACCGGATAAGCGGCCCCGCTTCGTGATGACTGGAGAAATTAGTTCTATTTATAAAAAAGGGGAGCGGGTGAGAAAGGTACACAGTCTTCTGATTCTTCCAGGGATGGATGATGCGGAGGCTCTGGCAAGGCGGCTGGAACTGATTGGAAATATTCATTCTGACGGGCGCCCTATTCTGGGGATTCCGTGCCGGGATTTACTGGAGATTATGCTGGAAACCAGCCCAAAGGGGATTTATGTGCCTGCCCACATCTGGACACCGCATTTTTCCCTGTTTGGGGCATTTTCGGGATTTGATGCAATAGAAGAGTGCTTTGAGGATTTAACTCCCCATATTCATGCGCTGGAGACAGGGCTTTCCTCTGATCCGCCCATGAACTGGCGGGTGGGTGCGCTGGATCGTTTCTGTCTGATTTCCAATTCGGATGCCCACTCCCCGGCTAAGCTGGGAAGGGAAGCCAATCTGTTTGATATTGAATTGTCGTACGAAGGGCTGGCCGGAGCCGTTCAGGAAGGAAAAGGGCTGGCCGGTACGATTGAATTTTTCCCGGAAGAGGGGAAATATCACTTTGACGGGCACAGGAAGTGTGGGTTGTGCGTCAGTCCGCAGGAAACGGCAGGATACCGGAATAAGTGTCCGGTATGCGGAAAGAAGATAACGATTGGTGTGCTCAACCGTGTAGAACAGCTTGCAGACCGGGAAGAAGGATTTATCCTGCCAGAAGGCCGTCCTTTTGAGAGCCTGGTTCCGCTTTTGGAGGTGATTGGAGCCTCTATGGGAATTTCTGCGGCAGGGAAAAAGGCTGTGGAGAAGTATGAACATATGATAAAGACCCTTGGATCAGAGTTTACTATTCTGCGTGAGATTCCAATTGAGGATATTCAGAAAAAAGCAGGTACTCTCATCTCAGAAGGAATTGGCAGACTGCGTCGGGGGCAGGTGGAGCGTATGCCGGGATACGACGGCGAATATGGCAGAATCAGTCTGCTAAGCCCGGAGGATATCAGCAGTCTGGAGGGGCAGATGTCCTTTTTTACGGCAGAAGAACTCCAAAAACTGGAGAGGCAGCAAGAACCGGAGGAACAATGCCGGGAGTCGGAAAGGGATGCAGTAAACCCATATATCGGCATAGAGCGGATGGAAAGCGGCCAGCAGGCAGAGACAGGAGAACAGCCAGAAAGCAGTCAAAGGCTGGGGGGCGGATATCAGGCAGAAAAGTCGGGGCCGGATTTTGCCAGACTGAATGAGCAACAGCAGGCGGCGGTGGAGCAGATGGGCCGTGTAGTGGCGGTTATCGCCGGACCAGGGGCTGGAAAGACAAGGACGCTGATTGCCAGACTACGCTATCTTCTGGGAAAACGTTCTGTCTCCCCAAGAGAAATTACAGCAGTGACCTTTACTAATAAGGCTGCGGAGGAAATGCGTGCCAGATTGGCAGGCGGAGATGTGGGAAAAGAACAGAAGCGGAATCTGAAAAAGGATAATGCAGAAGAGACAGGGATATGGATTGGAACGTTTCATGCCATTTGCAGCCGGTTCCTTCAGGACGCGGGGCTTTCTTTTCTGGTGGCGGATGAAGGGCTTCAGACAGAACTTGCAGAGAAAGCGCTTCGGGAATTTGAGAAGAAGGATTTACCGGGACGCTTTTTAAGGAGTCTTTCCAAAATAAAAAATGGTCTGGCAGAAGCTGATGAGAAAAATAGGCGTGTATATGATTTTTACCAGAAACAGCTTCGGGAAGCAGGAGCCATGGACTATGATGATCTTCTTCTGGAAACGCTGAAAATACTGAAAGATATGCCGGAGGACGCGCCGGAGAGGAAACGCTTTTCCTACCTGCTTATCGATGAGTTTCAGGATATAAATCCTCTTCAGTACCGGCTGGTAAAGGAATGGGGAAAAGGCGGCCGGGAACTATTTGTAATAGGGGATCCGGATCAGTCTATTTATGGCTTCAGGGGATGTAGTCCCGGCGTATTTGACTGTCTGTCCCAGGAGTCCACGGATTTTGCTGTTGTCCGTCTTGAGGAAAATTACAGATCTGCGCCGGATATTCTTCAGGCGGCTCTTGGGATGATTTCCCACAATAAGGGAGGACAGCGCAGAATGATGGCCCGCCATAAGGCCGGACTTCCTGTGCGCATTGTGTCGGCAGAAGACGAGCGGAGGGAAGCAATCTTTGTGGCAAAAGAAATTACCCGGCAGATTGGCGGCATTGATATGCTGGATACGGATGAAAACGGAGCAGGAGGGGAACGCCCAGCCAGAGGATTTTCAGATATTGCGGTGCTTTACCGGACGCACAGGCAGGCGGCTATGCTGGAAAAGTGTCTTAGGCAGGAGGGGATTCCTTATCTGGTGGCAGGGCGGGACGATTTTTTGACGGAGCGGGAGGTGCGTGCAACACTGTACTTTTTCCGACATGCTGTGTATACACAGGAAGAAGCGTCGGAAGAACTTTGCCGCAAGCTGCTGAATCCCTTGCTGGGAGAAGCACAGGGAGAGAGGCTTGCCTATCTTACTGAAAAGTACCGGAAAAGGATTAGAAAGGCACGTCCCATGAAGCTTTTGGAGGATTGGGCCGGAGAGTTTTCTCTTGAAAATGGGGAGGCTATGAAGAAGTTGACGGATATGTCAGTTCTTTACCCTACAATGGAAGCTTTTCTTTACACCCTTACTTTTGGCGAAGACGGGGACATAAGAAGGAATGGAAGCAGAAAGATTACTTCGGACGCGGTGACGCTGATGACTCTTCATGGATCCAAAGGGCTGGAATTTCCAGTGGTGCTCCTTTATGGACTGGACAGGGGAAACTTTCCCCTGGAATTTGGCGATACCAAGGCAGATATAGAAGAAGAGCGACGCCTGTGTTATGTGGGCATGACCCGGGCAAGGGAAGAACTGATTTTAGTACACGGACGGGAAGCTTCGCTGTTTCTGGAGGAAATTCCGTCCGGCTATATCCGGTGGGAGAATGCGGAGAAAGAGGAAGACGCACAGGCGGTTCAGTCAGTCCAGATGAGTTTATTTGACTTTATATGAAAGACCTGTAAAAGAATGCTGGTAAAACAGAATATTTAGTCTCTGGTAAAGCAATTTACGGTATGGTTTTTGGGGCAGACATATTCTGTTATACGGGTGGAAAAATTTAATAATTGGAAATTGTAAAAATGAGTTTTCAATTCTCTCTGCTTTATGGTATATTATGATATAATAGATGAAATGTCTGTCATCAATATTATTTTTTGTTAATCGGAGGAACTAATGATGGAGAGAGTTCAGGTGCCCAAAGAGGGAAAGAGCAGGAAGTATCAACACATTGCACGAAGGATAGGACTGGTTATGATAGTTATGCAGGCGGTTGCTGTTACACTGGCAATGGTGATTTGCATCAACATGTTTAATTCTCTGGTAACGGCAATGCAGAGGGAGCGTTGTACAAATGGAACTAATGCATTGGCCTATGAACTTAGCCGGATATCCGGTGATGAGGATATGAACCAGATTCTGGACGGGTTAAAAAGCCGTATGGGATGCGAGTTTACCATTTTTGAGGGCGATACCCGTACCTACAGCACTGTCATTCAGGATGGAAAGAGGGTGGTAGGCACGAAACTGCCTGATAATTTAAAGAAGATTGTGCTTGAACAGGGGCAGACTTACGTAGGAGAGGCAACCATACTGGGAGTAGATTATCTGTGTTCTTACGTTCCCACCAAGGGGGAAGACGGACAGGTAAACGGGCTGATTTTTGCCGGCATATCAAGGGTGGCTGCGGAGCAGGAGACAGACCGTGTTATCGAGATTGCTACTACAGTGAGTACTACTGTCATTATTATCTGCGTCATTCTCATGTCACTTTATCTGAAAATACGGATTTCCGGACCTTTGGATAAAATTACAAAGGTTGCCATGCGGCTGGAAAAAGGTGACTTGGGACTGGCCAGCGGCGAGGAGATACAGGTAGGTATTCATTCCAAGAATGAGATTGGCGTGCTGGGTGAAATATTTGAAGAGACAATCAACAACCTTCGGCTTTACATTGGCGAGATTACCAGTGTGCTGGGTTCCATTGCCGAAGGGGATCTGACAGTGGAAGCTAAAGCGGATTATATGGGTGATTTCCTGTCTATCAAGGAGTCTTTGAACAGAATTCATACTGAATTGAATAACACAATGGGACAGATTGCGGCAAGCGCAGGCCAGATTTCCCTTGGCGCAGACCAGGTAGCCAGCAGTGCGCAGGTTTTGGCACAGGGCGCAACTGACCAGGCAAGTTCTGTTCAGGAAATTTCCGCCACTGTTGCTGACATATCGGAGAGCGCCCAGCAGACATCGACTACCGCGGAAGAAGCAGGAGGATTTGTCAATCAGGCAGGCGCCCACCTTGGTATCAGCATAGATTGTGTCAAGGAACTGAATGTGGCTATGGAGAATATTTCCGGTACCTCAAAGGAAATCAATACAATTATTGCCACTATTGAAAATATTGCTTTCCAGATTAATATTCTTGCCCTGAATGCCGCTGTGGAGGCTGCACGGGCAGGCACCGCAGGCAAGGGTTTTGCAGTGGTAGCTGAAGAAGTGAGAAACTTAGCTGCCAAATCCGATGAAGCAGCCAAGGCCACCAAAGAACTGATTGAAAGTTCCATTATCGCTGTCAATGAGGGCAGTGATGCGATGGGCAGGGTGACAGAGGCTTTGGAAAAGACAGGTTATTATGCAGGGAATGTTACCAGCAAGATGACTATTCTGGTTGAAGAAGTGGAGAGCCAGACTGCGGCGATTGCCCAGGTTAATGAGGGAATTGAGCAGATTTCGGCAGTTGTCGAGACTAACTCTGCGACCAGCGAAGAGTGTGCAGCCGCCAGTGAAGAGTTGTCGTCACAGGCCGGACTGCTTAAGAGTCTGATGGCTTCTTTTAAAATTACAGGCCGCAGATAAGATATTGCATAATACATAATATAAGACTGGGAGACTTCGGTTTCCCGGTCTTTTTTGTTACAATAAGCTGGCTCGCGAAGCGTGCTGCCCGTTGTTTTGCTGGCTTGTGAGGCATGACAGTATTTGGGTTGTGTTCAGAGACGAACAGAAAGCAGGCCTTTATACTTTTAGTGCACAGGGAGTAAGGCAGATATGCCTAAAAATGGCAGGCGGCACAGAACTGCGAATATGTCTTGGTGATTTTTGTGGAAGAATGGGGCATGGCATGATGAAGTAGGGGGGATTTTCCATGACATTGGATTTGTTTGCTTTTTAAAAGAGTAGGGGATGCTGGCGGTTTAGGGGAAAAGGGCATTATTTGCTGTAAATTGGAAAATGTTGGTTGAAATGTGGTATGGATAACAGTATAATGGATTAATAGAAGATAATTCAAAGTTATCCGTTAGATTTGATAAGCATTAGATAATAAATGATTTTC
>CAMWUN010000119.1 GCA_947177425.1 uncultured bacterium
GCAAAAATCCATCGAAAATTGCCTTCGGCAATGGGATTTTTGCACTCCCGAATCACTTTCTTACGACCAGCGCAGTAAATGCGCAGGTCTGTGTGAACAGTAACCACTGGCTCACTGCGTGGCTTCGCCCGAAATAAAAAGACATTGTTTTTGAGGGGGAAATGCAATATAATAAATCCAACAATAAGCTGGCTCGCGAAGCGTGCTGTCCGTTGTTTAGGTTCAGATGGAAAGGATAAGGGATATGAGCGATTATAAAATGGATACCAAATGTGTGCAGGCAGGTTATACGCCGGGGAACGGGGAGCCGCGGCAGATACCTATTATTCAGTCTACGACTTTTAAATATGCTACCAGCGGGGATATGGGAAAGCTGTTTGATTTAGAAGCGTCAGGGTATTTTTATTCCAGACTGCAAAATCCCACCAATGATTATGTGGCGGCGAAAATTGCGGAACTGGAGGGAGGCGCAGCAGGGATGCTGACTTCTTCGGGGCAGGCTGCCAATTTTTTTGCCCTGTTCAATATCTGTGAAAATGGAAGTCATATTGTGGCTTCATCATCCATCTATGGGGGAACTTTCAATCTGATTGCGGTGACGATGGCAAAGATGGGAGTAGAAGTTACTTTTGTCTCCCCTGACTGTACAAAGGAGGAACTGGACGGGGCGTTCAGGGAGAATACAAAAGCTGTGTTTGGGGAATCCATTGCCAATCCCGCGCTGACAGTGCTGGATATTGAAAAGTTTGCAGAGACGGCCCACAGTCATGGGGTGCCGCTGATAGTGGATAACACGTTCCCCACGCCTGTGAATTGCCGTCCCATAGAATGGGGAGCTGATATTGTCACCCATTCCACCACCAAATATATGGACGGCCATGGCGCGGCAATCGGCGGAGCGATTGTGGACGCAGGCAGATTTGACTGGATGGCTTATGCAGAGAAATTTCCCGGACTGTGCACGCCGGATGAATCCTACCACGGCATCACTTATGCAGAGAAGTTTGGAAAGGAAGGGGCTTTTATCACCAAATGTACCTCACAGTTGATGCGGGATTTAGGATGCGCCCAGTCTCCCCAGAGCGCATATATTTTAAATCTGGGGCTGGAATCCCTGCATGTAAGAATGGCCCGCCATGTGGAAAACGGACAGGCAGTGGCGGAATTTTTAAAGGAACAGCCGCAGGTGGCTTATGTGAACTACCCTGGGCTGAAAGAGGACAAATATTACGAAACTGCCAGAAAATATATGCCCAAAGGGGGATGCGGCGTGGTGTCCTTTGAACTGAAAGGAGGACGCCAGGCGGCGGAAACTTTTATGAAGCATCTGAAGCTGGCGGCTATTGAAACCCATGTGGCGGATGCAAGAACCTGCTGCTTAAATCCTGCAACCTCTACCCACCGGCAAATGACGGAAGAACAGTTGGCGGCAGCGGGGGTTCCCGCAGGGCTGGTGAGGATTTCCTGCGGACTGGAAGACAAAGAGGACTTAACAGCGGATTTAGGACAGGCGCTGAAAGCCATATTATGATGAAAAAATTGGAAAAAGAATAACAAAAAATGCCCTTTGAGAGGAAGAATAAATAAAGCTGGTTTCCGCATACTAAAAACCGAAACTATAATAAAGTTTCGGGAAACTATAAAAAGGTTTCGGGGAACTATAAAAGTGTTCCGGAATGGAGGCAGTGTGATGGATTATCAGTTTTCAAATCTTCCGCTGGGACTTGGAATGGTGCTTGCAATGAATGAGCGTGCCAGAGCTGGTTACGACAGCTTAAGCGAGACAGAGAAAGAACACATTATTTTAAAGTGCAAGGATGCCAGAAGCAGGAAGGAAATGGACCAGATTATTGATTCCCTCTCATCGTCAGAAGGGATTGCGGATTTATTCCGGGGGCCGAATATAGGTTGATTGAAGAAAAAGTGGTTAGCTATAAGTAATGACTATAACAGGCCATAGGTATAAACCGCTGGAAAATTTTATTGCAATCAAGTATAATAAAGTACGGGCCTTGGGGCTCGTACTTTTGCGTGGAAGCGCTTTTGACAATGGAACCCCTGCTGGGGGAGAATGCTGTAAGCAGGCGGCTTTTCAGGCAAAATGTGAAGAACAGTCAGGAAAGGTATGGTATATAAGATGAAAGTAATAGAAATTGTTGAGGCAAAGAAAAGGGAAGGGAAGCCGGTTCTGTCTTTTGAGATATTTCCGCCCAAGAAGGAGGAAGCTTTAAAAAATATTGACGCTACACTGGAAAAACTCTGCGATTTACACCCGGACTTTATCAGTGTAACCTTTGGGGCAGGGGGCAGTGCGGTGGATAACCAGACTGTTGAGATTGCAAAGAAGATTAAGAATACATATGGTGTGGAGCCTGTCGTTCATTTGACCTGCCTGCATTATGGGAAAGAAGAAATCACCGGGATTCTGAACCAGCTTCAGGAATCCGGTATTGAAAATGTGCTGGCCCTGCGGGGGGATGTGAATCCCAATGTGCCAATGAAGCATGACTTTAAGTATGCCAGCGAGCTGGTGGAATACATTAAGGAACAGGGAGATTTCCATATAAGCGGCGCCTGCTACCCGGAAACCCATTTGGAAGCGCCGGATGCCATTACGGATATCCATAATCTGAAAAAAAAGGTGGACGCAGGCGCAACCCATCTGGTATCCCAGCTATTTTTTGACAATGAAATGTTTTACCGCTTTTATGAAAAGACAAGGATTGCAGGGATTGGCGTGCCTGTGGAAGCAGGGATTATGCCTGTCACCAACAGGGCGCAGATTGAGCGCATGGTCAATATATGCGGTGCATCCCTGCCCGGAAAATTTGAGAAGATTCTTCATAAATACGAAAATAATAAGGAAGCCCTTTTTGATGCGGGGATGGCTTATGCCATCAACCAGATTGTAGATCTTATTGCCCATGATGTGGATGGAATCCATATTTTTACCATGAATAATCCGAAAGTGGCAGGAAGAATCTGTGACGGTATCAGGAACCTGATTTAAAAAGGCAGTGCAGAAAAGAGGAAAATATGGAAAAAAAGGCGCTTGTCACAGGAGCCTCACGGGGAATCGGTGAGGCCGTTGCAAGGGTTCTTGCCCGGGAAGGGTATGATTTATTTCTGGTGTGCAGAAACGCAAAAGAGGATATCCGAAAGATACAGGAAGGGATTGTAAGAGAATACGGCATCTGCTGTGAGACAGCCCTGTGCGATGTATCAGATTTCCGGCAGGTGGAAACAATGATAAAAAGCGCAGGGGAAATTCATGTGCTGGTGAATAATGCGGCTGTTTCCTATGTGGGGCTTCTGACGGATATGTCCATTGACCAGTGGCACCAGGTGATGAATACCAACCTGAATTCATTATTTTATATCTGTCGTCTTGTGGTTCCCCAAATGGTGCGGCGCAGGGAAGGGAAGATTATTAATGTCTCTTCGGTGTGGGGAAATGCGGGGGCTTCCATGGAAGTTGCCTACAGCGCTTCCAAGGGAGGGGTGAATAGTTTTACCAAAGCCCTTGCAAAAGAACTGGCGCCCAGCAATATTCAGGTAAACGGCGCTGCTTTCGGCGTGATTGATACCCGGATGAACGCCTGCTTTTCTAAGGAAGAGATGGATCGGCTAAGGCAGGAAATTCCGGCGGACAGGCTGGGGAGCGCCATGGAAGCGGCGGAGATGATCAATCAGATTATCCATGCCCCTTCTTATCTGACAGGGCAGATCATCACCATGGACGGCGGCTGGATTTAGACATGCTTTTGGGTGAACCCTGCGGGGCTGGGGGAATATAATGATAGTAAGATAACGGCACAGCTATACTTGACTGTTGTCTGGGCAGGAGTTGAGTTTTTGGCGGAAATGAGGAAATATGTATGATGTTGTAATAATCGGTTCAGGTCCTGCGGGGCTGTCGGCGTCTATTTATGCAAAGCGGGCGGGCCTTAAGGCAGTCACTTTGGAGCAGAATCCCATGAGCGGCGGGCAGGTCCTGAATACCTATGAAGTGGATAATTATCCGGGGCTCCCGGGAATCAACGGTTTTGACCTCGGTATGAAGTTCCGGGAACATGCGGAGAAACTTGCCTGCGAGTTTAAGGAGGCATCAGTCCTTGATGTGCGCAAAATAAGCGCAGCAGGGGAACGAACCATGGAAGCTGACGGGGAAGAAAATGAGACCATCCAGGAATTGAAGGCTGCATCCGGCGGACAGGATGAAAGGGATTCCGGTTTCATGGTTGTTACAGACCAGGGCGAAATCAGGACAAAGACGGTTCTGGCCGCCATGGGGGCTTCCCATGCAAAGCTGGGCGTGCCGGGAGAAGAAAAGCTGACGGGAATGGGTGTTTCCTATTGTGCAACCTGTGACGGGGCGTTTTTCAGGGATAAGGTGACGGCAGTGATCGGCGGCGGCGATGTAGCCGTGGAGGACGCTGTTTTTCTTGCAAGAGGATGTAAAAAAGTGTATCTGATTCACAGGCGCGATCAGCTTCGCGCGGCGGCAGTACTGCAGAAGGAAGTCATGGGGCTGCCTAATGTGGAGATTCTCTGGGATACTGTGGCAAAAGAAATCAAAGGGGAAGACCAGGTACGTGGTCTTTTGGTTGAAAATGTCAAAACCGGAAAGCAGGAGGAACTTCCAGTTGACGGTGTCTTTGTGGCGGTGGGAATCATCCCTGCCAGCGATGTGTTAAGGGATGTGGCGGACTGCGATGAAAAAGGCTATCTGATTGCAGGGGAAGACTGCGTTTCGTCAACGCCGGGGATTTTTGCAGCCGGCGATGTGAGAAAGAAGAAACTCCGTCAGATAGTGACGGCTGTGGCGGACGGCGCAAACGCTGTTACCTCCGTTCTTGAATACCTGTCCGGCATGGAGGATAAATAATTACAGAATTATGAAATAAATAATTATATTTATCATATTATAAGGATAAACCGTGCAGCCTGGAAGGGAATAGAAGCCTTTCCAGGCTGTTTTTGTAGGAAATTCTTCCCAGAGGTTGACAGATGGCGTGTAAAGTGTTATATTTATTAACAGATGTAACAAATTTGTAATAATTCAAAGAGAAATACATACGCTAATGGACAATACACAGTAGATGAATTAATAAAAATGGAGGTTATCATGCAGAAGAAACATATAAAAGCAGGTAAACGTACAGCGATTTGTGCAGTATCAGCAGCTCTTTTATTTTCAAGCATGAATTTAGAAATATTTGCAACGGAAGCCAATGACCTTCCCTCTGCCGGAGTTGATTTTTTCTTATCAGCAAGTGCAACCAGTGTTAAGAGCCTCAAGGAGGATGAGGACAGCAAAGATTTTTCGGTAGCGGCGGCCAGCAAAGAGTCATCCGTATCCGCTCCTACAGCGACGGCGACAGCAACCGCAACCGTCCAGCCCCAGAAGGAACAGGATTCAGAAGATAAAGAAGAAAAGGTAATAGAAGAGACAATGGAGGCTTCTACTACCAAGACCATTAACCAGAAGGAACGGGAGTTAGAGAACAGGAGAGAAGAAGAGGGATTTAAGTCTCTGGTAATAGCCAAAGTTAATAATTATGTAAATGTAAGGAGTATTCCCAGTGAAGAGGGGGAAATCCTTGGGAAATTATATGACAAATCTGTGGGCGAGTTTATTTCCGAGAAGGACGGATGGTATGAGATTACTTCCGGCAGTGTGACAGGATATGTAAAGGCTGAATACTGTGTGACTGGTGAAGAAGCGGTGGATCTGGCTAAGAAAGTGGGTACAAGGATAGCGACCGTTAATACTACCACACTGAAGGTTCGTGAAGAGCCGGGAATGGATACTACAGTTTTAGGACTGATTCCCATTGAAGACCAGCTTCTGGTAACGGAAGAACTGGACGGATGGGTAAAAGTAAATATCGAGGAAGGTGACGGCTATGTATCATCCGAGTATGTCACTCTTTCCACAGAATTTGTAAAAGCAGAGTCCAAGGCGGAAGAGGAAGCCCGTCTGGCAAAGGAAGCGGCAGAGAGAAAGGCCGCACAGGAAGCCGCAGCCAAGGCAGCGAAGGCGGCTGCAAAGAAGTCAGCCGCAGCTTCGGCAGAGCAGGAAATCGTGATGCCGGTTATGTCCTCCGGAGGAGGAAGCGACCTGGGTAAATCTGTAGCGGATTTTGCCTGCCAGTTTGTGGGCAACCCTTATGTATACGGCGGAAGCAGCCTGACAAACGGTACGGACTGTTCCGGTTTCGTAATGAGCGTTTATAAGAATTTTGGTGTCAGCCTGCCTCATTCCTCGGCGGCAGACAGAAGCGTAGGCTCTTCTGTAGACGGACTTGCAAACGCACAGCCGGGTGATATTGTCTGCTATTCAGGGCATGTGGGAATTTACGTTGGAAACGGACAGATTGTCCATGCATCCACAGCAAAGACAGGTATCATTATTTCAAGCGCAAGTTACCGTTCCGTGCTTTCAGTAAGAAGAATTTTCTAAAAGTATAAAAATATAAATAGAGCGATAAGATGCCGCACCCCTTGTGGGTGCGGCGTTTATGCTTACAGATAACAAGGCAGGCAGACATATCGGCCAGGCTGTACGCTCCAATTTTCAGAATATATATTCTGTTTTAAAATTACCTGACATAAGGAGGCTTGTACATATTTCACAAATCATGGAATAGGGATTCGTAAAAAAGAATTATTTGGAAAAGAGGGACAGGAAAGTTATCCACATAAAAAGGATGATAAATACGGGATTATAGAGTTATACACGGTTTTATCCACATTATCCACCAACGAAATAACGAAGTCTGTCCGTGGCGGAAACTAAATTTAAGAACGAATGTTTTGTGAAATATGATGAAAAGGCGTAAAAATCCATCGAAAATTGCCTTCGGCAATGGGATTTTTGCACGCTTGAATCATTTTCTTACG
>CAMWUN010000120.1 GCA_947177425.1 uncultured bacterium
TCACTTTCTTACGACCAGCGCAGTAAATGCGCAGGTCTGTGTGAACAGTAACTATGCCTGTATCCATGTATAAACTTTTTATAAAAAATCCTTTACTTTTCTCGCAAGATTAGAAATAATAAAAGGGACAAGAAGTAAATATCGACTCGTCAGACTACTTTCTCCAAATCAGGTAGTCTGACGACAGAAAACTGAAAAGTATCTTGCGTGATTGAAAGACGAATTCATGATTTACTGGGATTTTAAGTGGAAGTGTCGGAACTGGCAGACGAGCAAGACTAAGGATCTTGTGAGCATTGCGCGCGTGTGGGTTCAAGTTCCATCTTCCGCATGTAAAGAGTCTGGGAAAATCTAGACTCTTTATTCTTATGTTGCATGATGGAAAAATGTTCATTGGTCATAACTAATTTGAAGTTCAGGGGGGAGAAGGGTGACAGTTTACAATAAGAAACTGCGGCAATGGATGTGGCTGCTACTGTTTTTAAGTTTTACAGCTACATCATGCATAAAGCAGGACGGTGAAGATGAAAAGGCAGATGCAGAAAGTAAAATAGAATTTGAAACAGGGAAAAAGACACCGGATAGAGGAGTAACGGAAACGGTGGAAGAAGCAGACAGTACGCCTACGGCTTCCAGAGATGCCATAAAGGAAGACGGAACAGGGGAAGAGCGGGAGGGAAAAGACATTATCATTGTCCACACGACAGAAGAACCAGAGGAGTCTGACGAAAAAATACCTGCTCTGTACATAGACGATTTGACGCTTCTTACCGGTATAGGTCCGGCAGACAGCAGTTATGCGTACCGGGACGGCAGAGTATATTATCGCCAGTATCATAAGGATTCCTACGAGGAGGGAGCCTTGTGGGCAAACTATCAGCCGACGGCAGGCACGGATAAGGAAATTGTCTGCATAGATGCGGAGGGAGAAAAGACGGTTCTTTTTTCGGATAAGGGATATGGTAACATTTATCTGGCCGGAGAACGGTTTTATATGACAGAGATGGTATCAGAGGAAAAGGATGGCGTCAGTTATGACAACTCTGTCATATATTCTGTAGACATGCAGGGACTGAACCGGATGGAGTATGGCCGTGGAACGATTTCTGCCTTTGATATGGACAGAAATGTCCTTATTCTGAATATGCAGTCAGAAGAGAGCTGGGAAGGAACATACTTTGCACTGGACTGCATGAGCAGTGAAATGGTACCGCTGACCGTTGATGCCTGTGATTCCCTGACCTTTTGGGACTATCATGATGGATGGTGTTATTTTGACGCCCACAAAAGGGAAGAGGAGAATTGGGTTTGCCGGGTGGCAGCCGTGTCAATAGAAGGGGAACAGAAAGAAATTATTTCGTTGAAGTCAGACGGTGAGGCAGAGGAGAATTATGGTTATACAGAAAGAATCTGTCAGATGGAAATCTCTGGGGACAGGATTTATATTGTTTTTGGCGGCTATGCCGGAAGCGGGGGTTTTTATCAGGGCGGCAGGATTATCACGACGAAACTGGACGGTACGGATTACCGGGCCATAGAGTCTTATGAAGATGCTTATTATGTCTGCCATGATGCCGGCAGAACCCTTGTATATCTGCCCCAATCTTATATGACCGATGAGGAAGAATACGGGACAAGGGTATGGGACATGGAGGCAGATACGCTGTTCTTATCCGACTTTCCACAGCAGTTTATTTACCAGCAGCAGGGATGGGGGCTACTGCCATATCAGAGAGGGTGTGCATCTAACCCTTTGTGTATACTGACGGGGGAAGAGACAAATGTTTATGCACTGCCTTTCGATTCCGGCACAATTGTTCCAGTTGCCATAAATATTGATGACAAAATCATACCCTATGACAGCGGAGAATCAGTCCTTGTGGATTATAATCATTTGTATTATGCAGACGGGTTCCTGTATTTTGAAGTGGAGTATAATGTTTATGACGGGGATTATGCCATTGGATGGCGTGACGGGTACCGCAGGTTACAGACGGATGTGTACCGTCTGAAACTGGATAGGGATACTGTGGAGTTACTGTATTCGTATTAGTGTGTGTCTGTAAGGTACTTTCCGGTCTGCCTGTATACCTGTTTACAGCAGAAAAAAGCTGTTTTATGCCGGATAGATTTAATTTTCAGAAGAAATAGCCGAAATATAAAATGAAAATGGGTAAAGCGTACATACCCGCCAGAACAGTACATGGATGTAGGAAAGTGGAAAGGAGACCAGAAGAATGATAAATACAGATAATTACTATGCAGCTACAGACTATTACGCTTCTGCCTGGCAGAAACAGCAAAAGGATGCGGAGGAGATAAACGGCAGAAAGACCCAGGCCGGCGCCCAGGCAGGCAGCACCAGCCAGTCAAAGCTTTCCAATAAGGCGCAGGCTCTTTTGGAAAAGCTGAAAAAGACATATAGCGACATGGATTTCATGGTGGCGGATTTTAGAAATGAAAAAGAAGCAAAGGATGCTCTTTCCCGCGGCACCAAAGAAGTTTCGGTTTTGTTTTCCAGAGAAGAACTGGAAAAAATGGCTGCTGATGAGAATTGTGAAAAGGAATATATGGACCGCGTGCAGCAAGCCCTGCAGATGTCGGATGAGATTTACAGTAAGTATGGGTACGAATCTGCCTTTGGAAAGAATGCAGAAATAACCAGAATAGGCATTGCATTTAATGAGGACGGAACGACATCTATTTTTGCAGAACTGGAGAAGTCCAGCGCCAGCCAGAGGGAGCGGATTGAGAAGGCCCGGGAAGAAAAACGCATCCAAAGGAAAGAAGATGAAAAGAAGGCGGGGAGGGAAAACACAGACCGAAGTCTAAAGCGGACGACAGTTCAGGCGGACAGCGTGGAAGAACTGCTGGAAAAAATTCGGGAGGTGGATTGGGATAACATCCGGGCGGCAAATGAACCGGGAGAAGGCAGGAAATTTGATTTCAGCATTTAAGATATGCTGTACTTCTTAGAAAGAGGGCATAAGCAGGTAATAGAATCTGCGGCCCCTCTTTTTTATTACAATAAGCTGGCCTGTGAAGCTCGGAAGTGACTGTTCACACAGACCTGCGCATTTATTGCGCTGGTCGTGAGAAAGTGATTCGAGAGTGCAAAAATCCCATTGCCGAAGGCAATTTTCGATGGATTTTTGCATGTTACTGGTCACTGAGTGAACAGTAACGCTCGGAAGTATTTGTTGTAAAATATTGACTTTCTATCTATTTCTGTTATAATAGCATATCTTCCCACGCAAGTAGGGTGGATTTTAAGGAAAAAAGTGCTTATTGGAAGTTATCATTAGAGCGTGTTTGAAAATTGCTTTCCCTGAGATGTGCGTCAAAATTTGTGGGAGATTTGCGCCAAATTTAAGAGGCGTAGCGGGCTGCGTTGATTAAATTTGGCGCAAATATAGCGCAAAGTGGGGCGTGCAGATTGGGGGAATGAATTTTCAAACACGCTCTAGGGAAAAGGGAGAGAGAGGTTATGGAATTACTGAAGAAATTTACCGAGCCAGTAGATATGACAGAGGGTTCGCCCTGGAGAAAAATCGTATTGTTTGCAGTCCCCATGCTGGTAGGAAATATTGCCCAGCAGCTTTACAATACGGTGGACAGTGTTGTGGTTGGAAATTATGTGGGCGATAATGCGCTGGCGGCTGTGGGAAGCGCAGGGCCGATTTTAAATCTTCTGATTGTATTGTTTGTGGGGATCAGCGTAGGGGCAGGTATTATGGTGTCCCAGTATTTCGGGGCAAGGGAGAGAGAAAAGCTTTCCACTACAATCGGCAACTGTATTACCCTTACAGGGATTGCCACGTTGTTTGTGATGGTGGCGGCATCTCTGGTGGCGAAACCGCTGCTGCGGCTTCTTGATACGCCGGAATCCATTATTAACTGGTGTCATTCTTATCTGCTGATTTTATTCATCGGTTCCGTAGGGCTGGCCTATTATAATATTTTAAGCGGTGTGCTGCGGGGACTGGGAGACTCCGTATCTGCGCTGGTCTACCTTCTGGTTTCTACAATCATTAATATCGTGCTGGATCTGCTGTTTGTGGCAAGGCTGGGAATGGGTGTAAACGGGGTGGCGCTTGCAACGGTAATTGCGCAGGCAGTTTCCGCCCTGCTGTGTCTGCTGCGGCTGATGAAAATGACAGAACTTTTTGATTTGAAGATATGTTATATGAAATTGCAGGGGAAGTATGCGAAAAAAATTATCCGTCTGGGACTGCCTTCCGGCATTACACAGGCTATTTTTTCCATGGCAATGATTGTGGTGCAGTCTCTTACCAACAGTTTTGGTGAAATGTTTATTGCGGCCAATGTCATTGTCATGCGTGTAGACGGTTTTGCAATGATGCCAAACTTTTCTTTTGGAACAGCTATGACCACCTATGCCGGGCAGAATGTGGGGGCAAGGCGCAGCGACAGAGTGGATGTGGGCGCAAAGCAGGGAACTCTGATAGCAGTGGGGACTTCCGCGGTAATCACTTCCCTGATACTGATTTTCGGAAGGTCCCTTATGGGCATATTTACCAGTACGCCGGAACTGGTGGAGCTTAGCCGGGATATGATGGGAATTCTGGCAGTGGGGTATATCGCCATGGCAGTGACCCAGAGTCTTTCCGGTGTTATGCGCGGCGCAGGGGATACTATGACTCCCATGTGGATATCGATTGTTACGACAATTTTTGTCCGTGTACCCATTGCTTACGGAATTTCATTCCTTACCAGAACGCCGGAACTGCCTAACGGCAGACAGGAGTGTATATTCATTTCCCTTCTGGCATCCTGGCTGATAGGCGCTTTCGTCACATTTATTTTTTATAAGAAGGGAAAATGGAAGGAGAAGGCAGTCTGATATTTTTGCGGACAATAGATGGGGAAAGCGTTTATAGCACATCCCTCATGCTTCCTCCGGCGGCTTGTGCGGAGGAAGAACCATGGGGTATGGGAATGTCAAAGGCAGTTACGACGCTTTCCTTATCACCGGCTTCAAAAGCCCAAGAATATATTTAAACTCTGCGCTTTTGAAGAAAAACAGCGCCATGGTGATATTGGGCACAATCAGGCACAGGGCTGCGCGCACAGCCAGTAAGGGCAGGCCGGACAGTTCCATGGGCATACAGCACAGCCAGGTCAGGCCAAAGCCTGCAACACCTGCAAGGAAGTATTTCAGGTTCTTGAGCCAGAAGGTCTTTACAGGGCGGCCAAATCCATATTTGAACAGAACCAGAGGTTCCACCCACAAAGAGGTCATTACCATACTGACAAAGGTGCCGGCAAAGATGCCTGCTATGCCCATATATCTGACTAAAAGTATGGATACCAGAAGATTGATCAGCGATTCTAAAAGGGGTTTGTAACGATCCTGATAGAGAAGGCCGATGGCTTCCTTGAAGGTAATGGGCACCTGGCGGATCCCCGTGATGAAGTAGTTGACGGATATCAGCAAAACCACAGGCGTGGGAAAAAGGAACTGCCCGCCCCACAGGAAAGAGATAAAAGGGTCTATGAGGAAGAAGAAACTGACTGTGCAGAAGGTGTAGAACCAGAAACCTGCAAAGTGCAGGGCAGTAAACAGGCGGTAAGTGTCCTCTTTTGTCTTTGTGGCGTAGTAATTTCCAACGCCGGCCGTTAAGGAGGAGAAAAGTGGGGCCGCCAAATAGCGCAGAAGATTCAGCACCATGCAGTAGCTGTCGTTGCGGGACACTTCTGTCAGTCCAAGGAAAAAGCTGATAAGCAGATTGTCTGTGGAACTTAATATGGTGCTTCCGATACGGTGATTGAACATTGCATAAACGTTTTTAAAGATGGATTTCTTTTCTTCCCAGTCAAGGACGGGATGACGCCCTGAGTTGAGGAAGGGATAATATTTTGGGGCGCGCCATGACAGAACCAGGTTGGTAAGCAGGGTAAAAGGCAGGGGGACAATCAGGTAAAGGATAAAATTGCGGGTGGTAACTAACAGGACTATCTGAAATACAATGCGGACGATGCGGAAGAGATTGGAGTATATATTGGTTATGTACAGCTTCTGGTCGGCAAGGAATAAGGACTGTCGGGCCATAAAGAAATAGGAGAGTACGGAGTTTCCAAGAAAAAGCAGGTAAAAAAGGGACAGCCCCGGAAGGTCGGGACAGTCGTTTATGATATAGCGCAGGAAGGGAGTGAGGGAAGCTCCCATTACAGCTATGGCAACGGCAATACCATGGTAGGCTTTTTTGTAAAAGTCAGTCAGGGCAAGCAGTCTGTCCTCATCGTTGTGGGCAAGAGGTACATACATACTGTAGACCATGACGGTTCCAAAGCCAAGTTCGGACAGGGAAAGAACTGCCAGAATGTTGGAAAATAAACCTGTCACCCCTACATATTCCATGGGCAGAGTGTGGATGAGTACTGTACGGCAGAGAAATTCTCCCAGATAACAGATAAGTTTTGTTATCAGTATGATGATGCTGTTTTTAAAAAATAATTTCGTGCGCATTCTTTTTTCCTCCTGTATGCCGGGGCTGTCTGTTTTTTCTATAACTGATACTTAAAAGTTACTGTTCACTCCGTGACCAGTAACATGCAAAAATCCATCGAAAATTGCCTT
>CAMWUN010000121.1 GCA_947177425.1 uncultured bacterium
AAGCCGCCTCGTTAATGTCATACAGGTCAAACAGAAGCCTTTCGGGACTCCAGCCTCCATCCTCTAACACCTCTTTCAAAATAGGTGGCACAGTGACAAAAGCCTTGTCTTTCGGCTTAAAGTCAAAAATAGCGTTGAGAAACATCCGCATAGCCATCACCTCATCTTTATATTAGTTAAATCCAGTTATTGATTCCATTGTACCAAGTCGCTGGCACGATGGCCAGAGCGTGTTTGAAAAACATTTTATTTTGAAACATTTTGTTTTGAAACATTTTGTTTTGTTTTCTTTAACCAAATGAGTATTGAAGCAATACACAAAAAGCCCAGATAAGTGCAGGCAAGCTTGTCGTACCGGGTGGCAATGCGGCGGAATGCTTTTAGTTTTAGGAACAGCTTTTCCTCATTTCATTTCAGCTTCTACATTTTATTATTTTATTTCAGCTAACGCAACAAAACTTTTATTATATAATCCAACTTCCGCTCCTAAAACGATTCCAAATATTTCTGGAGCATATCCGCAAACTGTCCAATATGTATCCCATCCACAAAAGAATGATGAGCCTGGACAGATACGGGCATGACGATCTTGCCATCCTTCTCATAATATTTTCCCCAGTCAAACAAGGGCGTCGCATTATCCTTTTTCCCGGAATTTGTATGTGAGATATGCGTATAGGTGATCCAAGGCATAGGCGAACACTGAAACATATCATTTCCAAGGGGGCCGGTAAAATATTCCTTCTGCTCCCTGGCAGTCTTCCCCGCTGTCTCCACATATTCCTGAATGCTGCCCCGAAGCGGCACATTAACCACTTTGAACAGCCCCGTATCCTGATTCAGATAAGTAAACGCAGTATCAATATGCTCAAAAAGGACCACCTTCCCCTCCTGGAAACGATACCGGAACGCTTCAATCTCATTCGCGCATTTACATACCGCATACACAAACGCAAGTGTAAAGGAGATATCCTGCTCCTTCACTTTCCGCCGGAAATTTGTAATATCCGTCTCAAATGTCACACAGAAAGCTGGCGCCACGCTTTCCCTGAAAACCATACAGTGCATGGCTCTCTCCCAGCTTTTTTCGTCTATCACCTGATAAGTATTCATTCCTGATCCTCCCTTTTCGTTTCCACACATTTCATTTTCTTTTGACAAATTTTTCTTTTGCGTATTCATAGGCTTCCCGAATATACGGCTTTAAATCTTCAAAAGTCTTTTCCAATGGGGTCAGGACGCACAGCCACCCCATCACAGCCAGACCGCCCAGTCTCCGTAATCAAAAGTCCCGCTCCCATGATGCAGCTTCCCACTCTTCTTCAATCCCCGGAAAGCATCCCTCATCCGGCCAATGATCTCCGGCTGGATATCCATGGAATGGTGTGCTGGAAACACCCTTTCCACAGGAAGCAGCGCCATCTTTTCCAGTGAGGAAAGATAAGCTCCCGGGTCTGTAGATGGATAATATGCAAACAAGGTATCTTTGTAGATCAGATCCCCTGTAAAAAGATACCCCCGCCCCGGTTCCCAGAAACACATATGCCCCGGTGAATGTCCCGGCGTATGAAAAACCTCTATCATCCTCCCGCCAATGTCAATCTTTTCCCCGCCATGCAGAACCACGGACGGTCTCCCCTGGAACATCTCATAGCTGCCCACATCATAACCCTCCGGCAGTTCACAACGGTCAACTACCATATCCCTGACCGTTTCCATAGACAAAGGGAACCCGCCCGACAGCCACCCCAATTCCTCTTCATGGGCATAAAAATCCGGAAAGTACTTATGTCCTCCGATATGATCCCAATGGATATGCGTGGCAACAGCCGTAACCGGCTGGTCTGTCAACTTCACCACCTCGTCATGTATATTACAAATCCCAAGCCCCGTATCAATCAGCAGACTCCGCCCGGGGCCATTCAGCAGATAACAGTGTGTTTCCTCCCAATGCCGGTACTCGCTGATGATATAAGTATCCTCATCTATCCTATCAACAGTAAACCATTTATCCATCTGTCCCCTCCTGAAAATCTTTATCCCTACCATCTGTTCCATGAAATTTCATAAAAAAGCCCCCTTCCTCTTTCAGCAGAGAATACATTTTCATATCGATCACTTTCCCATTTTTTACAGCATTATTTCTTAAATGTCCCCTCGTATTGAAAGCCCGCTTTTTCCAGCACACGGCAGGATGCCTTATTATACGCAAATGGCTCTGCGTAAATACGGATAATATTACTTTTCTCAAAAACATATCCACAGACCTGTTTTACAGCCTCCCGGATTGATCGTCTTTCATAACAGACTCTATTATACAGCATATCCCCAACCAATGGAACGGACTTTCTAAAAAAACAAGTCAACACATTTACAGCCACAATATATTTACATCAACAATGCAAATAAGATAAGCAAGGCAGAAATGACACAAAGCCCATTCCCGTACCTGTATAAGAATGAAACCAACCGCTTAAAGTGAAAATTTTTTCCTGCTGACCATTCTTGTCATAATAGAACAGAGGGATTTCCATATTCAGTGCGTTCTTCTCAGCAACCGTTCCAACCATATACCGCACACCAACAGTTTTCACATAATACAAAGACATGATTTGCTGTTCCTGTTCTGCTGCCGGCATGGCAAAAGAAACATCAGGCACATTATTCACCATTATATCCGCTATGCTGTACTAGTACTCCGTACTCAAATTTCTTGTGTAAATATTCTGGTCTGTTTTCCCCATAGCACAGGTCAAAAATACTCAACGTAGCCCGCTACGCCTCCGTTTTTTGACCTGTACCCTCGAAAAAATATCCTCAGAAATTTACACAGAAATTTTGAGTACGAAGTACTAGTTTGACAACAGAATATATATCTGCATCTATTCCTAAAGACCGGGCTTTTATATCCATTGGCACTGATACTTCGCCCTTATTGATACAAATATATTCGGCACTCCTGTTCCTGGCGGTCATCTGCCAAAAAGGATATTTAATAATTGCAGGTGTATTATAGCCAACACCTAATTCTAAAAAAAGAATTTTGCTTTTCTTATGTGTATCAAGAAACTTCTCATAATAGCTGGCATGAATATTCCATCCCTCATCCTGCACAAAAGCAGCGTCTGCCCGCAAGTTCATCGTCATTGGTTTTCCACAAATCGGACATTTCGGTATCAGTTCTGTTGGAATACGCATATCTTTTTGCTCTTCTATCATACGCTTAACCTGAGTCTCATTCTCAAATGTATATGGATTGCATGGCGTCTGACATTGAAAAAGCCCATAATCTCCCTGCGTATAAAATAATCGTTCTTTTGCAAAACCTGCTTTTTGAAAACAATGGTCTACATTTGTTGTCAGCACAAAATAATCTTTGTCCTTTACCAGTTCATACAGATTTTCATAAACAGGTTTTGGTGCATCCATATAGCGGTTAATATAAATATATCGGCTCCAATATGCCCAATATTCTTCCAGACTGTCAAAAGGATAAAAGCCGCCCTCATACATATTGTGAAAATGATATTTTTCAATGAAATCATTAAAATGCTTCTGAAAGCGCTCTCCGCTGTAAGTAAATCCGGCAGAAGTGGAAAGCCCTGCTCCTGCACCGATAACAATTGTATCCGTATTTTCTATTTTTCCTCTTAACTGTTCAATTTTTCCCGAGTCAGTTTTCGTAGATTTCATAGTCATCATCCCGAAAGACATTAAATACCACCTCCATTTTACTACCCGTTTTTTCCCTGTACTCTTTCACAGTCCTCACCGCAATCCCGGCTGCTTTCCTGTTTGAAAAATGGAATACTCCTGTAGCGAAACAGCAGAATGCAATACTGCCGCAGTCATTTTTCTCCGCAAGTTATTTGCTGCTCTCCCGTCTTTTTACTGCTCCCACAGGGCACTTTTCATAACAGTTTCCACAATGCAGACAATGCTCCTGTGTGATTTGATATGGCTTGCCGGACACGATACATCTCTGCGGACAATTCGTCATACACTTTCCGCAGCCGATACAGTTCTGTGAAATATCATACCCTTTTTCAGTTATATCAGCGTTTCCTATGACATATCTTTCACGAAAAATCGGCCTTACACCAAGGTTGAAATATTCAATTTCTGCATTTTTGATGCAGAAAACAATGCCGATTTCCCTTGTGTTGCCTGGATAAACATTTGATAAATAAGGCTGTTCTTCAAAAATAATGTCAATCCATTTTCTTTGCTCAATATCGGGTACTTTTTCAGCCTTTGCAGAAAGTCTTATCATCTCTTTATATTTTGTATATCCCAATATCACAAAGCAGCGGGCTATATCGGTATCTGGAATACCCCACTCTTTCAATAATTCCTTTCCAACTTCATTATCAAAAGTTTCTTCCCCTCTTGCAATGATGCAGGATGCTATCCCTAAATTTGCAGCCTCAAGCACCATATTTTCAGCACAGCAGAACGCATCAGGAATACTGTATAAAAAGTTCCTTGCACAAAAAATAATACATACCGCAGGCGCACCATAAAATCCACTTTTTATATCAGGATTATCAATAACACTTGGCTGTTCAGAGGAAACATATCCGCCTGCAAGTTTACTGCGGTCAAAACATTTCATGTTAAGCCTGCCGATTTTATCCGTTAATTCTTTGTTATGGACAGCAACAATCCTTGCCCTCTGCCCGCCTCCTGCGTTTGGTGCATATAATCCTGCCTCAATGATTTTTTCTAAATCTTCCCTGCAAATCTGCTTATCCTGATATTTACGGATAGACCTGCGTTCTTTCATTACATCTAAAATATCCATCATGAAACCTCCTTCCAACATTGCGGATCGGGCGCATACATATTACCAGTATAGCCATAGGTCACAGCCGGGCATCCCCTGCAGAACCCACGAAGTTCACACCTGTTACATTTTTGAAATTTATCAAAATCCCGATACCGCTCCATATTTACCCCCATAAAAAGGTCATACATAGAGGTATCGAATACATTTCCTATTTTACTTTCCATCCTCCGGCAGGCATATACATCACCCGTTGGAAGAATTGTCATGTGGCTGATTGCACAGTGACAGCCATCATATATTATTTTCTTATCCGCATCTTCCGGTATTTTGAAAATCCCTTTTTCATACAAAAACAAAGTCCATAAATGGTCTTTTAACTGAAAAGTCGTGTGTCTGTCTTTATATTGCTCATACTTTGACCAACATTTTTCTAAAAACGCTTTGTATTCCAAAGGCGGGATATGATATTCTTGAAAGAAATCATCTTTCTGATTTCTTTTGCTTACATAAGCTGACTCGCGAAGCGTGGCAGCGTTTGTTTTCTGCCCGCTTGTAGGGCAATATCTTCCAAATGCAAATACATCAACATTCCTATCCACTACCAAATCAATCATATCGGGGAACTCGTCTTTATTCGCACATGATACCGTAGACATGACTGCACAATACATTCCTGCTTTTTTGATACAGTCAATCTTTTCCACCGTAATATCAAAAGAGCCGGGCTTTCTGAATTTGTCATGCGTTTCCCTCATTCCATCCAATGAAAGCTGGTACTTCCTGCATCCATACTCATAAAGCCTTTCACATATCTCATCAGTCAAGTGGAACGGATTACCTAAAATGCCAAAAGTAATATTATGCTTTTTAAGCAGTTCGCAGAGTTTCCAAAAATCTTTATGTAAAATCGGATCACCGCCCGTAATGTAAAAATATGGTGTGCGTCCTAATCTCTCACACATATCCATGCAGCTTGAAACTACCGTTTCCATTTCCTCATATTTCATCTGTTTCAGGCAGATATGGTTATCCTCAGAAAAAATATAACAATGCCTGCATCTTTGGTCACATTCATCTGTAATATGCCATTGGAACGCAAAATATGGTTTCATTTTGGGTATCCCTCCTAAAGTTTTACTTTTGGTATCATCATGGACACACAAAAGACTGTGTGTCCATGACCGCCTTCATACGCTAACTCCCATCCGCCCGCCAAAGCGGGCAGACAAATCAGGATCGTGAAATTCTAATTTCACGCTATGTATCTTACGAATCAAAGCTTACTTTGATTTCGGATCGCCTGCTCCACAAGCCGAACCACAGGACGATGCAGGCTTCTCTTCCGGCTTTGGATCTGCTGCCCCACAAGCCGAACCACAGGCTGATGCAGGCTTTTCCTCCGGTTTCGGATCTGCTGAACCACAAGCTGAACCACAGGACGATATGGCACTTGTGCCAGCAAATGCAGCGACATTTTCAAGATTACTCATGATAGTTACCTCCTTAATTTGTTTGCTTGATTTTCTGACCTCTTTGGTCTATACTTAGTATAAGCTGCAACAATCGAAAATAAAAGTACGCACTATTTTATTATGTAGTGAGCTTTTCCTTAGTTAGTGCA
>CAMWUN010000122.1 GCA_947177425.1 uncultured bacterium
GTAAGAAAGTGATTCGAGAGTGCAAAAATCCCATTGCCAAAGGCAATTTTCGATGTTACTGGTCACGGAGTGAACAGTAACGATTTCTGTGGTATTACATAAAAAGCAGGTAAATGTTATTGTAAATGGCATGAAAATATTTTAGAATAAAATAAACAGATAAAATATGGAAAGGAGATTATATATTATGTGGTTTTGGCTGCTTATGTCTGCCTGCGATCTGCTTGTTCCATTTGCTTATTCCAGGACTTCTGATTATCTTTGGGAAAATGATGTGGAAGCATCCTCCGAAACATGAATGGAATCATTGGTTATATAACGGCATATTTCATGAAAAATACAGATACATGGATGTAATGCACATGGCCATTGCGGACGGTTATGGCAGATAACCGTCCGGCTTATCCTGATATCCTCTTATCATCCCAGAGCGTGTAAGGATATCAGGCAGCCCGGAGCGTACCATCTCCGCAGGCTGCCGTTTCTTAACATAATAGCATTACCTGTGTATCCTTTCCGTCCCAACGTCCACAGATTTAAAAGAGACTCTGATACTTCTGGTAATCCTGATAGGTGACTGTAACCCATCCGAAATAGTAGTTAAATCCCACTTCCATTCCCATAGGGGTATAGAAAATAATCAGACTGGCATCGCTGGTAAGCATTTCTGTAATATCCTGGTCAGAATATAGGGAAAGAGCTTCAATTTCACCGTTCTGTCTTTCACAGCGGTTCCTGAAATCTATAGAAAACTCGTCATTGATCTCAAGCATCTGGGAATTGGTAAGGGCTAAACCGCTCTCCATGTCTATGTTGACGGAAATAACATAGCTTTCGTAATATTCATCATCCAGATATCCATATTCCACATAAGCAACACTGAGAATATTTTCGTCCATATAGGTGACATAACTTTCTGTTTCAAAATAGTAAGTCTCCCCATCTGAAATCCATTCTGCCACAGACTCCGTGTATTCTTTAACTTCTTCAAATTCTTTCTGTATAGAATTGTTGATGCCTGACAGGTTTTCCACATTTTCTCCGGCAACTACAGGATAGGTTATCTTGAGAGTGACATTGTCCTTCCCTCCCATCTGTTCATTGTAGGTTTCAAAACTAACCTGATAGGGCAGGTCATGCCGGATTTCATCATGAAATTCATAATATTCTGAGTTTCCCGGATTTTCATCTTTATACTGGCCGCTCCCGCCGGAGTTCTTCTCTTCATCCCGGGGCAGGCTTTCCGGTTCCTTTTCCGTATTTTTTTCTCTTCCGGCTTCGGCATCCTCTGCACCTTGTGCAATACTTTCTTCCCTGTCCTGCTCCTGACGGTAATTACTCTTAGATCTTGCATCATCTATTTTATGGACAAGAATTTCCTTCGTCAACTGGAATACACTTATATAAAACACTGTCAGCAGGAAAATACCTGCACCGATGCTTCCAAGCACAACGGCTGCAATTTTACCTGCTCCCCATTTTTCTTTCATAGCCCATTCTCCCCTTATCCCCTGCCAATGCCCACACATGCGGACAGTCTGCAGGATGTCAAACTATCAGTTTATGGCAGGAATTTCACCTGCTTATACATTCAAAAAGCAGCTCCAGAGCTGTCTGTGCGGTCTGCTGTCTGATTTCCAGACGGTTCCCTTTAAAATGATTTTCCTTCACCACTGTTGTTCCTCCTGCAAAACATCCGATATAGACAAGTCCTACCGGCTTCTTTGGAGTGCCGCCGTCCGGCCCTGCAATTCCGGTAACTGCAATGGCCGCCTGTGCCCCGGCTTCCCTTGCCGCGCCCTGTGCCATCTGTTCTGCCACCTGTTCGCTGACCGCTCCCCAGGTGTCCAGCGCCTCTTTACTGACACCAAGAAGTTTGTGCTTTGCGGAATTGGCGTAAGTAATATATCCTTCCATAAATATATCGGATATTCCCGCCACATTGACAAGCCTGGAAGCAATCATACCGCCTGTACAGGATTCCGCACACGTTACCTGCCAGCCCTTTTCTTTCAACTTTTCAACAATTTTTTCTTCCAGCAAATCTTTCTCTGCCATTTTTCCTCCTGTTTTCCAATGCGGCCTGCCTCCGCTTCGCCAGTACACGCCTGGAAGTTCATTTTTCAGTCCCGCATTTCTACCTGCTTTCCTTCATAACATCCTTATTTTTAATCAGGTAATCAATCAATGACACTACTGTAAGGATAACCGCAATCCACAGAATAATCTGCGTAAGCATATTGAGGGATGGAATATCTGCTATCAAAAGGCAGACCGCAGCCATCTGGAAAGTAGTTTTGAATTTTCCCCAATAACTTGCGGCAATCACCACGCCATTGTCCGAAGCCACCAGACGGAATCCGCTTATAATAAATTCTCTGGCTATTATGACTATAACCATCCATGAGGGTATTTTATTCAGTTCAATCAGACATATCAGCGCCGAGCAGACCAAAAGTTTGTCTGCAAGGGGATCCATAAATTTTCCGAAATTTGTGACCAGGTTGTATTTCCGCGCAATTTTTCCGTCCAGCAAATCTGTCAGGCTGGCAATGATAAATATGCCAAGGGCAATCCATTTATCAGCTCCTGTTATAGGAACCAGCAGAAATACAATAAAAAAAGGAATCAGTATCACCCGGAACATGGTAAGTTTATTTGGCAAATTCATTGTTGATCCTCCATTTCTCCAATTAAATCATATTCGTTTGATCCTGTTATCGTCACCGTCACAAAATCGCCGCTCATCAAATTCCTGTCTGTATTCACAAACAGATAGCCGTCCACGCCGGGGGCATCCTTATAGGTGCGCGCCACATAGACATCCTCCTGCTCTATCTTTCCTTCGATCATGGCTTTTACCCTGCGGCCTGCCATATTCTGCGCCGTATCAAAGGCAATTTCCTGCTGAAGCTCCATGAGTTCATTCCGGCGCATTTCTTTGACTTCTTCCGGTATCTGGCCAGGCATTTCCGCCGCCGGTGTCCCTTCTTCAGGAGAATAGGAAAATACCCCCAGACGGTCAAATTCCATCTCATCCACAAAAGCCAGAGTCTTCTCATGGTCTTCGTCACTCTCACCCGGAAATCCGGTTATCAGCGTAGTTCTGATACAGATATCCGGTATTTCCTCCCGCAGTTTCCGTATCATGGCCTTAATCTGCCCGCTGTCCGTCTTCCTGCCCATCCTCTTTAAAATCCCATCACTGCCGCTCTGAATGGGAATGTCAAGATAGTGGCAGATTTTAGGCTCCTTTTTTATAACCTGTATCAGATCATCAGTAATCTCCTCCGGATAACAGTACAGGATCCGAATCCAGGTAAGACCGCTGATTTTGCATAATTCCCCAAGAAGCGCCGGAAGGGATTTCTCTCCATATAAATCCACGCCGTAAAGAGTAGTTTCCTGTGCTACCAGAATCAGTTCCTTTACGCCGCCCTCCGCCAGTGCACTGGCTTCCTTTAACAAATCCTCCATTGCAATACTGCGGTAATTCCCCCTGACTCTGGGTATAATGCAGTATGTACAGCGCTTATTACAGCCTTCCGCAATTTTCAGATAGGCATAATGGCCTCCTGTAGTCATTACCCGTCTGCGGCCGCCTACTGGAGGTTTATCCAGTTCCTCAATATGATTTTCCGGCTTTCCCTTTAAGACCTGGTTCAAAGTCTCCACAATATCCAGAATAGCCGTTGTCCCGATAATGGCATCCACTTCGGGAATCTCTTCCTGTATCTCCTTCTGATAACGCTGGGCCAGACATCCCGCAACAATCAGCGCCTGCAACTGTCCGCTTTTTTTGAGTTCCGCCATCTCCAGTATGGTGTTAATGCTCTCTTCCTTTGCATCATTGATAAAACAGCAGGTGTTAATAACTACCGCCTCCGCCTCTGCTTCATCGTCGGTAAAAAAGTATCCTTCTTCCGACAGCATTCCCAGCATCACTTCAGAATCTACCAGATTTTTATCACAGCCCAGTGAAATAAACAGTATTTTCATATTACATTATGAAGAAACGCTGCCGCGCCCTGCGTGACAGCGTTGTATTTCCTTTCCAAAATATTTTATTCCTCATCAGAAAGAATCTTGATTTTTCCTTGATTTAACTCTTCCACAGCTACAGATAAAGGTTTGGCATCCCTGGAAATAATCAGCGGATCCTCCCCTCCTATTATCTGTCTTGCCCTCTTTGAGGTAGCCATAACGATGGAATATCTGCTGTTGACCACCGGAGCTTCCCCCGGCTCAACCTCACTGTTTACTACCTTCATTAAATCAGAATAAGATGGATGCAGCATATTCTTCTCCTTTCACCTGAAAGCGGCTAGCAAATCGCTTCCAGTTCCTTTCTCATATTTTCAATTAACTCTTCATTTCTCACCGGCGCATTATGGGCCGCCTGAATCAGCCCGTGCATACTTGCGGCGCATTCTTCCAGCTTATCATTGATTACGATAAAATCGTACTCCTCGATTCCTTCCGCTTCTTCCGCCGCGCGCTTAAGTCTCTTTGCAATAGCCTCCGGGCTTTCTGTTCCCCTTCCCTCCAGGCGTTTGCGCAGTTCGCTTACGCTGGGAGGCATCACAAACATCAAAAGCGCCGTGGGGAACTTTTCTTTTATCTTAAGGGCGCCCTGAATCTCTATCTCCAGGATAACATCCTTTCCCTTCTCCAACTGCTTCTCAACATACTCTCTGGGCGTTCCGTAATAATTGTCGCAGTAGCACGCATACTCTACCAGTCCATCCTGTCTTATCTTTTCTTCAAATTCTTCCCTTGTGACGAAAAAATATTCTTTTCCTTCCTCTTCACCCGGCCGGGGATTTCTGGTGGTCATGGATACCGACAGTGCATAGTTTTCATAACTGTGTACAAGCTGCTTCATAAGTGTGCCTTTTCCTGCCCCTGAAAATCCTGAAACTACAATTAATATTCCTTTACGCTTCATTTTCATCTCTGCTTTCTGCCGACTAACAGTTCAGCTCCCTTCCCTGTTTCCTTTATTCTATATTTTGGATCTGTTCCCTGACCTTTTCAATCTCTGTTTTCAGTTCAATGGCCCGGTTGGATATCTCAAGGTCATTGGATTTGGAAAGTATGGTATTGGCTTCCCGGTTCATCTCCTGGGCAATAAAATCCAGCTTTCTTCCAATGCCCCCGCCCTGAAGCAGGTTATCCTTTGTAGTTTCTATATGGCTCTTCAGGCGCACCAGTTCCTCATCCACACAGACTCTGTCCGCAAAAATCGTAACTTCCATCAGAAGTCTGTTTTCGTCTACCTTGGCATCCTCCAAAAGTTCCTTTACCTTTTCTTCCAGTTTCTGCCTGTATTCCGCAATAATCCTGGGGGACCGTTCTGTGATAAAAGCAACGTGTTCCAGCATAATATTTAATTTTTCCAGCAAATCTGCCCGCAGATTTTCACCCTCTTTCATCCGGGTATCTACAAAGCCTTCTGCCGCCTCTCTGACTGCCCGCAGAAGAAGCTGCCATAATTCTTCTTCATCTATGGTCTGTTCCTCCATCACCAGAACATCCGGATACCTGGAAAGACATGAAATCCTCACATCATTATCCAGTGAAAAGTCCTCAGCCATCTGGTTTAAATAGCGCATATATTCCGCCGCCAGTTCCTTATTATACTTCACGCACACATTGGATTCCGTGTAATCCTCATAGGCAATAAAAATATCGATTTTGCCCCGCTGGATATAATTTTTCAGTTCGTTCCTGATTGCCGACTCAAAAAAATTTAATTTCTTGGGCATCTTAATATTGATATCCAGATACCGGTGATTGACTGATTTCATTTCCACAGTGATTTTGCGCTCAGCCTCCTGGATTTCGCATCTGCCAAACCCTGTCATGCTCTTAATCATGTCATTCCTCCTGCTTTCGTACAGAACTTCTCTTCACACTATTATAGGCGAAGCATAGGCAAACGTCAAGTTTACTCTTTCACTCTGTCCAACTCAATAATATTTACGTTACTGGTCACTCCGTGACCAGTAACGTGCAAAAATCCATCGGAAATTGCCTTCGGCAATGG
>CAMWUN010000123.1 GCA_947177425.1 uncultured bacterium
AAGCAGGCTCGCGAAGAGAGACAGCGTTTGTTAATAAGCAGGCTCGCGAAGAGAGGCAGCGTTTGTTAATAAGCAGGCTCGCGAAGAGGGGTAGCGTTTGTCTTAAAAAAGCTGGCTGATCAGGTATTGGTATATTTCCTGGTTTTTGCGCTGCCAGTTATCACAGATGGAGGCGGCTGTTTCCTCTAAAGGGACAGACAGGGTCATATCAATCAGGTTGATCCCCTTGTCCTTTGCCGTCAGGCGGGCTTCATATTCGCCGGAGGCTGATTTGTAGTAATCAGCCACAATAGACGCTTCGTTGCGCAGTTTAATTTCATTTTCCCGGAAGAAGTCGCTGATATCGGTTTTGATGCTGGGATTTATCTGGTTTCCGAAGAATTCCAGTGTTTCTTTTCCCTCATCCGTAAGGCTTAGGTGTGTGCGGCTGTGGGTGGAATGGGCCAGAATCAGCCCGGCATCGATTAGTTCGCCGATGGCCTGCTGGAGGGTGAGGAAGTTGGTGTATTCCTTCTCCAGAATAAAATCGCTGATCTGGGACTTGGTCAGAGGAAAGTCTGCCCATCTTAGCATATAAAGAATAATCAGTTTATATAAAGTCAATGAATCGTGCATAACATATCATCCTTTCTCAAAACTGTAATATTGCATATGCAATATTGGGAACACACATGGTACTCCATTTCGAGACATCAGCCTGCAAAATGTTTTCCCTGAAAAGAACTGCGTCTTTTCATTTCTTTGTGCAGTGTATTTAGGACAAAACGCTTGTCCGCGCTCCAAAGAGGGAAAAGCAGTAATGGTTTGGGCGCATCGCCAGTAACCCGGTGGACAACAATATCGGAACGAAGCCGCTCAAGACAGGCAATCAGCACATCCAGATATTCTTCCAGGGAAGCGAAAGAGCCGCAGGCCGAAGGAGTATCGGCCCAAAGCCTCCCAAGGTCAGTGCCTTTCAGGATATGCAGAAGCTGCAGCTTGACGCCCTGGATATTTTGGGTATTCAGATAGTCGATGGAAGCAAGCATATGGGAAAGTTCCTCTCCGGGAAGTCCTAAAATCATATGTACAATAACAGGAATATCCGCCTGCTCAAGTTTGTAAAGTCCTTCTTCAAAGCAGGATAAGGGGTAGCCCCGCCGGATAAAGGAAGCGGTGTGCTGGTGGATGGTCTGAAGTCCTAATTCCACCCATATAAATTTGTCAGGGTACTCCTTTTTCAGCCGGCATAAAAGTTCTATTACAGGGCCGGGAAGGCAGTCCGGCCGGGTGGCAATGGAAATGCCCGCCGCAGAAGGCATGGACAGGGCCGCCCGGTAAATTTTCTCCAGATAAGGAACAGGGCCGTAGGTATTGGTGTATGCCTGAAAATAAGTAATGAATCGGCAGCCTGTTCTTTTGCCTTTTAAGGCGCGCTGGCTTTTCTGACAGGCTTTTTCCAGTTTTTCAGCAATGCTGCCGGAAGAACTGTCCATATTTCCAATAGAGGCAGCAAAGTCGCCGCTTCCCCCTGCGCTGCAGAAAATACATCCGCCCCGGCCCAGGGTTCCGTCCCTGTTGGGGCAGGAAAGACCTGCATCCAGCGCGGTTTTGTATAGTTTTTCGCCGTAAGTGTTTTTACAATAGGCATCAAGGGAGTAGTAGGGCTTCCCATGCCAGTTAACGGAAATATCCTGCTGAATCTGAACGATAGTTTTATCCATGACAGGGGCTACTTAATGTGGGCTTTGACGGCCTGGGCAACAAGCTCCGCTACCTTTGGATTGAAAGCTTCCGGCATGATATTATCCTCATTTAACTCCTCGTCCGGCACCAGGGAGGCAATGGCTTTAGCCGCTGCCAGTTTCATCTCCTCAGTAATCTGTCTTGCACGCCCTTCCAGCGCACCTTTAAAAATACCAGGGAAAGCCACCACATTGTTGACCTGGTTAGGGAAGTCGCTGCGTCCGGTGCCTACAACCCTTGCTCCTGCGGCTTTGGCAGTATCGGGCATGATTTCGGGAACAGGATTCGCCATGGCAAAAAGGATGGCATCCTTATTCATGGAAGAAACCATGTGGGAAGTGACAATATTGGGAGCGGAAACGCCTACGAAAATATCGGCTCCCACAAGGGCGTCAGCCAGCGTTCCAGTCTCATTGTTTAAGTTGGTAATTTCTGCCATCTTCTGCTGCATCCAGTTAAGACCTTCGGTGTCCTTCGACACAATGCCGACCTTGTCGCACATGATAATATTGGGGAAGCCGTAAGTGAGAAGCAGCTTCGTGATGGCAACGCCAGCGCTTCCGGCTCCGTTTACCACCACCCGGCAGTTCTCTTTCTGCTTGCCCACAACCTTAAGGGCATTGATGATGCCAGCCAGAACCACGATTGCCGTCCCGTGCTGGTCGTCATGGAAAACGGGAATGTCCAGTATTTCTTTTAAGCGCTCTTCGATTTCAAAACATCTCGGGGCGCTGATATCTTCCAGATTGATGCCGCCGAATCCAGGTGCCAGATAGGTGACGGCTTTAATAATTTCTTCTGTGTCCTGGGTGTCAAGACAGACAGGCACTGCATTGACACCGCCAAATTCTTTAAAGAGCACGGCCTTGCCCTCCATAACGGGCATTGCAGCATAGGGGCCGATGTTCCCAAGGCCCAGCACCGCGCTTCCGTCGGAGACAACCGCTACCGTGTTGGCTTTCATGGTGTATTTGTAGGCCGCTTCCTTATCCTGGGCAATCACCCTGCATGGCTCTGCTACGCCGGGGGTGTAGGCCAGGGACAAGTCCTCTCTGGATTTAACAGGGGTTTTAGATATGGTTTCAAGCTTTCCATTCCACTGCTCATGGAGCAGTAACGCTTTTTCGTTGGTAGTCATGATCATTACCTCACTAGATAAAAATTTAAAATTCCTTCCCTATCATATAATATTTCCGGGACAGGTGCAAGGAATATGATATATCTAAATTGGGAAAAAGTAATAGTATGGTTACTATTGATGGCTGAGGAATGCGCACAGGCTGCGCATTCCGTGAGAACATGATTCATAGTTTGTTATTGTTTTTGCACTCTCGAATCACTTTCTTACGACCAGCGCAGTAAATGCGCTGGTCTGTGTGAACAGTAACTTTTGCAGTGCAGGTGGGACTATTACATGAAAAACACTCTTTACACTGCGATAACTATATGCTATTATAAGTAGTAATAAAAACTACATACAGTGGTTATTAATAAACATATGAAATGGTTTCGGAGGTTATTATGAGTTATAAGATAGTGGCAGACAGTTGTTGTGAGTTCCCCAGCCAGTGGAAATCGGATTCTAAATATCAGATTGTTCCGCTGGAACTTATGGTGGAAGACGAGGTAATTATTGATGATGAAACTTTTGACCAGGCACTGTTTTTGAAGAAGGTTGCCGCTTCCCCCAAGTGTCCCAGGTCTGCCTGTCCCTCTCCGGAAAAGTATATGGAGTCTTATCAGACCCAGGCAGAAAATGTGTTTGTATTTACACTTTCCAGCAAATTAAGCGGAAGCTTCAACAGCGCGGAACTTGGTAAAAAGCTGTACCATGAAAAGTACGGCAGTAAAAATATTTTTGTATGTGATTCAGAATCTGCAAGTTGTGGGGAAACCCAGCTTGCAATGAAAGCTGTGGAATGGTCCGGGGAAGGTCTTCCCTTTGAAGAGATATGCAGAAGACTTACAGAATACAGAGACAGGATGAAGACTTATTTTGTACTTGACAATCTGGAGACTCTTCGGAAAAATGGGCGTCTTTCCGGCGTCAAGGCGCTGGTGGCGTCCACCCTCAGCATAAAACCGGTTATGGGTTCAGACAAGGGCGAAATCATTCAACTGGGACAGGCAATCGGAATTAAGAAAGCCCTTGCAAAGATGGCGGAAGTGGCAGCCAGAGAAGCAGTCCGGCCGGAAGAAAGAACGCTTATGATTACCCACTGCAACTGTCGGGAGCGTGCGGAGAGCCTGAAAGAAATGGTACTTGCCAAAATTAAGGTGAAAGATGTGCTGATTATGGACACAAGAGGCGTCAGCAGCATGTATGCCAATGACGGCGGTGTGATTGTTACGTTGTAAATATGGAGGCTTGTGGAAATCCCCGGAGGGCTTTGTCAGATAAAAGAAATTTCCACAGGCGCATTCATAATAGCGGCAACAATTATAATCTGCAGGATTAAGATAAAAGGCATTCCAAAGACGAAACTGGGATGCTTTGTTTTATGACGAAAAGCATACATTCCAATAATGGAACCTATGCTTCCGCCAATAACTGCCACGATAAAAAGGGTTGCTTCCGGTATACGGAAGGCCCTTTTTTTCGCTTTATGTTTATCAATGCCCATGAGGGCAAATCCAATCAGGTTGATTGCTGCAAAATATGATGATAAAAGTGTGATTACATCCATAAAAGCAGTCAGCCTCCTACCTTTCCTATTTTTTCAGTTCGCCCAGTTCCTGCATTTTCATGGCACGGACTTTGGTGGAAAGGCCGAACAGGTTGATGAATCCTTCCGCATCATGGTGGTCGTACAAGTCGCCTGTGGTAAAGGAGGCAATGCTCTCATTATATAAGGAATAAGGAGAGGTGGTGCCTGCTTTGATGATATTGCCTTTGTAAAGTTTAAATTTTACTTCCCCGGTTACATACTGCTGGGTGGAAGTGATGAATGACTGGACTGCCTCGCGTAAAGGCGAAAACCATTTGCCCTCATATACAATCTGCGCCAGTTTATTTCCCATATCCATCTTGACAGCGTAAGTGTCCCGGTCAAGAATCAGTTCCTCCAACTGCTGGTGGGCTTCATAGAGAATGGTTCCCCCAGGAGTCTCATAAACGCCTCTTGATTTCATGCCTACCACACGGTTTTCCACAATATCAACGATACCAATGCCGTGTTTGCCGCCAAGTGCGTTGAGTTCACGGATAATATCGGAAACTTTCATGGTTTTTCCGTTGACAGAGGTAGGAATTCCTTTTTCAAAAGTCATGGTGACATACTCCCCTTCTTCAGGAGCCTTTTCGGGGGTTGTGCCAAGCACCAGAAGGTGTTCAAAATTGGGCTCGTTTGCAGGATCTTCCAGTTCCAGCCCCTCGTGGCTGATATGCCATAAATTACGGTCGCGGCTGTAGCTTGAATCAGCGGAGAAAGGAAGGTCAATACCGTGGGCCTTACAATATTCAATTTCGGATTCACGGGAATCCAGCGTCCATTTTTCATTTCGCCAGGCAGCGATAATCTTTAAATCAGGGGCAAGGGCTTTGATGCCAAGTTCAAAACGAATCTGGTCGTTGCCTTTTCCGGTAGCGCCGTGGCAGATAGCGGCAGCCCCTTCTTTGCGGGCGATTTCCACCAGCTTCTTTGCAATAAGGGGTCTTGCCATGGAGGTTCCAAGGAGATATTTGTTTTCATATACGGCATGGGCCTGCACGCAGGGCATGATGTATTCATCGCAGAATTCGTCCGTTACATCCAGGATGTATAATTTTTCAGCACCGCAGAATTTCGCCCTCTCTTCGAGCCCGTCCAGTTCTTCACCCTGTCCGCAGTCAATGCAGACACAGACTACATCATAGTTAAAATTTTCTTTCAGCCAGGGGATGATTGCTGTAGTGTCAAGCCCTCCTGAATACGCCAAAACGACTTTTTCTTTCATAATTAACCTCATTTCTGCGCTGCCTCAAAGGCCAGGCTCTGTGCCGGGACTATAGACCAGACAGAGTCTGCGGCGCAGCGCAGACGCAGACTCTTCCCGGCGTAATGAACCTTCCGTACGATTCATATACGCTTTCTATCTGACAATATACAACAAAGCTGTAGGAAATGCAAGACTTAGTTTTGCATAAATAAAGAAACAATTGTTACTGTTCACACAGACCTGCGCATTTACTGCGCTGGTCGTAAGAAAGTG
>CAMWUN010000124.1 GCA_947177425.1 uncultured bacterium
GCGGGTGTCCATGAGCTGGTACAATGCAGAATCTTTTTCCAATCCAATCCCTCCTGACCTGGTGTCGTATCTTAACTCTGTTTTGGCGGGTTAGCAAGTGGGAAAATAAATAATAAAAAATTCATAAAAGTTTTGTTGCATAAACCGATATAAGTTAATAAAATGAGGATAGAAAAGAATGAACTGTTACGGAAAAGCCATACTAACAAAGGAGGTGTTTTTTATGGCAACTTCAAGTATCACAAAGAATTTTGTCATTTCCGGTAAGGAACAGGTGGAGATGTTTGTCAATGCGATTGAAGAATCTGCCAAGAACCGTCCTGTCCGTACTCCTGTGGCTGCAAGGTTTGTCAGGGATGAAGCAGAATTGACACCAGACAGACCACATCAGATGCGGACGAACCGCATGAGTTGGTACAGCTTTTAAGGTTACTCTGACATATAATGCTGTGATTAGTAAAAGCGCAATTTGTCGATTTGTCGAATTGGGTGGGGTAAAATTTGCCAAAAGGTTTAGTTTTTCCGGAATTGTATAGGGTTTTGCCAAAAGTATAAGGGTTTCGCCAAATAGTGTATGGAGAATTGATAAAAAGATAATGGGAAAATGACAATGAGCTGTTTTGGCTCTTTTTTTGTTTTGCAATTTTAATGCTAATTTTTATATCATTTCTTAATTCTGTCTTTTCACATAGCAAGAAAAAACGATAGACAGCCAGATAGCTTGCATTAAAATTTTTAATACGGTACAGTTTACAAAAGAGCGCATGAAAAGCGAGGAATATAATTTTTTGATGGTATAGACTAATTGCAGGAGGTAAAGAAATGGAATGGTTGAAAAATCTAAGCAACGCCATAGAGTACATAGAAGATAATCTCGATAAAGAAATATCTTATCAGGAAGCAGCCCGTATTGCGTGTTGTTCAACCTACTACTTTCAGCGTTTGTTTTCTTATGTTGCAGGTATCTCTCTTTCGGAGTATATCCGCAGGCGCAGAATGTCACAGGCTGCTTTTGAACTGCAGCGGTCAGATAAAAAAGTGCTGGATGCTGCCCTAAAATATGGCTATACTTCTCCTACATCATTCAACAGGGCATTCCAGAGTGTCCATGGGATAACACCCGTTGCTGCAAAAAACAAAGGAAGCACATTAAATGCTTATCCACCAATTAAATTTTCTGTAAAGATTACAGGAGGAAGTGCTATGTCATATCGCATTACAGAAACAGGAACTATCAGGTTTGTTGGTATTCGCATCCCTCTGACTGAGGATATGGAAAAGAATCAGAGAGTTGTCCCTGGCTTTTGGAAAGATGCTTTAGGGAAAAAACAGTTTTCAGATATATGTCTGCTGTCTGATGAAAACCCTAAAGGGATTTTGGGAATAAGCGTTTACCATGACCCGGACAACATTTTTTATTATATAGCTGCTGCCACAAGTAAAGAAATACCAGCAGGGATGTATGAATATGAGATTCCGGCTACAACATGGGTGGTCTTTGAAAATGACGGGTATTTTAAAGAAAATGTGCAGGATGTTTTCAAAAGGTTTTATACGGAATGGCTTCCGTTTTCCGGCTATGAGTATGCCGGGCTTCCGGATATTGAAGTGTACCCAATTATTGAGGGGAAACCAATCTGTGGCCATTCCGAAGTATGGATAGCAATAAGAAAAGAAAAGGAGAAATAATTATGCAATATCAAATTGAGATACGAGAGACCCCGCCGGTTCGTGTAGCTTACATGAAGTATAGAGGGATCGCTACTGAGGCAAACAAAGTGTTCCCAAATGTTTTCAAGTCAGTCCGTGGAAAAACAAATGGTGCGCCCTTTTTCAGTTATTTAGCAATGAACCCGGAAACAAAGCAGGGGGATATGGAATTGTGTGTACCAACCGCAGAGAACCCTGCGGGAAGTGGTATCGAAGTAAAAGAGATGCCGCGTATAAAAGCGGTATGTGTTACTCATGTTGGATCCTATGAAACGCTTCCACTTGCTTATAATGCCATTGATAGGTATGCGGCGGAAAACGGACTCCTGTTGGAACCGCCGTTCCGTGAGGTATTTATAAAAGGCCCCGGAATGCTGATGAAAGGAAATCCCGATAAATATATTACTGAAATACAGTTCCCGATCAAGGAGGGATAAACCATGCTCGCTATCGAAACGGAAAATGTTGTAAAGCAATATAGAAATGGCGTACAGGCACTTTCGGGACTGTCGCTTTCCGTTAATGCTGGTGAAATCTTTTCCCTGCTAGGGGAAAATGGTGCGGGAAAGTCTACCCTGATCCGTATACTGACAACCTATCTGCGTCCTACTTCCGGCGGAGTGACCATGCTTGGAAAAAACATCTATACAGATGCTGCATGGATACGTTCACAGATTGCCTGTGTGGCACAGCAGACATCTATTGATATGCATCTGTCTTTAGAAGAAAATATGCTGTTCCAAAGCAGACTGTATAAGATTCCAAAAGAAGAAGTGGGAAAGCGGATGGAAAAACTTATTTCTGATTTTGGTTTAGGGCGGTACCGTAAATATCCGGTATCATCCTATTCCGGTGGCGTAAGGCGTCGGCTTGATATTGCGCTTAATATGATGTCAAAACCTAAAATCCTTTTTCTGGATGAGCCGACTGTTGGCATGGATGCCAGGTCACGTAATTCTATGTGGGAAATGATGAAGCAGGTCTGTAATGATTTTGAAACCACCATATTCCTCACGACGCATTATCTTGAAGAAGCCGACAGCTTAAGCAATAATGTCTGTATCATGAAGAACGGAAAAGCGGTAAAGCAGGGAACACCCGCTAAGCTGCGGTCTTTGCTCCGGGAAAATATCATACGGCTGCAATTTGTCACCGGAGACGAGGCCAAGGAACATATGGGGGAAGTGCAGAACATTTTGCCGCAGGAAGAAATGCTCATCCGGAATTCGGCGGTCATTATTCATTCACATGATGCACAGTCGGATATGGAACGTGTAATATCATTTCTGGCAGAGCATCACATCCGGTTTCAGGGTATAGAAAGCACACAGCCGACTTTGGAGGATGTATTTCTGCGACTGACACAAAGGGAACGGGAGGGATGTATATGAGCGTATTCACGATTCTATACCGGAATGTCAAATGGCGTTTCCACAATTCTTTCACCATTGTAATCACGATCCTGCAGCCTCTCCTGTGGCTTGTCCTTTACAGTGCCGTTGCAGGTCAGACAATGAAAAATAACGGAATAGAAAACTATACAGCGTTTATCCTGCCGGGCTTGGTTGTGTTGGTCAGCTTTTCCGCCTGCAGCAGCGGTGGAATCATGAATTATATGATGAAATCGGATGGCAGCTTTTACCGGGTATTGATAGCCCCTGTCAGGCGCAGTTCCATTGTCTTAGGACAACTTCTTGAAGCTGTATTATGTACATTCCTTGAAGTGGGGATAATGTGCACCATCAGCCTGCTTTTTTCTGTTGGGTTTGCCGCTGATATAGCAGGAATATTTATCATTATCTTTTTGGTGTTTCTGACGGCATTTTTCATGGCGGGGCTTGCTTACGGGATAAGCCTGATTCTGCCTAATGAGGTTATATATGAAACGGTTATGAACACAATTGTACTGCCCGTATTTTTTCTCAGCACCGCCCTGTTTCCGGCAGACAGTATCAGTGGCGTTTTGAAAGCCGCAATCAATATCAATCCATTTACTCATGTGATTAACGTACTGCGAGAACTGATATTATATGGAACTGTCCAGATAAGCAGCTTGATATTTGTGTTAATGCTCTTTGTGGCCATGGGTGGGTTAGGCTTTATATGGGCATTGCATGGACTGGAAAAAGAATTAGATTTATAACGGCTTTGTAATATGGACATGGTTCTGGAGTATGTGTATAAGGAACCCTACAAAAGCTAACCGCCGTACTATGGACTTCATCCGCCATATGCGGCGGTCTGCCGCTTCCGCAGGCAGGGCGGCCTGATGACGGAAATTACTTGGAAAGGGAATATGCGGGTGGGCTTATCGGACGAAAAGCGAAAAACTTTAGGGGTGTTTTTGATGTTTTTGTACTTCATTTATGCCTTTCGTTCCCAAAAAGTGGTCGTTTCGTTCCATCCACCCGAAAAACAGAAATTTTCTGCCGATATAAAAGGTGAATGCCTTTGCAGGATTTGAGGTGATGGATTTTGGATATAGCAGTTGTAGATGATGAAAAAGCGATTAGGGAGCATATATGCGCCCTGATTGAAGAACAGAAACCGGGAAGCAGAATAGAAGCCTATTCCACAGGCGAAGAACTGCTTGCATCAGGGAAGCGGTTTGATATTGTTTTCCTCGATATACAGATGGATGGCATAAATGGCATTGAGGTGGCGAGGAACCTGCGGCAACGGCAGGAGGACACCGTACTCATATTCATCACGGGCATTAAGGAATATGTGTTCGATGCCCTTGACCTTTATGCGTTCCATGAACATGAAATACCACGAGGCGGTGAGGGATGTGCCCGGCCTAAAAATGGATGTAGATAAGCTGATTCTCCCGCAGGGGCTTGAAATACACAGCTATGACATAGGCGTTATCCTGGGGAACGCCGTGGATAATGCGATGGAAGCCTGCCGGAAGCTGAAAGCAAAGGAGCCGGAGGCAGGTGCCTTTATCCGCTTAAGTTCCCTGCAGAAAGGCAGCCTGCTAATCCTGAAAGTGGAGAACAGCTTTGACGGACGGCTGGTGCGGAGGCGGCAGGAGGAATTTCCCATAACGGATAAGGCGGACAAAAAATCCCACGGGATAGGGCTTGCCAACATCAAAAGCACGGCGGAGAAATATCATGGAACAATGGATTTTAAAGTAAAGGGCAGGGTGTTCATCCTGTCCGTGATGATGAAAAATGAAAGGAGAGAAGAAAATGGATTTTGGAGTAACAGGTAACTTAGGAGGGTACTATCTGGCAGAGCAGTACCGGAAGAATGCAGCGTCAGGAACGAGCGGGGGCGTGAGCTTTGCGGAGTTTGCGGCTGCAAAGTCGGTAGGCAAGACAGAGGGAGTAAATGTGAGCTTTGAAGAAATGTTGAAGTCAAAGTATCCGGGAGCATATTACAATGTGATGGACACTTCCAAAATTGATGGAGGCTTGTGGGGACGGAACGATTACCCGTGGGATGCATATTTTTCAGAACCTGCGGATGCGTCTGTTTTGGGATGGACACCGTCAGGAGCGGAGCCTGATATGCAGAGTCCGGAGGTACATGCTAAGTTAAATTCTATGGTTGGTAAGATAGCCATAGTCATACCTCCGGAACTGGAAGAAAAAATGAAAAATGACCCGGAACTCGCGAAAAAGGTAATGGAGCGGGTGGACAATTTCCTGGCAACTAATTCTACTCCAGGATTGAACGAGGGCTTTCTGATGACGTTTGATGAAAATGGGGAAATTAACCATGCTTGTGTGGTAGGTGAGGGAAGATTTACTGTTTCGTCATCAGAATTTGTCGAAGCCCGCAAAGCAAGGGAGGCAAAACACGCAGAATATGAGAGGCTGGCGGAGGAAAGCGCATTGAAACGCAAAATGCTGGCACAGGAAGTGGACAGGAGGTTTTACCAGAGCAAGGCGGTTTCGGCTGCAGCATATGAAGCGGCGGGCATTTTGAAGTCAGATTTTTAGCGAAGGGAGGTGTTTGTCATGAAGTCTGACAGGGGAAGTTAGAGAGCATGAAGCTATAAACTGCTCGGACTTATTATGAGAGAGCAGGCGTGGCTCTGAACGACAGAGGAGCTACTATTAAAATAACTGATGACAATGGATTAAAGAAAATGAATGTAAATGGAATTGATAATAATACTGGAATTAACTCGAATTATATGACGGGTAAAAAGAGAGTTT
>CAMWUN010000125.1 GCA_947177425.1 uncultured bacterium
GCATTTACTGCGCTGGTCGTAAGAAAGTGATTCGAGAGTGCAAAAATCCCATTGTCGAAGGAAATTTTCGATGGATTTTTGCATGTTACTGGTCACGGAGCGAACAGTAACACTATTCACGGCTCAGGAAGGCGGACAGCCGTCTTCAGCTCTTATTCTGCTGATATTCTTCCACTGCAGGGTCTTTCATCTGAAAACACCGGAACCATTCTTTCGTTTCCGTATTTTTTTCGGTGAGGGATCTGTTTTTATACAGAAACCGTGTCAGGGCATAGCAGTCTATCCAGATTTCATTATTGCCTTCTTTCTGGGATTCGTCAAAAATAAGCTGCAGTCCCCAGTGAAGGTGAACGGTTTCTATATTGTTGGTATTTTCTTTGGAACTGTATCCGGTGTGCCCCATATATCCAATCACATCCCCGGCGGTGACGACGCTCCCCTCTTTCAGGTCAAGGGCATAGGGAAAGTTCTGACGAAGATGGGCATAATAGTAGTAACGTTTACCGTCAAAACTCCTGATACCGATGCGCCAGCCTCCATACTGGTTCCATCCAAGCGCTTCCACATAGCCGGACTCAATTGCAATAATGGGTGTGCCTATCTGGCCCATCATGTCATGTCCCAAGTGTTGTCTTTTGTAACCATAACTCCGGGAAGAACCAAAATCGTCATAATCGCTGTATTCAAAGCCTTTGGCAATAGGTGAAAAAGCTTTCAGCCCATATACCTTCTTCCAGCTTTTTCCCCCATTCTCATCCTCCTGCTCTATCTCGTATTCCCCCACCATGCCGCCGAGAACCGCTTCATAAGCTTCATAATAGTATTCATAATAATCCATGTCCTTTGTCAGTTCTTCCATGGTGGTTTCCCCGGCGGAAAGTTCCGATGCCAGCTTTTCAATCAGGGAAACACTCCCTTTCTCAAAAGAACCGCCGCTTTTGGCCCCGGCATAAGCGAGAAGTTCAATCCAGTTAAGATGTACCGGACTGTCATAGCTTTCCACATCCAGATTGTAGGCTGTGGAAAGCGCGTCGTATGTTATATTGAAATCCACCCACTTAATATAGTCCCCATTGGTGCCGGAAGCTACCTCAATTGCCGCCGTTTCCTCTCCCCCGTTTTGGGACTGACAGCTTTTCAGCAGACAGACCATGACAAGAAGAAAGCCAAGCACAAGAATAGAAATCATATAACAAATATTTTTCATTAAGATACACCTGCCAGAAACCGGGTTAAAAAATCATATGAAAAAGCAAGGCAGGATATTCATAAAAAATTGCCCCCGGCAGAGAACAACAAACGCTGAAATCATTAAAATCAGCGGTCACTCCTCTGGCGGATTATACACAAATTCCCTCTGGATGACAAAACTCAAAAAGAACAACAGCACATCCACAGGTATCTTCACCAGCACCTCCGCGCCCCCGAACAGGGGATAAAGTTTTCCCACCAGAATAGCGCTTAATGACATCTGCACCGCCGCCAGAAGAACATAACGGGGCAGGGTGGATTTCACCGGGCTTTCGCTCTGGAATACCACTTTAAGATTCAGCAGGTAATTATATAAAGCGGACAGAATCCTTGCAAACACTGTTGCAGCCATCACATAAGTAATCTTTCCCCACTGCATGTCCTTAAGCAGAAAGCAGAAAAGGGAAAACAGCGCCAAATCCACCACGCTGGATGACAGGGATGAAAAAAGAAATTTACCAAATATCATGTAAATTTTAACAGAATCCCTGATAGGGTTAAAATGGCTGGTCTTATTCTCCTCTATATAAATAGTACGGATTGGCACTTCCACAATAGGTATTTTCCTGCTTTTCGTCTCTAGAAGCATATTTGTCTCAAACTCAAACCGTTCCCCCTTCACTTTAAGAAGCTGTTCCATAAAAGACGCCGGAATTCCCCGCAGTCCCGTCTGGGTATCGGAAACGGTAATGCCTGTCAGATACTTCATTACCACTCGGGTGCACTTGTTTCCAAATTCCGACCGGGCAGGCACATCCTCCCCTTCAAAACAGCGGCACCCTAAAACAAGGGCATCAGGGTGCATCAGCATAGCATCCACACAGGCCAGGATACACGCCGGCGAATGCTGACCGTCAGAGTCAGCAGTTATCACTCCCGGCATACCGGGAAATTCCTGCAGGCAATAATTAAAGGCCGTCTTTAAAGCCCGCCCCTTTCCCTGATTTACTGCGTGATGAAGCACCTGACACCCATAAGTCTCACGGGCGTCGGCAAAAAAGTGCGCATACCCTTCGCCGCTCCCGTCATCCACCAGCACAATATTTTCAAATCCGGCAGTTTTCAATTCTTTTAACAGCTTTGGCAGTTTTTCGTCCGGTTCATAGGACGGAATCACCACCGGCAACTTCCACCTGATTTCCTTTTGCTCCATAATAACAACCATGCCTTCCCATAACTTTCCTAATACTGCTTTTCTGCAGCTTAAACCCAAACGGAGAATATCCACATTTTGGACATTCCTATTCTGCATATTTCACAAGCCGGATTCCCTCTCCGGCTTCCATCACCTGATACAGACAGCCATATTCAAAGGCTTCTCCATTCATGAGGGCTTCAAAAATCTGCTTCCCATTCCCCTCAAGGACATCTGCGTACAAAAATCCGGCATGGGCGTCCTTTATGGCCTTTATGATGTCCTGGCTTCCCATGGCAGAAGTATCCACATTGCCATACATCACCGACACCGGGGCCGCTTCGAAATTCACATAAGTGTTCCGCACCCAGCTTACATCCGAAATATCCCGAAGGTACAGCACACGGCCCAGACTTTTCCTTTCCCCGGCTCCCACCGCTTCCAGGAAAACCTCTGCCTTCTTATCAACCAGTTCTGTTCTCTCCTCCAGCGTCGCTTCCACTGTGTCCCTGTAACCGTAAAGGGCCCGGTATGCGCTCTGATAATCTGTGGTCAGAAGCACAAAAACCATGCAAAGGACAGCCCCCAGGACTGATTGGGAATCTTTCAAAATATAAAAGGCAAGCAGATACAGGCCGCCTATCATAAATGGCGCCCCATACCGCTCAATAGAGGACACCATGCCATAAGGCTCCAGATACTGCGTTTCCACCGCAAATATAGTCAGATGGCTGATTAAATTGATGGAATAGAACACACCCCCCGAAACCGCCAGAAACCCTCCCACATAATATGCCATCTTTTTTTCTATCTTATGATACCTGCACAGGAGAAAAACAAACAGCAGTATCAGCAGATACAGACATAAAGGACTTAAGTCCACCGCAATGGTCTTCCATCTGTGAAGAGGCCATATTACAAAAGCCTCCACGAAAGCCTTTACCATATCTCCCTGATAAGCAGGAATATTCATCCCGCCCGTTGCCATCTGTATGGCAGTTCCGGTCAGCTTTGCCACCCGCCTGTTAAAGACGCAGAAAGCCAGCCAGGAGCCTTCCGTCAGAACGGGAAGCAGGGTAATGACAAACAGACTTTTCCTGTCTGCCTTTTTAATCTGTGGTTTTGTGTTTTCAGTCTTATGCACCAGGAAATGATACCCATAATCAAACAGCAGGCCGAAAGCTGCCCACATAAACCCCGTATTTTTACACAAGACCAGTACCATCAGAAACACAGCCTGTCTCATATAATAAAAGGGCCTGCAACATCCCTTCCGGTCTGCTACTGCCGCCAGAAAGGAACCGTATACCAGCGCCATTGTCAAATCCGCACAGCACCCATCACACCAGAAAACCTCAGCTACTGCCGGAAAGAGCCAGAGCACTGCTGCCCCCGCCGCCATGGCAAAAATATTCCTCTTCTTCAGGACTTTCAGAAATGGAAAAAGGAAGGCCAGATTCATAAAATAATACCCGGCAAACATCAGACCTTCTTTAAACTCCTCCGGTGAAAAATGCAAAAACCACCATTTCATCATCTGAGTCCCCGGAGGATAATCCCCAAACTCTGGCGCGGCATTTGCATATTTTCCGGCAAACCCGTCCAGATAAAAAAGAGACTTCACATCTGTAGCCCAGAAGTTATAATCATCCCACCAACTGACCGCCTTGCCGCTTACGCACACAGTCACGGCCGCTATCATTACAAATGCTGTAAGCATCCCCGGTCCAGTCAGTTCCCGGCGGGCAAATTCCATCATCGTCTTTCTCTTTTCCTTTGGACTTTTAAGGACAATGACTATAGACGCCGCCACTCCGGCAGGCCCTATAAAATCCGAAAATGACAATGCCCCAAAGAAAGCAAGCACATACAGCATAAGCACAGTAAGGCATGCCCCCACCGGAAACGCTTCCAGTACATGACGCTTAAATTTCCATGCTATCGCTAAAATTAAAACCAAAAAACCTGCTATGTGAAAAACTACCATTATTTTGACTATTTCCTTCCAGTTTCCTCTTTTTACAGACGCGGCCCATGCGCGTTTGTATATTACAGCAAATACAGCGCCATCTGTATGCCAGCTTACCACGGCAATTACAGTCACATCTGTATGCCAGCTTATTATAACAAAAAGATGTGAGGCATGCCACACATCTTTTTATTAATAAGCTGGCCCGCAAAGCGTGACAGCGTTTGGTATTCCTGTATTTAATCATTCCTATAATTGCTGTTCAGTTCTGCGGTGCCGGCAACGGCTTTCTAAATGCCCAGACTGCCACTCTGCCTGTCAGTCTTCCGGCTCAATCAGACCATAAGTATTTCCTTTCCGCTTGTATACCACGTTCACCTGGTCTGTCTCTGCATTACAGAATACAAAGAAGTTATGTCCCAAAAGTTCCATCTGTATACAGGCATCTTCCGGGTACATGGGCTTGATATCAAACTTCTTATTGCGGATAATCTTAATATCCTCTTCCTCCATGTACTCCTTCTCAATAAATTCCTTCTTGAAAAAGTTTGCCGACTGTTTCTGATCTACCAGTTTATTCTTATATTTTTTAAGCTGCCTTTCTATAATTTCCTCCACAAGATCAATGGAAACATACATGTCGTTGCTCACCTGTTCAGAACGGATGATACTTCCCTTTACAGGAATGGTAACTTCAATTTTCTGTCTTTCTTTCTCAACGCTCAGGGTCACGTGAATCTCTGTTTCCGGGGTAAAATATCTTTCCAGCTTCCCTATCTTGTCCTCCACTGCACTCTTAAGCCCCGGTGTAACTTCAATATTCTTACCAACAATTACAAAATTCATATTCATCATCCTTTCCTTGGATTATTGTGTAAACATTATATCACAGCTTGTATCTGTTATGCAACAATTCCCGTATTTTGATTTAAATATAAGATAGTTTCAGGTTACTGTTCACACAGACCTGCGCATTTACTGCGCTGGTCGTAAGAAAATGAT
>CAMWUN010000126.1 GCA_947177425.1 uncultured bacterium
ACCTTAAGGGGAAGCCTTGGCCTTGTGCCTTTTGGAAGGACGAATGACCCGAGACGCGGATGCATGGCCCGTGATCCCTTTGGCGGGATGATGGAAGGAGGAAGCGATTACGGCTACCAGTACCAGATATCCCGGAGGGAGAGGACGGTAAGGAAGGCGCCGGAGCGGTTCAGCCTTGCGGAGTTTGGCAGAGAGATAGTAACAGGGTTTGTCATGGGCGGACTGGCCAGTGCGGCGTTTTATGGCGCTGGCAGGGCAGTTGAGGCTGTGAAGGGTAGTGTCAGGAGTGGATGTGGAAGAGACACATTTACTATAAAAAGTCAAATACAGAGGCTGAAATCAAAGACACCTCAACAATTGCTGGATGATGGATGGCAGGACATCACAGATCCTAGAATGGCTGCTAATACCACTTCAATAGATTTATATAATCCGGAAACTGGATTAAAAATTAGATTTGATCAAAGAGTAGAAGGGGCATCTGGATTTGAAGCTATCGACCACTATCACGTATATAACGATCATTATACTAATAAAAAAGTGGATTTTTACTTTGATATAGATGGAAATACAGTAGGTAAAGGGTCTAAGGCTTCACATATAGTAATAGGAGGTAGAGATGGATGCAAATAGAGGAAATAATTCAAAAAATCAATTTTCATGATAGTAATGTTATCGAATTAATTCATAATAATGATAAAGTTAAATTAAAAGTTGACTTATGTATGTGGAAACAAGAAGGATATAAAGAGGGGGGTAATGAATTGGAGGAGGTTTTACTGGAGTTTGATTCTGTTGAAGATTATGTATGGGACTCTGATAAAATAGAAGCCGATATTGATTATGATACAATTTTGGATATTTTATTTAGCAATGGAATTTTAAAAATTGTATTAGCAGATAGTGGGGTATCAATTGTTTCTTTCAAATGTAACACAGTAAAATTCACACAACAGTTGTAGTAGTAAAAAATCTGTTCAGACAGTGCAAATCAATGTTGTAATAAACTCGTGACATTATTCTTATTGATTCTAAAATATTTATGTTATGGTTGCCGTTAATCAGAGGTGTTAAGGAGATTAAAAGTTATTGAAACTGCCGAATTTGTTTTTATCATTCTAAAGTATTTATATTACAGTAATAAGAGAATGTATTATAGTTCCTTTTAGCTAAAACAATAATACATAAACGGAGATTCCACAGTAAGTAATAGTGGAGTCTCTCGTTTTTGCCAGTACGTTAGATTTACACAGCTTTTCCGCATCAAAAACGTTTTATGGCAGCAGGGTGGATTCCCGATCCGGGGCATATAGGAAAGTCTGGACGGAGCGGCAATGCGTCAGTATATCTATAACATTGTGAAACGTATGGCGATGGGAAAGAACCTTGAAACAGGGGCAGAAACTGGGCTATAGTTGAGTGGGATGTATGGGGGAATGTGAAATTCCACGGACAGGGAAACCAGCCCCAGCCGGAAGGAGGAGCCGTTCCCTGCTTTACCAGCTACATCCCGGACCCGGTCATCGGGAAGCATTTTGCCCAGGCAAGGTTCTACGACCCGGCCCATGGACGTATGCTGGCACCTGACCCTGTAAAGAGGGGGCTTAACGGCTATCCCTACTGTAGCAACGACCCGGTGAACTATGTGGATCCTACGGGAGAGGTGGCAAATATCCTTGCAGGAGGGATTCTCGGCGGGATCATGGGAGGAACCTTTGGATTTGCAGGTTCTGCCATATCCCAGATAGTGGGAGGAAAAGAGTTTGACGTCCGGGAAGCTTTAGGAGCCGGAGCCAGCGGAATGGTAGTGGGAGCAGTGCGCGGAGCGCTGATCGGTTCCGGGGCAGGACTGCCTGTGGCCCTTGTATCGGACTTCACCGCAGGGACAGTGGGAAGCACCCTGGAGCAGCTCATAACCGGAGGGAAAGCGGACGCCGGAAAGAGCATCGCCGGAGGCCTGATCAATGCGGTAAGCGGGGCCATCTATGGGAACGGCCCGCTGGGAAGCCTGAAAGAAGCCTTTGGAAGAGGAGCGGCGGCAGGAGCAGCCACATCTGGAATCAATTATCTGTCAGAAGTCTTTGGCGGGCAGGATGAGGACAGAAGGAGCGGAACCTTAAGGGGAAGCCTTGGCCTTGTGCCTTTTGGAAGGGCGAACGACCCGAGACACGGATGCATGGCCCGTGATCCCTTTGGCGGGATGATGGAAGGAGGGAGCGATTACGGCTACCAGTACCAGATATCCCGGAGGGAGAGGACGGTAAGGAAGGCGCCGGAGAGATTCAGCCTTGCGGAGTTTGGCAGAGAGATAGTAACAGGCTTTGTCATGGGCGGACTGTCCAGTGCGGCGTTTTATGGCGCTGGCAGGGCAGTTGAGGCTGTGAAGAGTAGTGTTAGGAGTGATGTGTATGAGGGTGGTGGTACAGATGTATGGGACATGACAGAAGGTGGCGGAACTATAAATGGCAGGGAGTATTCCCAGCATGCTATGGAAAGAATGGTACCAGATACACCATCAGTCAGAGCAGAGTTAAGTAGGAGAGCAGAGGCGCTTGCAGTAACAAAAGGGCTACAAGTTGGAACTCCGGAGTATTATCAATTCTGCCAGAAGTATGTTGATCCGAGAAGCATACCACCATCAGTCGTAGAAGATGCTGTTAGAAACATTACCGCAGTATCGGGACATACAGCAGGGACATTTGTTCATCAAACGGCGGATGTTACTGTTATAGTAAATGAAACTGGTAAGGTGATCACAGTTATACCGAAGTAGGGGGACGAAATAATGTTTATTAAATTTGATGATCTGGACATGTTAGATTTTTTTGAAAATGAGCCAATATCTGTTGGAGAAGAAGGCGAAGCAAAATTTATATACTCTATAAAGGATAGTCATCAATTTTCAATGACATTAACAGTTGATATTTATGCAAAAATAATAGATATTTCTGTTAGTTATGGTGATAATACCATTTTTGCAGGAGAATTTGATAATGTGCTTGAAATTAGAAAAAGTGAAGATGTTCTACTTGTGGGAATGGAAAACAAAAAACGCTTAGTGCTAAAAAAATATTTTTGTTTGGGAGTTGTAATAGAAAATATATAATAAGAAAAGATTTAATGGTCGAGTCCGTTTTGCAACAAGACTTTAATATTTTTTCTCCCTTTTCGGAATTGTGTACCCAATGAAAATGAAGCAATAAATATACATTGCGGGTGGCTGGTAAATATTTTATTGTCAAATATATAAAGCAGAATTTAGGAGTGTGGTTGTATGAAAAAATGGAGTTATTTATTCACGGCACTTGCAGTTGTACTATCAGACATTATGTGTTTTGTAGCTGCCTATAACTATCGTGGTATGCTTTGTGGTATTGAACATCGTGGTTTTAGTGCTCCTGCCAGCATTGCATTTTTATCTGCTATTCCATTTTTGATAGGAATTATCATGTGTGTGGTTCTGGCAATCAGATTTCATAGAAAAAGCAAGTAACTTCAAGTTTTATGCAATAGGAACATCTTTCCGAAAAGGGAGTATTTTTTATGCTTACTAAAGGGTATAAGAGGGGGAAGATTCTCTAATACTTAAATAAAAAACACAATATCAGCGGTATTTTCAGATGCAAGAAGTTTTGAAATACCGCTGATTTTCTGTACAGATCTCTTTATTCAGCCGTCTTATTGAAATATTTATGAGAATATGATGAATTTGGTAATATAAATAAAGTAACTACGGTAGTGGGTGGAGTTGATATATAAAGGGTACCGTTTACGTAGATGTATGGACAGGAAAAGTTTTCGTTGGTTTAAAGATGGTTCAAGGTATGGAAGAATAGTAGTTTTGGAAATGATATAGCCGTAGTCTTACCGGAAGGGCCAGTATACCCATAATGCCGCAAACCGCATGACCCTTGGAAAGAACCTTGAAACAGGGGAAGAAACGCGGTATGATTATAATGCCCTGTACATGAGGGTAAAGAATGTGCAGACACTGGCAGGGCCGGGAGCATCAGAAGAATCCCGTAGGAAAGAAACCAGCTATGTGCCTGATTACCTAAGCATCACAAACAACGACCTGATGGCCTGTGAAAAAGATGCAGATGCGGTCAGCACCGTATTCGGGCAGGGCCATGAACGGCTGATGCAGAAAACGGCATCCGGGAAAGTATACTTCCAGCCCGACCTCTACGGAAGCATCCTGTCCGTATCGGACGGCCAGGGGCAGAGTCTGGGCTGCAGTGAGTGGGACGTATGCTGGCACCCGACCCTGTAAAGAGGGGGCTTAACGGCTATCCCTACTGTGGCAACGACCCGGTGAACTATGTGGATCCTACGGGAGAGGTGGCAAATATCCTTGCAGGAGGGATTCTCGGCGGGATCATGGGAGGAACCTTTGGATTTGCAGGTTCTGCCATATCCCAGATAGTGGGAGGAAAAGAGTTTGACGTCCGGGAAGCTTTAGGAGCCGGAGCCAGCGGAATGGTAGTGGGAGCAGTGCGCGGAGCGCTGATCGGTTCCGGGGCAGGACTGCCTGTGGCCCTTGTATCGGACTTCACCGCAGGGACAGTGGGAAGCACCCTGGAGCAGCTCATAACCGGAGGGAAAGCGGACGCCGGAAAGAGCATCGCCGGAGGCCTGATCAATGCGGTAAGCGGGGCCATTTATGGAAACAATCCGCTGGGAAGTTTGAAGGAAGCCTTTATAAAAGGAGCGAAAGCAGGGGCAGCCACATCCGGAATTAATTACCTGTCAGAAGTTTTTGGCGGTCAGAAGGAGGATGGAAGGAACGGAACCTTAAGGGGAAGCCTCGGCCTTGTGCCTTTTGGAAGGACGAATGACCCGAGACGCGGATGCACGGCCCGTAATCCCTTTGGAGGAATGACAGAAGAGGTAAGTGACTATGGCTACCGATACCAGATGTCCCGTAGTGAGAGGACGGTAAGGAAGGCGCCGGAGAGGTTCAGCCTTGCAGAGTTTGGCAGAGAGGTTGTAACAGGGTTTGTCATGGGCGGACTGGCCAGTGCGGCGTTTTATGGTGCTGGCAGGGCAGTTGAGGCTGTGAAGAGTAGTGTTAGGAGTAGGTATGAGGGTGGTTTAGATACAATAATTAAAAACGGTAAAGTTTCAATTGATGATATAAAGACCAATCCTAGTGCTTTTAGTGGAAAATCAGCAGAAGAAATTGCGGATGTACTTAGAAACTCTGGCTATGATGTGACAATAAAAAATTCTACAAGGTCTAGAAGCGGTGCACAGATAATACAAATCAATAATCCTGGTGGTGGAAAAAATATTTCACAAGTTCAGGTTTCGCCAGGAGGAGGA
>CAMWUN010000127.1 GCA_947177425.1 uncultured bacterium
TATCATACAGGTTTGCTCTTGTTTTGTATAGGTACGCACTATCTACCGTTTACAAAGTAAGCGTCCTGGGAGCCAGTTAGCTATGGTCGTCCCATCTTTTGTTTTTATTCATAATGATAGTGTCAAGACTTTTATCGTAAACGGTAAAAAATGCGTACCGTGCATAATAGAAGAAATTTTTATATAATGACCCTGAGAATAATTAATTCTTCTCAAGGCTATTATTAGTTATTATTGAAACTGTGAAAACTCATATCAGTATCATGTGCTGCAGGCCGACGAGACCACTGTCGAAGTTCAAAAGACGGGAGGGCCGCCGGTTCGAAGAGCTATATGTGGATTTACCGCACTGGGAAATCCTATGCAGAGACCATCGTCCTGTATGAATACCAGAAAGACAGGAAGGAGGATCATCTGGAGGAGTTTCTGAAAGGTTTTGAGGGAGTATGTGTCACAGATGGCTATCAGGCATATCATGCCATGGAGGAAAAGACTCCCGGTCTGACAATCGCTGGCTGCTGGGCACATGCCAGACGAAAATATGCAGATGCCCTGAAAGCCATAAAGGATAAGGAAAAGCGGAAAGGAACGCTTGCCTATGATGCCCTAAAGCAGATCGGGGCGGTCTATAAACTTGACAATGAGCTGGCAGGGCTTGGAGGCAGCTGGAACTCAAACCCCTGGTTGACGCTTATTTTGAGTGGGTAAAAAAACACCAGAATGAAGTCCTGCCAAAGTCCCAGACAGGAAAAGCCTTCTCCTATTCCGTGAACCAGGAAAAATATCTGCGCGTATTTTTGGAAGACGGTGAAGTCCCTCTAGATAACAATGCAACAGAATCCACACTGCGTGGTTTTTGTATCGGAAGGCACAACTGGAAGCTGATCGACACCATCCGCGGAGCCAAATCCAGCGCCATTATCTACAGCATTACAGAAACTGCAAAGGCAAACGATCTGAAAGTCTATGAATACGTGGAGTATCTTCTGACTGAGATACCGAAACACGAAAATGACACAAACCGAGATTTTCTGGATGACCTGCTCCCATGGTCTCCAAATCTTCCAGAGCAATGTCGGAAATCCAATAAATATGAAGTGAAATAAAAACAGGAGCAAATCTGTTACTATCATACAGGTTTGCTCCTGTTTTGTATAGGTACTCGCGTTTTACCGTTTACCTTTTATCGTCTGGCATTCGGCATTCAACCAATTATATTATCTTCAGAACTTAACACTATTGACTTTCGGTATAGTGTCTGTTAATATGAAAGCATGTACTTGCATTAAGGAGGAAGTAATCTTGGATGAAACAAGTCAGAAAATAATTGACGCAGCAATGACATTAGTCCGTGATAAAGGATACGTTGCAACAACCACGAAAGAGATTGCAAGAGTAGCTGGTGTAAATGAGTGTACCTTGTTCCGCAAGTTTGAGAGTAAAAAGGATATTGTTTTACAAGGGGCAAACCAAGCAGACTGGCGGGCGAATGTCACACCGGAGGTTTTTGAAAATGTAGCGTGGGATTTGCAGGCGGACCTGGAAATGTTCATGAGAGCATATATTGACAGGATGACACCGGATTTCGTCAATCTGTCAATCGGTCTGAGGGCACCACAGCTCTATGAGGAAACCAAACAGCTCATTATGAAAGTTCCACAGGCTTTTTTGGTGACATTTACCGATTACCTGAATAAGATGTGTGAGATGGAAAAAATACCGGAGAAAGACTTTAAAACGCTGGCATTGACAGTATTTTCGGCAACATTTGGCTATACATTTCTGAATGCATCGTTCGGAAAAGAGCTTACAGATGTTAAAAAAGATGAGTACATTAAGGAAAGTGTGCAGATGTTTATAGAAGGAATCAATCAGTAAGGTTTTGTGCTGTCAGATGGTTATACAATAGGAAACGGCGGAAGTCGTTTCCTATAAAATCAAATAATATGCATGCAAGCACACGCATTGGAAAGTGGAGGAAGATATGAGACAGATTACAGGTGCAGAGTTGTTTGTGAAAGCGCTAAAAGAAGAAGCAGTTGACACATTGTTTGCTTATCCGGGGGGACAGGCGATAGATCTGTTTAATGCACTATATGGCGAAAAAGAAATAGATGTTATCCTGCCCCGCCATGAGCAGGGCCTAATCCATGCGGCAGACGGTTATGCACGTTCTACGGGAAAGGTTGGTGTCTGTCTTGTTACAAGCGGGCCGGGGGCTACTAATCTCGTTACAGGTATTGCTACTGCAAATTATGACAGCGTACCGTTAGTATGCTTTACGGGACAGGTGGCGACACATCTTATTGGAAATGATACCTTTCAGGAAGTGGACTTTGTGGGCATCACAAGAAGTATCTGTAAATATGCTGTAATGGTACGAAAGAGGGAAGATTTGGCAGAGACAATCAAAAAGGCATTTTATATTGCAAGGACAGGAAAACCGGGGGTAGTAGTTGTTGATCTGCCAAAGGATGTTCAGAGGGCTTACGGCAGCGATTTTTATCCGGAGGAAATTATGGTCAGAGGTTATAAGCCGAAACTTTCCGTACATATGGGACAGATAAATAAGGCGATGGACATCTTGAACCATGCGGTGAAGCCTGTTTTCCTGATAGGTGGCGGAGTTAATATAGCCCATGCAAATAAAGAGATGACACAGCTTGCAGAGCTGACAGGAGTTCCTGTTATTACGACTATCATGGGAAAAGGGGCAATCCCAACAACGAACAGTTTATATGTTGGCAATATAGGTATTCATGGGAGCTATGCCGCCAATTCAGCAATCAGTAATTGTGATGTCCTTTTTTCAATAGGGACACGGTTCAATGACCGCATTACAGGGAAAATAGAAGAATTTGCGGTAAACGCAAAGATTATCCATATTGATGTGGATGCGGCATCTATTTCCCGGAATATTGATGTAGATATTCCTATTGTTGCTGATGCGAAAAAGGCGATATGTGCTTTGCTTGAAAAGGCAAAGCCGTTACACATCTCAGAGTGGACAGATGAAATCAACCGTTGGAAAAAGGAATATCCGATTGATATGGGGAAAATCGGTTTGACGCCACAAATGATTATTCGATCCATAAATGAATTGTTCAAAGATGCCATTGTTACTACGGATGTAGGTCAAAATCAATTGTGGACAACACAATTTCTTGATATTGATGAGAATAATCAAATGCTGACATCGGGCGGCTTGGGAACGATGGGATATGGTTTTCCTGCCGCAATCGGAGCGAAACTTGGAAATCCCCATAAGGATGTCATTGTCATATCCGGCGATGGCGGTATGCAGATGAACATTCAGGAAATGGCAACGGCGGTTGTTTATGAACTTCCAGTTATCATCTGCATACTGAATAACGGATATTTAGGGAATGTGCGGCAATGGCAGGAAATGTTTTATGACAGGCGGTATTCGAGTACCTGTATGCGCTATCGGAGAAGCTGTGAAACAGGCTGTAACCAGCCTGCTCATTGCTGTCCGGAATATACTCCTGATTTCATTGCACTGGCAGAAAGCTATGGTGCGAAAGGAATCCGAGTCACAAAGGCAGAGGATATAAAATTAGCTTTGAACAGTGCGAAACAGAATACAAAAACACCTACGATTATTGAGTTTATCATAGACAGAGAAGTCAATGTCATGCCGATTGTTCCGCCAGGGAACTCCCTTAATGACATGATTTTGGAAAGTGAGGAAGGCAGAGAATGAAAAAAAGATGGATTTGTTTATTTGTTGAAAATGAAATAGGTGTACTTGACCGTATTTCGGGGTTGTTTTCCGGAAAGTCTTATAATCTGGACAGCCTGACAGTCGGAGTTACTGAGGACAGTACCATATCACGGATGACAATCAGTTTAACAAGTGATGACAGGACTTTTGAGCAGATAAAAAAGCAGCTCGGCAGAAGTGTTGAGGTAATCAAAGTGGTGGATTATACAGATACACCTATCCACATGAAAGAAATCTTATTTGTTAAGGTGAATCATTGTTCAGATGCAGACATAACGGAACTGTTTCGGATATCAAAAGTGTTCGGAGTTGCAATTATTGACTATGATAGCACTACTGTTCTTTTGGAATGTACACAGACAGAAAACAGGAATGATGATTTAATAGCCTTGCTGAAAAGAAAGTTTGCAAACAGAATTGAGATTGTAAGAGGTGGAAGTGTTGCGGTTGAAGCTGTCAGTATGTCTGAAAGATGACAACAGTATCAGAAATTATTCGTTTTAAACTGAGGTAAATTTTTGAGGGTGCTAACAGAAAGCTTCAATTCTAAGAAAGGACACTCAAGTTACAATGCAATTCGTTTTTTAGATAGAATTGCATTGTAGCTTGTATGAAACAGCAAAGCAAAAACATTCAAATTGGAGATAGGCATATAGTGGAAAAGAAACAAAAAATACATAAGCATCAAATAAGAGAAATTATCAAAATCAATAGCATGTTGCACATATTAAGGTGTATCGGAATGAAGTATAAAAACTTCAAAGCGATACACCTTTTTCAATGTCGAATTTTGGCTGTTTTCGGATTTTATTTTGGTTTCACTTTTACAGATTTTTGAAAAAATGGATGTTGTTGTTTGTGCTGAGCCAGTAGGAAATTAAATGCTGTTTATTGCTTCATGTATGGCTGTTTTGAGAGCATGGACTTTTGTGTATCCCATACTTGTTTCATCAGCTCTTTTACCTGCTTTACGTCGACGGCATAGACGTTTCCTGTGGCATTCATGCGCTTTGCTATCTGGTTCAGATTGTTCCCGATTCTTCCGAGTGCGGCGTTGTATTCCCGAAGTTCGGAATAGTCAATGTCATAGACAGAACCGTACAAGATTTGGCGGCGCAGGAAAGCAGATTTACTTTTCATGCCGGACGCTTTGACTTTCTGCTCCAGTATGTATTGTTCATCGTCACTTAGATATATTTTCAACTCGTTTTTGCGTTCTCTGTTTGCCATTTTTGTGTCCTTTCTGTAATGAGATTATGAAAGGATTTTACACTATCTTCTATCCCGTTACGGGGGATATTCGTGCAAAAAAAT
>CAMWUN010000128.1 GCA_947177425.1 uncultured bacterium
GTCCGATTTCAGGGAATGAACTTTTAAATTTGTCTACCCTACGGGGTACATTATAATTCACATTCGGCACAATTTTGCGTCCTGTTGTTCAATTCCATATGTATTTAATCCTCCTGTAGTTCTTTTATCTTATCAGCCAACATTTCACTTGCATAAAACCTCATTTTCTTATGTTCTGGTATAATACATTCTTCCCCGCTTAAAGGCACTCTGCCTTTCCTCTCTTTATAAGTTTTCATTTCAAATCTGCCAAAACCTTTTATCATTACTTTTTCATCTTCAGCCATATAATCCATAAGAGTTTCAATGAATAATTCCAACCCTCTTTTTGCATCTTTCTTTGTAATACCGCCTCTTTCAGCCATCCTGTCTGTAAATTCTTTCTTCAATACTGACATTAAACTGCCCCTTTCTTAATTCCTTACTGATATTCCTCTGCTTTTCAAATATTCAATCGCCAATTTTAAAAGTTCTCCATTATCTACGGTTTCTTTCATGGTATCATCCCAAACATGGGGTGTATTACTGCCTGTGTCAAGTCCTCCATGCTTGCCCTGGCTCGCCCAGGCAACCACTTGTTTGCCAGTGGCATTGTAATAATTGCTCATGGAATCCGTATCAATATATACAGATGCAATAACTTTATTGCCCTTTACTTTGGGTTCAACTTTCACCGCCGACCGAAGGAAGTCATATTGCCGTCTGTATGATTTCGGATCATAGCTGTTATAATATTCCTGTAGGAAATAATTTAATGTCTCATATACTCTTTCTGCCAATTCATCTACCATTCCCAACATTACAGGCTGTAATGCTTTTGCAAGTTCATTCATGTTTCTTATGTGCTTTGCCATGTTTTCTTTTCCTTTCCGGTGCATCAATCACCATAACATTTCTTGCATTGTAATCGCTCCTGTCATTCTGGAACGGTTTGAAGGATACATAATAACCATCGTCAATGTATTCTCCATTTAATTTTGAGTGATGGACAAAGTACATGTTTCCATCCTCTCCCCGGATAAATCCAAACTTCCTGTCATGCAGGTATCTTGTAACTTTACCGTACATAGTTATTGCTCCTCCTTCTTGATTAGATTTTTGTTTTTGATATTGCTATGAAATTGTCATTTTAAGTTATGTGGAATTGTAACGATGAATTGACTTAGAATGCCTCTGTAATGCGCCGTAAGGCTCATATAGGCGTTTTTTGAATGTGGAAAATTACCGTCCATAAATTAAGACACTAAATAAGCCTCTATCAATCATATTTCTACAACTGATAGGGGCTTATGCTAACACCCTAATCTCTTTACTAAATATATACTCTCACCTCAATTTTTTCACCATTAAAGTTGTTTTTCCTGCCGCTCTTGCTCCTTAAAACGTATATTTCTCTCCATATTTCAGTCTTTTCATGTATGCCTATCCGGGCACCCACCCGCCAGTCATAAAAAATGTGACATGCACGTCATGTTTTTGCAGTATCTCCAGGATTTTGGCCGTGTCCTCATTCCCCCATGCCGCATCAAAGCTTAAAGCAATTTTTTTCTCCTGTGTCTCCACACAGTAAATTGGCAGTTCCCGGCCGTCCACGCTGTTGCTCACGGTCACGTTTCCTCCGGCCGTCACAATCACCCCCCGCAGCAGGGCAAAGGCGGTCAGTGCACAAACACCGTATTTCACGCCCCATATCACTTTCTGTCTTGCGTATTCTTCTCCGCTTTGCCCTTCTTCCCTGGGCGGAAAAATCCTGATCCTGTCCGCTAATTTTTTTATGTATTTCTTCATAAAAAACACCTGTCATAAATGTTGTTACAGTTTATGACAGGTAAGTTTGGACATATGTCAGCCTTATTTTATTTACTCTCAAATTCCGCAACAATGTCTTCCAGCGGCTCTAATGTCTCTAATTCATCCATCATCCGGTTATAACCCAGGCGGTCAAGTTCTGCCAGATAGCTGTCCCACGTAGCATCCACGTCCATCTGTCCAAGTATGGCCTGTGTCCGGTAATTGGCTACATAAGCCTCCAGGTCGCTCTTAATCTCCTGAAAAATCATTTCGTACTGGGTTTCCCCCGCAAGGTCTTCCTTGTAGGGTCTGTGCTGCCACTTCATCCAGATACCATCATCGCTGGCGGACCAGAATCTGCTTCCAGCCTGGAACAGCGGTTCCTCTCCCAGCCACCGGGTAACTTCCTTTGTCTGGCCGAACTGGCTGAAGCTCCAGGTCCCTTTGTCCCCTGAATTGAGATTGTTGATCTGAACGGGCGTCTCGCCGGACTCATCCCACTTCCAGTCAATATCCTTCTCACCAAAAAACATGGATGCCACAATATCCTTATCTCCATTGCCGAACAGGGAAAAGTCCACAAATTGTAAAATCTTGGCCAGCTTTTCATCATCCACATTAGCATTTACAAAAAAACGTCCATAGGCAGGAGAGGGGTTTACCGTAGCTCTTACTTCTCCTCCGTCCGGTTTGATTCCCGGTGTCATGAGGATTTTGGCATTAGGATCTCTTTCCAGAATGGTCAGCGGAGGACGATCCATTGCCCAACTGTTCAGTGAATTGGTAGATGTAATCCAGTACCCAGCCACCCCTGTGTTCACCTTATCCCAGGCAACTTTCCGGTCATCGTTGATAATCTCCGGATCAAGAAGACTTTTCGCATACAATTCCTGAAAGCCTTTCAGGAAATCCTTATATTCCTCCATGGCATAGAACTGTTCGGCCCTGCCATTCACATTATTAATTCCAGTACTGAATCCGTAGGCGGAAAAAAACGCGCTCTGGACTATATTGGGAACTGTCTGTCCCCCGGCTGCCCCTATGGTGTCCTTCTGCCCCGTACCGTTTGGATCGCCATTGACAAACCCGTCCATGATTTCCACAAATTTACTCAGTTCAATGCCGTCATCCGCCACATAAATCCTGTCATCCACCTGTTCTACATTGACGCCCAAATCAATCCCCAGGTTTTCAATCCAGTCATACCGGTAGTAGTCTCCGGGAAGGTAATAATCCACAAACTGGAATGTCAGACCTGCCAGATAAATGAACTCATCCTCATTTTCGGGATTCAGAACCTGCTTGTAAATCAATGGATATTCCTCATAATATTCAATAAGCCGGGGACAGTATTTTTCCGCCATATCCCTTGGAATAGTTCTTATCAGTTCCTGCTCCCTCATCCAGCTTGCAGTCTTAACTTCTGACCACATACAGTCGGGCATTTCCCCGGAGGCCAGCAAAAGGTCAATCGTATCTGTGGTTTCGGCTTTCTCCACAGTCAGGTTGATGTTCAGGGCATCTTCAATCATTTTTTCTACATACGAACCGTCCTCGTAGTCGGCAAAACACCACTGTCCCGTGTAGCTGATATCATAAGTCTTATCAGGATCCGGTTCACCGCTCCCTCCTGCCGAAGCGGATGCGCCTGCTCCGGATGAGCCGGAACATCCCGACAATAACAGGGTCACACACAACACTGCCGCTGAAATTTTTTCTATTCTTTTCTTCATATTTTCCTCTTTTCTGCGCTGTATCAGCCGTCCCGCATCTCCGGGACTGTTTAAATACGCCGAAGGTTTTCCGGGCACAGCGCATACCCGGACTTCCTAAAACCGGAATATTATCTTTTTATGACCTAAATAAGCCGGAAAGCTCCTTCCTTGGAATCCTCCTGATTCTGATTTTTGCAAGGCAGCTTCCATCTTCCGGTCCTCCCGCGTTATACCCAAGCAGCAAAGCATCCTTTGTAAAATGGATGGCGCAATAGCAGTACCCACAGGCTTTCTCCCACTCAAAAGCCGCTTCTGCTGAAAAAGTCTTTCCGTTATCTTTGCTTACGGCAATCACATAAGGGGTTCTTCCCCCTGTAAAAATATCACTTCTTTTCTCCCGTCCATTATATTCAGGCACCGGGTTCCACACAGCATATATGTCATTTGTTTCTTCATCCCTTTTCATGCTTAAGGGACTGTTTGGCGCCGTGAAACGGGATGGCTGCGCCCCGGTCCAGGTGTTTCCATTATCCACGGAATACATCTCATACTGCCTTCCCAAATCCGTCCTTGCAAATCCCCACAGGATTCCGGGGCCCAGTTCTAGTATCCCCGGCTCCTGAAGCCCTGACTGGCAGTTAGCCATATAAGGCATACAGCATTTTCCTAAAGACACATTCCAGGTAAAGGCGTCGTCATCCGAATAGAAAAACACTGTCTCTGAACGGCTGTCAATAAAGTCTCCTGATGGGACTGTCTCCTGGCCATCCGGTACCTCTCCTTTTTCCTTATTCCAGTCCCTGCCTGTCCTGTGGCAGGCTGCCGGAATCAGAATCCTCCCGTCTGAAAGTCTGGTAACTCTGTCATTATTCACAACAAAGAACCCTTCCTGGGGCGTGCACAGCACTCTCTCGCCCCATGTCTGTCCTCCGTCTCTGGACCGCCTTACAAACATCTGAATCTGGGTGTAGGTGCGCCGCACCAGATAAAATATGCCAATATCACCATTATCCATATGCATTAGGGAAACAGACATGGCATTTACCGCACCTTCTGCCTCACACGCCGTTACAATCCTTTCTTCTCCAAAAGTCATCCCGCCATCTCTGGAAACCACTATACAAATATCCGACGGCGCCCAGTCTGCATGTTTCTTACCCCTAAACCTGCTGAACGCAAAGATAATACTTCCATCTGCCAGTGTGAGAAAAGCGCCCTCACTGTTCCGGGGATTTCCCTTCCCCATATCAGGCGGAAACTCCGCCACAATTCTTCCTAATTCTATCTCTCTCATTTTTTTATTCCAGTTCCGCATGTACCCATGCCAAGTACCAATTACCTGCAGTGAAAATC
>CAMWUN010000129.1 GCA_947177425.1 uncultured bacterium
GGAACGGCCCGCTGGGAAGCCTGAAAGAAGCCTTTGGAAGAGGAGCGGCGGCAGGGGCAGCCACATCCGGAATTAATTACCTGTCAGAAGTCTTTGGCGGTCAGGATGGGGACAGAAGAAGCGGAACCTTAAGGGGAAGCCTCGGCCTTGTGCCTTTTGGAAGGACGAATGACCCGAGACACGGATGCATGGCCCGTGATCCTTTTGGCGGGATGATGGAAGGAGGGAGCGATTACGGCTACCAGTACCAGATACCCCGGAGGGAGAGGACGGTAAGGAAGGCGCCGGAGCGGTTCAGCCTTGCGGAGTTTGGCAGAGAGATAGTAACGGGCATTGTCATGGGCGGGCTGTCCAGTGCGGCGTTTTATGGGGCTGGCAGGGCAGTTGAGGCTGTGAAGGGTAGTGTTAGAAACGGGTTTGAGGATGGTGTAAGAGGAAGATTAATACCAGGAACAGAAGGAGTTGTTACTGGTGGAGATTTTACAAAATTAGGGAAAAATATGATGGAATCAATGGGATTGCCTAGGGGAACAAATTGGAGAGGGTATCAAGCGCAACATATTATTCCGGCAGAAATGGCAAATCATCCAGTATTACAAAAGATAGGAATAGATTTAGATGATGCTTCAAATGGTTTATTTTTAAGAACTCCAGCAGATGACATAAGTGCGATGTCAAGACATAGAGGATACCATTTAATGTATAACGAATTTGTTAGAATTCAATTTGATGAGATGGATTTTAATCAAAGCATTAATGTATTACAAAACCAAGTATATAATTTACAACAAAATTTAAAGTATTTGCAACAGAACGGATTGCCATTATATCCAAGTCAGGGAGCAACTTTAGATTTGTGGCTACGTAGCCTAAGAAGGATACAATAAGGTGTGGTTATGGATGAAAATAAAATTTTGAAAGTAAAAGAGTTATTGTATAATGTTGATAATGACGAAGTAAAAAGGGTAATTCTTCAAACCGGAGATCAAGAAATATTATATGTATATGCATACAATTATAACTGGGATAATGGCTTTGATATTCCGCAAACAGTTTTGGATAATGAGAAATGTGATTTGAGCACAGCATTATTGATTTTTTATAGGGCCGATGGATTAAGTTATTTACAAGATAAATCTGATAACATAAATTTACCGCAATGGTCTATATTTATAAAAAAGTTATATAATTCAATTCTAAGAGGAAAATATCAAAGAGGAAAAATTGAGTTTAAAATACCTTTGTCAAAAGTTCAGCTTTATAAATTAAGAAAAGAGGTAACAGTGGAAGAAAATGTTTTTACCCAAAATATTGATGGAAAATGTCTGGATATCAATTTATAACGTAAAAAAACAAAAGTGTAGCAAAATAGTAATTTTACAATAGTGCTTACTAAGGGTGTAGGAGGAAAAAAGGATTCTCTTATACTTAAATAAAAACACGTAATCAGCGGTATTTTTAGGGTTGCATATGAAACAGATGCTACTTGGAGAACAATAACACATGTACGAGAAATGTCCTCCCCTCAGCTTGGATATTATGGACAGGATATCACATTAACTAAAAGCAAAGATTTTATGGGGTTTTACGATGTGTCAATAGATTTAACAATATTGACAGCAAAAATCATTTGTAAAGATGTCAGCGTTGAAAAAGTGTTTAATAAATAGTCGATTATTTTCTAAAAACAGATAGAATTTATTAACTAACATAACAACATTATTTGATAATTCTGTCATTAAAAATATATATAGCGTGAAACAGGCTGTATTCCATCTAAAATAAAAAACGGCGATATTTTATGATTTTAAATTGTAAAATATCACCGTTTTTTATTTATTGATATTAAGAGCCTGGACGGGGCGGCAGTGCGCCAGTATACCTATAACGCCGCAAACCGCATGACCCTGGGGAAGAATCTTGAAACAGGGGAAGAAACGCGGTATGATTATAATGCCCTGTACATGAGGATAAAGAATGTACAGACCCTTGCAGGACAGGAGCCGTCAGAAGAATTCCTCACGAAAGAAACCAGCTATGTGCCTGATTACCTAAGCATCACAAACAACGACCTGATGGCCTGTGAAAAAGATGCAGATGCGGTCAGCACCATATTCGGGCAGGGCCATGAACGGCTGATGCAGAAAACGGCATCCGGGAATATATACTTCCAGCCCGACCTCTACGGAAGCATCCTGTCCGTATCGGACGGCCAGGGGCAGAGTCTGGGCTACAGTGAGTGGGATGTATGGGGGAACCTGAAATTCCACGGACAGGGAAGTCAGTCCCTGCCGGACAGGGGAGGCATTCCCTGCTTTACCAGCTATATTCCCGATCCGGTCACCGGCAAGTATTTCGCCCAGGCAAGATTCTACGTCCCGACCCATGGGCGTATGCTGGCACCCGACCCTGTAAAGAGGGGGCTTAACGGCTATCCCTACTGCGGTAACGACCCGGTGAACTATGTGGACCCTACGGGAGAGGTGGCAAATATCCTTGCAGGCGGGATCCTCGGCGGAATCATTGGAGGAACCTTTGGTTTTGCAGGTTCGGCCATATCCCAGATAGTGGGAGGAAAAGAGTTTGACGTCCGGGAAGCTTTAGGAGCCGGAGCCAGCGGAATGGTAGTGGGAGCAGTGCGCGGAGCGCTGATCGGTTCCGGGGCAGGACTGCCCGTGGCCCTTGTATCGGTGTGAGGGTAGTTCAAAATGTGATTTATATAGAAAAGAGTCTAACACAGGTAATTACAAAGATTTAGAAGAATTAACGCAATTGAAGAATGTTAAAAAAATAGCTTATAAAGCAGGTGTCAGTTTAGATGGAATTAAGGTAAAAATTGATAGAAATCCTGAATTATTAGGGAGGAATGTATATGGATATACAGATGGAAAAACTATTACTTTATATCCCGATGCTTTTACTAATACAGAAACCTTAGTTAAGACGTTGGGGCATGAAAGGATGCATATTTATCAAGTAGAAGTGTTTGGAAAACCAACATCAACAGATATTTTAGGAGAATATGAAAGAGGTGCATCAATGTCAGAGCAAAGCTGGTGGGATTACTTTCGTTTTAGAAATGGAGGTTAATAATGAGAGAAAAGTGGATGAAAATACTTCCTAAATTGACAGATAATATAGCTAACCAACAAGAAATACAATGTCCTAATTGCGGAGAACATGGAGTAGAATATCTGTATATTGGAGACGAGAAAACTAGGATTGGGTACTTTCAAATATGGTGTAATAAATGTTTGAAAGGAATATATATCAGTAGAGCAAAGGCACCTGTTAATGCAAGGTTTGTTTCCTTTGACCATAATTTAAATGGAATGGTACCTAAATATGAAATTGACGATTAAAGTCATAATAATTGTCGACACAGTTTGATTGGTACACAGAAAAATACCATGTTACGATGACATACACTAGGGGGATAAAGGTGAGAAAACTCTTCCAAATATCCGAATAAAGCACACATCGGGGATATTCTTTTGACAATAAAGGGCATTAGGATATCTCCGATTTTTTGTGGCTGTTATCTTACATCTTCTAATTGCATTGCCATGAACATGACAAAAGAGGAAACCTGATACAGGAAAGCCTGGACGGGGCGGCAGTGCGCCAGTATACCTATAACGCAGCAAACTGCATGAGAGAAGCCTTGTGGAGTTTTGCAGAGATAGTAACAGGGTTTGTCATGGGAGAACTGTCCAGTGCGGCGTTTTATGGAGCACCGCTTAATCATGTAGGAAAATGGTGAATGGATTTATCAGGCTCAACGTTTTCTTGTGAATTTTTTAAAGCAGGATGCTGGTTATGCAGGTGGAGCGATTCGGCTGTTATCTTGTGGAACAGGTTCTGTTTCTAATGGATTCGTTCAAAATTTAGCTAATAAAATGGGAGTGGCGGTTATGGCTCCTTCGGATACAATTTGGGCTTTTCCTAGTGGCCGACTTACAATAGGGCCTAGCGTATCATTTATTATTTAAATACATTTTTTAGGTATTATGTGCTATACTTAGACCAGTACTGCTGGAAGGAGCATAGCCATGAATACCCCAAAGCCTTTATTACTTACAACCGACCACAAAGAAAAACTTGTAAAACTTGTAAAATCCGGCATGACACCGGCAATCATCATACAACGTGCCAAAATATTGCTTTTGAAAGCGGATGGCCTTTCAAATGATTCTGTTGCAGAAGCGCTTGGCATAAACAAGAGAACGGTTCTTCTCTGGACGCAGAAATACCGCAACCGTTCCTCGAATGAAACACTGGATGATATTTTGAGTGTTTCCGGGGGAAGGGGCCCTAAAGAAGAAATCTCCGGCGAAGCCAAAACATGGATCATAGGCATTGCCTGCCAAGCTTCTTGTATACAAGCAGGTATCCCTCCAGTTTGATGAAGAAGGAAAATTAATCCCCTTTGAAGGCCAGACAACGCATGTCCTTTCCTATGATGAGAAACCCGGAATCCAGGCCATTGCAACAACAAGCGATGATCTCCTTCCCACTGTGGAACATGGCACCATAAAGCGTGATTATGAGTACAGGCGTCTTGGCACAGTATTGCTGCCTGCCGGAACAGATCTCCGGACAGGTGAAGCAATCCCACTGGTAAGCGATACACACAACAGCAGGGATTACATTGCCTTCCTTGAAAAATTAAATGGCAGATATCCTCATGGAGACAAAATCCGTCTTATACTGGATAACCTAAAAGTACATTCATCTGCTGATGTACAGGAATATATAGCAACTGTACCAGGCAGATTTGAGTTTGTGTTCACGCCCAATGTCATTAAGTTTAGCCGATTGAAAAAATCTCATCTTATGGTCTAACTCAA
>CAMWUN010000130.1 GCA_947177425.1 uncultured bacterium
TTGCCGAAGGCAATTTTCGATGGATTTTTGCATGTTACTGGTCACGGAGTGAACAATAACGTCTTTTTTGCTGGCTGCATTTCAGCGGCCGCAGATTATGTTGACATAACAAGGAATTCATTGTAGGATAATAACGTGTGTTATATTATGAAGGGATAAGAAGATGGCAAGAAAAGAGACGATTAGCAGGGATGCAATTATGCAGGCAGCATTTTTAATTCTGCTGGAAGAGGGAATCGGACAGGTTACGGCAAGGAAGCTGGCAGCAAGGGCTAATTGTTCCACCCAGCCTATTTTCCGCGTTTACAGGAACATGGAAGAGGTGATGGAAGAACTTTTTGAAACGGCATGCAGCTTTTTTCAGGATTATTGCAGGAAGTTTCCAGGGCAGAGCGAGACGCCCTTTGTAAATCTTGGACAGGCATACATTACATTTGCAGGCGAACATAAGAAAGTATTTGAGTTCATTTTTTTATCCCCGGAGAGATTTGGAAAAAGCATGTATGACATCATTAATGGCAGCGAGGGCTGTATCAGCAAAGAGGTACAGGCGGCTCTGTCCCATGGATGCAAAGACGCCGAAAACCTGTTTGTGAAAATATGGATTTACGTCCACGGGGCGGCATGTATGCGCTTTACAGGGGATTATGATTTGTCAGAAGAAGAAACCACACAGGCATTAAGGGCGGCTTATTATTCATTCAGATAAGAATACGGTTTTGACAGGGAAGACAACTGTAAGCATATAATTACAGACAGACAAAACCGGCGCAGGAAACGCTCTAATCAGGTACCTACGGCATAAAGAACGGAAAGGATAACAGAATGGAAAAACAGGAGCATGATATTATTACCAGAATGAATGATAAGTATATGCGGATGAGCAAGGGACATAAGGCGGTTGCCGCCTATATTTCTGACCATTATGAGCAGGCTGTGTTCATGACGGCGGCCAAGCTTGGGGAAACAGTTGGAGTCAGTGAATCTACTGTGGTGCGGTTTGCGGCAGCTCTTGGCTATGCGGGATATCCCGAGTTTCAGAAATCTCTGGAAGAATGGGTGAAGAATAAACTGAATTCTGTGCAGAAAATCGGGGCAAAGTATGGAAAAAGTTCCCAGGCGGAAGTGCTGCACTCGGTTCTGAACGCAGATATAGAAAAAATAAAAGATACAATAGTCAGCCTGGATGCAGTGGCCTTTGAGGCGGCGGTGGACATTATACTGGAAGCAAAGACGATTTACCTTGTGGGGGTAAGAAGCTGTGAACCGCTGGCGGATTTCCTTCATTTTTACCTGAATATGATTCGGGGAAATATTATTCTGGTCAAAACCACAAGCGTTACGGAAATGTTTGAGCAGATGATACGGATTGACAACAGGGATGCCATTATTGGCATAAGCTTCCCAAGATATTCCATGAGAACCCTGAAAGCCATGGAATTTGCCAATGACAGGAATGCGAAAGTCATCACCATAACAGACAGCATCCATTCCCCCATGAATCTGTATTCTTCCTGCAACCTTCTTGCAAGAAGCGACATGGTTTCCATTGTGGATTCGCTGGTGGCGCCCCTTAGCGTCATCAATGCGCTGGTGGTTGCCCTGTGCCTGAAACAGCCGGAGGAAGTGAAGCGGAACTTAGAGACACTTGAGGATGTATGGAACAACTATCAGGTTTACTTAAATGACGAAATTAATTTTATCGATGAGGAACCTATGCTGAATTACCCACTAATAAAAAAGGATTAGATTATGAGACATGTTATTGTAGCAGGCGGCGGCGCGGCGGGAATGATGGCCGCTGTGGGGGCAGCCCGGACAGGGGCCGCCGTCACTTTGCTGGAGCAGAATGAAAAGACAGGGAAAAAGATTTATATTACCGGGAAGGGCAGGTGTAATCTGACAAATGCCTGCGAACAGGAAGATTTTTTTGAACATATCATCAGCAATTCCAAATTTCTGTACAGCGCCTTTTTTCATATGGATAACCGGGGCGTGATGGAATTTTTTGAAAAAGCGGGATGCAGGCTGAAGGAGGAACGGGGCGGAAGAGTTTTTCCGGTATCAGACCATTCTTCCGATGTGATTGCGGCGCTGAACCGGCAGATGGAAAAAGAGCGTGTGAAGGTATGCCTGCGTACCTGTGTAAAGGAAATCCTGACCCGGGATCTCCCTGCTTCCCAGAAGGAGGAAGACCGCAAGGCCGGGACGAAGCATGTGACAGGGGTGGAATTGTCAGACGGGACAAGGCTTAAGGCGGATGCTGTGATTATTGCAACCGGGGGAAAGTCTTACCCTGCAACAGGGTCAGGGGGAGACGGTTATCTTTTTGCGGAAAAAATGGGACACACCGTGAAGGAATTAAAGCCTGCGCTGGTTCCCTTTACCATAAAGGAAAGCTGGTGTATGGATATGCAGGGGCTTTCCCTTAAAAATATATCGCTGCAGCTTAAGCACAATAAAAAAAAGATTTACGAAGGCTTTGGGGAAATGCTGTTTACCCATTTCGGGGTGAGCGGACCGCTCATCTTAAGCGCCAGCAGTTATTACGTAAAAAAGTGTTACGGCGCACAGGCAGACCTTGCGGTTGATCTGAAACCTGCCCTGTCCGCAGAACAGTTGGATAGAAGGCTTCTGCGGGATTTTGAGGAAAATAAGAACCGCCAGTTTAAAAATGCACTGGACGGGCTGCTTCCATCCAAAATGATTCCGGTAATCATCCGTCTTTCCGGTATTTCCCCTGAAAAGAGAGTAAATGAGATTACCAGACAGGAGAGGAATGTTTTAAATAACTGTATCAAGAATCTTACCATGACAGTTATAGGAACCAGGGGATTTCAGGAAGCGATTGTGACCCAGGGGGGCGTTCATGTGAAGGAAATTGACCCCTCCACAATGGAATCCAGACGGGTTAAAGGGCTTTATTTTGCCGGTGAGGTTCTCGATCTGGATGCAGTGACAGGGGGATTTAACCTGCAGATTGCCTGGTCCACCGGATATCTGGCCGGGGTGAGCGCGGCGGAAGAAAAGTAACGGAAGAAAAGTGTTACGATTTCATTGGGAATTACAGGAGGACGCTTGGCATAAAAGGAAGTTCATGTTATGATAATATCTACGCTGTCATTCTTTATGGGCAGCCTGGTAAATGAAACAAATATAGGAGAGGATTAAAATGAGTTATCAGATAGCCATAGACGGCCCGGCAGGGGCAGGCAAGAGCACCATTGCCAGAAAGATTGCAAAGATAAAAGAGTTTATTTATGTGGACACAGGAGCCATGTACCGCGCCATGGCATATTTCCTTCTTTCCAGCCATGTGGATCCAAAGGATGCACAGGCAGTTGAAGCGGAATGTGTGAAAGCCGATATTACCATTGTATACATGGACGGGGAGCAGGTAGTGCTTTTAAACGGCGAAAATGTAAACAGTGTGATACGCAGTGAGGAAGTGGGAAACATGGCCTCCGTTACCAGCCAGAACCCTAAAGTGAGGGAAAGGCTTACGGTTCTGCAGAAGGAACTTGCGTCTAAAAATAATGTGGTGATGGACGGAAGGGATATCGGAACATGTGTACTGCCCGGGGCAGATGTGAAAGTCTATCTGACCGCCAGCGCAAAGGTGAGGGCAAAGAGAAGATGGGACGAACTGACGGCCAAAGGTATAAGCTGCGATATCACCCAGATAGAGGAAGATATTGTAAGACGGGACCAGCAGGATATGAACCGGGAAATTGCCCCTTTAAAACAGGCCGAAGACGCTGTGCTGATCGATTCCTCGTTTATGACAATTGATGAAGTTGTGCAGGCCATCCTGGACTTATGTAAGTAGCATGGAAAGCGCTTCCGGCAGCATTTGGGAGGATTGATATGGAAGTAATATTGGCAAAGAGCGCAGGCTTTTGCTTCGGAGTAAAGCGGGCAGTGGAGAAGGTCTATGAGCAGATAGGCGAAGGGAAAAAAATATATACCTACGGTCCGATTATCCATAACGAAGAGGTGGTAAAGGATCTGGCATCCAAAGGCGTGGAAGTGATAGAAAGTGAAGAGGAACTTGCCGCTCTTACGGAGGGGACGGTGGTAATCCGTTCCCACGGGGTGTCCAGACGAATTTATGATTTGATAGAACGCAGAGGGCTGGTGTGTATTGATGCCACCTGTCCTTTTGTAAAGAGGATACATAAGATTGTGGAAAAGGAAAGCCGGGAAGGAAAGCAGATTGTGATTATCGGCAATCCGGGGCATCCCGAAGTGGAGGGGATCATGGGCTGGTCAGATACCCCTGCCATAGTGGCAGAATCAGCCCATGAGGCGGAAAATTCCGGGGCTGACAGGGAGAAACCGCTGTGCATTGTATCCCAGACGACATTTAACTACAACAAATTTCAAGAATTAGTTGAAATTTTTCAAAAAAAAGGTTACAATGTTAATGTTGTAAATACTATCTGTAACGCGACAGAAGAACGACAGACTGAAACGGGCTGCATTGCGGCCCAAGTCGATGCAATGATAGTAATAGGTGGCAGAAACAGTTCCAATACCCGGAAATTGTACGAGATATGCCGGGAGAAGTGTGAAGCCACATATTTCATACAGACACTGGAAGACTTGCATTTAGAACTGCCTAAAACTGCTGCTCTGGTGGGTATTACCGCGGGGGCTTCCACCCCCAACAATATTATCGAGGAGGTTCAAAATTATGTCCGAATTAACTTTTGAACAAATGTTGGAAGAATCATTAAAGACAATACATACAGGAG
>CAMWUN010000131.1 GCA_947177425.1 uncultured bacterium
TCTGGGCTCTTGGAAGGGCCGATGCTGTTTCCAGTTCCGCATCTCCCCTTCCAAGTGCCTTTATCTTCAGAGTAAATCCTGTCTGCACGCAGCCAGGCTTTTCTCTGGGCTCTTGGAAGGGCTGATGCTGTTTGTCATTTGCTGTAACAGTCCAGACAAACTGAGACTGTTACAAATACTCTTCTATCAATACTGCCAACTGCATCAGGCACCGGGGAACGTGATATGGCCCTTTCAGTTCAAAGCCTTTATAATCCGACGATACTGTGCCGTCCCTTTTTAGGATACTGTACCATTCGCCGTATGTTTTATCTCTGAAATGCGTCTGAACATAATCGTACATTTTTAAGAAATATGCATAATGCCTTTCATTTTCATGGTACAATGCGCTCATTGCAAGGGCGTAGAGGCATTCTGCCTGAACCCACCAGATTTTATCATCCCAGGCCGCAGGAATACCTGCATAAGAATTTACCCTGAAACGCTCCTCCAACGCACCGTCTAAATCCACATGCTGGTAAAATCCTCCATATTCCTCATCGTAACAGCGGTCTATCACCCAGTCCAGAATCTTCATTGCACGCTTTCCATATTCAGTATTCCCACATTTTATTCCTGCTTTCATGGAAAACCACATGGCTTCCATGGTATGTCCCGGATCAATTAACCTCCCTTCTCCTTCCGGTTTCGGTTTCCCATCTGTTCCAATATATTCAAAAGGCGCCTCATACCTGTCGCTTGCAAATTCATACAGGGACTTTTCCACACATTTTCTAAGGATTTCCCCGTACCTTTCCCCAAATAAATCCCGGCTTTCCAGGGCCACTAAAAGGGTCATAAAATTTACTGCATGTTTCTGAAATCCCCAGGGGATGCCCTCAGATGCCAGGACCTTTGGATTTTCTACATTCTCAAACAGCGCATCGCTTAACTGCAGTGCAAGTTCTTTATCCCTCTGCCTCTCTTCCCTGGGGTGCGCCTTCACATATTCATAAAGCCCTTTCACCGCGAAATGGTCGGTGAAAATGGAGACCGGCCCCTTTAAAACTCCGCCTTCCCGGCTCATCATCTGCTGGAAACGTCCACCTCCGGCATAAAAACTACCGTCCATAAACGTTCTTCCTGCCCGGGCAATATCCAGCCACTCTTCTCTGTGCTCTACGGTGTTGTAGAGAGAGGCAAACATATACATGGTGCGCCCCACGAACCATCCCGGTTTCCTGCCGTCAAAAAGATTTCCCTGACGGTCAAAACAGTTCAGATACCCCGGATACTCCCTGTCTACTACACGTTTTTCCCAAAAAGGAACTACCTCACATAAAAGTTCTTCCCTTACTTTTCTTAGAAGACGCCGTAATTCCTTTTCATGACTGTTATAAAACTCTGATTTTCTTTCCATAATAACTGGTACCTTTCCCGAAGCGTGACATCGTTTGTTAATAAGCTGACTCCCGAAGCCAGTCCCATATAGCCCTGACGGCTGCCGTTCAGGGGACAGAAATCCCGCCAAGCCCATTGTGCAAACGTTTACATTTTGTGGTAAAAATTAACCAGTCCCTTCCAGTACTTCTTTCAGACTCCTTCCAACCACATCAGCCTCTTCTTCTGTCAGATTTAAGGGACTGACAGAAAGGGCATGTCTGCCTTTGTCATAACCGATATAAATCCCTCTTCCATACATTTCCTTCACAATCCTTTCTCCGTCAGCTTCCTCTTTCAGCAAAAGGAACAATCTGGGATAATTCTGCCCCACCGGCCCTTTGTTTACTATTACTGTATCTGCCACCAGCCCGGCTCCGGCCATATAAGCTGCCACAATCTCATTTTTTTTCACAAGTTCCGAATAAATATGGACATGGTCTGCTTCCAGATAATCCTTCACCGCCACATACAGTCCGGCCATGCTTTCCCTTGATGTTTTGCAAAAACGGCATATTCCATGAGCGGGCGCGCCAAAACGCACACAATCTTCTATCAGTTCCCTGCGCCCCACAATCAGCCCGCTGTCCTGGGGTCCGCAGAGGGTCTTGCCGCCGCTGAAAATAACCAGATCCGCTCCTTCCTTTGTAAACTTCCAGAGATTTTCTGCCGGAGGAAGCTGGGCCGCCGCATCCACAACAACAGGAACATTATGCCTGTGGGCAATCTCAATTGTTTTCGACAGTTCCATGGAGCCGCGCTCATAAAGAGATGACACAAAGTAAAACACTGCCGCAGTTCTCTCATTGATGCTGCCCTCCAGTTCATATTCCAGGGTTTCGTCAGCATCCCCGATTTCAACCATCACCGCACCCCCTGCCCACAGGGCCGCATCGTAGGCATTTCTCTGTGCCCGCATCACAATAATCTCATTCTTCATCCCTTCCGTCCGGGGAAGCCTTGTATATTTGTACAAACTGCCCTCCGCCATGCACACACAGGCCGCAAGCAGAAGCCCGCCCGCCGCGCCGTTTGTGATATAGGCGCCTTCATTGCCTGTCATCCGGGCCAGTAAACTGCCAAGATTTCTTTGCAACTGCTCCATGTCCACAAAATGGCGGGAAATCTCTTTCATGGCTTCCAGTGTATTTTCAGCCATACGGCTGCCTCCGTATACGGTATAAGTATCATGTGCGTTGATAAAAGGCGTAATGCCGCATTCTTTAAAAAAATCCATAACCCGTTCCTTTCAATGGGCCTTTATACTTGCCCCGCCGTCCACCATAATTGTCTGCCCTGTAATATAAGAAGACATATCGCTTGCCAGAAAAAGCGCCGCGTTAGCTATATCTTCCATCTTTCCCGGAGAAAGGGGCTGCATATTCCGAAGCATTTCCATAAACCGCTCCCTCTCTTCCCCCTCCGGGTAGCTGTGGATTTCATCCAGCATGTTATCACTCATAATCAGCCCCGGTGAAATATTGTTTACCCGGATTCCTTCTCCCGCATAGTCCAGCGCCATAGCCCTTGCAGTGGCGTTGACCGCACCTTTGGTTCCGGCATAAATGCCAAATCCCGGCATGGTCATTGTTCCATGGATAGATGAAATATTAATGATATTACCCCATTTTCTCTCTATCATACCGGGAAGCAGTTCCTTTGCACAAAGCAGACCACTTTTATAATTGGTGTCCAGCATGGTTTCCAGCCATTCCTCGTCACATGCGTGGATTTGACCGTGACGGTTAATCCCCACTGTATTAACAAGAATATCTATCCCTCCGAAATCCCTGATAAGCTGCCTGCATACTATTTTTACTTCCTCCATATTTGAAAGATTCAGCTCGTATCCTTTTGACATTGGGGAAAATTCCTTAAGCTGTGCCTGGGTTTCCCATAGTTTCGGCAGATTCCTGCCTCCTACCGCCACCTCCGCCCCATGCTTTGCAAAAAGCAGGGCAATTTCCTTTCCTATCCCTCTTGCCCCTGTGGTGATAAAGGCTCTTTTTCCTGTAAGCATCCTTCCATAATCCATAGCAGTCCTCATTTTCGTATAAATTTACAATCTATTCCCTCCTGCATACTCCTACCGACTCCTTCTCAACAATTTCCGTCTGATAGGTAATCCTCACCGGTTCCATCTCCTCACTGCTGTTAAGCCGCTCGCTTAATATCCGCACACTGTCCATGCCGATATTGTACAAAGGCTGGCTGACGGAAGTGATTTCCGGCCCCCGGTAATGGTCGGGCAGAATCGTCTGGTTGTCAAACCCCATGACCGAAATATCCTCCGGGATGCGAAACCCTCTGTCAAGGGCCGCACGGATGGCAAAACTTGCAATAGCATCGTCGGAGCAGAATACCGCTGTGGGCGGCTGTTCCAAATCAAGTAAAGCGTTCATACATGCATAGCCGCTCCGGTAGTCCGTGGACGTACACTGGACATACTGCTCCTTCACTTCCAGCCCCGCTTTCTCCATGGCATCCACATACCCGTCAAGCCGCTCCTTTGTCACCTTTTTATTAGGATTACCGCAGATATGCGCAATATCCCTGTGGCCTTTGCCAATGAGATATTTGACCGCCTGCCTTGCGCCGCCTAAATTGTCAATCAAAAGCTTATTGCAGGCAAGGAACGGCACATCGTCCTCAATCATCACGTAATCTACATTCCGTATTTCCTTCAGATAGTTGATAACACTTTCATCGCTTAAATAAGATCCATACAAAATCACCGCGTCCACCACGCCGTTGGTCAGATATTTCACATATTTTTCCTTGCTGGCCACGTCCCCGCCCAAAACGCTGCAGAACATTACTGCATATTTCGTCTGCTGGGCCGACATCTCAAATCCTTTGATCAAATCATGAAAAAAAGGGTCGTGAAGATTGTTGACTATGATTCCAATACAATTCGTCTTCTGCTTCACCAGCGCCCTTGCCGCATGATTGGGACTGTATCCCAAAGCGTCTATGGCATCTAAAACCTTCTGCCTTACCTCCGGTTTCACCTTGTTAATATTGTTGACCACCCTGGACACTGTTGCGGAAGAAACATTTGCCTCCCGGGCAACATCAAGAATACTGACCCCTTTTTGACTTTTCATGTTCACCATCCCCCGTGAATTATATGCAAACGTTTACATTTTATGTCTGAAAAAATATGCAAGTTTTATATTGTAAACGTTTGCATATTCATATACTACAGCAATATGTTCAATTTGTCAAGGGCTTTTCAAAACCAATTTAAATAAAAATGAATGTCTGGTTACTGTTCACTCCGTGACCAGTAACATGCAAAAATCCATCGAAAATTGCCTT
>CAMWUN010000132.1 GCA_947177425.1 uncultured bacterium
TCTTTAGGAATTCCCTTTGCCGCAAGAGCTGCCTGATAATTCTTTTCTTCTATCTGGCGGAGGGCTTCCTGTACCGTATCGGAGAGTTCCTTTTCCTCCTCCTCCTGTACCTTAAATTCTATTATAAAAGCATCCTTTCCTGACTGCATTGGTTCCAGCATGATATCGTACCTTCCGAACCCGCTTTCCCGGTTGGATGTAATTACATACTCATCAGCCAGCTCCACCATCATCCCCAGTACAAAGCCATGGTAAAACCTCTCCGGCTCGGTCTCCGACGGGGCCTTTCCGGTATCAAAATAGCTGAATGTCTGTAAAGCAACTTTATTCATATAGGTATTCATGCCCTTTACATCCCCCGCCATCAGCGACTGCAGGAACGCGTGATTGAATCTCCGGCAGCCTTCAAACCAGCCTGCTATCATCTGCTCAAACATCACATGGACTTCCAGATTGGTCAGACGCAGCGCAAATTCCGCCTTTCTCCGTATCGTATTAAATTCATAATGCACCGCTTTCAGGTATCCGCCTGCAAGCAGGAGGCTCCATACCGCATCATCCCCCTGCCCAAGCTGGCTGAATACGATCTGTTCGTCAAATGTGGTGCTGAATGTCTCCCCCCTCAGCAGGCTTTCCATGGTCATCTTGATTTCCGGGCTCCCCTCACGGACCAGCTTTCCGACCAGACTGTTGCTGCTGGAATTCGCCCAATAAATACCCACTATCTTTTCATCCAAAAAGTTAATAATAGACCAGGGGTTATAGATATCCGTCCTGCTTCCAAATGTGAATCCGTCATACCATTCTTTCACCTGCTGTTCCTTGCCGGACAGGCTATACTCTTTAAGTGCCGCAAAAACTTCTTCCTCCGTAAACCCAAAGCAGTCCGCATATTTATCAGAAGTTGCCGTTACCACCTTTAAATTGTTCAGGTCAGAAAAAATCGACTCTTTACTGACTCTGGTAATCCCTGTCATAAGGGCGCGCTCCATGTAGGGATTCGTTTTGAAAGTATAATTAAATAAGCTTCTGGTAAATGCCACAATCTCATTCCAGTACCCGCTCATGTACGCTTCCTGCATGGGGGTATCGTATTCGTCCAGGAGGATGATCGCTTTTTTCCCAAAATACCTGCCAAGGAAATCCATTAAAGACCTGATCGATACCGCCGCTGTGCTGTCCGACATTTCTGCGCAGACTTTCTGGTAAAATGCCTTTTCCTTGTCATTAAGCAGGCTGCCTTCAAGGAGGTAATCGTGTTTATTATACTGCTCCTCAATGACACGGCAGATATTTTCCCTTGCGCCTGCATAGGTATTCTCCTTAATGCCTGCAAAACTGATAAAGAGAACCGGATATGTTCCCTGTATTTCCCTGTATTTTTCCTGTTCCCATATGGAAAGGCCCTGAAATAAATCCCCTCTGTCCGCATATTTTATGGAAAAAAACTTCTCCACCATGCTCATATTCAGGGTCTTGCCAAACCGCCGCGGACGTGTAATCAGTGTTACGCTGTCACCGCTTTCCCACCAATCCCGTATAAATTTGGTTTTATCAATATAGAAATAACCCTGTTTTCGGATTACCTCAAAGTCCTGATTTCCAATACCAATCGCCCTTGCCATGTCTTTACTCCGTTTCTAAGCCTGTTCCTTTCAACTTTAGTTATAGTATATCCGTTTCGCTGTTAAAAGGCAATGTAATGTTCGCATCCAGCTTTGAGTTATTTGTGTAGAAAAATGTTTGAACAGAAAATTTTTATTTTCGAAAGAAGAGGTATGAAGATAGCGTAACACACAAAAAGCAATCGCATAAGACCCCATCTTGCAATGTTGTAGAACAGAGGAGTATGAGACACTTGGGGCAGTCATCAAGGTCAGGCTTTGACGACTGTTTGCAGGAATAAAAACTTAGGTATTAATGTGCATTTTGAGGGGAACTATAAGTATATTGTTGAAAATTGTAGAAATTTATATAATAAGATTAAAAAGCATTAAGAGATATAAGTAAATATTACAGTCAGGTTTTGTTTATTCCAGTAAATATGAAAAATTGACAAGAAAAATGGGGGGAGAAAAATGCTGGAACATACCATTTTGCCTGAGAGTATTAAATTGCAGGTGGAAGAGAAAATAAAGGAAACATCAAAAAAAGTTGATGAGTATGTCCAACAAGCTGGGGAAGATTTTGAGATTGCAATAGGGGAAGTGAAAGGCGCTGTTAAAAATATAAACGAGAATGCATTGAAATGTTATAAAGAAATAAAAGCTGATATACTTAAAATAGTGTACAACGCATTGGAGCAGGGAGAGGAACAATGTACACTGCATGAAATACAGAATTTACATAAGAAAATTATTGTGGGAAAAAATATTAATCTGGTGGTTGGCGCAATAGTAACTTTTCTATGTATAACAGTTAATGTGGGGATTATGCAATCCATTTTTTTGACAGCGAACCTAAGTTATGGGTTGGCTTTTTTTTATGCATTAATAGTAGCAGTAATTTTCGATGTGTCAATCTATATTTTTAGTATTCTTTTAAATAAAGAAAATGGTCTAAGTCAAGTTTGGAAAAGTGGTTCGAAGTTAAGTGAAATAATTGTTCTTATTTGGTCTGTATGCTTTGCCATTAGAGAGTTTTATGTCTGGAAATACATGAAATTTCATCATTCTGATTTTGTGTTGATGGTTATCCCTTTTCTGACAGCAATAGCGATATTTGTATGTGGCTGGCTATTGCCTCCGTCTTACGCCAATTATATATACACTGGAAGTTGTGGGAAAAAGGTAAGGGGATGTAGTAAAAAAAGGAAAGAACTTGCCAGTAAGAGTTTTTTTCTAAAAAAGAAAATCTGGGAACACTATTTTGGAGAAAGTATGTTCCCTAAAGATAATTCGGTTTTTTGCCAACAGATCACAGAGGCGATTTGCAGGTCGGATTTGCAGAAGTTTGAAGAGGGATGCTCTTTACTTAAAGATGCGGCTGTGGACAAGCTGGAATATATTAATAATGAAATGAAAAAATACAAAGGTGATATAGAGGAAATCTGTTCAATGTCAGATTCTGAGGAAGAAAGAGAAGCATTAAGTTATTTAGAGAGTATAGATGAAGTTTTCAGGGATGAAAAATTTAAGAAGCATTTTGATGCATTGAAAGCAGAAACCAAGCACATGGAACAAGGAGAAAAAATACATATTAAGGTAATATTGGGTTTGGTCAGTTGCTTCATAATGCTTACAATAGCGGCATATTTCCTGTGCGGAAAAGAAGAGGTGAAGGGTTATATATTTGCCGACGGGTTTTATAAGAACAATGATCCCACGGTGCTTGTTATGCTATTAGGAAACCATGCTAATGCAATGGAAATGCCAGAGGATGCTTATAGGGAGATAGAAGAATTGCTTGATGAAGTAGTATATGGCGGATACGCATGTGTAGTTATTGTTGATGCAACGCCTACCAAAATTGAACTTATGGATGGGACGGATTTTTTTCAGGAAGACGCTAAGAATGCAGTAGTTCTTCAGCAGAGGATAGAAAAGAGAAAGGAAGAAATAATTTATGCGTTGAAAAATACGGATATTTGTGCAGACAGCCCGGAGGTAGATCTGCTTGCAGCGCTTCATGAGGCACGAAATGTATTTGAAAGTGATCAGGATTACTGTAAAGCAAATAAGCAAATCTGTATTGTTGATACGGGTATTTCAACAGCCGGGGACTTGAACTTTGTAAATATGGATCTCTTATGCAGCAGACCTGATATAGAGGAGATTGCTTACAGGTTGAAAAATTATGAGGAGGTAGGCGTACTACCGGACTTGTCAGGAGTAAAGGTTACGTTTATTGGAACTTCAGAAGGGCTTGCAGAAGTAGCAAAACCGCAGGAACTTTCTACTACGGATAAAAAATATATAAAAGATTTATGGCAAGAGATTGTTGGTGAATGTGGTGCAGATAAAGTTGAATTTAAAGCGGCAGCGGGGTGGGAAATCCCTAATATATACACAGAGGATGCTGATTCAAAATACCCTTATGTATCTGCCGTTACTTTTTTTCATGAAGATGTAATAGACTTTTCAAAAATACAGGACGGGGAAGTGTCGAGTACGCCTCCTGCAAGTGTAGAGATAAAGCTTCCAAGTGAAGCGATTGGATTTAGACCTGATGGAAAAGAGTATCTAAATAAGACAAATGCTCAAAATATGTTACAGCCATTTGCGGAGGAGCTGAAGAAGTATTTTGAATTTTATCCTGATGAAAAAATCTGGATTGTTGGGACAACAGCAGCCGTTCCAAAAGGAACAACAGGATCGATTGATTTGAGTCTGCAAAGGGCGGAAGTGGTTAAAAATACACTTGTCACTGAATTTGGTATTCAGGAAGAGCGTGTGGTGACAATAGGGCTTGGGGCAAAGTTCCCGTGGCATGTAGACGAATACCCTAATGATGTTTTTGAAACAGAAATTGCCCAGGCGAATCGTGCCGTATGGATACTTACACCACATATGGAAACAGATTATTTCAATAAATTAAAAGCTGCTTACGATAATGGAGAATTATTGCCGGAAGCCATGCAAAAGTTTGCTTCACTATATTGATGTCCCGTTGCTTGCAGCGGGGGGGGGTTGACTTTGCAGATAATGGGGCTTGTACAAATTCTTTAGGTTAGAATCGATGATGGGGTAAACGAAAAAGCAGTTTTGGC
>CAMWUN010000133.1 GCA_947177425.1 uncultured bacterium
TGGCATGGATTCTGTGTCCGGCCTGCTGCCTGGGGCTGCACCGGCCTACCGCGTTTTATCATAATTCCACTGCACTCTAATCAGCTTTATTCATCTGGGCGCGCATCCGGCCCGGGGTGATGCCGTAGGTATCTTTGAAGGTGCGCATGAACACTTTGTAATTGGTGATGCCATTGCGGGTCATCAAATCGTTGATGCTGTAGTCCGTGTCCAGCAAATCCTGATAAAAATGGAGCAGGCGCACTGCGTTCAGATATTCAAGGAAGGTCTGGCCTGTATGTTTTTTAAAAAGGCGGCAGAAATATTCCGGGCTGACGTTTAAAAGCCCGGCGGCTTCGTTCAGGGAAATATCCTTTTTGTAATTGGATTTTACATAGTGGAGAACTTCCTCTATCCGTTCAAAATTGTAGTTGGCCTTTTCCCTTGCCTGCCTGCTGATTCTGTGGGAGTGGTTCCGGTACAGAATATAGAGAAATTCATAGACCACAGAGGAAAAATGAAGAAGATACCCGTCTTCTTTTTTTTCATACGTGTCTGATAGTTCTAACAGGCAGTCCAGGAGCCTGTGCTGGGTGGCATTCATGGTGATGGAGGGGAAAAATTCCTGAAACTGAATCAGGGAAACATGGTTTAAAACCCTGGAAAGGTAATCATAAGGTATCTGCAAAAGCAGGTAGCCTGCGCTTCCCCAGGTTTTGGTGGAGTGGAGTTCCTTTGGATTAACCACCAGCATGTCATCTTTTTTCAGTGTGTATTTCTGTTCATTGACATAGGCCGTCATATATCCCTTACGCATCAGAACAATCTCCAGATGGCCGTGCCAGTGGAGGGGAGAATAGGAACTGTCAACGGTGACAGGTAAAAAAAATAGCTGGAGCCTTGTGTCGTCATTTATAATTTCGTGTGAATAATTGTCCATTAGATTCCCTTTCAAAATCAAGCGTTGTCATGCCCAGAGGGCGGTTTGCCGGATTAAATGCTCTCACCCTGTGCGGATACAGCTTAGTGAATTAAAATCAGACTGTTATCTGCCTAAATTATAAGGGCATTTTCTGCTATATGTCAATATCATCCCATTTATTGTATAAAATACGGCATATCCAGCTTTTCTTTTTTTTAGTAAAATGGTTAAAATATATTAGACATCTGCGGCGCCAGCTATCCGTTATTTATACCGCAGAAGCATTGAAACAGGAGGCAGATATGGCAGATATGGTTTTGGATTTAGGAAAGTATTCTGAATGTGCAAGAAAGGCAGTGGCGGAGGGGCAGGTGCTTCTGCGCAATGAAAATCATGCTCTTCCGGTTCCCGGGGGGAGCAGTCTGGCAGTTTTTGGAAGGATACAGTTTCATTATTATAAAAGCGGTACCGGGTCAGGAGGAATGGTAAACGTGGACAGGGTGACGGGAATTCTGGACGCCCTTTTGGAGGACGGAAGCGTTACGGTCAACAAAAAGCTTATGGAAGTATACCGGAAATGGGAAAAGAGCCATCCTTTTGACGAGGGAATCGGCTGGGGAAATGAACCCTGGTCACAGGAAGAAATGATTCTTGACGAGGCGGTGGTTTCGGAAGCGGCGGAGGAATCGGACTATGGGCTGGTGATTATCGGCCGCACCGCAGGGGAAGACCAGGATAATTTAAACCATCCTGGTTCCTACCTGCTCACAAGTGCGGAAGAGGATATGCTGAAAAAGGTGCGGAAATATTTTAAAAAGATGGTCGTGGTGCTCAATGTGGGAAACATCATGGATATGGGATTTGTGGACAGATATCAGCCGGAGGCAGTGCTTTATGCATGGCAGGGCGGTATGACGGGAGGATACGGCACGACGGACGTTCTGACCGGAAAGGTAAGCCCATCGGGAAAGCTTGCAGATACCATTGCTTATAAACTGGAGGATTATCCCTCTGACAAGAATTTTGGAAATCTGGACAAAGATATCTACGAGGAAGATATTTATGTAGGCTACCGCTATTTTGTGACAGGGGCTGGGAACAAGGTGCGTTATCCTTTTGGCTTCGGTCTGTCCTACACGGATTTCACTATAGAAACAAAGTATTTTAAAACAGCAGATGATACAGTCAAAATGCAGGTGCAGGTGTCCAACACCGGAAATTACCCGGGCAAAGAAGTGGTGCAGGCTTATGTAAATGCGCCCCAGGGCCTTTTAGGAAAACCGGATAAAGTTCTGGCGGCTTTTGGCAAGACAGGAGAACTGGCGCCGGGAGAAGAAGAATTTCTGACTTTTGAAATTCCTTTTGAAGCTTTTGCATCCTATGATGAGACGGGAAAAACAGGGGCGAAATCCAGTTATGTATTGGAAGAAGGCGTCTATACTTTCTTTGTGGGAAACAGTGTGGAAAGTCTGGAAAGGGCTGGAAGCTTTACGCTGGAAAAAGTAAAACTCATCAGACAGTGTTCCCAGGCCATGGCGCCAGAAAAAAAGTTCAAAAGAATGAAGCCCGTTAAAAATGACAGTGGAGATTATGCCTTTGAATATGAAGAGGTTCCGGCCAGAGAAGAAAGCTGTGCCAAAAGAAGGGCACGTTCCCTGCCAGAAGATTTCCCCATTACCGGGGATAAGGGCTGGCGGCTTTCGGATGTAAAGGAAGGCAGGGTATCCATGGAGGATTTCGTGGCACAGCTTTCAAAAGAAGAACTTTCCTGTATCATACGGGGGGAAGGAATGGGAAGCCCCAAGGTTACGGCCGGAACCGCTTCAGCCTTTGGAGGCGTCTCCCAGAGCCTTAAAAATTACGGGATTCCCTGCGGATGCTGTACGGACGGACCTTCGGGGATGCGTCTCGACAGCGGCATGAAGGCTTTCAGCCTGCCAAACGGGACTCTCCTTGCCTGTACCTTTAACACGGAGCTGGTGGAGGAACTATACGCCTTTACCGGAATTGAGATGGTTAAAAATAAGGTAGATGCCCTTTTGGGGCCAGGGATGAATATTCACAGACATCCTCTTAATGGCCGGAATTTTGAGTATTTTTCGGAAGATCCTCTGCTGACAGGAAAGATGGCGGCGGCTCAGATTCGCGCAATGCACAGGGCAGGAGTGACAGGGACCATCAAACACTTCTGCGCCAACAATCAGGAAACACAGCGTAATTCCATCAACAGCATTGTATCGGAGCGTGCTCTTAGGGAGATTTATCTGAAAGGATTTGAAATTGCCGTGCGGGAAGGCGGAGCGGATTCCGTCATGACTACTTACGGGGCAGTAAACGGAATCTGGACAGCCGGAAGTTATGACTTGAATACTGTAATCCTGCGGCAGGAATGGGGATTCAAAGGAATTGTCATGACAGACTGGTGGGCGAAAATCAACGAGGAAGGAAAGCCTGCAGACCGTACCAATTATGCGGCCATGACAAGAGCGCAGAACGATCTGTATATGGTGTGTATGGAGGCGGACAAAAATCTCATTGGGGATAATACGCTTTCTTCCCTGGAAGAGGGAACCCTTACAGTAGGAGAACTGCAGAGAAATGCTATGAACATATGCGGATTTCTTATGAACACCCATGCCTATGAACGCATAAACGGCCATCCGGTATCAGTGGAAGTGACCGGAGGAAGCCAGACGGAAGAGGAAATCCAGCAGGATATTGTCTACTACAAGGTGGGAAAAGAAAAGACGGTCATAAACCTTGAAGAAGTGGATGCGGGAAAAGGCAGCAGTCATGTATTCGCTGTTGACCTGGAATATCTGGGCAAGTACAAAGTGGAAGTGACGGGCAAATCTGACCTTGGGGAACTGGCACAGCTTCCCGTTACACTGATATGCGGCGGCGTGCCCCATGCGGTATTCACCTTTAACGGCACAGGGGGAGCATGGGCCAGCCTTGAAAAGAGTGTAATAATGAAAGGGAAATACGAAATCCTCCAGCTTTATTTTGGACAGAACGGACTGAAACTGAAAGAGATAAGCTTTACCCTTGAAAAGCCCCTTTTGGACATCAATGATTTGGAGACGTGGGACTCTTAAATTCCCATTGCTGTGGATGGCTGGCGCATTTTCAGCCTGGAGTACTCCATCCAGACAGAAATTGAAGTTTGTGACTGGATGGAGTACTAGAGCGTGTTTGAAAAATCATTTCTACCACCTGCACGCCCCACTTTGCGAGATATTTGCACCAAATTCAGTCAACATAGCCCGCTATGCCTCCTTCATTTGGCACAAATCTCCCA
>CAMWUN010000134.1 GCA_947177425.1 uncultured bacterium
AGCCGCTGGAAGCATTTCACAGCATTGGACAAGAGCCCGATATCAAATATACCATTCATGATGATTTTGCAATTATGACTATGGTAGAAGCAGGCCTTGGCGTAAGTATTTTAGCAGAATTGATGCTCAGACGGGCAAACTATGATATCATCTGCTTGCCGATAAATCCGCCCATATACCGCGAATTGGCTATCGGTTATAAAAATAAAGACAGCCTGCCCATCGCCAGCAAATATTTTATTGAATATTTAATTGAAAATACTGACAGGCTGCCTTAAAGCAGAGATTTGATATAAATCGTATACAAAAATTTCACAAAAACTGCCCCTATTTCCCAAAATCTATCTGCACTAATTTTTTTCCATTAGGCAGCATATGTTCCAACCTTTTTATAGAATGGTAATTAATTTCAAGCATTGCCTCTTTCAATTCCTGTTCTCCCGTCTGATGGTGTATCTGTTCCAATCCATCAAACACATGCAGATAAGGTGAATCTGACACCCAGCTATCTTCCATATTAATTTGAATGATACAGGAAACATACTGCGGATTTATTTGCCGGACTGCCCTCTTAAAACATTCATAGCCTACATATTCAATGAGCAGGTTCGCAATGACCATATCCGCCTCCGGCAGCTTTCGGGCTTCAACAGCCAGGTCAATGCATAAGCACTCCAAAACTCCATCTAAATCCGGGTATCTTCGGGCCACTTCTCTAAGGTAAGAAGAATTAACATCTACCCCATATACTTTTTTTAATCTTTCTTTTTGGATATGTTCAAGGCCATTGCCGCCTGCAACTCCCAATACAATCACGCTGGAAACAGGGTAATCGTTAAATTGGCCTTTCATCATTTCATTCATAGCCTGTAACTGCATAACAGAATTTAGTTTCATATGATTTTCATAATCAGATAAAGAAATCTCTTCCCATGGATTTTTCATTTAAACACCTTTTTTATAATGAACGACAAAAATTTTTGTTTTTGGCGTTCACTGCGCCGATTTTTGCTGCGTGTAAACGCAGATTCTACCTTGCAAAAATCGTGTGCATCCCCCGGAGGGATTATAGTGAAGGACAAATTCTTTTGTCGTTCACTATAATTCATTTTGTTTCAGACAGCGCTATATCTCACACTTACAAACAGCATTTTCTATTATTGCTGTCAACCTAAATAAATTTTCTTTCCAAATTCATACGCCTGTCTTAAATAGTCTGTTTTATCAATCTGCGGTTTCCCATTGGTGTCGCCGCAGCCTCCGGCAAGGAGCATCCCTTTATCATGGAAGCCTATGTAATTGACCAGTGTAAACTGATAATAGGAAGCCGCCTGTTCAAACGTCCAGAAAAAGTTGTCGGCGGAAGTCATCAGCAGTGCGCAGTCTTTAGCCGGGTATTTTTCATATCTTCCAAGCGGCGGGGCGGCATCTTCCTCCGCAATGCAGTAAAACCGCTCAATAAACGCCTTTGTCTTTGATGAAACAGTCCAAAAATATAAAGGGGATGCGAAAACAATACAGTCCGCATTCTTTATTTTAGGCACGATTTCATTGAATGAGTCCTTCTGGATGCATGGCTTCCCATACCGGCAGGCGTTACATCCGAGGCAGCCTTTTACTTCATTTTTCAGAAGTGAGACCAGTTCTGTCTTATGCCCTGCTTCTTCTGCGCCTCTGATAAAGTGTTCCACAAGCTGGGCGGTATTCCCTTTTGGCCTGCCGCCACCCTGTACGATAAGTATGTTTTTCATAGACATATCTCCCCAAATTTACTTTGCAGTAACGCTGTTTCTTCTTTAAATAAATACTGCTCTTTTTAAAACTCCCGCAATACAAGTTCCGTAATCCCCTGATTATCCCCCATTGTGATCCGCTTTACTTTAGGCTCCCTGCCATAGCTGAATTCATCCCGGATGCCATCCCGGATTCTTGTGCCGCCATGATATCCATGGATGATACGGATGCGGTATACGCCTGGCTTAACATTATCCAGGCATTTTCTTATTTCTTCAATTGCCGCTTCAACATTCTTTCCATGGACATCAATCTCAATAATCCCATTCAGCATATTCCTGTTTCTCCCTTATCTATGGACTGCTTATTTCTTTTTAGATTTCCCAAATTTCCATGTATATGCTTTCTTTGATATCCATGCATTTTATAGCGGACACTGGTATCTTGGTTTCCCCTTGCTCTTGTTCCCGTATTCAATAGCTTCCTTCGGGCATTTGCAGATACAGGACATGCAGTGTGTACACTGATCACCCCATACAGGCTTCCCACCCTTTATACTCACATTGTTTAAAGGGCAGACCTTAGTACATTTCCCACATCCGACACAGGCATCCGTTGCATAAAATTTCTTTGCGCTTACAACCAAAGGGTAAAATAATGTGTTTATTATCCCACTGCTGGCTTTGGCAAAAGCACCAACTTTCTTCTTTGGTATCGTGCCATTATGCCTTATGACATCAACGATATGCTTTATTACAACATCAGCATTTTTTATGATTTTGACGGCTTCCGCCCTTTCCGGGGCATTGAACATTGCGATATAATTCTCCGGCATGACAACTTCTCCGCAGCCCATATAAGTGAAAGTCTTATGCCCGCAGATTTCAGGCAGGCACTTTGGCATATTTCCCATGCTGACTCCGCAGGTTGTTACAAAATAAGCACATTTATTCCCTGAAAATGAAGCTCTCTGGATAAAATCCTTGAGGATTCTTGGCATCTGCCATGCATAAGTAGGATAAACAAATACAAACGGTCTGTCCGAATGTATTTCTGAATAATCATGTTTCTTAATCTTATCAAACAGGTTGATGACTTCATCCTCAATCTGCTCCCCGATTTTTTTCGCCACATATTCGCTGTTGCCTGTTCCTGTATAATACAATACCAAAATATCTGCCTCCTGCCTGATAGGTCATCCATGGGCTGGCTTTCTTTACTCCTGCAGGCTATCCTGTCATAACCAGTTCTTTTACCAGTCCATTGATTTCTTCCATATATTTAATAAGGTTTATTTTATCACTTTCCCTGTACAAATGGGAATTATTATTTTTCACTATCTGGTTGATGTTTCCGCCTATTTTGTTTAACCAGCTTTTAACGGGTACTGCTGGTTTGTTATTATGGGATAAGGATTATTTTGCGCATATCCATTTGGGCCGCCATATACATTCACAGTCTCCGAAAGGACAACCTGCCCTTTATGCGTAACAGATATCTCATGTGTCCCCTCGGCCCCCATATCACCCCGATACCTGCATGGACAGTGTTCCCGACAACCAGCCCCCGTCATCAGGGGCAGTGAAGCACTTTGAGTACGTATCATATTCTGACCATTCGTGGGAACTGATGCAGAGACCTAAAATGGAATCCGCATATCCACTGCCTGATTCCTAAAGGCGGCTACAGCGATAACGGTTTTTGGCGTAATATCAATTACTTTAACTATACCTACCTCCGCAATGCTTTCCGTACCACACTTCCAAATGAAATGGAATCTAGTACGAAGTACTAGCACCGGCGCCTTTTTCAAAAAGGTTAAGTCCCGTTGTTACCGGGAACATAAGGACGGCTTCTACGTCTATGCAAAGCCAAACAAATGTGACCCAAAAACCGTGGTAAAATATATCGGGCGTTATCTGGGGCGTCCTGTGATTGCATCTTCCCGGATTGATAAATACGATGGCGACTTTGTCACCTTCCATTACAACCGACATGAAGATGACGCATATGTGGAAGAAACAATTCCCGTTATGGAATTTATAGAACGCCTCATCCGCCATATCCCGGAAAAGCATTACAAAATGATCCGTTATGGCGGCATTTACGCCTGCCACCGGGAGATTGATAAAAAATCCACAGGGCTATCTCCCGCGAAAAACACCATGTTTACAGAAGTTTTAACCTGTGGCGCGCTGCCATCCTCTCTGCTTTTGGTTATGACCCCTTAAAATGCGGATGTGGCACAACTATGCTGTTTTTGGAACTTTACTTTAACCATAAGCGTGTTTCTCTGGAAGAAATGTACGAGAATGCAATGTCCCGTTCTCGTGGAAAAAGGTCGTCTGCATGACTTTCACATATCTCCTGTGATATACTCCTTTTAAAGGAGCTTCCTGTATAATTCAAGTATAGGGAATTCCAAGAAAGAAGGTTG
>CAMWUN010000135.1 GCA_947177425.1 uncultured bacterium
TATCATACAGGTTTGCTCTTGTTTTGTATAGGTACGCACTATCTACCGTTTACTCCGATTAAGGCAAAGTTGCTGTTAAGCATGCTGCCAGAAGCATAGTCCATATCGACAAAGGCATTGCCGTCACTGGAAACAGCACTATATTTATTTGTGCCGACACCTGTTTCCTGTGCAACGATAGACAGCCAACCAGGAAAAGTATTTCCGGCGGTAGAACTTTCTGCCAGAATATAGCGATCCTTGTAGGCGGTTCCGACTTTGATTTTGTTGCTAGCAGTCGACTTTCTGCTGTAGATTGTTTCGTTTCTCCGCATTTTGAATGCGTAGCATGTTTTCCCGTTGTATGTTACTGTTTTGGCCGGTAAGGAGCATATATTTGTTGCAAAGATGCTCTCCGACTGTTTTCCAACAACCCAGCCTGAACCCTGTGTACCGTCAGATTTACGGAATGCAATGGATTGAACATAGAAACCGCTTGCACCGCTTCCGGGCCATTCTCCAGTCCATGTAAAGACTTCGTTGTTATAAAGTGTACCAATGATCTCTTTAGGATTGCATGCGTTGCTTAAGTACACATTATGTTTGTTGCCTGTTCTGTTTACTTTTACGATAGACATATTTTGTCCTCCTTTTTTTTATTTGATTTGCAAATCTATAGGGTAAAAAGAAGAAATGCTCTTATTTGTAAACTGTTTGGATATAATTAATCCGTTGAAATGGAAGATGTCATCATTTTTATTCAGAAAATGTGGTAAAATAAGTATAAACTATAGCTGAAATTTTACTGTCAGGGGGCTGTTAATGGAATTCAAATTAAATCTTATGAAAGTTGTACTGTTGCTTTTAGGATGCACTCTGTTAATTTTCACAGGTTTTGCAGATGAGAAGGGGCGTTCTATAGAAGAAAGGCAGATGATAGAAGAAGATGAACTGCCAGATGCGGATACTGTGGAAAACGTAATAGAAAAATCTCCTAAATTCCCGAGGGATATGTATATTCCCGATTCAGATAAAGCGGAGTATCCAGAATTAACTCATTTTCAATATAGATATTATTTTAGAGAGGTAGATGAATATAGTGATACAGAGCTTCGCTTTTTCGAGAAGTGGAATGTCCCAGGAGAATTATGTATATCCTGTGAAAACAGAGATGTTTCTCTGTCTTGTTTCATTCAAGTAGTCGAAGACGAAAGTTATTACCAACCATTTCGGGTAACAGCCTATAAGCAGTACAATAGCAATCTGTACGTTGGCGATATTTTTTCAACGGATGACAACTATACAATCATTGGAAAATGCATTATCTCATATGCAAAGGATGAACTTATCCTGTCCGTCGGTTATTTTGATAATGATGCGAATGAGCAGGATAAAATCCTTGAAAGCGGTGTCTACTATTACTATTATAATGTGCTGCCATTTGAAAATGAGTCTATGGGAAAAATGGGTGATCAGGTAGAATTATCAGATTACAGCGGATATAGCGGCTTATGGTATCCTATTTATCCATCAGGTATAGGTTTTGTTGCAAAATGGCGGTGGATGCAGGAGTATACCTATATGGAACTGGAAATTGGAGCTGACGGAAATCTTTCCGGCTGCATGAGCCAATATGAGGGGGACTTGGAATGTGCCTATGCAGAATTTGACGGTAACATTGAAAATGGTGAGTGTATAGTAATGTATGAAGATGATCGGTATGGACATGACGGAATCCTCACATTTACTTTTTTTGAAAATGGGATAGGCGTTTATGTGGATGAGAGAGGGAATCCCAATGGACATGGGTTTCCTACGGGACAAAATTACTATACAAGATAAATGGTCCCGGCTCACCTAACGATGAGCCGGAGAAACATTTTACAATTATTTAACGAAACGGAGTGTCATTCAGACCATAATCCGCATCAAGGTTTATGGGTTCTTTATTAACTGTGCCAGTACCTCTGGCAATGGCCTCATGCCGGGCACGAGACGAAGTGCTCCCATATTGAGCCATTAGGTTCAATATATCACGTTCGGTAGTGCTTTCAGTGATTTGAGACTGAATTTGGTTATAGGCTGTATCACCTAATGCCCAGTCTTTTACAGCAATATCGAAAGCCATTACATAGCCTCGGCACGTTTTAAGATTATAATTTTTACAGATCGGATCGATGGCACGACGCCAATAAGTTTCCAGATTTTTCTTTTGTATGGATTGACATACGCTGTTTTGGCCTAATTCTTCAAAATATTCTTTCCATGGACTAATAAGACTGCGTTTACCAGAGGTGCTGATACTATCGCCCCATGCTATCAAATCGTTTTTAGAACTAGAAAGCTTATTCTTTAATATCTCATAATCCGTTCCGAATATCTGAGACATTACTTCAGGTGCTTTTTCGATCATTTCATTTAAAATGTTTTGTGAGCATCCGGATAAATTCTTTCGATATACCTATGTGCAGATGACATCATTCCCGGAAGGAAGTGTGGAGAACCCAAGTGTCAGTGAGGATTTCCCTAATATTACAGGATCAGTGCCGCAGATGATTCAGGCAACAATGGAACGTTTTCGTAATCTTATTATTCGTGAAAAGGTAATTAAGATTCCGGATCAGATGGAGGCTCTTAGGATTATAAACTATCCATATCAGGCAATTGAAGAGGCAGTGGTGAACGCTTTTTATCATCGCGATTATATGTCATGTGAGCCAGTGACAATAGAGATAGAGCCGGACTGCATAAACATTATGAACTTTCCGGGAATAGACAGATCTATTTCGGAAAAGACAATAGAAGAAGGTAAAAGATTTGTTTCCAGATACTATCGTAATAGAAGGCTTGGAGAATTTTTGAAGGAACTGGAATTGTCAGAAGGTCACTCGTCCGGTATTCCTACAATACAGGAGGAATTGGAGAAAAACGGTTCGCCACGAGCAGAATTCTTTACAGATAAAGACAGACGAGCTATGAGAATAAGAATACCAATTCATCCCTCTTTTTTTAATGGTAGGGATAAATTGGCAGATAGCGCTGGAAAAGTGATGAATAAATTCTTAAAGAAAAAAGTGGAACAGCATACTGTGATTTTGAATTATATGGCAGATGGTGAGTGGCATAAAACTTCAGAAGTTGCAGCAATATTGGGACTTAAAGATACCAGAACAAAGGAATTATTAAAGGAATTGGTAGCATTGGAGAAGTTGGATGATAATGGTAAAACGAAAGGTAAGTTATACAAATTGAAATAATTCGTCGCTACAAGAGCGACGAAAAAGGCGACGAAATAAATGCAAATAGGGTAGAAAAGAAATGAATCTTTTTAGTCCTTACTTGACAGGAGAATTTCCGATCTGGCACGGGCAAGCCCCTCGTATTATCAGTACATTTATGGAGAACTATGATTTTTCCGGAAAAATAATTCTTCCCTTCTGCACTTCCCACAGCAGTGGGATTGGTTCCAGCGCAGATAATCTGCATACTTTATGTTCTGATTCCACAATATGGATAGATGGAAAGAGGTTTGAAGCCGGAACTTCAAAAGAAGTAATAGAGGAATGGCTTAGAAACGAGATAATCAATTAATTTGTTTCAAAATAGGAGGACGAAACAATGTTAGGAAATTTTCAGCAATCTCTATGGCATATTATCGGTATATTTGTCCCTATGGGCTTGCTAAGTTTCGCCGCTTTGCAGTGAATGTGTGGGATGTTGATCCGCAGGACAAAACAGATGAGCAGATCGCTGCCGAAGGACTGGACCGCATGGAGGCTTATATGAAGGAAATCGGTCTGGTGATGAGGATCAGGGAACTTGGCGTGACGGAAGATATGCTTGAAGGTATTGCAAAGGGCTCTTTTGTTATGGAAGGAGGATATAAAATTTTAACACAGGAAGAGATTGTTAAAATACTGAAAGAGAGCATGTAGTAAACGAAGAAAGGAAAGTCAGCAAAGCCTTTCTTTGATGTGCTGGAAAATACCTATGTAAAACTGGAATTGAACAAAATCGCTGCGCGATGGCCTGTCAAGGCTGTGGCATAGC
>CAMWUN010000136.1 GCA_947177425.1 uncultured bacterium
CCCGAACAAGTACCCAGAGGAAATACTGGCAGCGAAGCAGACAGGATTTTCTCTGTCGGACACTGTAACTTGGAAGGGCAGATGCGGAACTGGAAAACAGCGTCTGCCCGAACAAGTACCCAGAGGAAATACTGGCAGCGAAGCAGACAGGATTTTCTCTGCCGGACACCGTAACTTGGAAGGGCAGATGCGGAACTGGAAAACAGCGTCTGCCCGAAGAAGTTACCCAGAGGAAATACTGGCAGCGAAGCAGACAGGATTTTCTCTGCCGGACACTGTAACTTGGAAGGGCAGATGCGGAACTGGAATAGGAGGTATTTTCATGGAGAAAAAAGGCGGCAAGAGCGGAATTAAAATATTGATTATCGGCATTATTCTGGCTGTTCTGGTATTTGGCTACTATTTTTATCTGACCAACAGGAGGAATAAGGAGATAAGCGAGAGCAAGGTGGAAGTGACGGCGGTCCAGAATGTACTGCTGCGGAATCTGGACAAAAATTATCCTCCCACCCCCAAGGAAGTGCTGAAAGTGTATGGGGAGATTGCCATGTGCATCCATGGACAGAGTTACACAGACGAGGAATTTGAACAGTTGGCGTCCCAGATACAAAAGATTTACGATGAGGAACTGATTGCAGAGGCAGGCAACAACGGGCACCAGTATCTGGAGTCTCTTAAGAGTGATATTGAGGATTTGAAGAAGCAGGGCATCGTAATATCCAGCTACACACTTCCTTCCGCCGCAGACGTATCCTACTATACCATGGACGGGTATGACTGGGCAAAACTTTATTTTACCTTTAACCTGCGGAAAGGAACGAACCGCACCACATCAGAAGAACTGTTTTTACTACGTAAAGATGGGGAAGGGCGCTGGAAAATCTATGGCTGGATAGCTGCGCCGGCGGATGATGCGCAGTCCCAGACCGGCGATTCATAAAACAAAGGAACGATACCCTTCGTAAGCTATCCCTTTTAGGGAGATGTTTTATGGAGGGCATTGCTCTGCGAATAAGGATATTGGCGCAAGGAAAGAATGATGAAGGAGTCAGGGATGGATAAAGATATTTATATACTGGCAATTGAAAGCTCCTGTGATGAGACGGCGGCGGCGGTGGTAAAGAATGGAAGGGATGTGCTTTCCAATGTGATTTATTCCCAGATTGCTCTGCACACAGAGTACGGCGGCGTGGTGCCGGAGATTGCCTCCCGGAAACATATAGAGAAAATAAACCAGGTGATTGAGCAGGCACTTTCAGAAGCTGGGAAGAAGCTTCCAGAAATGACAGCTATTGCAGTTACCTACGGGCCAGGGCTGGTAGGCCCCCTTCTTGTGGGGGTGTCAGCAGCCAAGGCAGTCAGCTTTGCAACAGGAATTCCTCTTGTGGGCGTGCACCACATTGAAGGACATATCAGCGCCAATTTTATTGAAAATAAGGAACTGGAACCGCCTTTTGTCTGTCTGGTGGTGTCCGGCGGACATTCCCACCTTGTGGTTGTGAAAGACTATGGAACATACGAGATTATCGGCAGAACCAGGGATGACGCGGCTGGGGAAGCTTTTGACAAAGTGGCAAGAGCTATCGGGCTGGGGTATCCCGGAGGACCTAAAATTGATAAAGTATCAAAAGAAGGGAACCCGGAGGCCATCTATTTTCCCCGGGCAAAAGTGGGGGATGCAGAATATGATTTCAGTTTCAGCGGTCTAAAATCCGCGGTTCTGAACTATCTGAACTCCTGCCAGATGAAAGGGGAGCCGGTAAATACGGCGGACGTAGCTGCTTCTTTCCAAAAAGCAGTGATAGACGTGCTGACAGAACATTCTATGGCAGCGGTCAAAGAATACGGATACCGGAAGTTTGCCATAGCAGGCGGCGTGGCTTCCAACAGTGCCCTCAGGGCGGCTTTCGAACAAGCATGCCGGAAGGAAGGCATTGTCTTTTACCATCCATCCCCCATATATTGTACGGACAATGCCGCGATGATTGGCACAGCGGCTTATTATGAATACAGGAAAGGCGTGCGTCACGGATTTGACTTAAATGCCGTGCCGAATCTGCGGCTGGGAGAAAGATAATGCTGAAAACGGTGGTGAATATGGGGAAGAAAAAGGCGGAAGCGGATAAAAGCCTTCGTACGGCGGCTGTGGTGCTGGCAGCAGGCAGTGGGAAGCGTATGGGAAGCAGTACGAAAAAACAGTATATGCTGGTTGACGGCAAACCGATTATTTATTATGCCCTGAAAACTTTTCAGGACAGTTTTATCGATGAGATTGTGCTGGTGGCATCCCCGGAAGATATAGATTTCTGCCGGAAAGAAATTGTGGAGGAGTATGGCTTTAACAAGGTCAGCCGCGTGGTGGAAGGCGGCAGGGAGAGATACCATTCTGTGGCAGCGGGGCTGCGCAGCATTGCCGGGTGTGATTATATATTTATTCATGACGGGGCAAGGCCGGTGATAACAGAAGAGATTTTGGACAGGGTATTTGCGGATGTGAAGGAATACCAGGCATGCGTTGTGGGAATGCCTGTCAAAGATACAATAAAAATTGCTGACGAAAAAGGGAACATTGCCACAACACCCAGACGGGATTTGGTCTGGACGGTGCAGACACCCCAGGTTTTTGCCTATTCCCTGATAAAAAACGCCTACGACGAACTGCTGGAGAGGGAACAGGAATTACTGGCAGCAGGCACAGCAATTACCGATGACGCCATGGTGGTGGAGTCTTTGACCGGACATTTGGTCAGACTTACCAAAGGGTCGTATGAAAATATAAAAATAACGACGCCGGAAGATATTCAGATTGCGGAAAGTTTCTTGAAAAAGGCGAAATCGTGCTGCTGATAATATATAGTAAACGGCATAACAGATTTCCATAAAAAGAGGTATATTTTTATCCATTTTCACATAATAATGGTATTCGGGGCTTAAAATCATTTGGAATAAGCCGGAAGGGGATATCATAATTATGGGGCTGATGAAAGAAGAATATCAGGAATTTTTAAACCAGATGGGGGAGGAATCTTTTCTAAACCCATACAGGGATGTCTGCCGTAAAATGGAACAGAAACTTGAAAAAATCAATATAGACTATTCTGAAAAGCTGGGAAGAACATTTATCAGTCAGATTACTTACCGGATAAAAACGCCGGAAAGCTGCCTGAATAAGATTGTAAAGAAGAAATATCCGGTAAACCGGAGGACGGCCCGGGAATACCTGGGCGACATTGCCGGGATGCGGGTCATTTGCAGTTTCCTGGACGACATCTATAAACTGGCGGAAATTATTAAGGCGGATAAAGAACTGAAAGTCATAAAAACAAAGGATTACGTTAAAAAACCTAAAGCCAGCGGATATCAAAGCCTTCATATGATTGTAGAGATTCCTTCTGCAGAAGGGGAGAGAAGAAAGATAGAAATTCAGATCAGAACGCAGGCAATGAACTTCTGGGCGGTAGTAGAACACCATTTTGTATATAAAAAGGGCGAATACGAAAAAGATGCGTTTGAAAAAGATTTAAAAGAATGTGCCAGAACTATATATAAAATCGATAAAAAAATGCTTCTAATCAGAAAAAAAATGGAGACTGCAAAAAAAAATGAAAAAAATTGAAAAAAAGTGTTGACACTACGAGATTGATTTGCTAGAATAATTTTTGCGCTGAACGAGAGAAAAGCGCACGACATGGAGAGGTATCGAAGTGGTCATAACGAGGCGGTCTTGAAAACCGTTTGTCCGAAAGGGCGCATGGGTTCGAATCCCATCCTCTCCGCTGGAGATACTTTCTCCGCCGGACATAATATGTCCAGGAATATGAATTTAGAATCAGCTTGATTTGGAGAAGTACCCAAGAGGCTGAAGGGGCTCCCCTGGAAAGGGAGTAGGTCGTTAATAGCGGCGCGAGGGTTCAAATCCCTCCTTCTCCGTTGGTAATCTCC
>CAMWUN010000137.1 GCA_947177425.1 uncultured bacterium
GCTTCGCGGGCCAGCTTATTAACAAACGCTGTCGCGCTTCGCGGGCCAGCTTATTGTAATAAAATAAGGAGTATTATAATCATGAAAAAGTTTCACAATTTAAAACAAAAAATCATTTTTTATGTCATGTCAGTGTCCATTTTGCTGGCTGTACTGATTACCATAATCATGGCCGCAGGCAGTATCCGCTCCACCAATTCCCTGGAATTGGAAAACCTGCAGGTTACTGCGCGGATAGCGTCGCAGAATATCAGTTCCAATCTGCATCTGCTGACGGAACGAATATACAATCTTTCCAGTGCGCAGACTCTTTCAGATTCCGGCAGTTCCGAAGAGGATAAACAGGCCCTTCTGGATGACGCCAAACTTCAGATAGAGTTTGTCTGGCTTGCCGCATATGACTTATCCGGTCAAAAGATATACGGGGATGCTGCGGCTCCCGCCTCCATCTCCTCCACGGATTACTATTCCTATCTGACCCAGACCAATAATATCGTAATTGGTGAGCCCCATTACGAAAATGATGTTTTACAGCTCTGCGTGGGTTCCCCTCTGAAAAACAGCGATGAGACAACCGGATATCTTATAGGAAGCTACAAATATGACCTTCTAAACGATGTCTTAAGTATGTTGATTCTGGGGGACTCTGGCAGCGCCTGCATTGTAAATAAGGAAGGGATTATCATCGGCGACCGGGATATCCAGAATATTATAGATAAAAAGAATATTTACGACGCCTATCCCTCTTCCAAAAACCGGGAACTATTTGACAAAGTCCTGTCTTTCCAGACAGATTCCGGGATTGCTTCTTTCCGGCATGTGAATCATTACATGGGGTATGCCCCCATCCCCGGAACCAACTGGGCGCTTATGGTATATGCCCCCCAGCATGAATTTATGGACTCTGTGCTTATTTCTCTGCTGCTGACCATATTGTTGTCCGTGCTGCTGCTTGTCATAGCGGCTGGCATCATCATACCTGTTGCCAAAAGGATATCCTCATCCCTTTCCCTGGCTACCAGACGGCTCCAGGCCCTTGCCGACGGCAACCTTACGGATGAGGTCATACTCTCTGACAATAATGATGAAACCAGTATTCTCACGGACGCACTGTCCAAGACCATTAAAAGCTTAAACCACTACATACAAAGCATACAGACCAGCCTTGGTTCCCTTGCTTCCGGCGATTACACCATTGATATCCCGGATAATTTCCACGGGGATTTTTCCTCTATAAGAGATTCCCTGTGCCATATTACACAGTCCCTTAACCAGACCATGATACGTATGAACCAGTCCTCCCTGGAAGTAAACCAAAATTCCAGCGAAGTGTCTGACTATGCTGGTCAACTCCTTGACGGCTCCACAAATCAGGCCGTTGTTTTAAAACAGTTGAAAGAGAGCATGGCTGCTATCACCGCTTCCATTGAACAAAACAGGGAAAACGCCATGATGATTGAACAATGCTCTCAAAACGCCCACGAAAAAACTGCCCTGGGCGGCGAATATATGGATATAATGCTGAATGCCATGTCACATATTAATTCTTCTGTGGAAGAAATTTCTAAAATCAGTCTGTTGATAGAAGATATTTCCAGCCAGACCAACCTGGTGTCCTTGAACGCTTCCATTGAAGCGGCAAGAGCCGGGGACGCAGGAAGGGGATTTGCCATCGTAGCCTCAGAAATCGGACATTTATCCACCCAGACTGCACAAGCCCTGCAGCAGACTGCAGCTATCATCCAGAACTCCGCTGACATGATTCAGGAAGGTCTTTCAACCGCCAGGCAGACAGCGGAAGCTTTCCGACAGATTCAGCAGGTAACAGAGCAGTACCGTGAAATTTCCGCCAAGTTGTCGGAAAATGTCAATGAGCAGAACGCTGTTGTGGCCCATGTTAACGACCAGCTATTGTCTTTGGGGGAAATTGCCGATAATAACAGAAAGCTGGCTGACGAGGCCAGCAAGATGGCTTCCGATTCTCTGGCACAGTCTGAAAGCCTGAAAAATTATGTTGCCCAGGTAAAAGTCAAAATAAGTTAGGAGAGTGTACACATGAAAAAATATATTTGCCTTATCCTGCTCCTTCTAAGCGTTTTTCTTGGCGGATGCAGCTCCTCCAATAAAATGAAAGATGGTTTTTATACTGCGGAAATGTCAGATTTTTCCAATGGCTGGAAAGAATACCTGTGCATCATGGTAAAAGACGATACCATTGTCTACGCTGAATTCAATGCAAAGGATTCCAGCGGCTACATAAAGGCCTGGGACAACGCCTATATGGAAAAAATGAATGCTTCCCAGGGAACCTACCCCAACGAATATACCCGAAGCTATGTAAGCAAACTGATAGACGCCCAGACTTCCGGCTCCATTGACACCGTAACCGGAGCTACCTCTTCCGGAAACAACTTCCGGAAATTGTCCGAAGCAGTCATCAGTCAGGCTAAAAAAGGTAAACCGGACACAATTGTGGTAGAATAAACCTTAAAGGGCAGAATCCTGATATGCCGCCCTTTGCAGACAGATACTATTTCTTAATGGCAGGCTGTAAATACACCTGTCATTTTTTCATGCGTCTTTTGCCGCTGCATTTTTCCACGGTTAATTTAAAGACAGTGGTTTGGGGAATCACTGCCTTATTGTACGGAAAATTTTCTTCCCGGTAATGACGCATCAAAATATCCAGCGCCCGCTCTTTTTCATTTTCGGGAAGAATCTCCACTCTCCCCCGCCCAATTACGCTCTCATAATTCATGGTGCAGTTTCCATCCTCCAGAATTGTCACCAACCGGGTAGAACAGTCCATCTCAAAGCTGGCTTTATCGTTTTTCTTTATCAGGTCGTATTTCTTTCCTTCCTTCGCTCCATGGAAATACAGGACGATTTTCCCTTCTTCCACCTGCATGCCGAAATTGAGAGGCAGGATATAGGGATATTCCTTATCGTTTAAAGCCAGACGGCACACCTCGCACCTTTCCATTACTTCTATAATTTCCTCAAATTCCGTAATTTCTCTGTCTCTTCTTCTCATAGCTTACCTCTTTCCTGTATTTTCTTTTGTCCGTTTCCTTTACTTACGGTATGCCAGCTTCCTTTCCAGCCCCGCTGGCACAAAATCCCAATTTATTTGTTTTCCTGAAGATGCATGGCCATATGCTCTTTTTTAAGTTCCTCCAGCAGTGTATAAGCGTTCCACTCCTTATTTGTATCTGTCAGTATGGCTTTGTACGGTATTACGCCACATTCGGGATTGGCGCGCAAAAGGGAAAGAAGCCCGGTAAGCCTCTCCTGGGCCAGTCCGGCAAATACCATCATCTGCCCGGCAAGTTCCTGCCGGGGGCCTCCCTGCGGGATGGCAGAAACAATCTTCTCATCCAGCAGTAACTTCATGGGCAGCATGTACTCTTCTTTTCCCACACACCGTCCCTCCATCTGCATCAAAAATAATGCTGTCTGCACTGCCTTAAGCTGAGGGCCTTCCTTAAAGTTGAATAGTAAGACCCTTTCCTTTGTTTTCGTGGAACGGCTGATTCCTGTGTCAGGCTGTTTCATATTATAAAATTCCCTTCCTGTTAATGCTTGTCTGAAAATCTATTCTGATATTCCTTTTCTTTTCAGTATAGGCTGAATAATTAAATTTATCAACTTAAATCATCTGTCAGTTCCCACTCATTAACGTAAAAAACGTTACTTTTCACGGGTCAGGAATGCGCATTTACTGCGCATTCCGTGAGAACATGA
>CAMWUN010000138.1 GCA_947177425.1 uncultured bacterium
CTGCGACCTCCTGGTCCCAAACCAGGCGCTCTAGCCAAGCTGAGCCACACCCCGCCGGTTTACCTGCTGACACTCACGCAACGCAAGATATATTATAAAATACAGTTTTCATTCTGTCAACAGGAATTTTACAATTTTTACAAATAATTGATTGTAAAATGTGCATTGTCGTCTTTGTCTAAATCCATAATGATAAATGAGGGCCTTCTTCCCTCCTGTCTGGGATAGGTCAGGCTGCCGGGGTTGACGGCTGTTAAGCCGCTTTCTATATCCACCACAGGTTTGTGGGTGTGGCCGTACATGACAATATCCACTCCGCGCATCCGGGCCTCATGTTTGATGTTTTCATTACTCATAGACACATAATAATTGTGCCCGTGAGTAAGCCAGACCTTATATTTTCCTATTTCAAACTCCTTTTCCCTTGGAAGATCCGAGAAAAAGTCGTTGTTTCCTATCACCATATGTACCGGACATCCGGCACTTTCCGCTATCAGGTACTCACTGCCCTCAATATCGCCGCAATGGATCAACAGGTCTACAGGCGCCACCCTCTCAAGCACTTTTATATAATTGTCATTTTTGCGATGGGTATCACTGACAATCAAAACTTTCATAAATTTTCTCCGTTTTTTCCTCATCACTTTTCATAGTACCGTTCAATCTGTTCCTTCATGGCCCGCAGGGCTTTTCCCCTGTGGCTGATTTCGTTTTTTTCCTCCTCTGTCAGTTCTGCAGTGCTTCTTTCATAGGCAGGCACTATAAAAATCGGGTCATAGCCAAAGCCGTTTGCCCCTTTTTCCTCATACCCAATCCATCCTTCCACCGTTGCCTGTTCTGTCAGAACCTGACCATCCGGCAGTACACAGGCAATGGCGCAGACAAATCTTGCCGTCCGCTCCTTAAGCGGCACGCCTTCCAGCCGTTTGAGGAGATTCCCGTTTTTTTCGTGGTAAGAAGTGTCCTCCCCCAGATACCGGGCTGAATAGATCCCAGGCTCTTTATTAAGATAATCAATTTCAAGCCCCGAATCATCTGCTAACACAACAGCCCCCTGTCCGCCTGGCGCATTTGCGGCCGCTTTCGCTTTGATTACCGCATTTTCCACAAAACTCCTGCCATTTTCTTCGATATCTTCAATTATACCCGCTTCTTTCATGGAAAGAATTTCTGCCGGACTGCCCTGAATCCTTAAATCCGACAGAATCATCCTGATTTCTCTCATCTTTCCGGCATTTCCCGTGGCAAAAATAATCTTCTGCATATAACTCACCCTTTCTGTTATTCCATCTCCTCCAAAACTTTTATGATGGCATTATAAATGCCTTCCGCAATTTTATCCTGATATTCCTCTCTCACCAAAAGAGCCGCTTCCTGCTGGTTGGTGATACAGCCCACTTTAACAGCCGCCGCCGGGACCATCACATGCCTGACCGCATATTCCCCGGCCTTTGCCTCGCTCAGGCCCAGGGCTTTCCCGCTGACACTGGTCACTACTTCTTTTTCCAGACAGTCCGCCAGTTCAAGGCTCCCAAAACCGGGGATAAAGAAATCCCCATTATAAACAGCGGTAATCCCGTATACAGAACTGTCTTCACTGGCATCCGCCTGTATCCGTATATACATATCCGCTTTTGCATCATTGGCAAGCCCCGCCCTTACTTCTTCTCCCGGATTTCTGTCATCCATTCTGGTATAATACACCTTAATGTCCGTTTCATCCAGCTTTTCTTTTAATTTCAAGGCAATCTGGAGACTGATATCTTTTTCCTTAATGCTGCCCTGCTCATGTCCGGCGTTCAGGCCGCCGCAGGCCGGGTCAATCACCACGATCCTGTCATATGCTTCCCTTGGACTAAAAAAACTGATATATAAATCATTGTTCTCCAAAATAGTACGGTATTCAAACATTCCCGTCAATTGGAATTTTAATTTTACGCCCTCTTCATCCTGCTCATAGTTTCCCTGGGCAATCATTTCACGGTTGCCGGAGATGGCATTTTCCCTGTAAAAGTTCTCCTCTGCTCCCCGGATCAGGACATAAAGTTCCCTGTCCATATAATGGTTTTCTATCCCGATATCCTCAGCCCCGCACCCTTCCGGTACCGGAATACGGAGATAACTGGTATCTGCCTCCCCCACCACAAAAGTAAGGCTTTGCGCCATATCTTCCGCGGCTGCTTCCAACTCCTTCTGCCGCTCTGCCTTTTGCTGTTCTGCCCTCTTTTTCATGGATAGCCCTGCCATGATTCCCATAGCGGCCACAAAAAATAAAATACTGAAGAGTGCCGCCTTTTTCATCAAATCTGATTGCATTTGTCCTCCTGCTGTTTCCTTTTCGGCGGTTTAGGTCCAGGGAACTGATAAAAATATGTTTTCATCATCCCATTGTATATTTTCCTGTTTTTGGCTGCCTTCATCCCCAGCGCCTCCTGTGCCTGCTCATAGGCGCTGATTACATAGAGAGACCAGGAATCCAGTTCTTTAAACTGCCTGCCCAGCATTCCGTATATTTCTGGCAGGTTCTTTTTCTCTTCCATCCTCTCGCCATAAGGCGGATTGGTGATAACAAAACCATACTTTTTGCTGTGGCTCAAATCCCCCACATTGCGTCTCTGAAAATGTATCATCTTATCCACCCCTGCCAGACGTGCATTTTCCCTTGCTATGTACACCATATCTTCATCCATGTCATACCCCTGGATATCCGTATATGCGTCCATACTGACCTGCTCCATGGCCTCATCCACGACATCCTGCCATTCCCGCTCCGGTATCAGATGTTTCCACTCCTGTGCCGTAAACTTACGTTTCATTCCCGGCGCAATATTTGCCGCCATCATGGCCGCCTCTATAGGAAAAGTCCCGCTTCCGCAAAAAGGATCCACCAGAATCCGGTCCCCTTTCCATGGGGTAAGCATAATCAGGGCCGCCGCAAGATTTTCCGCAATCGGCGCTTTGGCGCTTAATTTCCGGTATCCTCTTTTATGCAGGGATTCCCCTGTAGTATCTAACGCCGCCGTCACCTCATCCTTCATCAAAAATACCCGGATGGGAAATGCGGCCCCGCTTTCAGGAAACCACTGGGTATGATATTCTTCCTTCATCCTTTCTACCATCGCCTTTTTCATCACCGACTGTATGTCTGACGGGCTGAAAAGTTTACTTTTTATACTGGCCGCTTTCGTGACCCAGAATTTCCCGTCGGAAGGAATCATCTCCTCCCAGGCAATCCCTTTGGTTCCCTGAAACAGCTCTTCATAAGTTTCCGCCCGGAAACTCCCCGCTTTAATCAGAATCCTCTCCGCAGTCCGCAGGAAAATATTGGCCCGGCATACCGCCTCCGCGTCCCCGATAAATGTCACCCTGCCGTCCTCAACCTTCACAACATCATATCCCAAATCCGTAATTTCACGCTTCAAAACAGACTCCAGCCCAAAATGACAGGGCGCTATCAACTCATATCTTTTCATATATACCTCATTTCAGATAAATTTCTTTAGAATTATATCACAATCATTATTTTTTGTATAGAAATAATCCGTCAAACACACCCTGACAAACGATGCCAGGTTACTGTTCACACAGACCTGCGCATTTACTGCGCTGGTCGTAAGAAAGTGAT
>CAMWUN010000139.1 GCA_947177425.1 uncultured bacterium
GCAACTACGCCCCTTGTGGACTTCCACCACAGACTGACGGCATGCCCGTCATACTCAAAAAAGGATGTCTCATAAGGACATCCTCTTTTTACGCCAGTTTGATCCCATTCTCCCGGGGCCCAAGTTCCATCTCTATCCTACAGTTGGCTAAATGCTGGTAGTTAGCTTCCAATGCATAGTAAACTTCGACTTTGATTCTGTTTTCTTCCTCCTTCACCAATATGGATTCCGTATCTATGCCAATAAATATATTTCCGTAAGGCGTCACATAGCTGGTCATATTCTTTTTGTTTTTATCAAAAATCATATGTACATTGATAAGTCCTTTCTTGGACACTTCCATACAGGATTCGTTAAACTTAATCCTGCTTCTTGTGGTCTCGCTGAACCCTTCGGTTATTTCCTCATAAATAACATAATGGTTGTTATTTTTCTTATAATAATCCGCCAGCGCTATAAGCTCTGTTCCCTGGGCATCTTCGTCAATCCCCATCTGAAGTCCCTTAAGTGACAGAATGATTTCTTTTGTCATGATTTTCCCTTAATACTCCTCTATATTTATTATTTTTGCCGATAAAATGCCATACTTAATAATGGAGTTTGCAAAATGTTTGAATTTCTCCGCGGCGTCGCTGACATAAAACCGGTACCTGTTGTCCCCCAGTTCCGCCTCCTTATCATTAAGCATATCCTCCGCCGCAAGAAGTTCTTTCAGTTCCCGCGCCGTCTCATAAGCCGGATTTACCAGTGTCACGCTCTCTCCCATGATTTTCCCTACGGTGGAACGTATCAGGGGATAATGAGTACATCCTAAAATAAGCGTATCAATCCCTATGTCAATCAGTTCTGTCAGATAACGTTTTGCAATTTCGTCCGTGACCGGATCCTTCAGAAGCCCTTCCTCCACAAGAGGCACGAACAGCGGACAGGCTTTTCCTATTACCCAGGCATCCCTGTTGATTTCTTTTATGTATCGGGAATAGATGCTGCTTCCGATAGTGCCTTCCGTACCTATCACGCCGATTTTCCCGTTGGAGGTTGTCTCCGCCGCCACCTTTGCCCCCGGCTTCACTACCCCTATCATGGGAATGTCCGTCTCCTTTTCTATTTCGTCCAGAGCATAGGCGCTGGCAGTATTGCAGGCTGCCACAATGGCTTTTACCTCCTGGGTCTGCAGGAAACGCACTATCTGCCGGGAATATCTGGTGACTGTTTCTTTTGACTTACTGCCGTAGGGCACCCTTGCCGTATCCCCGAAATAAATAATCTTTTCATTGGGAATCTGGCGCATGATTTCCCTTGCCACCGTCAGACCGCCTACCCCGGAATCAAAAACCCCTATGGGTGCATATTTATTTATCATAACACATTTCCTTTTCTGCTGTTTACTTTTCTTTTACCTGATATACATATTCCGCCAAACGGCTTTTTATACGGATTTTCCCCACCTGCCATCCTGACTGGTATACATCTGTCCAGGCATATTCCCGTACACCGGAGGGATACGCCTCTTCCCCGCCTCCCTCCGGTATTCTGCTTTCTGATTTTCCAGACACTCCATTCTCTGATTCCAGCGCTTTATTTTCTATATTTGCTTCTGTCTCATCATCCTCATATGCCTGCTCGTAAACATCCTCTGTCAGGCAGAGTTCAGGATACACAAATCCCCACCAGCCTATAGTTCCCAATAAAATAACAGCAGTTTCAAATAATTTTCTCATACCGGCTCTTACCCTTTTACCTGTAATATATTCATAATTTCAAGTTCATGGTAAGAGTTTTGCCGATTTACCGGCGGTTATTCATTCTGCTTTCATTTTCCATACGAATCTGTCTGATAATGGATTTCTCCTGATTGTCAATGTGCAGTTTCACCGCCGCGCAGGCCCTTTCTTTGTCCTTTCCGGCAATGCTGCTGTAAATTTCCCTGTGCTCTTTCACCAGATTATCATGACGGCTCTCCTCCCTGATATATACAAAACGGTAACGGTACATCTGTTCCGAGAGATTATTCACAAGCTGCCTAAGTCTCTGGTTGCCTGCGGCTTCCACAATAACATCATGAAACGCCACATCCGCTTTGGCAATTACCGATGCATCTTTCCCTTTGTCCGCCTGTTCAAAGGCGCGGCATGCTTCGAAAAGCCGCTGAGTGTCCTCTTTGGTAATCCGTTCGCAGGCAAGTTCTACGCTGAGTATATCCAGCGCCCTTCTCACCTCAAGCACGTCCCTTAAACTTTTTTCGGTGATTCTGGCTACCTCTGCTCCCCGCCTTGGAATCATAATCACAAGGCCCTCCAGTTCCAGTTTCCTGATAGCTTCCCGGATGGGCGTTCTGCTGACTCCCAGCCTGTCCGCCAGGTGCACTTCCATAAGCCGTTCGCCGGGTTTAAGCTGCCCGGTCAGAATCGCTTTGCGCAGAGTATTAAATACCACATCACGAAGGGGTAAAAACTCATCCATGTCTATCTGCAATTGCTCATCCATCCCCTACTCCCTCCTCTCTTAAAGCTGTGCAGAAATCAATTTCCATACAGTCCCTTCTATATTTAGTAAAACTTTATGGGTAAAAAGCTGTCACAAAGACCTGACTGGCAAGTCCCTGCTTCTTTATTTCCTTCTCAGCCTCCCTGGCAGTGTTTTCCTCCTTAAATATACCAAACACAGTAGGCCCGCTCCCACTCATCAGAGCATTTTCCGCCCCTTTGCCGGTCATGGCCTTCTTAATTTTCTGGATGACAGGATACTCCTTAATTGTCACCGTCTCCAGAACATTTTCCATCCGCTCTGTGATCCCTGCAAGATTCCCTTCCCTGACTGCCTCTATCATACCGTCAATATCAGGATGCCTTGTAAGTTTGTCTGCGTGAAGATTTTCATAGACAAACTTTGTGGAAACACTGATATCCGGTTTGGCAACCAGAAGCGTACATGCCGGAGGCGGCTCAAGAGGCGTCAGCACCTCGCCGATTCCTTCTGAAAGGGCGGTTCCCCCCATAATGCAGTAGGGCACATCCGCCCCTATCTTCACGCCCAGTCTCTGCATTTCCCCGAGCGACATTCCCAAATCAAATAGCTGGTTCAGCCCATGGAATACTGCTGCCGCATCTGTACTTCCCCCTGCCATTCCTGCCGCCACAGGGATATGCTTTTCCAGAACAATCTCCACACCGCCGCTGACATCATATTCCTGCAAAATCAAATCCGCCGCTTTATAAACCAGATTATCCGCTCCCGCCGGAATCTCCTGCCTGTCTGCCGATAAAAAAATACCCGGATTGCTGATTTTCCTAAATGTCAGTAAGTCCCAGATATCTACTGTCTGCATAATCATCTTTACTTCATGATATCCATCCGGACGCTTTCTTATTACATCCAGCCCCAGATTAATCTTGGCATACGCCTTTCTCGTAATGCTGTCCATCCGCTCACTTCTCTCCCGTCAATAACATATCCATGCCGCATATGCTGCTCATGGATTGTATTTATTATAGTACAATCCCTAATAGTGCGTCAATGTTTATATTGTAATGTCCTATAAATGTGCTAAACTGAAGTTACTGTTCACACAGACCTGCGCATTTACTGCGCTGGTCGTAAGAAAGTGAT
>CAMWUN010000140.1 GCA_947177425.1 uncultured bacterium
GACATACGGAAACACTCGCCTTTATAAAGGCTGCAGAAACGGCATTTTTTATATGTGCAGCCGGAGGTCGCCTGTATGATGACGGAATGCGCCTCATAAGGCGGCCTCCATGTCCTTCCTGTAAAATGCACTTTAAAGCACCTCCCCTACAGATGGTGGACGCTCTCACAGTAACGCCGCAGTTCGTCCTCGCCCACATTCTTTATCACATCATCAAGGAATGCCAGCAGCTTCCTCTTGTCCTTTGGAAGCGCCCCCTGCATCTGGAACGCATTGGATGCCCCAAGCGCCGCAAAAGCCGTAGGGATTTCCAGTTCCTCCACCAGCACACGGACTTCCCTGTATTTCTCCGTTTCGCTCTCCTCTTTCCAGCTCCCTTTCTGGATTTCCTCATACAGCCTGGAATCCGGGTAGATCGTCAGCATATTTGCACCTACCATCTGAGGGTGGAGCTGGTTGCACACAGCGGCGGTGGCCCTCGCCCCGTCCTCCCCATGCCCCGCGCCGGATATGCCCGTCAGATAGAAAAAGCTGTAATGGATGCCCGCCTTATCCAGCCGCCCGCACTGCTTAAGAATGTCAGCCGCAAGGTATCCTTTATCCATGAACCGCAGAGCCCCGTCATCCGCTGTTTCAATACCGATTGTCAGCCCGTCATAACCGGCCCCGTGCAGGGCGGCAAGCTCCTCATCCGATTTCAGGGTAACATCCGTCACCCTTGCAAAGCCGCCGATGGTCTCCATTCCCGGAAAATATCTGTGTACCAGTCCCGCGATCTCCATCAGCCTGTCATATTTCAGCACAAACGGGTTCGCCCCTGTCAGGAAAGTCCGTGTCACCTTCCTCCCCCGAAAGCAGCGGTACATCTTCTGCGCCTCCTTCAAGTCTGCCTCTATATCTTCCAGCGGGGACATCCTGAACTGGAACGGCAGGTCAGCGTAAAGCGTACAGAATTTACATCTGTGGTGCGTACAGCCTGCGGTAACTTCCAAAAGCAGGGAAGACGCCTCATACGGCGGCCTCCATATGGTTCCTGTGTAGTGCATCATCCATTCCTCCTCGTGTCTTTCCTCTTTTGCACTAAGTTACCTCTAAAGTTCCATAGAATCAAGTACTGTCTTTTTTTGGTAGTAGTACCTTTTTTCATACTATCTATCAAAAATAACCGTATCTTGATTTTTCCCCGCTGCCGGAATATACTTGTGGGGAAAGAGGTGGAATGAAATGGCTGAAAATAAATTCAATGATAAAGATGTAATCGCCCGCTGCGTCCCTATGGGCAGGCTCCAGTCGGTGATCGGCGGCAAATGGAAGATACTGATCTTATGGTATGTGTCCTTTTACAAAGTCCAGCGGTTCGGGGAACTGATGCGCCGCCTTGACGGAATCACACAGTCCACGCTGACAAAGCAGCTCCGGGAACTGGAAAGCGATGGGTTCCTCCACCGGGAGATTTACAAGGAAATCCCGCCGAAGGTGGAATACTCGCTTACCGAGTTTGGGAAGAGCTTCATCCCTGTCCTGCAGACGATGATGGCCTGGAGCGAGACATACCTCTGCCCGGATTACCAGAATCCCTATGAGAAATAACAGACCGCCGCATATGGTGGTGAGCCATCTGCGGCGGTTGTCTTTATATTCTTCTATTTATGATATATCTCTGAAAACAAATACATTGCTTTGCGGGACAGGCTTTCTCATGAAATCAGAAAAGAAGCACCTTCGCTAAACATTATGAAGCAAATTTATCCCAAACGGAACAGCTTGTGAATTATGAAGGGCTGTATTGTAACCATAACTGCAAGTGAATATAATGCGAAAAACAACACTTCAATATAATCATTCACTTTCTTGGCCCGAAATTTTACAAACAACTCTTTTCGAACTAATTTGAACAGCACTTTATAAATGTAATACCCCAAACAAGTGCCAACTGTATTTGTTATTAAATCATTTATGTCTGTTGCCCCCATACCAAACATTTGGACTATTTCAATGGAAATCGAGAAAAGAAAACCCGTTAAAGCAACCCTGTTTACTCTGTCATACTTCTTGTACAATAACGGAAGAAAGAATCCAAGCGGAATAAACAAAATAACATTTAAGACGGTATCCACAGGACCACTTATCATGTCCACAAAAGGAACTAAAACTATTCTCGGTGAAAAGGTCTTAAAAGCGTGAATGCCCACCATTGTAAATATTCCAACGAGATAATAACAAAACACAATTGATGCCACGAAATGAATCAACGTTTGCTTTTTTGTTTTCATTAAATACCCAAAATACAACAAGACTCCCGGAACCACAAAAACATACCCGGCAATTGAACGAATTAAAATATCAGTAATTGACATATTTTCCTCCCTGTATATACATTTTTTAATTACACATTATACACATCTTTTCCAATGAATAACATAAATTTACAATTAAGACTTTTTTAAGATAAGTTAAATTTTGCACTATATGAGTTGCTTTTTTACCCCACAATATCTTATTCCATCTCCTTAAACGTGCAAGCCCTTCCTCCTACAAGGCTCCACTGACGCTGCATATAGGATTTCATATTTTCCGCACCTTGCCGCCGATAAGCCTCACAAACCATTGATGGATTCAACTTTTCCCATTACTCCGGCAGAATACCGTTCCCACTAAAGTAAATGTCTTCATTGATTATACCACAGAAAATTTCATTTTTTTGCCAGATGGCATGAAACGACTATTTTCCGGGAATGAAAAGCATAAAACGGCCAAAAAAGGAGCCTTTGTAGCTCCTTATCATTTTCCCATTATCTTTTTATCAATTCTCCCATACACTATTTGG
>CAMWUN010000141.1 GCA_947177425.1 uncultured bacterium
GGACTTACATCAAGAGAGCAGAGATGGCTCTGAATGACAGATGAGCCGCAATACTCCAAGTCAAGGGACTTCACCACCTACACCTACAAGTGCTATGACCAGACCCGGACGGGGACCGTATCTGCAAGGCTGAAAAACGGCTTAAGCATTGAGGGCGTCTGCCGGGCGCCGCTGGTGCAGGACTGGAAGATACACACGATGGCGCAGAAAGTCCTCCACGCCGTTTTCGATGACCCGGAGGGGACGCTGAAAAATGCGGCGGCGGTCCTCGGTCTCGGCGCGGCAGGGGTGGGGCAGACGGAAGTCCTGCGGGACAAGGAAATCATAGAGAAACAGTTGAAAAAGGAGCAGGGGCGCTACGAGACGCTGCTCGATATGCGGATGAACAACGAGATACCGAGGGAGGTATTCAGCCGCAAGCAGCAGGAGGTGGAGAAAAAGATAGCGGAGCTGGAACAGCAGATGATGCAGTACGGCGATGTGAAGCCCGCCACGGAGGCGGATGTGAGCGGCAAGCTGGAAAACCTGCGCAGGCTCATGGAGCAGCCGCCCGTGCCGGAGGATGGGGAGTTTTCGGAGGAAGATATCGATAAATATGTTTTCGGGGTAAGGGTTTACGAAGACCGCTTTGAGTGGCTCTTAAACTTAAGCCCCGAAGCCCGCGGGGAACTGGATGATGCCGGTTCCCCTGTTTATTTTACGAAGCTGACGGTTACGCCGGATGACGAGCGGGCATGGTTCAAAAAGCACCCGCAGTGGTCAAAGTCCAACAAATATGCGGAGCTGGAGGCATGGATTTATATTTAGACGAAAGAGACAGGGCGGAAGGGCTGTGGCGCAGCCTTTCCGTCCTGTCCGGCACTTTGCGGTCTTACTCTGTAATCATTTCTTTTACTTCTGTTGGCAGGCATTTTCCTAAAAACATGGCCTTGCAGTCGGAAAACCCAAGCAGGTAGGCGAGCATCCCAAACCGGGAGCCCAGCGCGTTCTGCTCACTGACGTAGCGGTCAATCAGCAGCCGGACTTCCTTCGGCAGTTCCATCCTTTCCAGCCTGCCGGAATACTCATCAGACTTTCGGAGAATCGCCTGATATTCCCCGTCACCGCTTACAATTCCATTCATGACGCCGTTCATGCGGGTGTCCATGAGCTGGTACAATGCAGAATCTTTTTCCAATCCAATCCCTCCTTCCGTGGTGTCGTATCTTAACTCTGGTTTGGGAGGATTGCAAGTGGGGAAATAAGTTATAAAAAATTCATAAAAGATTTGTTGCGTTAACCGATATAAAATAATAAAATAGAGATAGAAAAGTATGAATTGAAACGGAAGAACCATACTAACAAAGGAGGTGTTTATTATGGCAACTTCAAGTATCACAAAGAATTTTGTCATTTCCGGCAAGGAACAGGTGGAGATGTTCATCAATGCGATTGAAGAATCTGCCAAGAACCGTCCTGTGCGTACTCCTGTGGCTGTAAAATTCATAAAAGGCGAAGAGGAGTTGCGGGAATTGATGAGATTTAGGGAGATGAAAGAAAAGGAGAAAATGAATGCTGATAAGTGATAAATTTTACGCAGTCAACATTCGTGAGTATCTTGCATTGGGAGATGATCCTGAAGCCGGAGAGCCTGCGCTTGATAGACTGCTCTCCGGATTTTCATGCCCGAAAAATCTGGATGTTGAACGGTTTTTGAAAAAGAGCGCCATAGAGTTCACAAAAAAGAACCAGTCTGTTACATATGTGGTTATTTCAGTAAAAGATGGTGGTTTGCTTGGATATTTTACCCTTGCTCTAAAGCCTTTGACGGTTAGGGGCAAAACAGTAAGCAATACCACAAAGAAAAAACTGTTGCGTGTCAGTGAACTGGACACAAGGTCGGACACCTATACTATGGCTGCTTACTTGATCGCACAGCTTGGAAAAAACTATGCGGGTGGCAGGGATAAGGAAATTACAGGGGAAGAACTGATAGAACTGGCTTGGATGGTAATTGAGGAAGCACAGTATATGTTTGGTGGCATGGTAACATTCTTGGAAGCAGAAAATGAGGAAAAGCTGTTATCTTTCTATCGGAACAACCGCTTTTCGCAGTTTGATACCAGACAGGCCACATCAGATACGGACGAATCGCATGAGCTAGTACAGCTTTTAAGGCTACTCTAATGCGACTGTGCCGCACTGAATAATATGGATTTTAGCGGTGAAAGCGCAATTTGTCGAACCGCAGATTGGGTGGGGTAAATTCCTCACAGGTGGGGTAAAAGGGGTAAATATTTTTATCCCGGGGTAAAAAGTCATCAAAATCTAACAGCGGCACAGGCGGTTATTCAGAAATAATGCCATAGGATTTTTGAACGATTTGGCAAAAGTATACCTTTCGGCAAAAGTCAGGGGTTTCCGGAATTGTATGTAAAAAGGAATAGGATATTGTGGTTTTTAGCTGAAAGATATAATATTTTGTCTGTAAATTCTGTTGAAAAATGGGGATATGACGAAAGCCGGATACAATTTGGCAAAAGTCGGTAGTTTTGTCAAATTGTATAAGGTTTTGCTAAATTATATATGAGTATAACGATAAAAGAGTAGCGCAAAAATGATAAAAGAAAGAAAAGGGCTGTCCGAGGGCTCTTTTATTTTGTAAGTATATATGTTATAATATATTTTGTATGTAAAAACGAATGCAAGGAGGAATCATGGAGCAGGTTTCATTGAAGATAGGAGAGCGGCTGAAAGAAATACGGAACACAAGGCAGCTCACGCTGGATGACGTTGCGGAGCTGACAGGCGTCAGCAAGCCC
>CAMWUN010000142.1 GCA_947177425.1 uncultured bacterium
TCCGATTTCAGGGAATGAACTTTTAAATTTGTCTACCCTATGGGGTACATTATACGGAAACCCTTTTTGATATCATTCTATTGCGCGTAAAGTTAAATTCATTTACAAAACTTAACTATACACTATTTTCTACAATTTTATTTTGCCTTGTAATAGGGTTCAAATCGGCTGAAGGGGTTCAAATTACATTTCAGTGACTGTCCACTATTTCAGAGTATAAAAAGAAAAGGTTTTCAGTAAAATATTGAATCTGCCGAAACCCTTTATTTCAAGTGTTTTTCACATATTTTCTTGGAGTCCTTTGTATCAAAATGCGATTTTACATATCTATCTAAAAGCCGTCTTTGATACAATGTAACTTTGCCCCAAACCTTTTAATTTTGCCTTATACTTTTTAATTTTGCCCCATACCTTTTAACTTTGCCTCCGAGGGGGGTACACGGAACAGAAAGCGTTACTAAAAATCTGTTTTTATGCCGATATCAAAAATCCGCCTCTCACACTTATGGTTCGGGCATTTAATTTTCTGGATAATGACCACCTCCTTCCCCTGAAAGCGCAGAGGCGCCTATTGGTATCTCCCAATAAACGCCTCCCCATTAAGTCTGCTTTGCCGTTATATATCTGTTGTATTTATTTATGCCCTTGCGTCAAATCCACCTTGCACTTCCATACCAGCAACAGCAGCGTTTATCTCCTTCCTTGCCGCACGGAACGCATCATAGTAGGCAGCCTTCAAAGCCCCATGTACTTCCGTTTCCGCTTTCGATTCCTTCTCATGCCAGCCCACGCCCGCGGTATACGTCAGTATCTCGTCACCGTTCCCGTCATACACATGGACTCCCCCAGACTGGAACTTGGCTTCATACGGCTCGCCTAACAGGATGCGCAGCCACCGCTCGTCAGCCTCTCGTATTTCCTTCATGTCCGCCATGTTTTGACTGAGTTTCCCCATCAGCGCAGCCCTGTCTGGCGCGACTTTGGCGACCTCGCTTTTCCGCAGGGCCAGGAACTTATTCCCCATATAGATATTCTGTGTTGCATCTTCCCTGGCGTATTCTATAATCTTCTCCCGGAGGGAATCAGACAGCTTCCATTCCTTCTTGGACGATGCCTTCCCCGACTTTTTGCTCTCTGCCAGATGCCCCGCCTTAATCCCTGTTATCTCCATACAAAAACACCCTTTCAAAAATCACTCGTAATAATCTAACTGGTGGAAATTGTCAGGAAAAATGTAAAATTCCGTCCCCGTTTTTCCATCTATCTGCTTCCAGACAATCACCTTATAAGTCAGGGCTGTATAGGTCTGTGTCCCACCATCCTCATAGACCTTTTTAACCGGAATCAGCAACAGAATCACCACTATTACTGCAAAAACAATAATGAGTTTCTTTTTCAAACCACGCCTCCAAAAAGTTAATCTGTAAAACTACCCCAGCTCCCCGATTCCCCAATCTGCCGGAAACCGGGGATGCCTGCCCTGTCCGCCCTCCGTGGATTATTGGTGATATGCGTCCTATAACTTCTCCAATTTCTCCAGAAAGGCTACATAAAACTGCCTTTCTTTCACTTGCTGCCTCTGTACCTCAATGCTTCTCACTTTGTTCGGCTCTAACGGATGGTCCAAATCAATGGCGGCTCCTCGGTCATTCGGAGCCGCCCCTGCTCCCTCGTAATAAGTCCGAGCAGTTATCTTCTTTTACTCTAAAATGCCCGGCATGGATGAAGCGTTCATTGCATAAGCCGCAATCACGGAACTCATGGTCTCTGGCATTCCCGCATATGTAACCCTGCCTGTTTCTGCTGTCTTATTAGCAATAATTTCTGTCATGCTCCGCCGCTTGTAAGCTATCTCTATTTCCAGTTTTCGCTTCTCCACCGCTTCCTGACTAAGTTCCTGATACCGCTTTTTCCGCTTTGCCTTTTCTTCATCCTCTGCTTTCATTTTGGCCTCTATTTTTGCCCTTACTTCCGGTTTTAAGTCGCCGCTGATATAATGTGTGACAGTTCCATCCGGATGGATGACAATGCCAGAGGAATGAATCTCATGCCCCATTGCAGAAAGCTCTGCCTGATATCTCGGGACTGAATTAAAATAATTCTGTATTTTCTCTTCGTAATAGGCTGCTTTCTCTGGGTCATTGGCCATTTGTTCCAAAATATTTGATGCAATCACAACATTTCCAGTTCCTGCTGTTCCCGCACCAATACGGTCTATACTGCTTTGGTCTTTTCCTACATTCTGGATAGATACCCCCACACCATACTTCTGTTTCAGATACTCCGTATAGGCATCTGCCTTTGATGCACCCGCCTCTCCCGTTTTCTGTAACTGCTCTGTAAAACTTACCCCTCTTGTGCCTGCTTTTTGTGTCCTGTCCGCATGCTGGTATGCACTCGCTAAAAAATCGTTTACTCCTAAAATACTCATAATAATTTTTCTCCTTCCTGCTGATTAGCTCTTTACCATGACTGACAATATGAACCTGCTGCCTTTCACAATACAGTCCATATCGCCGCCATATTTAACTGCACACTTCCTGATATTCCTTAACCCTATCCCATGCACCTCCTTATCCTCTTTTATTGATATGGGAAGGCCGTATTCCCGGATGGCTTTCTCGTCATCACATATGGCTATGTTCAATCTCATCACCTGC